>PAXU01000059.1 GCA_002714565.1 Rhodopirellula sp.
CAAAGTCGGATGAGGTAAAGAAATGATTTCCATCGGAGGGGTTCGGACTCTTTCATTACGAAAGGATGAATTGACTGCGGTAGACGGGGATATCGTTCTTTCGCATCCGTCTTTCAAAGTGTGTTCGGTAATCCAAGTCGTGTTTAGCAGTTTTTTCTTCTACTGCCTTTGGGCCGCTGAGTTCCGGAAAGCCCTCGAGCAACTCTAAGGTTACATCAAAGTATTCTTTTACATCTGTCCAGAAGTGCAAGATTCCATTCGGTATGAGGCAACGAATGATGTCCGTGACGAACGACTCATTCATGACGCGCCGTTTTCGATGACGAGCTTTCCACCAGGGGTCTGGGAAGTATACGTGAATGGCGGCGACAATATTATTCGCAATATGCTTTGAGATAAACCCAAGTGCATCGCCCTGCAGCATAAAAGCGTTTGCCTGTTCTTGTCGCGCTAGGCGCGATGCACAGTGCTTTGCATATTTTCGAGCGATTTCAATGCCAAGAAAATTTCGCTCCGGATGATCAACGGAAGCCGTCTGCATAAAGAGACCTTTCCCGCTGCCAACCTCTATTTCGAGAGGTTGTTGCTGGGTAAAGAAATCTGCGACAGTACATTCGTCGGTCAGATCTTCGATTTCAGCATAGTATGGGCTCAGATCCAGAGTTGGATTAAGTTTTCTTAATGCACGTCGTCCCAATGCTCACCTCGTCATTGCATCCGGTTAACCGTCATTCGGGTCTTGCAAGTGCTGCTTTTAGGGCAGCGAGGGGTAATGGAATACCTCGGAGCGTTCCTTCGCAGGCAATTTCACCGTTAACGATGCATTGGAAGTCACAGACAACCATGCGCTGCCGCCGCACTCTTGTAAGTCTGCATATGACGATTAGGCGATCACCAGGTAGAACTGCTTCGCGAAAACGGACGTTATCCAGCCCACCGAAACCAACCATATCGGCTCCGGATACATCCAGATACTGACAGATAAAACTACAAAGCTGAGCAGCTGCTTCCAGCTGAATAACGCCGGGCATTAGGGGTATATTTGGCATATGCCCCCGCACCCAAAACTCATCTTCGGTGATGTCTTTATAACCGACGATAGTCAGCGACTCTTCATCGAGATATACCACAGCACTGAGCTGTTCCATTTCAAACCGCTGTGGATTGTGCTTAGCAATCTCATCGCGATCTGCAATTACATTTTCCATGTCGATCTGGTCGAGATCCACCAGGAATTCTTTGGCGACCACTTTGGATACCCTTGTGTTTGTAAAATTCTTACCTAGGCAGAATTGCTACGCGGCGAGCACTAAGTCCGGATTTTCTTTCGTTTTGCTTTGCGAGCCTTTGCATTGGCCGGACGGCTACCGTGATTTGCTTTTTTGAGTTTGCGACGAGGTTTGGTCATTGCTACTCACCTGTTGATTAAGGAGTTATTTAGTTGATCAACCTATATAGGAATCAAGTATTTTAGACTAACACGGCCATGAGAATCTGCCAATAAGTTTAGGCAGGATCTACATCGCGATATTATCTCTATGCACGACTTCTTCATAAGGGCGGTAACCGAGTGTCTCAAGGATCCGATCAGAACTCAGGCCCTTTATCTGCTGCACTTCCGAGGCGTCGTAATTCGTTAATCCACGCGCAATTTCATTGCCGTCCATGTCAATAATCAGGACGGCGTCGCCCTTAGTGAATTCACCATCCACCGCAGTAATTCCAATCGACAAGATGCTGCCACCCTGTTTACTCACGGCCTCGCACGCGCCTTGATCCAGGGCAATGGAGCCACGAGGCTGTGCAGAAAATCGAAGCCATCGTTTCCATGACGACATCGTTTCGCTTTTTGCCATGAATAAGGTTCCTACATCATTTCCAGCAAGGATGTCGATTAGCACATTATCAACCTTACCGTTGGCGATGATCATGTTTTCACCGGCATTCGTTATAACGGTCGCAGCATCAAGCTTGCTGGCCATTCCACCTCGAGAGAGCTGGTTGTGTTGATCATGAACAAATTCCCCACTTGCCGATGCAATATCTTTAACAAGGGGGATGCGCCTGGTGGATTCTTCATCCGGTGGCCCATCGAACAGCCCATCAACGTTTGAAAGGATGATGAGTAGGTCGGCACCGACCAGATTGGAAACAAGTGCGGCGAGGCGATCATTATCCCCAAAAGTTGTTTTTAGCTCATCGACCGAAACCGTGTCGTTTTCATTTACGATCGGGATGATCCCGATATCCAGCAACGAGAGCAATGTGTTTCTGACATTCAGGTAACCAGCTCTATCATCCAGATCTTTTGCAGTTAAGAGGACTTGAGCAGCAGTGCGATCATGGTCGCTGAAAACCTGCTCATACTCTTTCATCAGAGCAGTTTGACCAACGGCCGCAACGGCTTGCAACCGACTAAGGTCTGACGGCCGGTTTGTCAGGCCAAGCTTACCCATCCCGGCACCAACCGCCCCGCTACTGACGAGAATCACGTCTTTGCCCGCGACACCGATTTGATGTAACTGGAGTGCTAAGTGATGAATTCGATTGAGGTTTAGTTGTCCATCATCGCCAGTGAGGACGCGCGTACCAACTTTGACCACAATTCTTTTTGCGGCAGCGGCGATCTCTTGTCTAACAAGGTCAGTCATCGGTGTTTGATTTAATGATGGATGTGGCGGGAAACAACGTCACCACTTGCACTATGACTGACAAATTCTGGATGTGCAAAAGCCTAAATCGGCATTCAACGTGATTTATAGAATTGCCGTCATACACACAGGAATCATATGTGGTATTGGGAAACAGCGACGCAAGTGAAATCACACGCTGCTGATTTCATATGTACGAGAGTCGGTGCCGCCGTTTTCGCAGTTGTTAAGTGCGATTTCGTACAACTGTTGGCCGACGGCAGTCGGGTAAGCACCAGTGATGCATGCCTGACATAACTCCGCGCTCGTATAACCAATCGAGCGAGCGATGGATTCAACTGGTAAATACCGCAGTGAATCTGCCTGAAGTTGCGTAGCCATTGCCTGCTGAACTTCGAGGGTAAGCGGCCCACCGTTGAGGAATTTTGGTGCAAACAATTCACTGACCGTCGACATATCAATGCCGTAGAAGCAAGGTGCGACGATTGGTGGGCATGCAACGCGTACATGAATCTCGCGAGCACCACCAAGCTCCCGAATTCTACCTAGCAGCACTTTCATCGTGGTGGAACGAACGATTGAGTCTTCTACTAAAATGACACGTTTGCCTTCGAGCACTTCGCGCAATGGTGTGTACTTGGTTTCCGCTTTTTTCCGCCGCCCTTGTCCACCTTCGATAAATGTACGTCCAGAGTAACGATTTCGGATGAGACCTTCGCGACATGGTACGCCAAGCTCGTAAGCCATACTGTCCGCAGCAGCCTTGCTGGTGTCCGGCACCGGTACAACAATGGTGTCATCGTCGATCGTTATGATCCCCTCATCCTGTTCGATTCGAGCAAGTTCTGCCCCGAGTGCTGTACGGGACATGTATACCGATCTGTCGTCTAGCGTACTAGCGACATTTGCAAAATAGATCCACTCGAAGAAGCAGTGTCGTCGACCTGGGGTTTCAGCAAATTGTTCGATATTAAATTCACCATCAACGATGGTAATGGCATGACCAGGTTCAAGTGACTTGATCTCATCACTATCAAACCCAACATTTAACAGGGCAACACTCTCGCTGGCAGCAGCAAACAACGGACCTCGCTTAGCATAGCACAGCGGTTTGATACCTAATGGATCGCGAGCAACCAGCATATCACCCTGGGCGTTTAGCAGAACGATGCAATAAGCGCCATCAAATCGTTGGCTCACATTTCGCATCACTTCGATTAACGTTGGATTGCGGTCACCCGACATTTCGCGGCTTAGCTCGTGCATCACGATCTCCGTGTCGGTTTCCCGAGCCAGATGATGATTGTCATCGCTAAGCAACCTATCTCTAAGTTGTGGGTAGTTTGCTAACTGCCCGTTAAAGGCAAAGCTAAACCACTTGTGTTTCTGAATGTGATGTCTTTCGAACGGTTGAGCATAGGAACGGTCTTCCTGTCCACATGTTGCATAACGCACGTGTCCGATTGCGGCACACCCGGCGTATTCCTGCATCAAGGCTTCGCTCTTACCGCGATGTGAGAGTCGGAACACTTCGTGTACGGTTCCGATATCCTTGTGCGTGTCAATCAGCTGATCGCGCGAATTACTGAAGCTCGTGATTCCAGCGGCGAGTTGGCCACGGTTTTGAATATCCAGCAACATGCGCGGCATGAGCCGTGAGATTTCTTCCGCCCCTTGTTCTACACAAAGGTCGCTCAATTCACCGCCTGGCAGGTGATAAACGGCAGCAACGCCACACTCGTGATGAAGTTCACTCATCGACTAATCGGTGCTATTCCACAAACAGGTATGGGAGGGGGAAATAGAAAAGCATCACGCTTGAGCATCCAACTCAAAGGTCTATCAGAGAAAGTTGCCGTGCTAACCTATGAGCATCCATTACTCAAGCATCGGACAAAGATCTGACTTACCCCTCCTTGGGACTCATCCATGAACACCTGCATTCTATGGCCGCGGTCCGATTTACTCAAGCGAATGCAATGTCACCAGTGCCATCTCAAGTCAAATGTTTAGTCGGGCTGCCGCGGCCTTATCGAGAATGAATGTGATTTTCGAGTGATTCTGAAGTGCACTGGCAGTGCATTGTGTAGATACGTCACCTTGAACTGCATCGCTTACCGCAGCAGATTTGCCTTCGCCATTGGCTACAAGAATGATTTCCCGTGCTTCAAGAATGGTGCCGACACCCATAGTGATTGCCTGTCGTGGCACATCGTCAATCGATTCAAAGAAACGGGCATTATCTCTAATGGTCTGCTCTTCCAGGTCGACGACACGTGTTCTGGAATCCAGAGCGCTACCAGGTTCGTTAAATGCGATGTGACCATCCGAGCCAATACCAAGTATTTGCAAGTCGATTCCGCCGGCATTGTGAATTGCTTGTTCATAAGACAAAGCCATGGCAGCGATGTCCTCAGCAATGCCACTGGGAACATGCGTGCGTACGATTTCAATATTGATGTGGTCAAACAGGTTTTGATTCATAAACGTCCGGTAACTTTGTGCGTGCTCCGGATTAAGTCCGAGATACTCGTCCAAGTTAAATGACGTGACGTTTGCGAAATCCAAATCCTCTTCCTGATGCATCCGAATTAATTCTTTGTATAGCCCGACCGGTGAACTGCCTGTAGCTAACCCCAAGACAGAATCAGGCTTCATGCGAATTTGATCAGATACCAACTGCGCGGCATGCTTACTCAGGTCTTCATAGCTGTCATACGTATGAATTTGGATCATATTATTTTTGGGTGTGTTATCCGTAACCAGTGCCGGTTAGCATAAGACCACTTTGCCTTTTTGAACGGAATAATCGTTCCATTTCCACAACTTACATTTTCTTTTCCGGAATAATGCCGGTACATCCTAGAGCATTCTTATAGGTGTTCTACAATAAAACAATCTGTGTACCAGCACACTTCTTGCGAATACCTCATCTTGTCTTAGTCCGTTATTAAATTGAGTCAGCAATCTGTGGAAAAGACTGAANAACAACGCAACAACTTGGAACCAGCCGTATCACACCCATCTGGTGTNATGATTCCGGTGCTTCGTTTCAGTACGCCTATTGAAACCGCTCAGTTTATTGCACGCCGAATCGCAGAAGTGATTGGTCACTGCAATGATGAAGGCCAAAACGCTGTAATCGGACTGGCTGGTGGCAGTACGATGGTTGGNGTTTACAGAGAGTTGATTGAGCTTCACAAGCACGACGATCTGGATTTTTCCAAGACCATCATATTTGGATTAACCGAATACAGNGGCATCGATCTATCACAGGATCAAAGTATGACATCGCGAATGGCTGCTCAGCTATTCGACCATATCAANCTTCCGANAACCCAGACTTTTGTGCCAAATACAACCGGGGATTTGACTCAGCAACAGCAGGAGTGTGAGCGAATCGAAGAAGAGATTGAAGCGGCAGGCGGCTTAGATCTCGTCGTACTTGGAGTTGGTTCGAACGGNCACATTGGATTNAACGAACCGTTTAGTGTTCGAAATAGTCGGACCAGAGTTTGTTTACTTGATCCTGTNACGCGACGATCGGCAGCAAGTGANTTTTTTGGGGAAGAAAATGTNCCAACTCAAGGTATCACATTGGGNCTTGGTACTATTNTCTCGGCAAAGCAGGTCGTCCTCGCGGCGCTTGGAGAACATAAGGCAGATGTGATTAGGGAATTGTCGGAAGGTCCTATAACGAATCGTGTTCCGGCNACTGTGCTGCAAGACCATGATGATGTAACAGTTTGTATCGATCCGGCCGCAGCAAGCGAGTTGACGGNCGAGTGCACACCTTGGCTNCTCGGCAATGTCCAGTGGGATGAGGCACTCATCACCCGGGCACTNGTTTGGTTGTGTGATGAAACCGGCAAAGCGTTACTAAAGCTCGATGATGACGACTTCCGCAACTACAACCTGCATCAGTTGTTACGGCATCATGGACCGGCTCATGAACTGGCCAAGCGGGTATTTGGTTGGTTAATGAACACGATTCACGAGAATCCAATTCCTTGGCCNGGTTCAAAAAAGGTAATCTGTTTCTCACCTCACCCTGACGATGACGTCATTAGCATGGGTGGTACTTTAATCCGACTCGTGGAAGAAGGTCACGAAACACACATTGCTTACATGACCAGCGGCAATATTGCTGTATTTGATCACGACGCAAAACGCGTTGCGGACTTAGTTACCGAGTACAACCATTTATTTGGNATCGACACACAGCAATCGCTGGATGTTGAAGAGCGAGTAGCTCGGGCACTCAAAGAAAAACAACCAGGTGTGCCGGACAGCGATGCCGTGCTCAAAATCAAGGGATTGATTCGTTGGAGTGAAGCCAAAGCCGGAGCCGTTGAAGTAGGTTGTCGAGAGGATAATCTGCATTTTCTCGACCTGCCGTTTTACAGAACNGGTACGGTGGAGAAGCGTCCGGTTGGAGACGCTGATATCTCGATCATCTTAAATTTGCTTGAGACCGTACAACCGGATGTTATTTACGTGGCTGGTGACTTATCCGANCCCCATGGAACACATAGGGTTTGTGCTGAAGCAATCTTTCGNGCAGTCGAGCTATTGGAACAAGCAAATGGCAAGCGGCCTGAAGTGCTGCTGTATCGCGGTGCCTGGCAGGAATATGCCATGCATGAAATTGATATTGCAGTGCCACTAAGTCCAAAACACCTGGACACAAAACGCCGAGCGATCTTCATGCATGAAAGCCAGAAAGACGAAGCGCTCTTCCCGGGAAGTGATCCACGAGAGTTTTGGGAAAGAGCAGAGGATCGAAATCGCGGGACAGCAGAGGNATATAATCGCCTTGGCTTACCGGAGTTTTTAGCGTTAGAAGCCTTTGTCGTTTGGGACGGCGAACCCATCTAATACCGTGTGTAGCCGGCGCCATTCATTGACATNGTCGTTTGNAGTTGCCGAGCCAAATCTGTAACGTCCGTTGCCTCAGATTCCTATGCTTCATAGAATGCACCCGCGCTAGGGACTCTTTGGTTTTGTGCTTTATGACATCGCTTTTTCAACGGTCGTTACTGGTAATTCTCACTTTGGCACTCGTATGTCTTAGTGCCCTGAAGTTGTGCGCTGATGAAGTAGAAGTTTGGGATGACAAGCGTCAGAAGAAGACTCGATATGTCGGCACTATTCTGGAATTCAAGCAGACCTTTATTTCTATCGAATTAGCTAACGGTGCACTCCGCGAAATCCCGGTAGAACGTCTAAGCGACTTTGTCGCTGATTGGGGTATGGCATTTAGTCAGGCTGAGATCCTTAGAGCTGATTTTCAGTTTGACGATGCGCTTCCGTTATACCGGCAAGCATTCCGGAATCATAATTCCGTTTGGCTTAGACGGCACAACATCGCTCGGCAGATTGCCTGCCTTTCAGCACTAGGACAGTGGGTTGAAGCTGCAGACCTATATATAGAAGGCTTATCATCGGTGAATGATGACGCACTGTATCTTGAGATTCTGCCTTTGATTTGGTCACGTCAAACCATCACTCCTCAAATGATCCAGCGAGCCAGCAATTGGATTAGTTCCGATAGCAGTGAAATCACTCAATTGCTTGGTGCTAGTTGGTTAATGGACTCACCAAAACGAACGGATGCTATTACAACCTTAACTCGGATCGAAAATAGTAATAACTCGAGTTTGGCACTGCTCGCTGCAACACAGAAGTGGCGACCATTGGTTCCTATGGTCAAAGAATCGCAGTTACAACGTTGGCAACAAATCGTGTTGAGAATGCCACATACGCTGCGTGCCGGTCCTTACTACTTGTTGGCTCATGGTTTTGCCCGGAATAACGAGAGTCAAAATGCAATCCTAAACTGGATGCGTGTCCCTATTCACTATCCAGGACAATACCAATTGTCTGCTGAAGCGTTGCTGGAATCAGCTCGTGTGCTAGACCAGTTGGAACGCGATACGGAGGCGGTACGTTTGCTCCGCGAGGTAACCGGTAAGTACCAGGACACATTTGCTGCACGACGAGCCGAGGCGATTGCAGGACAGATACAAAACCGGTTAAGCCCGAACGAAAAATGAGGGCTGCAGATAGCCCACGACACTCCAATGTATGGAAGGAACAGAACGTGAAACCAATGACCAGGATCCACTTGGCTGGCGTGCTGATAGTTGTCGTTGCAGCCTTCATGGTGCAACAACATGCGCTAGGTCAGGAGGCACCGGATCAAAATGTGGCTGCTCAGCCGGCCGCACAACAGCCTGCTCAACCAGTAACCGCGGATGCCGGGTTTATGGACATCCTCTTTTCTGGTGGTATCACTGGATTGACCATCCTCATCGCCTTGTTCGGACTGTCTATAACCGCCGTCTATCTGGTTGTCGAACATTTAATGACACTGCGGTCTTCCGTTTTGATTCCAGAGGGTTTAGCAGAAACGGTGCGTCAGCTACTCGAGGCTGGCAAGGTGCGAGATGCTCATGAAACCTGCCGAGCCAACCCGAGCGTGCTGTCTCAAATCCTGATGCACGGCATGAGTGAACTGGAAGGCGGTTGGGATGCCATTGAAAAGTCGATGGAGGATGCAACCGCCGAACAATCTGCCCGCTTGTTCCGAAAGATTGAATATCTGTCCGTCATTGGAAATATCGCACCCATGGTCGGGTTGCTCGGAACAGTTACCGGAATGATATTTGCCTTTCAAACAGTCGCCTCTACACAGGGTGCTGCCGGTGCAGGTGAATTAGCAGAGGGTATATATCAGGCACTTGTAACAACCGTGGGCGGTCTGGTGGTTGCCATACCGGCACTTGGTGCATTCGCTGTATTTAGAAATCGAGTGGATCAACTGATCGCAGAAGTCGTCACGGTGACTCAATCGATTATGGCACCGGTGAAGTCAACACTACGGAAACAAAGGCGCGCTCAATCCGGAGGTAAAACTGCCTGATGAAGGTGCCGAGTCAAGTTCAAACGTCCAGCGTGGGATTTAATATGACCCCCATGATAGACGTGGTGTTTTTACTCATCATTTTTTTTCTGGTTTCCAGTCATCTGGCGAAACAGGAAGCACAAATGGAGCTGGATCTACCAAACGCCAACTCCGGTGCCAGTGCCGCCGATGATCCGGCGGCCCGAGTGGTCATCAACGTTACAGCGGATGGCGGCCTGCTCGTTGGCGGCCACCGAGTTTCGCAGGAGCATCTTACTCAGCGATTAAGCCAACGGGTGCAGATCGACGGGCATGGATTAGAGGTGCGAATTCGGACAGCAAGGCAGGCAAATTACGCAACCGTGCGGCCGATTCTGCTGTCCTGTACTCAAGCTGGAATTTGGAATGTTTCCTTTGCAGTTTACCGACCGCAGGAGGGCAGCTAATGCGACGACCATCAGTTTTTGATCGGTATCGTGGAGATGCTGAACTGAAAATGACACCGATGATCGACGTTGTCTTTCTGCTACTGGTGTTTTTCGTATGGACGGCTAGCTTTCAGGCAGTCGAATATCTGTTGCCGACCAGCGTGTCTGCGGAAGCTGGATCAGATGCCGCACAAAGTGAAGAGCCACCTCCAGATTTTGATTTTGAAAATGTAGTTGTCCGGATCATTTGGGATGGTACTAGCCCCAGCTGGTCCGTAAATGATCAGGATACGCCGTCATTGGCTGCCGTACGTCAACGTCTTCAGGTGATTGCAAATATTAAAACAGACGCCCCAGTGATTCTTCACCCGGATGACGGTGTGCCGATTGGTGATGTCATTGATGTTTATGATCTATCATTGCTTTCCGGATTTGACTCGGTACAGTTTGCGATTAGTGATCTCGTTGAAAACTAACTCGTCGATAACTGTTGATATGATGCAACCATATAACCAGCCACGATTCATTCGATTGATGATGCTCACTTTTTCGGTGTGCATTTCTTGGGCTGGCGTTGTATCAGCGATTGATCATGTAGACCAACAGTTGCTGGATGGACTGCGTTCGCGTGGGTTGTATGGCACCGCTATCCACTATTGCAATGAACAATTAGATGTCGAAGAGCTCTCACCGCGGGATGAGGGGATTTGGACTGTCGAGCTGATTCGAACGCACGCCGATCATGGTTTGAATCTNCCGTCAACTGATAGAGANTCGGCCTGGACCNTGGCACAAGAAGCGACTANCGCGTACATAGCGGCAAATCCAGAATCACCATTNTCCATCCACGTGAGACTACAAGGTGCTCTTGCTNAGAAATCTAAAGGTGAATTGCTGAGACACGAATCTGCAATTGCTATCGATCAGCAAAANGCAATTGATGCTTCGAGGACAGCACTGCGAGCGGCCATACGTTCGCTNACAGAGTTGGAACGGGATCTACCGGGNATTATTGCAAAGCTCAATTCTGCACCGCGCGATGATCTTAGTGAGGCAGAGTTGCTCTCTGTGCAAATTAANACCCAATACCATTTGGCACATGCACTACTCCAACAAGCTCTAACNTACGGCGGCAATCAAAGTGATCGATTGTTAGGAGTCGACCGCTGCTTGAAACGGCTGGATGCGCCGATAGCTCAACTTGATGAGAGAGATGAACTATTTGGTGATATCGTACTATTGGCTGCACANTCACATCGGTTGCTTAGCCAGCTAGGTGATGCCGTTCAGGTATTAAACCGCGTCGATGTGGATAAAGCATCACCTCGCTTACAACTTCGTTTACGAGCAGAGCAGATTCGAATTCTGCTGGCNGCGAAAAAGGTATCGGAAATCCAATCGCTTTCCGATAAACGCATGACGATTGGCGGCGTATCGTCACCGGATTTATTTATGGCNTGGCTTGAAGTATTCCTGCATGAATGGNGGGCAGCTGAAGATGCTATGAATGAAGAGAAGGTTGATCAGATGCAAAAGGCATCACTGCAACTCGTCAGCCAAATCAAGCAGCGGCACGGCTCATATTGGGGACGGAGAGCTGAGCTTTTGTTAATTAATGTTGCTGGTCAAAGNTCCACCATGAACAACCTCGCAATTATTGAGAAAACAGCTGACGACTTGTTCAAACGCGAACAATTAGATGAAGCAATTGCCGCTTACCGCGCTGGTGCGGTACAGGCCGAACAACAGGAAGATACGCAGTCGGCATTCCGACTGTATTACAAGGCAGCCCAGGTTGATCTCAGTCGAGACGAAACGGAAAGNTATCTGGCCCAGTTAAGACAATTGGCTTTGNATATTCCAAAACATGAGTATTCACCAACGCTNCACCTAATTGTGGTCCAACATGTACTCAAACAAGTTAATGAACAACCAGAAGTACNTCCGTTACTTGTGGANTTACTGTCAGAGCATGTACAGCATTGGNCGCAAGGCCCAACGGTCGACCAGGCAAGGACCTGGCAAGGGCTGCAGTATCANCAGGATCAAGCATGGGANCGTGCGGTCTTTGCCTACTCCAAAGTCTCACGTGACTTTAGACAACTNGATAAAGTGCTCAAACAGTTAGAGATTTGTTGGGTGGCNTTAATCGAGCAACTGGACGAACAAACTGCGGATGAGCAGGCCGACCGTGCTGTAGAACACTTTGCAATGCGCGTGATGGATATTGAACAATGGCAACCCGGGGATCGGCAGGCAGTTCTTTCTCTGGCGAGCCTGTTAATACGTTACAAGGGATCCTATCAACAGGCCCTTTCCATCATCAACCAGAGTGCAGAAGGNTTGCCCGAGCCGACGGCCGGCTGGGTCGCATCAAGTAGCAGCTTGAGAATCGTTGCGCTCGCAGCGACCGGACAACAATCCGAGGCAAACGAGTTGATCGAGCAACTTGGAAATGGCGAACCAAGTAGGTGGATCGAAATGCTGGAACAGCTNACCATGCTTGCCAGCCAATCTTCCATGGAAATCACCAAGCGCATCGGAGCACTGCAAGTCGAGACCATAGAGTTGTTGAGCAAGCGTATCGAGTCCGAGGATGATGACTTTAAACGCAGGTGGGAGTTTCAGCGGGCGCTCAGCTTGTCATATGCAGGCCAAACGGATAAGGCGATCGCCAGTTTTAAACAACTCGCGACTCAGAATCCTAAAAGTGGAATTATCCAGCGAGGGTACGGTAATGTGCTTTTGGATTCTGAGAATGGGGAATATTTGAAACAGGCCATACTGCAGTGGCGTCGTATTGCCGGAAACACTCCTCCCGAATCTGCCGCATGGTTTAGCGCCAAGTACAATGTTGCACTTGGCTATTTTAGGCTCGGGCAAAAAGACGAGTGCGCGACACGCATNAAGTACCTTCAAGTAACAACAGGAATCGATAAGGCGCCTAATAAGAACGACTTCCTGGAACTACTCGGTAAATCCAGTCGCTAGCTAATTCTCAAAGAGTGTGCCGCACTGCAGGCTGACTACCANGGTGCACGTAGGTAGTAGACGCCAAACTGGCTCGAGTTTTGTGGCCAACGCGGAGTTGCATGGTAAGGCCCGTAACCGGAGACGTTTGCGCCCGGGTATACAAGATTGTACTGGTGACCCAACGGCATGATGATGCTCTTGGATACACCCCAGCCATACTGCCGCGATGTGTTGGCGTTTGGCGGGACGACGAGTGCAACCGGTGCACCGTATGCCTGATGCATGAAGTTACCATTCCACGGAGTCACAGCTGCCATTTGAGCCTGCATCTGTACTTCTTGATTTCGAAACGGTAGCAGTCGTTTTCTGGCTTCAGCGTTCTCGCTGCTACCAGCGACCAGGATCATTGCCAAGGCAAGTAGGGCAATCTTCTTGAGCTTGATGAGCATGGGGGGGAACCTCAAATTAAGCGAAGGGATATAAGTTGGATTGGATTGCTACTGTACTACCAGTAGATAACACGGGTACGTGTCATGCCACGACCACCATCAAAATAGTGATGGTATGTGCGGTAGTGCCGATACAGGAATTCATGTGGCAGGAATGGTTGGTACGTCGAATAAACATGACCGACCGTCGGCGGCACAGCGCGTGGTGCAGTGTAAATCTGGGCAGGCATTCCGCCACCTTGAACCGGTGCATAGTAGTTATAGAACAACACGGGAGGCGTCGGGGCTTGATATGGTCTTTGGTGACTTGGCNCTTGAGCAGCAACAGGAGCATCCTGTTGTTGCNNTTGTTTGACTGCGGTTGTGCGAAAGCGAAGAAGTTTTGGNTTCTTTGCGTCTACTTCTTCTGTGCACGTGATGATCATGGCCAGAGCGAGTATTGTGCTAACTGTGATCCTAGCTGTCATCGATTCATTCCCTCGTTTGAAATGCCCTATATAACGAATAGTCCCTGCCACACTTAACGCTACCATTTAACAATCATGTACNCAGAATAGAATTCNTATACACNACTGCCTTGATATGGTGCATCAGTTAGTAATTCGGTTTATTCCGACTATTCGGGTGAGTAATTGTGACCCCATTTCTCTAAGAATGAGCAGTTCTGTCACACGGGTGACAAAGTCGGGTGTGCATCGCTCTGNATAACCGATATAATCGTCACGCTTTACCATAAACGACGTTGGATATGAGTATTNTCGATACTCATAGGCACGAAGCGAGCCTTAAATGCAGGCCTTGCAAAGCCCGCGGTAGCATCGACAAATTAGATGCGGTTTACGGCAAAGAAGTTGTCAGCCAACGCCTTAAAGCATCAATGGATTTAGTGCACGATTTTCGTGCGATGTAGGTAACGGAGTACATAGCCATTGGCAACGGTATCTAAAAACGGCACCTCGAAACGACGATCAACAGCCCAATCGATGGCCGCAAACCAGCGGTCGATTTCGGTCTCTGAGTTTTTCGCAAAAAACCGACACTTGCTCGGTTTCGACAACCCNCGCAAAGCNTTATTGACGACCGTCAAGGAAGCAGTGGATAACTCGCTTGATGCATGTGAAGAAGCGGGCATCCTCCCGGAAATCTGGGTGGAGATCATCCAGATAAAAGAGAATCGATTCGAAGTATCGATTCAGGACAACGGTCCTGGGATCCTAAAGAAACAGATTCCTTTAATCTTTGGAAAACTGTTGTACGGTTCAAAATTTCACAGATTGAGAATGAGCCGTGGTCAGCAGGGTATTGGNATCAGTGCTGCTGGNATGTACGGGATGCTCACAACAGGCAAGCCCGTCAAGATTGTCTCCAAGATCTCGATCAGAAAGCCGGCTCACTATTACGAAGTTCAAATAGATACCAAGACAAATAATCCAGAGATTCTAAATGGCCGTGGNAACGGCTTGGATATTCCAGCGGGCGAAAAGGGCCGCAACATCATGGAATCCAAGAAGATCCAATGGAATAGCTTTTATCCAGCAACAGAAGACGAAGAGCCTCAAGAAGTTCGCAGCGGTACTCGGGTCACTATTGAACTGGAAGCTAAACACCAGCGTGGTCGCGGCAGTGTTGATGAATACCTGGAACAAACCGCAATTGCCAANCCTCACGTAACATTGCACTACAGAGATCCCGATCAGGAATGGCGAACTTACGGTCGCGCGACGGACGAATTGCCACCGGAGCCGAAAGAAATAAAACCTCATCCTTACGGCGTTGAAATGGGACGACTTGTCACCATGCTCAAGGAAATGAAGGAAGGTACGATTTCACAATTTCTGACCCAGTCATTCACGCGGGTAAGCCCAGCGGTTGCCCGAAGGATTTGTGAAGGTGCAGGTATCAGCACGCGTGCCGGTGTAAAGAAAATTGGCAGGGATGAAGCAGATAAGATCTACCATGCTATTCAGGAAACCAAGATAAAGGCCCCGTCGACAGATTGCATCTCACCGATCGGTGAAGACCTGTTGATTAAAGGCTTACATCAAGTTGTACCGGCAGAATTTTATGTTGCAGCTACCCGGCCACCATCGGTATATCGAGGTAATCCGTTTCAGGTTGAAGTAGCTCTGGCTTATGGCGGACAAAGCGTAGTACAAAAAGTGTCCGCGGAAGTTCTGGACCAGCTGCTCGATCAAACCGATTCGAGGACGATTCGACAGTTCCTTGTGAATACGTTTGATGGCATTGGTAATGATGCCGCAGACAAGATTATCAAGGAAGCTGACTTTGGATCTCGCCAATCGCCAACGAAACTGGATGCAGAACAACGCGAAACTCTGCATCATGCTATGAGAAACGTAAAGCTCTCCGACGGGCAGGGGATTCAGGTCTATCGATATGCGAATCGTGTGCCGCTGCAGTTCAAGATGCGGGATTGTGCAATTACCCAAACGGTCATGGGTACGAATTGGCGCAGCTACGGTCTTTCACAGTCTCGCGGCAATCTGCCATCTGGCCCTGTAACGCTCATGGTGCATCTGGCTAGCGTCTGGGTACCGTTTACAAGTGAGTCCAAAGAAGCAATCGCGGCTTATCCTGAAATTGAAAAAGAGATACGACTGGCGCTTCAAGCGGTTGGTCGTAAACTCGGAATATTCCTTAAACGCCGGCAAAAGGTAAAGCAGGAAGGTGAACGAAGAAGCGTCTTCATGCGATATCTTGCAGAAGTTGCTGGCGCCGTATCAGATCTGAACGGATCAGATCGTGAGGAAATACATAGTAATCTGTTGCGCGTAGCGAATCGCGTGACCAAAGTGGCAGATACAAAGTTCGACGAGGGTGGCAATAAGATCCAGGAAGATGAGAACTTTGGCGACAACGTATTGATCGTTGAACAGGGTGATCCGGAAGAAGCGCTCAAGCAGCGTTTATTGGAAGGAAACCCGCAACAAAAACTATTTTGATAAGAGTCACCGGTGCAATTGAGAATGAACACCCGGTCTTGGTAAAGACGAATGGCAAAAAAGAAGACGGCAAACAAGACGACAACAGCGAAAACGGCTCGCAAGGCAAAACTTAATGCGCGCGATAAGAAGACACTCAATTCACTCGTCGGCATGGCCGACGATGTGGAGCGTTTCGCCTCTCGCGGCCGTGCTCCTCACATCGAGATACCATCTCGATCCCTGTCGAATGTAAAGTACAACAAGAGCCGCAAGATCATTGAGATGGGCTCTTCCAAGAACAAACGGGAATTGTTCAACCTGTCTCAAGCCCGTACCTATATGCAGACCTTACTGGTTGGCTCTGGATGTAAACAATTGATCGAGCAGGGTAAGACAACCAGCATTCGTGGTCTCTACTATTTGCTAAAGCACACCATCGAAGGTACCCGTGAAGAGACATTTGTAGACCAGGGTGATTGCGACCCAGTTATCGAGGATGTTGAAGTCGCACTAAATGCGCTTCGTGAGGAGTTGCACGTATACGCATCAAATCGTGGTGCGATGGTTGGCAACATTGTTGTAAATGACAACGGTGATGAAATCGACTGTAGCCGAATGGGTTCTGGCGGTTATGCGATTCCCTCTATCGTGGAAGAGGAAGTTATGCAATTTGTTAGCTGCACAGCTGACTTCGTGCTGCATGTGGAAAAAGACACTGTTTGGCGGCGATTTAACGAAGATAAATTCTGGCAAACGCATAACTGCATTCTGACCCACGGTAATGGACAGCCACCGCGTGGTGTTAGGCGATTGCTGAATCGACTGAATAACGAATTGAAACTGCCGGTGCTCTGTTTGCTCGATAATGATCCTTGGGGGTATTACATTTACAGCGTGATCAAACAGGGGTCGATTAACCTCGCATACGAGTCCAAGCGAATGGCAATCCCGGAGGCACGCTTTATAGGACTGCGAAGTATCGACTATGAGCGGTGCGATCTAAACCCAAGTGTGACGATTAAGCTCACTGATAACGATATTAAGCGCGCGAATCAAATTGCCAATTACCCGTGGTTTGAACCAAAAAAGCGATGGCAAAAAGAAATCAAGAAACTTCTCAGCAATGGTTTCAAACTTGAAGTCGAAGCGCTCATTAGTAAAGACATCAGTTACGTTACCGAAGAGTATGTGCCCGCTCGCCTCGCTGATCAGGACTTTCTTGATTAAGGATTAATCTGATCGTCGCATGGCTGACAAACTCTGTGAAATCTCGGCCGAAGACTATACCGCAGTGTACGAGCTATGGCAGCACTGTGACGGACTCGGAGGACTCGAGAATCAGGAGCAATTCGTGCGATTCGTCGATAGGAATCCCGGTTTAAGCGTGACGGTTCGTGATGATGAAAACATCCTTGGGGCACTAATGTGCGGCCACGATGGTAGACGCGGATATTTATACCACCTTGCTGTACACCCTGATGCTCGGGGCAGAGGGTTGGCGCGATTGATGATCGATAGCTGTCTCGCCAAGCTCAATGATCTACAGATTCAACGCTGCACAGTATTTGTCAAGAAAGACAATATCCGCGGGTTGGAATTCTGGCTCCACAACGGTTGGTGGAAACGATCAGATTTAGATGCCTGTGCATTCGATTTGGTTATCAACTGAATCTCGTTGCGCCGGCAGTATCTTTAAAAGCTGGCTTATAATGGTTCGCTGAATGCGTTGTGTATAAATTGCTCTAATTTCTAGTACGCACAAACTAAATATGAAAACACTAATAAGCGATCAACGCCCCGATTTGCTCCTGGATTATCCGTCGGTGGTCGAGGTGCCTGTTCAATNGTCGGATCAGGATGCTTTTGGCCACGTCAATAATGCCAAATACCTGACATGGTTTGAGACTTCGCGCATCGTCTACGTCAAACAGTGTGGGATGGGGCACTTTATGGATAATTCCAAAATTGGGCCGATCCTTGCATCAGCTACTTGCAACTACCGCCAACAGGTTGCTTTTCCAAATGACGTNCTGGTGGGCACCCGAGTAGCGCGGATCGGTAGACGTAGTTTCACGATGGAACATCGGATTCTTTCTGGAGCAGCTGACGGCGTTGTAGCAGACGGACAGTCCATCATCGTTATGTTTGATTATGAGAAACAAGAGTCNGTGTACGTTCCGGAAGAACTACGAAATGCATTTGATATTTTTGAAGGCAGTAATGCAGAATCCACATCTACGGATGATGAAGCGTAGCCATGGTTGATAAGCTCCCCGGTAATCTATACGACTATCCAAGCTACTACGATCTGGTCTATGGGAGTGACTGGAAGGCGGAGCATGACTTTTTGATCGGTGCCTTCGATCGATTCGTAAACGGCGGAGTGCAGCGTGTTTTGGAACCCGCTTGTGGTACGGGCCGTCTGATCTATCGGCTAATGAAGCATGGAATGGAAGNACATGGATTGGANCTCAGTNAAAACGCTGTGGAATACTGTAACAACCGTCTTGNGCGACACGGTTTTCCACAAACCGCAGTCGTCGCGGATATGTGTGACTTTCACTATGNCGACGCATTTGACGCAGGCTTCAATACGATCAACAGCTTTCGCCACTTGGAATCTCATGACCAGGCANTNGCGCATNTGCGTTGTATGAGCCATGCCATCAAGCCGGGNGGAATCTATGTCTTAGGAATTCACTTATATCCGGCAGTTGGTCCTCCAATCGAAGAGGAATCTTGGTTTGCTCAACGNGGGCATTTGGGCGTGCAAACGAATATGACATTGATGCATCGGAATCTCGATGAACGGTATGAGCAGTACAAGATGCGATATGACATCTGGACACCCACGAATCATCAGGTTTTGGAAGATGTGTTTCGGTTTAGAACGTATACGTCCAAGGAGTTTCAGCAATTGCTAAATGAGGCAGGACAATGGGAAATCATTGATACATATGATTTCCAGTACAATCTTAAGCAGTCGATGCCAATTGATGATCAGACCGAAGATGTGGTTTATATATTGCGTCGCGTGTAACGATGATGAATTTCAGGATCCGAACTATGAAAATGGTAAGTCGCGCGACACTCGTCTGGGTCTTACTGACTAGTGGTCTTTGTATGTCTCTCACAGCTCAGGAAAACATTTCAGCTTCACCGGACTTTTCCGGAGTGATCAAGCGTATTCAGCAACGTGTACAGTCCGGTGACGTACCGTCATGTGCGGTGGCGGTTGTCAAGGACGGCAAGATCATATGGGAACAAGGATTTGGTCTGGCCGACCGGGAGAATAATCGAAAGGCCGACGAGCATACGATGTATTCACTCGCATCCATCTCCAAGCCTATTACTGCAACGGGGATTATGAAACTGGTTAAGGATCGTAAGCTGACGCTTGATGAAGATATCAACAAGTATCTTGGCCGAGCCAAGCTCGAGAATCTGGTTGACGGTGAAACACCAGCAACAGTTCGACAGGTTCTTAATCACTCGTCAGGTTTGCCTATACATGCACAGTTCTTTTATGACCATGAAGAATTCAAAGCACCAAGTTTTGAAGAGTCGATTCGTAGATATGGGAAGCTCATGTCGAACCCCGGTGATCGATATACATATGCGAATTTCGGCTATGGAATCCTGGACTTCATAATTGGTCGTGCATCACGTAAGTCATATGCCGACTGGATGAAACGAGAGGTGTTCATACCACTTGGTATGAATCGAACATCCGTTCATTTAAGCGATGAATATGAGCAGTATGCAGCCGTACGCTACGGTGAGGATGGGAAGCCGATTCCGTACTACACGTTTGATCACGATGGTGCGTCTGCGGTATATGCCAGTGCACATGATCTGGCGCGGTTTGCCTTATTCCACCTTGGTGAGTTGCTCGAAGATCAAGTAGAGATTTTCGGAATTCAGGGCACACTGGAAATGCAAACTCCTACTCAGGAGATCGTTTCGGGTAGCGGATATGGAATGGGCTGGCGGATTACCGAAGATGATTTTGGTATTAAAACTGTTCGTCACACAGGAGGCATGCCAGGTGTTCGAACATATCTGACGATTTTGCCGGATCATAATGCGGCTGTGGTCGCCCTGTGTAACTCATCGAGTGACTTGCCAGGGCTGGTAACTCAGGATGCCATCGCAGCACTTGTACCGCTGTACCAAAAGAATCTCATCGCGTGGAGATTGTCTTCACCAGATGCACCACCTGCGAAGGAACCTATGCCCGATGAGTTGCTTGGTTATTGGCGCGGCAAGCTAAAAACGTATGAAGGGGATCGCCTAATCGAAATCTGGGTGCATGAGGATCAAGATGTGCACGTGCGCATCGATGAAGACCTAAAAATGCTTGTAAACTACCCGGATTATGACGGTGATGTTTTTACCGGCGAGTTTCGAGCCGAAATGGATACAACTGATATCAGCCGATCACCATATACGATTTCAATGAAGCTGAATCTAAACGACGGCATGCTACAGGGATTCCTTACAGCGGTATCGCGATCTTCCACGGATTTAACGAAGAATCTTCCAAAATATACTCGCTTTCTTATTAGCCATTTTTGCTCACTCGAAC
Organism: Rhodopirellula sp.; assembly: GCA_002714565.1. Lineage (GTDB taxonomy): Bacteria > Planctomycetota > Planctomycetia > Pirellulales > Pirellulaceae > UBA11883. The sequence continues at coordinate 20,942 of PAXU01000059.1, forward strand.
GTGTTTCAAAGTTAGCTGGTAGCCGTAAGCTAAATCTCAATGATTCGCTGCAAGGCTGGTCTGTCATTACGGATAACGACTTTGAGAAACATGGCGAGATTTCTATAGAGGAAGGAGTCATTAGTCTGTCATCCGGTAAGCCGGCAACGGGCATTCGTTATGCTGGCCAAGACTTCCCAACCATGAACTACGAAGTATCACTTGAAGCACGACGTACTGATGGCCGCGACTTCTTTTGCGGCATCACATTTCCAGTTGATAACGAATTCTGTTCTATGATCATCGGTGGCTGGGGCGGCGGTGTCGTGGGATTGTCAAATATCGACAACATGGCAGCTGTGGAAAACGAATCAACGGGGTTTTTGGATGTTGAGGACGATCGTTGGTATCAGATTCGACTGAGAGTCACTACGGAATCTATTCAAGCCTGGATTGATGGAAAAGAGTATTTCAGTGTTCCTACTGACAGTCACAAATTCGGTATTTGGTGGGAACAGGAACCCGTGCGACCGTTTGGGATTGCCAGTTGGTACACGTCCACTCAACTTAAAAACATCCGTCTTAGCGCGCCCGACTAGCTTAAGGTCGCCGCCCTGGCACTGCAGATAAATCCTGAATGCTTTTGAGTGTTAGTGGAATGCGGTATTCTCGTGCCTTAGAATCGGCATTGCGGTGAACATCATTTAGATCCTCTCATTTTATTGCGCCGACTTTGGAGTACCTCATGACAAAGCTTCATACAGCGAAGTTACACACAAGCGTTTTATTGGTTGCACTCACGTCTCTCGTTTTCGCCTTTGCAGAGGTCAATGCGGACCCCCTTCCAAACACAAAACCGCTCACGCTGGAAGGGGATATAACGGACAGGCTTGTAACGGATGCAGATAAATTCGTGTTGCGTCAGGTGGAAAACTCTATTGAAAAGCGATCGCAGTATTGGAATCGAGACACTTCAAGTCGNGATGCTTATGAAGCCTCTGTTAAGAAGAATCGCGAGCGGTTGTCGTATATTCTCGGAGTGCGAGACGATCGTGTTGCATTTGAGGACTTGGATGTAATCTCAGGCACATCTGGAGAATTTGCCTTTGCGGAGACGCAGTACGCTAAGGTCTATCGGGTTAAGTGGCCTAGTATTCGAGCACAGTCAGGTGAGGGTTTTCTAATCATCCCTAATGAACCTAATGGTACGACGGTTGTAGCAATTGCCGATGCAGACCAAACACCAGAAATGCTATGCGGGCTAACAGAGGGAATCTCGCCGGAATCTCAGNTCGCCATGAGGCTTGCTGAACAGGGAGCGACAGTGGTTGTTCCGGTTATTCTGGGGCGTACTCAAAAGAAACACGACGGCCGTGGATTGTTATCAAGTCGTGAGTTCATCTATCGCAGCGCATATGAGCTCGGTCGTCACGTAATCGGATACGAATTACAGAAAGTGCTGGCCGTTGTTGATTGGGCAAGTAGTCGATCCGAAGATGGGACGATTGGTGTTGTAGGCTACGGTGAAGGAGGATTGCTTGCATTCTATGCGGGGGCCATCGACACGCGGATCGATTCGACCTGGGTCAGTGGGTACTTTGATTCCCGCCAGAACATTTGGCAGGAGCCGGCAGCCCGCAACGTGTGGGCACTTCTGGAGCAATTCGGAGACGCCGAAATCGCATCGCTGTATGCTGGGCGATCACTCGCAATTGATGCGTCTAAGGGACCAGAATTCGAAGTGACAGGTTCCGGTGGGGCNGCGCCAGCTCGGATTGTGTCCCCNCAGTGGGATGTTGTACAGAGTGAATATGCACGGGCACTTGAGCTCATCGGTAGCGAAGACTTAACTGCTACCTGGTCTTTATCACAAGGAAAAGAGGATCAAAACTTCTCCCATAGCTTGATCNCTTATTTACATAGCTTGGGTGATGACGAGTTATCACTCATCAAAGGAACACCACCAGTCAAATTCCACGGTGATTTAGATGANCCGGTTGCAAGGGAAAACCGAATCGAACTTGAAATGGATCAGCATACGCAATGGTTGCTAACGGAGACGCCATTTATTCGGAAAGAGTTCACAAAGAATCTAGATACAAGTTCCGTAGAAAAATACAAAGAATCCACCGAGTGGTACCGGGAGTATTTNCGAAATGAAGTAGTTGGAAAGTGGGATCTNGATGCTAAGCCATTGAATCCTCGGACGCGACTGGTCGAGGAGAACNCAAAATGGACTCGGTATGAAGTCGTGCTGGATGTATATGATGACGTCATAGCATATGGCCTCATTACCATTCCGACNGGGATTAAGGACGGTGAACAGCGGCCGGTCGTGGTGTGTCAGCATGGACTGGAAGGTCGACCACAGGACACGATTGGTGAGCAGAATGAGCAATACTATTCACGCTTTGCGACGCGGCTTGCTGAACGTGGATTTATTACATTCTCACCACAGAACCTGTACATCTTTCGGGACAGATTTAGAACGATTCAACGCAAGTCCTATGTCTTGAAGAAGACGATTTTCTCGACGATCGTGCCGCAGCATCAGCAGATCGTTAACTGGCTCAAGACATTGCCGCAAGTCGATGACAAACGGATAGCTTTTTANGGACTGTCTTACGGTGGCAAAAGTGCAATGCGGATTCCACCGTTGGTAACGGACTATTGCCTTTCGATTTGTTCAGCGGACTTCAATGAATGGGTGCGCAAGAATGCTTCTACCCAACATCGCTTCTCTTATGTATGGCATGGTGAATACGAGATCTTCGAATGGGACTTGGGTGGGACATTTAATTATGCGGAAATGGGATATCTGATTTGCCCGAGGCCTTTTATGGTTGAACGCGGCCACTTTGACGGTGTTGGCGTGGATGAATGGGTTGCATACGAGTACGCAAAAGTACGACATATGTATGCCGCATTGCTAAAGATACCCGGGCAAACAGAAATCGAGTGGTTTGATGGTCCACACAAGATCAACGCTGTGAAGACTTTTGATTTCCTCCACAAACATCTGGATTGGCCAGTATCGAAGTAACCTTATGGCCTAGCCAACTTCAAGACTTGCCTGGCACATCGGACAGCTCTCAAAAGTGTCGATATAAAAGATGTATTCGAATTCGATTAGCTGCGGATGAATACGTGTTTCCGGTAAATACTGCGAACAGAACATATCGTAGAGATCGCGTGGACCGAAGTGGTCACATACGCTTACCGCCACTCCATGTTTGGCTATACGCGCTAGTACTTCAGCAATCTTGATGCTGATCTCATCGTCTGACATCACGTTTGAAGGCGGTAATCTTAACGGAGGGTCCAATAAATCAGCTAGAAACACATCATGTTGGCCAGATGATATTTCATCAAGAAATTTGAAGAATCCGTCAGTTGTTCTGTCGGCACCGGTAATGTCATGAATCAGAGGGTAACGGATTAATCCTGCATCGGGCGGGAATGTCCCCTTTTCATTGGGCGTTGGAAAAGAAAGAAGGAATTCTCTCGACTCGTTAGTTGATTGAAAGAGATCGCTAGGAATCTCCGGAGTGGTGAATTCATCATTGGTGACTGACTCGTACACACGATCGATGAATTCTGTACCTGCGTATACTCCCATCTCATCGACTTCCGAAGTGTCGTGATCTTGAGAATTCGCACGTTCAAGAATCACTCCGGATATGTGAATTGCCACGGGCCCATTTTGTCCGTGCCATCGCAAATGGAATTCAAGTTCGTTGTTGTCGGAAGTATCTAAATCATGACATGGAGTTCCACTTGGATGACTGATCGATACTTCAAGAAGCGCTCCAACCTGAGTTGTCAGAAGTTCGTTACGGATTTCATCGGGTGCTTCAACAAACTCCGCTGAAAGTGGTGGGCGGACCCTGAAGCTTTGACCTTTGAGATGATCAGGTATTTCACCTGTTAGAAACAAACTCACATCTCGCTCTAATCCGCATAACCAAAGGCGGCCATCGAGCGTCATGGAGTGGTTTAGGTGTATGATTCCTTCTATCAGATATGAAGTGATTTGATGGACCATTTGTGACTCCTTTTATTTCGATTCGAGAGTCATCTGAATGGGAATTGGTGGTCGGGTGGTATTGTTACACGCATAGAGAAAGAAGCAAGGGATTATTTGTTATTGGTGTCATACCGTGACAAATGACTTGATGTATCCCCTTGTTTCAGGCTCTTCAAGATTCGAGAATGACGTGGTACTCATGCATTTTTGATTTCTCAATTCATTTCTCAATTCAAGGTGGAGATTCCACAAATGAACCGGTTGAACATACTTTCCATATTGATGGCTGTGGTTATTACTGTGCCTGTCACGGCACAGGACAAAAAGGAATGGATTAAACCTGAAGAAGCTGCCAAGACAGCACATTACAAAATCCAGGGTGAATACCTAGTCGAAGTTGAACAGGATGGTCAGCAAGTCAAGGTCGGCTTTCAGGTGATCGCATTGAGTGATACGACATTCAAAAGCACCGCTTTTATCGGCGGTTTGCCAGGTGCCGGTTGGGAACGTGGTGCCGAGACTCGCACCAGTGAAGGCAAACTGGAAGGGGATATAATCTCCTGGACATCAGAGGATGGAAATGTTGCTCGAAGTAAACTCGTCGAAGCAGGTATTGGTCTGATCAATGATGATGGCGAGGTTACCGATACGATTCCTAAGGTTCACCGAAAGAGTAAGACGCTCGGTGCTAAGCCTCCTGAAGGTGCTGTTGTATTGTTTGATGGTTCTGCTGAATCAGTGAAGAACTTTGAACGTGGTGAAGCNGTCCTNGGTAAACTCCTTCGACATGACTGTGAGTCGAAGCAGAAGTTTGGTGATCACAAACTTCACTTGGAGTTTCGTACACCGTACATGCCATTTGCTCGTGGGCAAGGACGTGGAAACAGTGGTATGTACATTCAGGGTCGGTACGAAGTGCAAGTGCTTGATTCATTTGGGCTTGATGGGAAAAACAATGAATGCGGCGGGATNTACTCGATCTCTGAACCCAAAGTAAANATGTGCCTGCCGCCGTTGTCATGGCAGACATATGANTATGACTTTACAGCNGCGAAATATGATGCAGATGGCAAGAAGGTCAAAAACGCCCGAGTGACCATCAAGCACAACGGTGTGGTCATTCATGACGATCTGGAATTACCAAATCATACGCCCGGCAAACACCCTGAAGCCGATTCACCAGGCTTGCTTTACTTGCAAGGACATGGAAATCCTGTCGTATACAGAAACGTCTGGGTTGTCGAAAAATAGAGTGTCATCTGACACAATAAGACGCAGGTTGCAGCAATGTGCCCTGCGTTTTTTTATGCCTTATCAAACATACCGCTTATCACCATTAGATTGTTGCCAGAATGATTCGATTCTTCACCATCACACTTGCACTANTGTTGTTTTTCCCAATGTCGTCGNAGGCAGCAGACTCACCGAATTTCATCGTGTTTATTGGTGATGATATAAGTGCTGAAGACATTGGTACTTACGGGCATCCGACAATCAAAACGCCAAATATCGATGGGCTTGCAGAGGCTGGGATGCGATTTGATTCGGCGTTTTTAACGTGTAGTAGTTGTAGCCCAAGTCGCTGCAGCATCATGACAAGCCGATATCCACACGCAACCGGTGCAGCAAATCTTCATGAACCATTGCCGGAGAGTCAGGTTGTGTTTCCTCAAGTGCTAAAAGAAAACGGCTACTACACTGCTGCGGCAGGTAAGTGGCATCTTGGTACTGCACCTCGCAAACACTTTGACTTAATAGTTGGAGGCGGGCCTAGTGGGTGTGAAAACTGGGTGAAAGTCACCAAGGAACGGCCAAAAGATAAACCCTTCTTCTTTTGGTTCGCGGCTTTTGATGCACACCGTGGATATTCCAAAGGAGCCATTAAAGAGCCACACACAGAACAGGATGTTGTGGTACCTCCATATCTCGCGGATGAGCCGGCAACACGGGAAGACCTGGCGCTCTACTATGANGAGGTTAGCCGCTTTGATGACTACATTGGTCAAGTCATGCGAGAACTGGAACAGCAAGGTGTCGCGGATAACACAGTCGTAATTGTGATGGCGGATAACGGGCGTCCATTTCCACGCGATAAAACAACTATCTATGACACCGGAATTCGTACTCCGTTTGTTGTGCACTGGCCGAGTGAAGTGGATNCTGGTGCCACGACAAACAGTCTCGTGAGCAGTGTTGATATTGGTGCCACTTTTTTGGACCTGGCGGGACTTGATCCAGAGCCATCTTTTCAAGGANTGTCATTTGCCAACATATTGAGAAACCCGAAAGTAACGGTACGGGATTTTGTGTTTGCAGAGCATAACTGGCACGATTACGGTGCTCACGAACGATGCGTAAGGAATAATCGCTTCTTATATATAGAGAATGCATTCCCGGAACTGCCGGGCACTCCACCGGCAGATGCCGTCCGCAGTCCCAGCTATCAAGATCTGCAGAGAATGGAAGCACGTCGCGAGTTATCAAAGGATCAGCGTGGGACGTTCTTATTTCCGCGACCAGCGGTNGAATTGTACGACCAATCCAAGGACCCTCATTCTTTGCATAACTTGGCAGCCGATCCTGAATATGCAGAAGTGTTGTCCGGACTGCGCCAAGAGTTGAGCCGGTGGAGAACAGCAACTGCGGATGTAATACCGGAATCTGCAAGGGCAGATGGTTTCCATCGGCGGTTGGGCACGCGGATTACGAAGCCCCTCAACCTAAAAACACCGCAAGGAATTGATCCNATTCCGTCGATTACCCGGAAGATCCCGCCGGCAGGGATTGAAATGCCGAAGGATTTTCTGGCAGAAATGAATCGGAGGCTACGTGCAGCGAAAGTAGCACTTCAAATGCCGCGTATCCATANGNATACCTTTCGTTACGATGTCATCGCTCTAATCAAAGCGGTGGAATTGGCTGTGGATCTTGGTGAATTCTATTCNCCGACTCAGTTTGATGTCGCTCGGCAGGTCATGACACTCGCCGAGTCACGATTGAAAGATCTAAACAATGGAAAGGCACCATGGAATAANGATAAAGGACTTGTGGTTCGAGGGTATCGATCTTCAATTGATGGTTCTGCACAGCCATATGGTCTGGAAATTCCCGAAGACCTNGATTTAGGACAACCCGTGCCGCTNTATGTTTGGTTACACGGACGNGGTGACAAAACGACCGACTTNCATTTCATCGATCAGCGGCTGAAGCGTAAAGGCCGAATTGCACCTGCACACGCGATTGTCGTTCATCCATTTGGACGTCACTGCATGGGATTCAAGTCAGCAGGTGAGATCGATGTTTTGGAGGTCGTCCAAGAAGTTTCCCGCCGTTACAACATCGATCGTGAGCGTGTCATNCTCATGGGATTCAGNATGGGAGGTGCTGGNGCATGGCATGTCGGTGCTCATTACGCAGATCAGTGGGCGGCAGTTGCCCCTGGTGCTGGTTTCGCAGAGACCAAGGAATACAACAAGATGACTCCTGATACGTATCCGGAGCCTTATGTTCAGAAACTGTGGGGGCTTTATGACATACCTGGGTATGCGAGAAATCTGTTCAATCTGCCTGTGGTCGCATATAGCGGTGAAAACGATAAACAAATCCAGGCGGCTCAAATAATGGAACGAGCTTTTGAGACGGAAGGGGAAAAGCTACTGCATCTGATCGGGCCTGGTATGGGGCACTCTTATCATCCCGATACACTCAAGGAGATTATGAACCATATGTTGGCCGCCAGTATTTCAGGTCGCCCAGATATACCCAAGGATGTTCATATGCAAACACAGACACTTCGATATCACTCGGCTTACTGGGTGACCTTAACTGGTTTGGAAGAACACTGGAGTGATGCTCGCGTTGATGCTCGGATTGTCGACGATTCAATCACGGTTACGACTAAGAATGTCACATCCCTGAGGCTCTCTCCCAAAATGACGACAGTTAAATCATGCGAGATTGACGGCACTACGATTAACACCGCGGAGACTGAATCACTGGGGTTTATTAAACGCGATGGAAAGTGGCAACTTGGAGAGCCGACAGGGCTAACTAAATCACCCGAGCTGCAAGGTCCGATAGACGATGCCTTTTATTCACCNTTNGTTGTCGTTCTGCCGAGTGCCGTAGAGAACAACGCAACGATTCAGCGATGGTTGGATTTTGAGTTCAAGCACCTTCGTGATCGATGGAAGTCACTCTACCGCGGTGAACTTCCCGTTATTACAGATAAGCAACTAACACGTGAAATGATCAAGACGCATAACCTTGTGTTGTGGGGTACCCCTAAGACTAACAGCGTAATGCGTCGTTTGTTGAATGACCAAAANCTGAAGCACTCAATGCCATTGACCTGGTCAAACAGCAAAGTTGCAATCGGTGACCAACAATTCGANAGTAAGAATCACTTGCCATTGATGATCTATCCCAATCCCCTGAATGCTAACAGGTATGTGGTCATCAATAGTGGTCCAACGCATCGAGAAGGACACGATCGGACGAATTCTCTTCAAAATCCAAAACTACCGGATTGGTCGATAATCAACCTNGATGAATTGCCGAATGATATGGCTCCCGGAGCAGTTGTAAGCCACGGGTTTTTTGATGAACGATGGCAGGTAAAGTAGCTGAGACGTTTGCTGTTTTCCAAAAGGGTGATTGATGATGCTGTCGTTCAGAGTGGCCACATTTCANGATCGAGTGCAGTCGTTCGAAAACATCTTTGATGTGTGGCGGAGCTCTGATGATTTTGCTGAACATGTAAACCTCCGTTTGGCATCAATTCACCATCAACGCGCAGACTTTTGTGTTGGCGTTGGTGAAGAGCGAGTAGAAGTGTCGCTAGCAAGCTTCCCATTCGAACTATCACTTGCGGATTCTGCGGTGCCGACGTCCTTTATCGGCTGCGTGCATACAATTTCGGAATCAAGGGGCAAAGGNTATGCCCGCCAACTAATGGACTGGACGGAACAATTCGAATCCGCTCGCGGTACATCTATCAGCTTGCTCTTCTCTGATATAAAGCCGGAGTACTATTCCCGGCTCGGTTATCAGCTTTGTCCAGCTCATAACGGATTGATCGACATCGGCTCTACGGAAGTTAGAGATGATTCCATAGTGCTCGAGGAGTTTCGATTAAAGGAGAATCTGGATTGGGTTAGCAACTGCTACAACCATGCACATGCTCACCTTGATGCGTACGTCCACCGAAGTGAGTTCTATTGGTGGTTCCTCACAAAGAAAGATCCTTACGACAAATACTTCGCGATAAATCAAAACGGGAAACGTANCGGGTTCGTNCGNATGAAGGACGAGGGTATTAGATGGAAGCTTCGCGATTGTTCAATTGGAAGTTTAAGTGCAGAGGATTACGATCGAGCAATTGATGGAATCGTCTCTTACTTCACTAACTCCAAATGCAAAGAAGTGTACGGTTGGTTTCCCAAAACAGATGTGCTNGCAGATCGAATNGAAATCAGTGAGAGGCCNGATGAGATNACCATGATCAAATCACTCGGTGATATAACAATAGACGAGAAACTAAAGACATCATTGGATTACCTTCATGAGATCGATCATGTTTAGAATAATCCACGAGCAGTAAGAGAGATGGCAACGATGACCGAACAACGAAAACCTCGAGTAGTAGCCGATACACCGCTAGCCGATACCGTACTTAAGTTGATGGATAATCGGGTGGAGTTATTACCTTGGGACGTTGCCCTTCAAGGGTGTGATGAACCAGTCGATGGATTGTATACATACGGTCACTTGGAGGTCGACGGTTCAGTGATGGATCGATTGCCTGGATTGAAGGTGATCAGTAACTTCGGTGTCGGCGTTGATCATATCAATGTGCAGGATGCCCGAGATCGGGGCATTCCAGTAGGAAATACACCCAATGTTCTAAATGGTGCAACTGCGGATATGGCACTAACTCTGATGCTTGCATCTGGTCGCCGGCTTGTGGAAGGGGATGTCTACGCACGTAGCCATGAATTCACGTACTATGACCCGGGATACATGCTTGGTCGTGAAATCCACAGCGAAACCGTTGGTATCGTTGGGATGGGTCGAATTGGTCTGGAGGTTGCTAGGCGCTGCGCCGGATTCAATATGAATATCCTCTACTACAATCGACGGGAACGCACCGATCTGCCATCCGAACTGAATGCGACCTACACATCGTTTGACGATTTATTAACGGAATCGGATTACGTTGTCCTCGTGTGCCCTCTTACTGATGAGACGCGTGGACTGATCGGAGCAGAACAACTTTCAAAAATGAAGCAGACCGCAATCNTGATTAATATNGCGCGCGGGGGTGTCGTTGATACAGATGCACTTACAAATGCTTTGAAAAACNACGAGATATATCATGCGGGGCTGGATGTGACTGAACCGGAACCNCTCCCGCGTGGTCACGAATTGCTTAGCTTGTCAAATGTGACGATCGCACCACATCTCGGCAGTGCTACTGAACAGACCCGATTCAAGATGGCTGAACTCTCAGTTGAAAACCTTATGCTTGGTCTGGCCGGTGAACCACTAAGGACGACTGTCTAGCCTCGTCACTGAGTTGTCAGTTACTGAGTTGCCTGATCTTCGTTGTTGAGAGTAATAACCGTACCAGGTAACCGCTGGATTAATTTATCCTTCATTTCGTTTGAGACAGCGGTTTCTAAGATCAAGAGTTGATTTAAATTGGTCAGCGTCTCTAAGTGAATAACGCCTTCATCTGTAACCCCGGTAAAACTCAAGTCTAGACTTGTTAACGCCGTCAAAGTGCTAAGTGCTGGGATTGCTTTGTCGTCGACCTTGGTTAAGGCAAGATTCAGGCGGCCAAGCTTCGGTAATAACTCCAGAGAAGCAGCTCCCTCACTTGTAATATTTGTACGTTGCAGGCTCAGGACGCGGAGCGTTTTTATTTTGCATAACTCTGCAACTCCGGCATCTCCGATTTGTTTTCGTGTTTCCTCTGAGTGCTTTTTGGGCCCGGCGTGGAAACTTGAAATGCTCAAGCCGGAAAGGTGCTTCAAGCCCGCATCGGTCACCAGTGAATTGCTCACATCGAGCGTCTCAAGCGTCTTAATATTTGCGAGGTGAGTCATGCCGGCATCACCGATGTCTGTGTCCCGGATATTCAAATAAGCCAGATGGTCGATTCCGGCTAGTAACTTCAAGTCGTCATCCTTGACATTGAGATTTCCCATGAGATTGACTGAAACAGAATCCGTGCCTGAGACGAATCCACCCAACTTTTCGATTTGGGCTTTTGCCGTTAGTTGGGATTTACTTTCCTCTTGTGTGCTACCGCAGCCAGTTTGCAAAAGAGAAAGACAAATGATGATGAAAAACGAACAGATGTTGTGCATTGAAATCTTAGTTAACGTGATAGAGGAAATTAGATGGAAATTATTTAAGGTAGTGGACTAACCACTGCAGCATTCGCTGCTCAGCCTCTACAGGTACAGCATGCCCCTGGCGGTGATTGTAAAGCCCGATGTGTGCCGGTTTTCCGTAGAGGTGATACACTTCGAGGGCACGATGAATTATCGGCCAACTTTGATCCCCGTCTGCACTGTCTCCGCCGACAAGCAAAAAAGGCTTCGGTGCAATTAACCCTAGTAGTTCTTCGTGATCGTGAGGGAATTGTTCATTTCTTATTGCATCCCCGAGATACCAAGGCGCATACCAATTGGAAAAAGTGGTTGAAACGCCACCCTCGCTGCTGACGATTGCTTTTACTCGATCATCGAAAGCACCCATGTAAATGACTTCTTTTGCACCAAGGCTATGACCTATGACACCAATTCTCTCCTTATCGAGGCCGGGTTGCATTTCTAATATGTCGATTGCCACTTGGCCGTCGTATAGCATCTTGCTCATACCGGTTGAACTTGGATTTTTGGCGTGATAGCGGTCCGCCATTTCCTGAGCTTTGATGATGTCATTGTTGGGCCAAAGATAATTTCTTGGGCAGATAGCAATAAATCCCTGTTTGGCTAGTGCCAGGCCGAAAGCCTTTTCCTTCACACCTTCGATTCCTGCTGGTTGGCGAATGCTGTGATTTACGGTGGAATGGAATACGACGACTCCAGGGGCGTTGTCCACCGATACGATCGGCCGCAACAGATATGCGTCAACGACCTCTCCCGGCTCAACTTCGTATCGAATCAACTGTCTAACGATGCCATCGGTCGTATCTTCCTGGATTACCTTGTATGCCGGTGCCGCACCGCGGTTTTTTATTGCCGGTGAAAGATATCGAAGCCAACGACGGCGGATCTCTCTCTTTCGCGACTCCCATTGCCGCTGGGTTTTGATCATCCCCCTTGATGATTCAAGTAATGACCCCACCATAGGTGTGTTTGCCGGCAACTCGTCTGGTGATGTTTGAATTTCCGCCAGCCAATCCACGCTCTCGGATTCTTCCGAAAACGCAAACGCGGGTGATAATAGAAGTACGGCGGCCAAGAGGGATTTGAATTTCATGTCAATCTCTTTGGATGCAAGGTCTAGATAAACGCAGATAACTCTGGCCTGATACAATTGCCAACTGTAATCAATATTTTAGTTAGATTCGACGTTGTAAAGGAACGGCCAACCCAGCATGACCAAACAGAAATTCCATAGCGAGCTAATTCAATCTGGTAATTGGAGTTCCGAATTGAGTTTGGCCGTAAGCCGAATTCTTGCGGAATTAGGGCAAGCACCCGATCTAACGTGTTTGTTTATATCCCCCCACTTTCAGGATGATGCAGAAGCAATTGTCGCACAGTTGGACGACGAACTTAGTTCTATACACACGATTGGTTGTACCGGTGAGTCCATTGTGGGTGTTAAGACTGAAGTGGAATCAGCACCAGCAATCTCGGTTTGGTCAGCCGTTTTACCGGAAACATCTATCACCCCAATTCGTCTGACTTTTGAGCGAACAATTGGCGGCGGTGCAATTCACGGTTGGCCGGAAGAAGTTCATGAGTCATGGGGTGATGAATCAACGCTCTTGTTGCTGGGAGAGCCGTTTAGTTTCCCGGCAGATGTATTACTTGCAGAAGTGAATGAAAAGCAACCGGGAAAACCTGTTATTGGAGGAATGGCGAGTGGCTTCTTTAGCCCTGGCGAAAACAGAGTCTTTCTAAACAGAGACGTGTATTCGATCGGTGCGGTTGGAGTGTTATTGCAGGGCGCCATCCGGGTAGAGTCGGTTGTTTCTCAAGGTTGTCGACCCATCGGTGAACCGCTGGTCATTACGAAGTGTGAGCGAAATGTAATCCAGCAACTACGTGGTGAGCCAGCATTGAAGCATGTTCATGATATTTACGAATCATCATCAACTCACGAACAAGCTGCTATGCAGCAAGGATTAAACCTAGGCCGAGTAATAGACGAGTATAAAGATGACTTTGAACAAGGTGATTTTTTGGTCCGCAATATCGAAAACGTCGTGCCCGACGAAGGTAGTATTGTCGTGACTGACTTCGTGCGTGCTGGTCAGACTGTCCAGTTTCATTTGAGAGATGCTGAAGCTGCAGATGGTGAAATGAAACAGTTATTGGCTCGGAAACGGGATTCGACTACGGCTCAACCAACCGCTGGATTACTATTTACTTGTAACGGTCGTGGTTCACGTATGTTCGAGACGTTGCACCATGATGCTACAGTAATTAATGACGTAATTGGAGAAATCCCGCTGGCAGGGTTCTTTGCGATGGGTGAAATTGGGCCTATCGGTGGAACGAATTTTGTCCACGGTTTTACGGCGAGCATCGCGTTGTTCTTCGATCCCGCAGAAACTCAACAGTAATTCAGAAATAGCCGTCGTTGCAATCAGCTGAAAAGGCAAAACAAATGAAGAACATGAGAAACGCGTTTTCAATCCTGCTACTGGTTTGTGTGGTTTCAGGTATGCTCGTTGCGGAGAAAAAACGAGACTCTTTAGAAAAAATGCAGTTACTCGTTGGCCAGTGGCGCGGTGCCGGTCAGATTAAGCGTGGGTCGACGGTCGGCGGTTGGATCGAAAGTAGCAGCTGGCAGTGGGAGTTTGATAAAGAAGCTGCACTGGTATTTGAAACAGATAAAGGCAAGTACTTTAAGTCCGGCAAACTGATAGCTGGTGAGGAACCGGGCACGTACGCGTTGGTTACGACCTCGCCGGATGGTAAGTCACAACGCTTTGACGGAAAAATTGACGACCAGGGAAAGTTGACACTTGTTGCAGAAACAGCTGAGAAGGGACAGCCGGCACGCGTACATTTTCGGTTCGTTGCATCAGGTAAACGACTCATTATGTTGATTGAACAGCGAGCTGGAAAATCATTTTATACACGTCTTGGTGAGGTTGGATTCACACGAAAAGGCAGTGGGTTTGGTCAGGGTCAGGCGACCGTCTTGTGTGTGGTAACGGAAGGTGCTGGGACGATTCCCGTAACTTACAAAGGCAAGACGTACTTCGTCTGCTGCACAGGATGCAAGGACTATTTCAATGAAGATCCAGAGCAGGCACTCGCCGAATATGCTGAACGACTAAAGAATAAGAAGTCAAAGAAGAAGCAGTCTCCGTAAGTAAGGCGGCCCTTATATAAATGGATCAGGCAGAAGTTACCAATTCAGATGACATCGATTTGCGGCCCAAACGTCGTCGCATAGTGCGCATCGTGCTTTTCGTTCTGTTGGGGTTGCTGCTGTACGGTGGATGGTGGTTAAAGAATGAATCCGCACGTCAGCAAGCATTGATCGATGCCCAGAAGGCACGAGAGGGAGGTGACTTCTCAGACGTTGAGTTGACCGGTGATCATCCACTCGATCAAATCCTGCCCATAGTAGATGGCCTAATTGAGGACGCAACTGCTCAGATTGTAGATTACACGGCAACGCTGGAACGTACCGAACTCATCGGCGATAAACTAGTCGGACCACAAACGATGGCTGTCAAAGTCCGGCATGACTCTGGGAAGAACACTCAAAACAGTAGTCCCTTCAGTGTGTACGTGCGGTTTAATTCCCCCAAGAGTCTGCAGGGACGTGAAGTGATTTGGGTGGAAGGCGCAAATGACGGTCGTATGATCGTGCACGAAGTTGGTTTACTTGGNTTTAAACGCCACGTAGTGAAACCTGACAGCTTGATAGCAATGTTTGGGAGTCGCTATCCAGTGACTGACACCGGTGTGATCGTTCTATTACAGAAACTTGCCAATATTGGGCGTAAAGACCGAAGTGAACGATCGAAAGACGACGTCGATGTCGAGATAATTGATGGAGTCTCAAGNGTGGGTGTGCAGTGTAAGAGGTTTCGCCTGATTCATCATGAAAAGGCGCACGAGTTTGACTTCCATATCGCTGAGGTTGATTTAGATATGGTCAGNAAGATTCCTGTTAGATATGCGGCATTCGGATGGCCGGGGGAATCTGGTGAGCCAGTTCTTATCGAGGAATATAAGTACTCGGACGTCNAAATAAATGTTGGTCTAGGTGATTTAGATTTCGACCCGGACAATCCAGCNTATCAATTCCCTGAATAGCCGTTGTATTCTTTGCACTTGTAATGGTATGTGATTCGGGTTGTACCTCAGCCTACTGGATTGTCGACTTCTCATTTGAGACACTGTCTGTTCCGGATTCGCACCAATTGATCTCACNNAGAGGAATTCTGATGTCGGAAACACAACGTAAAATTCGCTGGGGAGTCGTCAGTACTGCCAATATCGGTACTGAAAAAGTTATTCCCGCTATGCAACGAGCCGAATTGTGTGAGATTCATGCGATTGCTTCGAGGTCTATCGATAAGGCTACTTCAGTAGCGGATGAATTAGGGATCGCCAAGGCATACGGCAGCTATGAAGAACTCCTTGCGGATCCGGAAATTGAGGCGATCTACAATCCGCTGCCAAACCACTTGCATGTTTCGGTTTCCATTCAGGCAATCGAAGCTGGGAAGCACGTGTTGTGTGAGAAACCAATTGCGTTGACCAGTGATGAAGGTCAACAGTTGGTAGACGCAGCTGCAGCGCATCCAGAGCTTAAAGTGATGGAGGCGTTTATGTATCGCCATCATCCNCAATGGCAGAAAGCGCGAGAAATTGTTCGCAGCGGAGGCATNGGCCAGCTAAAGACGATCAATTCGCTGTTCAGTTATTTCAACGATGACCCGGACAATATCCGTAATATGGCTGATATTGGCGGTGGNGGCCTGATGGATATCGGTTGTTACCCGATATCTGTTTCACGATTTATCTTTGGCGAAGAGCCGACTCGTGTTCAGGGGTTAGCAGACATGCANCCGGAATTTGGCACCGATGTCATGGCATCNGCTATTCTNGATTTTGGCACAGGCACGAGTACGTTTACGTGTTCGACACAGATGGCACCGTATCAACGTGTAAATATTTTTGGCGATAAAGGCCGAGTTGAAATTGAGATTCCATTTAATGCTCCGCCGGACAGACCATGCAAAATGTGGCACCAGACTGACACAGGTGACATCGAAGAGATNGTATTTGATATTTGCGATCAATATGGAATCCAGGGCGACCTGTTTAGCCAAGCGATCTTGAATGACACTGCAGTGCCAACACCGATCCGGGATTCAGTCGCTAATATGAAGGTGATTGAGGCCATCGTCCGCAGCAACACCAGCGGCACCTGGGAATCCGTGTGACCGAACTCCGGCAGCTCAATCATGAGCTCAATCATGGACACCCACTTTCTGTGTAATTGAAAAATTCATAGACGGCCTATGATTTTTGGCCAAAATCATGCCNGTCTTGGATTTCCTTATTTCTGACGGGCTATACTCAAGAAACGACGCCAAATTACACTTCTTACCTGCGCACAAACAAAGACTGTCCATGATTTACGGACCTGGAATCTGTTGTTTTTCCCGACAAAACATGCCTGTCTTAGTTTTTAAACATAGACTGTCCATGATTTTGCTCATGTTGGCGGTTTTGGTTGGCTGTGGGGATTCCGGGCAGGAATTGGGTGGGAATCCAGACTTATCTGCACATGTTGATTTGTTTGAAGATGTTTCTGAGTCCTCAGGGCTGGATTTCACTCACTTTAACGGAATGCATGGCTCCATGTACCTGATCGAAATAATGGGCTCCGGTGCAGCACTGTTTGATTACGATAACGACGGTGATTTGGATGTCTATGTCAATCAAGGACATATGCTAGGAGCAGACACCGGTGTCAGCGATGCCATCTTTCAACCCAAAAATGAATTACGAGACCATCTCTTCCGTAACGATTTAGTCATTGATGAAAACGGAAATCGTACCGTTCGATTCACGGATGTCACTGAAGTGTCAGGTATTAATGCCACGGGTTATGGCATGGGTGTCGCTATCGGCGACTATGATTCAGATGGCTGGCAGGATATTTATGTCACTAACTGGGGTTCAAATCAGCTCTACAAGAATAATGGTGATGGCACATTTACAGATGTCACTGACACATCCGGTACTGACACAAACGAGCTGAGCAGTAGCGCTTCCTTTGTCGATGTAAACAGGGATGGCCATCTCGATCTGTACGTGTGCAACTACGTCGTTTTTGGTTACGACACCCACCGGCAATGTTACATCGATACCGGTGCTGCTAGTTATTGTGGGCCGGAAAGCGAAACTCCCGTTCCAGATCGACTGTTCATCAACAACGGCGACGGTACGTTTGCGGACAAATCTGCTGAGTCTCAAATTGCCCGAATCGCCACACCTAGTCTTGGTATTGTTGGTCGAGATTTTACAGGCGATGGCTGGGTCGACTTATATATTGCAAACGATTCCAAAGGAAACAACCTTTGGGTCAATCAACAAGATGGCACATTTGTTGATGAAGCTGTA
>PAXU01000060.1 GCA_002714565.1 Rhodopirellula sp.
AGTGCTAGCTAAGGGCTAGTTCTTCCATTCTTCGCCAAGTGGCCTACCGTCACGACGGTCGCCAAGGCGCTGGTAGGTCATGTAATCGATCGATTCGGCCAGAAATTGTACCGAACCGTCAACGAATACAAATTGAGCACCACCTTTATAGTGGTTGGCAAATGGGTATATACCCCGTGATAAGAGATTATCGGGCTAACAGGCCATTTCAGTTTGTCGGTCTGCTAATTGCAACTGAAGACGCTCAACAATGCTACTGTGCATCTGGCTAACACGACTCTCACTTAGATCGAGCGTCGCACCAATTTCCTTCATTGTCATCTGCTCGTAGTAATAAAGAATCATGATCATGCGCTCAGGCCGACTGAGTCCTTTGGTGACAAGACGAATCACGTCGTTTTTCAATGATCGTTTTTCAGGACTCTCACTGCGCTGATCACTTACAGTGTCAATTTCCCTCAGAGACTTATTGCCATCTGACTCTTGCCATTTTTGTTTATCCAGACTCGTTAGACGCAGTGACGACGATTTAACGATCAGCCGCTCCATTTCAACAAGTGGCATTTCCATGTGATCGGCAAGCTCTTGTTCGGTTGGGAGACGACCGAGCTCAACTTGTAATCGTGATGTAGCATCGCGCAGCTTGGTTGCTTTGTTACGAACCATGCGTGGTACCCAGTCCATGTGGCGGAGTTCGTCGAGAATGGAGCCTCTGAGACGAACCATACAGTAAGTTTCAAATTTTACGCCACGGTCCAGTTGAAAGGCATCAATCGCACCCATCAGACCAAATACACCGGCAGAGAACAGGTCATCCAGTTCGACACCCTTAGGAACTCGGTGCCAAATGCGTTCGGCATTGTACTTCACCAGAGGTAGATAGTGTTCAACAAGTTCATTACGTAAGTCATCTTGTGACTGGTCCTTTTTGAACTCAACCCATGTGTCATATACCTCCGGCGCGACAACTTCGCGTGGGCTAAGCCCCTTTCCATAAGTTGGTTTTGACTTGGTATTCGTTTGCTTTCCAGTGGTAGCCATGTGCGTTCCTCCCTGAACGACTTTGTATGACAGGTTCACTTCATGTGACCTGCAAAATTACAATTAGGTGTTTTGTTTCGGATTCCCTGGTAACGAGTCAGAAAACTGAAATCCTTCCCGAATTTCCTTCACGAACTTGTGCGCCAGCCATTGCGCTGAGGCGAGTTGATGGTCATCCGGGATCCGTTGTCCTGTGGAAAGGACGCTGAGTGGTGTATCCAACCGAACGAGCTCACTGATGATGTGTCCCCACGCATTTGCTTCGTCACAATGTGTCAGCAATATGCTCTTAGGCTGGTGGTCACATTGCAGCTGTAAAAACTCGCTTGTGATTCGTGGGTGCCGTGTTACGTCCAACACGGTGTGAAGCGCGACATCAAGATGGCCGGCAAGTTTAGTGAATTCACGCATCCGCACATCGCCCTGATTCAGGTTGACACCGAAGTCAGTCAGCACCGTCGTCCCACGACGCAATGAATTCGCCCAGCTTTCAGCTTCAAACACGTCGGATGACTGGATAAATGGAATGCCTGCCGACGTACAGTTGTCTTGCAGCATGCTCGACTTGTCATCAGTGCAAAAACTCCAAACTGCCACCGGGAGATGTTGTCTCAAATGCCATTGCACGGCCAATTTGGTAATGATCGTTGACACGCCGCTAGCTGTTAGACCGCTAAACACCAGCCACTGGGTATCCGCAGTGGGCTCCGGAGCAATGGATGTGATCCGTATATTTGTCGAGAGAACATGCGCCAATCTGGCAATCAGCTCCGCTCTTAAGTCTGCTCGCACAAGATCATCCGACGCTGTATATGAGTCAAGCTGGCTGATTAAATCCGTGGTTGTAGAGGGATCCACACCAAGCGACACCATGACACCGTGAAGTTGACTTTGTAGTGTTTTGATTTGGTCACGCCGGCGTTTGCGACTGAGATCCTGCTGAAATAACTCATCAATGAGTGAGTGGCTGTCGAGTATGGCACCACGCGGATCTGAGACGATAAATCCATCCGTCTCGGTATGTTGTTGTAGCGTGGCAGCGACCTCAACCTTGCCATCAAATTCGTTTCTTGTCGAGCTCAGGATGAGCGCATCAGGTCCCAACTCCTGGCGGATTATCTCCAGTACTTTTTGAAGCGTATCTGCTTTGTAGGTTTTGGTTGACATGCTTTATTTAAGCAACGCGTGGTTTCATGATTTCAGGTCTGTTCGGCTCAACATGACGATTATGGTTAACCGATTCAGTCACCGAGACCAAACTGCTTTGTCCCAGTAATGGTGTTTGCGCATCCACATGGGTATCTGCGCTTAATTCTTCATGGCTAATAATGTGAATCGTCGGGTAAAACCGGTCAGCCCAACCGCGAACACTCGGACGTGCCAACGGATGAACTAATAAAACAGGTTCTTTCCCAGCCAGTCGCGAGGACTTGTGAACTCCCGCGAGCTGATCAAAAAGGCTCTGCATTTTTTGTGCACCGATACTGCTCACAACATCTTGTTCTTCCCAACTGCTCGATGCGACAATTTCTGACTCCAGATCCGGATCGAGTAGATAAGCAGAAACCCGCTGTTGGTTATCGCGTATTGCATGCGTGATATGACGTGCCATTCTGCTACGAACGCGTCGGACGAGTGATGGGATCTGTTGGTTATCCAATGCAGCATTTCCAAGTTCTTCGAGAATCAATCCGAGTGGACGAATCGAAATACCTTCACGCAGTAATGACTGCAGTACTTGCTGCACCTGACCAATCCGTAACAGGCTCGGTGTGACTTCCTGGACGAGTGTTGGGTGTTCTCTGGAAAGATCATCCATTAGGTATTGCGTAGCATCTCTGCTAAGTAGCTCAGCAGCATGTTGCCTGATGATTTGCTCGAGGTGCTGAGTGAGTACAGCACTCGCGGCAATCCCGCCTAGCCCTAACTGCTGGATGTCCTGTTTGAACTCGGTACGCACCCATCGAGCGGGAGCAGATGCCAGGCTATGGACAGCGGCTTCCGATTGAATGTTAGACGACTTTAGTTGTTCGTCCGGATCGATGACCAGCAAATGTCGCGGTGCAAGTTGCCCGGATGCGATGACATTATTGTGTACGAGAATTCGATATTCATTGCGTTCGCATTGCATGTTGTCCCGCACATGCACTTTTGGAAAAATCAGCCCCATTGACTTAGTGAATTGTTCTCTCAGTGCATCGACTTTCTCGAGAAAGTCCCCCCCTTTGTTCCGATCAACAAGCCGCAAAAGTCCGATTCCAAACTCGACACTTAGTGCGTGGCTTGTCAGATGTCTGTTATGGCGTTTGGGGGTCCGTTGTTGGCTGTTACTTCGGTCGTGGGATTCTCTGCCGTTTCTCTGCCCTTGACGAGCAATAAACAGGCAGCTGCCCGCAACGGCTAATAATGGAATGGCCGGTAAACGTGTAAAGACAAGCAATGTAAGAAACACTGCTGTTATGACCAGCACTTGAGGCCGTTTAAATAATTGGTCGAGAACCTGTGAGGGAAGATTCGACTGGCTTGCCGAGCGGGTTACTAGGATGCCGGTTGCCAGCGCGATCAGAAGTGCTGGGATCTGGCTAACAAGTCCATCACCGATTGTGAGCTTCGTATACAGTCCTGCTGCTTCAGCTGGGCTCAAGCCAAACTGAAATAGCCCAATTGCCAGACCGCCGAAGATGTTTACCAATGTAATGAGCACACCGGCAATCGCATCGCCACGGACGAATTTACTGGCACCATCCATGGCACCGTAAAAATCTGATTGCAAGTGAGTCAATTCCCGCCGAGTGCGTGCTTCTTCCACATCGATCGTGCCAGTGTTTAATTCGGAATCGACTGCTGCAAGCCGATTAGTCATCCCATCCAACGCGAACCGTGCTGCGACTTCGCTGACTCGTGTCGCACCACGAGTAATAACGACAAACTGAATCACAATGAGAATCGTAAAGATGACAAGCCCGACGATGACATCGTTACCCGTTACAAATTGTCCGAAGCTCTCTATGACTTGCCCGGCAGCAACCGTGCCGTCGGTATGTGCTTTTGTCAGAATCAGTCTCGTGGAGGCTATGTTGAGGACCAGTCTGGCAAGGGTGGCCACCAGTAAAATGGCCGGAAACGTACTTAAATCCAGCGGTGACCGTGTGTAGACGGTTGAAAGCAACAGGACAACGGCCAATGTGATATTACATGCCAGTAAGACGTCCAGAATAAATGGAGGCAACGGCACCAGCACCACGAGTAAACACGTGATGATGCCGACCGGTAGGACCAATTCTCGCCAGCGTACGTTGGGTTTCATCAAATAATGGAAGACTTAGCTTCGAATACATTGCACCCCCCTGTACAAGTACTCCCCAATACATCTTCTGGGGACGGAGAAAGATACGAGAAATTGCCATTTGAGTCCATAGAGGATAGTCAGATGTCACATCAACTGCCGCGTTCTCTACTGATAACCATATTTCTCAAAGATCTCGCCCCAGCGTTCCTTGATCCGTTGCTCAAGTTCCTGGTCCATGGCATGTTTGTTGACTTTGTAATCTTTTTGCGTCTGCAGATATGCTTCGAGCGATTCCCGCACTTCTTCAAAGTCACCCAGATTCAGATCTGCATAAATACGTTCGATTTGTGCAGCCGGCTCCGTGATGAGATCCTCATACCGGACATCGGTAATATTATTGCTATCGATGCTTGTNCGCTGTGACTCAAAGGCGGTATACATCTTCTCTAAATTGCCAAATACGTACTCTTCGAGATACTCGTGCGTCGGTCGTTGAAATGCCTGNGTGTGGTCCATTGCTTTCCAGAGNCGCATCGTGGATGGAAAGAGAGAGTAAGGCGAGCGCGAAATNTGAATAAACTTTGCATCCGGGAATAATTCGCTNAGAATCTTGATGCGACCAAGGTGTGGAGGGGATTTNAGCACCACGGTCCTGCCCTTCCCTTTTAGGCTTACCATTTTGACGAATTTCACTACCGTCTTCTTCCACTTCTCTAATTNCNGAGGATCGATGTCCTTCATATCCAGGAATTCGTCATGTATCGGCCCGTTGTTGGGAAAGGCCATTCGCAAATACGGGCTACAAGCACCCATATTCATAATGGCAAATTCATCTTCNTGAGGTTTTTGCCAACCAGTTGCCACATTATCCTGCGGGCGTTTATCGGGAATCAGAAATCCACATCTCCCAACCAACCAGCCCGTGACCATGAATTGATTCGGCAGCATGGTCTGTAACGTGCTTGGATAGGTGATGGCTTTATCGGTAGCCATCAAGTCATGAAGAAACGTTGTACCGCTTCGCCAGTGTCCAACGATAAATACCGGTGGATTCTTGATTTCGTGTTTCCGGATTTTGCTGCCAAAGAAGAGTTGCTGCAACAAGTAGAAGAACGAATTAACTACGGAATACCAGGACACAGCGAACAGGACAAACCATCTGTGCCACTGCACCTTATGAAGATTCGGTAGCACCAGGCGCGCAAGCGAGCCCATTTTCATACCATGCCAAAAGCGCGGTGCCAAAATAGAGTAACTCAGGTAACTCTCTTTTTTATTTTTCGTGTCGCTCATTGTAAATTCCGAGACGCTTGGTTTGACAGCGTCTTCCTCTCAGCATTGACCGCGGGTTGGCAATTGGCAAGCACCGGCGTCTAAACTAATTCATGCCACTCTTATGCAGTTCTTGGCTTGCGAGAATTCTCCTTGGCTTCCTGGCGTTGTTGTTCCGGTGTCATTCTTAGCTGCCGCTCAAATTCCCACCGCTGCCATGCATAATCTGCAACAGCAAGTGTAAGCAAGCCAGCCGAGACATGTACAAGCAGGGCCACAACGAGATTTCCGATAAAGGTAACGAGTTGTGGCAAGGGTAAAAATCCGGCGGCAAGAATTGAATCAAGCCGTGTGTATGCAACCCAAGTGATAGCTGATATGACGACGACAATTTTTAGCATCATCATACATGAGGCCATCAGACGGTGTGGCGTTATTATGTTGCTCAAATTGTTGGACGGTGACAGGCGATTGAGATCCATTGCCACCCGGTGTGGTGTCACTTTAAATCCGAACTGCCCAATATTTGCAATAACTGCGATAGTCATGATCAGGCCGACAAAGGGTAAACCAATGGTTGCGATACCACGTACAAAACCGTTTACACGCTCGGAAACACTAGCGATGGAAACCGGTGTGGTGGCCTGATCCGAGAATTGTGACTGTGATAAATCCACCAGTGGTACTGTATCATCTGCTCCCGTCACCCAAATTCCCACAGAGGCCGCCAAAAGTACCAGCGCCGTGACAAGATCGGCACTGCGTGCAATGTGCCCGCGTTTGATCGCGTCCTTTCGATGTCGCTCGGAGGCTGGCGCTTGTTTGTCAGACATGAAGATTTACTGCTTGAATTAGAAAAGGTGGGTGAGCATTGTTTGGATTTCGTTTTGCAAAACAAAACTGATGGAACCGAGCGATAACAAGACTCCGACAAGCACCAAGACGATGTGTAATGGCATGGTTGAGATGAAGTCGCCGAATGCCGGTGCAACTCTGCCGATCCAACCGATCATGATCCAGGAAGCACCAGCGCAAATCAGCACCGGTGCAGCTAATCGGATTGATAATGCCAGAATCTGTGAACCTGATTGTACTAGCGTCTCGATCCAACCCGTGTGTTGCTGGATATGTCCTAGTGGAAACCAATGATACGACTGGAGTAGCGTTGCAATAATCTCGCGGTGCAGCCCTGTCAGAAATAACGATGCAATCGCAACGAGAACGACCAATTGGCCATGAGATGTCAAACCATCTTTTTGTTGAAATATGGACTCGGAGGTACCAGACACTTGCCCAATATAGAGTCCGGCAATCATGAGTGTTTGCATTACCGCATTTACAACAGCTCCAAGTGCACAACCAAGTAGTAATTCGCTCGGTATGATGGTGCTGAGTTTTGAGACTTCGATGAGATTTGCTGAGTGCAGTAATGTCGGCACAAGTACAAGTGCAAATGCCACGAACAGTGTGATGCGTAAACGGACCCGCTTGCCGCCCATCGGCAAACAGATGACCAACGGTCCATACCTCGCGCACACGAGTATCAGTGCCGTAAAAACAGAGGTTAGGTTATCTGGAATGTCGGTAAACATCGATCGATGGGTGAGTCGCGGTTAGCCACCAAAGAGGCTACTTGGAATTGATGTGAATACTGTGGACGTATACTCAGTCAAACGTTGCAGAAGCCATGGTAATAAAATGGAAAGAGCGAGAATCATCGCCACTAGCTTGGGAATATGTGAAATGCTGTGATCCTGAATTTGAGTCATTGTCTGAAAAACCGCAACGAGCAAACCCACGACCAGTGCAACGGCCAGTATCGGACCCAGCAGTGTGAGCACTGTGGTAACAGCGGTTTGTCCGATTTCAATTGCATGTTCAGCATTCATATATTTCAACTCAATACGATGAGTTCGGTTTCCTTGTTAGACAACTGCAAAGCTGCTGAGCAACATCTCCACAATCAGNTTCCAGCCGTCCACCAATACGAATAAAAGCAATTTGAATGGNAGTGAAACCATTGTGGGTGGCAGCATCATCATGCCCATGGATGTCGTGGTACTGGCTACCACAATGTCGAGTATCAAAAATGGNAAAAAGACATTGAATCCGATCAGAAANGCGGTCTTTAATTCACTTAACACGTATGCAGGCAATAATGCCTGCATTGGTACGTCGTTATATGTTGGTGATTCTGGAATAACAGGATCGTAGGATGATGGCTGCGATTGCTTGANGTAGTCGATAAACATCCATACGTCGTCCGTGTTTTCTGCGCGGTCGATTTGGCCACCCATAAAGGCTACGAGCGGCTGCTTTCCTGTTTCCCATGCCTGTTCCATCGAAATCTGACCATCGCTATATGGCACAACTGCATTGTGATAAACCGTTTGCCAAGTTGGTGCCATTATCAGAAACGTCAGAAACAGAGAAACCGCACCGATCACCTGAGTCATTGGCAGCTGCTGGAGCCCCAAGGCTTGCTTCAACAAATTAAGCACTATGGAAATACGAATGAACGAGGTTGTCATCAATAGCACTGCCGGTGCAACACTTAGCACACTCAGCATGAGCAGCAGNTTTAGCGATGATCCAACATTAGCCGGTGAGGTGAGTTCCTCTGTTAGGCGGCTGGCTTCCTGATCGACCTTCGGTACTGANATGCTTGCGTTTTCCNTATCCGGCAGCAGNGTCGTTGCTTGCTGGCTATTTGCATAGTTTTGAAAAGGCACGAGCATCAGCATAAAGAGCAGCGAACCGCTTATCACCCACTTCACGAGACCATGCACTGCCCTTTGGCCTGATGGCAATGTTGACGTGAGTTCAAGATTCAATGATGTGCTGGACATTCGTGCNNTGAAGCTAGGAGTTACTTACCTGAGATGATCGNGTTTGAGAAATCACGGGAAATCCACTTAGGATTTCATGAAACGACTCGGNTTGTTTTTTTGAAATATTCTCNGGCTTATTTGCCGTCTGTTTCAGCTGCTCGACAATATTGNCGATTTGCTCCTTCTCATGAATTTCGCTTAGGCATTGCATGCTACTTCCAGTTGTTCCGATGACCAGTAGTCGATCGCCAAACGTGATTAGGTGGATTTGGTGTTCGCGATCGAGGTTTTGGCTGGCGAGTACAGTAAANAGTGATGAGTCGCCGTCTTTACCTNCTTGGTTCTTTCTAAACAGCCAGGCCACAAAGAAAAACGTTGCAAGGACAATTGCAAGTGCGCCGATCGTTCTGATCGATGACGAGTCAATGGGACTGTCGATGTCATCNACCTCGCCAACGATGGCTGTTCTTGGCTTTAAGCGAAGCGATGGCGAAGGGGAAATAGTTGTTGCACCCTCAGATTCTTTTTGAATCTCGTAACTAGCGGCTTGGACCTTTCCCGTTGCCGCGCTAAACCCTGCATTTTCATTTGCCTGCGACTGTACGTCGTTTAGCCGAGCCTCAATAGGTGAGAAATCTTCATAGTCAAATTGGAATTCTCTTGGTGCTGACTCAATTGTTGTCTGTGCCAGACATGATGCAGTCATCAGGCTGGCAATAACCGTCGCATACAGGAGTTTTAAATTGAGTACGTTCATGTTTGATGGCGTTAGCAAGTGATCATGACGCCTTCGTATTTGAATTGTGATTTGAATCTGGTTTGGCATTGCCAACTTCACCATCGATTTCGGTGATCCGCACGGCGTACCGTCCGTCTTGAACGGAAAGTAAACCACTGGCAATCACCTCATCGTTGATCATCAACTCAACGGGGCTATCGATTTGTTGCTCAAAGCCGATGATTTGATTTGTCTCGATGTTTTCCAGGACGGTTGGCGAAGCCGACGAGCTACCGATCCTGATAACCACCGCGACACTAGGATGTGGTTCGTTGGGTTCAGGTCGGTCAATCGCTATATGGTCCCACGGAAACTGATGGACGGAACCCGTTGCTTGTGAGGGTTGCTCACGCGTGACTTCCAGCCACTGTTTCAGTGCATCGGACATTTGTTCGGAATCCGATGGTTGGTCCGTTGTGTTTTTATCCGGGTTGTTTTCCATAACGGTATTGCCGTGAAAGAAACAGTTTGCGCACACCGGTGGTGTAAAAATGGGCGTTACTTTTCGCCAAAAACGGGGATTACCGCAATACCAAAACCGCCAGGCTGTAGGTGCTGCTATGCTGCATCAGGGCGTAGAACCCGTTGCCGGCACATGTCGATATCACCAAGTCGCACGGGTGATGGGTTTAGAAGTGCGGATTCAACAGCCGAGGATCGTTTTTGTCCAAGTACCTGTAAAACCCTTTGCTGCAGTTGTACCGTAGTGCCGAACAATGCGGTTGCAATGGTTGCAGTATCGCAGTGTTCGAGAGTTCGTCGTAATACATCCTCCGGACATTCGACGAGGTCATCAAATGAAGTCAGGTCCGCTGATAGGTCGGCAAGGTCTTCGGCGTCTTTATTGTCCAGCGTGGAATGCTTGAGATTATGTACTGTCCGAAGCAAATCAATGCCCGAGTCCATGTTCTCCCGTGGCATGCGATGAGCAAAGGTAGCCTGCCCCGCATTGCTGATACGGTCTGCTAAATCAAATGATACTACTTCGTTGCTTCCCAATTGAGTGATGATTGTTGATGCTATCGTATTGAAAACCAGATCATCAGGATTCACGCCTGCGCGTATCGATTCAATGACCAGTTCTCGCATATCAGTTGGTAAGCATGCCCAAATTGGGCCGGCATCGTGTTCGTTCAATTCCGACAACACGACTGCGATTGTAGAGACTTGTTCATTTTGCAGAATCTCGGCAATCGCTGCTGCGGGTAGATTTCCTAGTTGTGCGACCAACTCAAGATGATGGTCTTCTGCGGCATGTAATGTATCTTGTTGCGTGAGGTTTTCAACAGTGTTGTCAATCGGGTCACCATCTATGGCGTCTTCGTTGACAGTTGTATCAGCGGGGATTGCTCCGGTTGATTCATTACCTTCTGCAGATTCAGGTTCTAACTGATAATCCACACTGGTTGTGCAGTCGCTAGTCACCTCCGATTTACCTGAGGTGAATGGCACGCTATCGGAATATGCCTGTTTTCGTTTGCGTATGCCAGAAAATGTTAATGTCAGCACGGTGATACCTAACAGAACAAGCACAGCGATTGGTTGAAAGCCGAGATGATCCCATTCTGATTTTTCAGTAACCGGATTGGAAAGTGCCACGCTTATGGCAGCAACGTTTACTTTGCTGTCAACTGAATCTGCACCAGGTAAGTGAGGCTGCAAGTCGGATGTCAGTTGTTTGATATTTGCGATAACTCTGGATTCTATATGTTCGAGTTTGGAGGTTTTCTCTCTGGTAGACATCTGTGTTGTGACCGCCGCTGAGTGTTGCTGCGCCAGCAAGCGATCAAAAAACGTCGACGGGACGCTTATAGATGAACGGGCAATAATTTCGTAACCGGCAAATGGCTCTTCATCAGTCGATGTAGGTATGGCGGTATGGTTTGCTCGATGTGCCTGAAATGAAACTTGAATACGAATGCCCGGAACGGCGGCAAGCAATTGTTCGAGCTTATTACGCCATTGTGTCTCGTGGTGTTGTAGCCGAGCACTTCGAGATGCTTTGGTATGGAGTGCACCGGTTGTGCCGGAGACCTGGCCTGTTTCCAGATCAATCACGGTGATATTTTGGCGATCAAGTCCGGCGTAACCTGCGGCGACAATCTCCCGAATCGCCAAAACGCGTTCAGATTCAAGTTGATACGTGGGAGCGGGCTTAACAGCAACCAGCGCTGTCATTTTGTTTTCACTCCCAAATCGCCTGTCATCATGCTGATCGATGTTTACGCGTGCTTCGTCAATATCCGGCATGAGTGCTATAACACGAGCGAGGTCTTTCTCGCGAGCGTTTTGCAACCGCAGATTGCGTGTGCTTGGAGAGTCCCAAATGGAATTATCTTGCAAGACGGTTTCGACGCTGGAAGTTGCTGCATCCGGCTGAAAAGTGCCAGAAAGCGCGGCGATATACTTAGCTCTTTCAGTGAGCGGGACGCACATACAACTGTCCTTGACTTCCCACTGATCAAGCCCGTTGTTCGCGAAGACTTGAGTCATCGAACTCAATTCGGATTGCGTGAATTGTCGGCTATTAAATATCGGGTGCAGTTGAGGGCTGTTTGGAATTATCAGCCATGCCACGCTAAACATAGACATCGCTAGCGCAATCACCACAGCGACTCGGCTAGCCACAGGCAGAGCCCGCCATTTCGATCGGCAATTTGAAAGAACAGATTTCAAATCATCCATGGCCATTTAGTTGTTTGATAACCTCGGGTTAGGTCTTGGATCATGCGGCCGCTGAACGGCCTTTGCGTGGAAATCGTAGCGTGAACACAGCACCGCCGGTAGGAACGTTTGATGCAAGTATCATTCCACCGTGGATTTCAACGATTTGTCGAACGTTTGCCAGTCCTAGGCCGGTTGCACCTGGTTCGGTCGTATAGAACGGCTTAAAAATCTTGCGTTCGTCCCCCTGCACGACTCCCGGGCCGTTATCTTGTACACGAATGTCGAGGTGGTTGTCCTGCTGTATGACATCCACCTGCACTTTGACGGATGGAGATTCTTGATCGTCGCTAACGCGCAACGCGTTTTCCACCAGATTATAAACGGCGTGTGATAGCCAGCTTTCGTCGCCAAAAATGGTGAAGTCATCGCCGTGAAATGAACTAGCGACGCATTCGGACTTACCATTGAGCGCAACGATGGCTGTCTCAATTGCTGAATGGAGGATCTGTTTAATATCGACAGCATCCCATTGAGGCAGTTGTCGACTGGTGAAAAAGCGCAGCTTGTTCACTTCCATGATGCTATTCCCGCCAACTGATGAATAACGAATGTTTTAATGATTCGCGGCGAGTTTTTAATGCAAATCTCGAATCATCGCAATGCCGAATTCAATGATTCACACCGGTCAAGGGTGTCACTGGACTAGATTATTAGCAACCAGATCCATCAACCAGCGGTTGCAATCAGCGAGAATATGGGAGAGGTCGTCTCGTTCGCCGCGGTAATGACGAAATGTTGCAGGCAGACCAGCTGTATGACACAGGCGAATATCATCGCAAAAANGCTCATGGGAATAATGAATCGCCTTGGAGCTATGTTGGAGCAATAGTGGTAATTCACGATGATTGGTTCCGAGGCTGCAAAGGGCGTTGGAATTCCGTGGCACACCACCGTTGATGGAAATAACACCGGCAAAGCGATGCGGTTGCTGCCACGCCAATTGAATTGCTTTCTCGCCGCCGCTGTCCTGCCCGACCAGAAACACTTTATCCTGGCGCAGGTTGAATTGGTCAAAGGCGGTCGAAATACAACGATCAACTGTTAGGGAATCATCATGAAAATGAGTATGACTAAAGCATTGGGATTCCTGCAGAGTCTCTTCACGCACAATACTCGCATCGATGGCAACATAATTGCGCACGCTAAGCAGCGGCATGATTTGCGTTAGCGGCCAACCTGTATCTGCATCGCCGGCTAGCCAAATCAACAGCGGGTATGCGTAACGAGATTCGTGATGAATAGGTCTGAATACACCAGCTTGCACATGGGCAGGCGGGAGCGAGCTGTGAATGGCAAATGGCATATGACCTCTCGAAAGNAAAGAGGCTTATGAGCCAAGCAATTCTGCCATGGTGGCAACGAGGCCCTTGACCGCATCAACACTGTTTTGGAAGGCGGCAGCTTCGGTCTCGTTCAGATCCAATTCGATAATGCGTTCGACACCGTCGGCACCTAGCACGATGGGCACACCAACGTAGTATCCACCAACACTGTACTCGCTGTCGCAGTACGCAGCACATGGAAGTACACGTTTCTTGTCTTTGATAATTGCTTCGACCATCTGTGCACATGCAGCGGCTGGTGCATAAAAAGCACTACCGGTTTTNAAGAGTCCGACAATTTCCGCACCGCCCTTGCGTGCTCGATCAACGATTTCATCAAGACGACGGGAATCGATAAGCTGAGTGATTGGAATACCACCCACACTCGTACAGCTTGGAAGCGGAACCATCGTNTCNCCGTGNCCACCCATTAGAAGAGCCGAAATATCCTCGACGCTTACGCCNAGCTCCATNGCNAGAAATGTNCGGTATCGNGCTGTATCCANGACACCTGCCTGACCNAGNACTCGATTGGGNGGGAATCCGGTCACCTGTTGGCAACGTTGTACCATGGCATCNAGCGGNTTACTTACAACGATTACAATNGCNTTTGGGCTCGTGACTCTAATCTGNTCGGAGACAGCAGTCATGATTTTCGCNTTTGTACCAAGNAGATCGTCGCGGCTCATNCCNGGTTTTCTTGGAAGACCAGCTGTCACGACAATGACATCACTATCTGCGGCGTCGGCGTAATCACTTGTACCTGTGATCGTCGCATCGAATCCCATCACCGGCGACGCTTCCATCAGATCCAGTGCTTTACCTTTTGGCATGTCACCGGCTTGCGGAATATCCACCAGCACGATGTCTCCCAATTCTGCAGCCGCGCACCAATGAGCGGTCGTAGCTCCAACATTTCCTGCACCGATAATCGTGATTTTTGGGCGTGCCATTTACTTTCTTCTCCAAACAGTCAGCAGATAAGAATTGAAGTTGTCGTTGCACCAGCTGTGCTAGTAACGAGTATCGAGCACTCAGGCGCGACGTCAAGTAGACAGAAGACCGTTTTAAATCAGATGCTAAATGTCGCTCGTTTTTTACCGGATTCCATTAGGGATAACTCGAGGATTTACAGCTCTTCTAATTCGGCCAGATGAGCACGGATCGCTTCTGGATCCACCGGTTCATCGGTAGCACCCAGTTGTTTGTCCTTGCGTCGAGCCGCACGTGCACGGGTAACGGTCCGATCTTCCTGCATGTTCTTCCAAAGTGACCACCAGAGTCCTCCCAGTAGTAATAGAACCCCGCCAACCCCGACGAGCCCGAGCATTCCAGTTTGTGATTCCAGCGACGGCAGGATCTCCGGTTCGGCCACAATTAATAATGGCCCTAATTGCATTCGCTCAATGTCTTGGGATGAAGCATAAGAACTTCGGTATGACCAGATCTTGAAGAAGAATCCTCGTACGCGAATTCGCGGTATCTCGGCAACGCCGACGAGCGGTTGGTTTATCAGTTCCTTCAGATTCTCCGGGACATCGGCAGTGCAGACCTGTATGGGGAACGAATGTTCAAATACCAGCGGCTGGTCATCATCTCTACTGCGTTTTAACTGAATACTGCGGTCGCCAAGTGGCATAAACATATCGATTTGGTAGTAGTGATCGAGTCCGAACCTTTGTTTTACGTCGTAATCGGGTACTTCGACTTTGGTCACTTTGCGTACAGTACCGCTAAGGTGCATCAGGCCACCCTGTAGCGTACTGGCTTTTCGGATGCTTTCTGATACATCCAGGGGACTGGTGCCTAGTTGTTTCAAATGTTGGTTGTCAGTCTTTTGAGACATTGCAAGCAACTGATAAAACAATTCACGGTCGGCAGTACCAATCGGCTGTCGGTTATAACGTCGCACGTCATCCCACAGTCCAACATCGATACCTAACTCTGACTGATAAATGATTCCCGGGTTGGTAAGTTGTCGTGGACTGACTTGTTTTGGATGCCACGCGATACGATTTGCTGCAAAAAGCAGCGAAAGCCCTTCAACTCGCGGTTCATTTTCAAGTGTTTTGAGGAACAATGCGTCGATGCTGCACGGTTCACTGATGCTACTGACTGCTTCAAAACCAGGCTGATGACTACCGTCTTCTGATTCCATTATCTGAGGCTGCCAACAGAGTGGGATAAACTGCGTTGCAACAAGCACTGGATTTGATAGGTGATCAGACTCAACCCTGACGATAAAGAAGTGATCAAAACGGAGCAGCTCTGCGAGCTCTGGAAGCAGATTGTATCGATGCACCTTCGTTGCTGTCCCGGTGATGCGATAGAAATTGATTCGAACATCATCGGTGTTTTCAAATAACTGCGACTCACCCCACTGCCGGCTGGTCCATCTGTGAATATCCTCGAGTGGTAGATCCGGAAATCTGTACATGATGCGGGTTAGCGTATCCATGTCGGCGTCTTCAAGCGGTTCGTTATCAACAAGAAATCGCAGGTGGCTATCCGTCACGCCAAATAACTCGAGCATCTGTTTTGCTGTTGTCGTTCCCCGTGCCGGTTTCGGCAGTTTGCGTTTGAGTGATTCCCAGTCGAGATCATCTTGAGCAATCGCGGAAATGGAAACGAACTGAACGAACAAAAAAGCACCAAAACAGGCCAGAGCAGACAGCAGACATGTGCATGACCTGCGAGCATTATTTTTCTTGGCTGTGAATCGGGGGCTAGTCATCAGATTCTTCTTCTTCTTCTTCGCAAGAAGGGTGTTTAGATCGACATTTCCGGTAATTGAGTCGTCGTTCTCCAACTCCTTGAGTGTTGCTGCAGNGCTCGGGATAACCTGGTCGGCAGCGATCTCGAGCGTGTCATCTGTCGGNACTAAATTGCGTTGCGCCAGTGTTGCAAGTGACTGTCGACGACTTGTGGTAAATACATAACCACAAACGCCAACGGCAACGATTCCTGCNATAGCGAACATNAACCANGTTGGAAAATCATCCGGACTCGTTGACGTCTGTGACTCTTCAGGACTCTTGCCGGTATCGGCAATCCACTTGAAGGTATCAGCAATGATCAGCGGTGCGGTGTAAGTGCCTTCGGGAGTCGAATACGCCCAGATTTTGAAGAAGTAGCCAGTCAGTCTGATTTCATCGTTTTGATTTATCAGAAGCGTATCGCCGTTCGGGTCTTTATTTGGCACATTCGGAAAAGAACTCGGTGCCTCAAGACAATAGACGATGACAGGTGAGTCGTCATTTCGGACTCGGATCGTCATTACATAGAAGTCGTCGATTCCAAATGGATTGGCCACGGAGGTTACCTTGTAAGCTTGCCGAACATTTCCTTTAACCGTTAACAAGCGTCCTCGTTGAAATTCACGCTGACGATAGAGTTGCGCGAACGACGTTGCACCAAATGACAAACGATCAAGGTTTTCATATTCATTCCGCATGTGCTTAAGTTGTTGGTACATTCTGTACCACGCTATTTCACCACTCCGGCGAAAGGACTTGTTGTCTTCAATTCGACTGACAGCTAGTGCGTCGATAAGTTGCTGAATTTCGCTGGCGATGTCACCTGTTGACTCACCGGACTGGTCAAAGGGACTTGCGAAGGTTTGCCGAACTTGCTCGGTCCACCATTGTTGTAGGTTCGCAGTAGCTTTGAGTAATGCTGCACGTTGAGTCGGATTAAACGGTGACGGTTCGGTTGTAGCCCCAAGCAACGTGTTTGAATGAAATTGGCGGTATTTCTCATCCATGACTTCAAAGAGACTATGCCATTGTTCCTTAAGTGTGTCCTTTACTGGATTTCCTACAGCCAGATCGTCTACGAGAACCAGAAGCTCAAGTACATCCGCATCTTCCAAGTCATCCAGGATGTTACCCCAGAGTTCTTTACGTAACTGGATCGTCATCTGTTGTTCCGATGGTAGTTCATCCAGATGCAATTGCCCGAAATGTCTTAGCTGATTTTCACGTTTAGTGAACGACTGCGAAGCGCTGCTTTGATTTAAATCGTTTTCTGATAAACCGATATCATTCAGATCAAGAGCGTTCATTAACCAGACAAGAGCAGCCATTAATAAGAACACACCGAGCAGTAAGCGATACTGAGTGCGTCGGGCAAAATAGTCCGGCGGTTTCCTCAGATTGCGATCACTTTTGTCTTTATGCAATGCCATCGTTCTTACTGGAGGTCTTGTTGCGTCTTAAAATGCCAACGGTTTGTATCTCCCCATCTGTCCACAGAGTAGGAGATAAATTAGTAGCAGATTCTGTTTAACCTAGTGGCGATATGCCGTTATATGCAGATGCAGATCACAGGAGAACGAATCTCGTTGAATTATAGTCATGCGAGATTTTATTACTTAACGTAATCGTCTATTTAAAGAATGAAATCGGCTTTTCCCAGCTTACCATGGTTGTGATTCAATGACTTGCTGTTAGCTCTCATACCATATACTCTATATAACATCAGCTCGAATCTTTGGGGGATTAGGGCTGGGAACTCATCTGAAGAGGTCAGCTCACTGGTCTGTGAATTGGCCGAATTCTCGACTTTCTAAAACACATAGATTTTGCAAATGCAATTCAAATTGTTTCCTAAAAAGGTACAGCTTTTTGGTTACTTGCTTGCGACGTTTGTCGTGGCAACGCAGTGTGTAAATGCAGCTGAACCAGCAAGTGAGTTTCTCGAAAAATTACGACAGGAAAAGCTGTTTGAGCTGGCAGATCATTACCTCGAAACCACTGGTAAGAGTGATCTGGTTGCGGATGAATTCAAGCAACAGCTTGACTACGAGATTGGCTTAACTGTGTTGCAGGCAGCAGCACGGATTTCCGGCAGAGAAGCTCGATTAGAGCAATTCAATCGTGCCAGCGAGCATCTTACGCGTTTTGCTGCAAATGCAAATAATACTGACTTGAAGATTAAGTCGAATCAGGCGCTTGGCACACTCGAACAGACGTTGGCCACAGCTGCTATCAAGCACTCGCAAACCAATGCTGGAAAACAGAATCTTGCTGCATTGATGGATGAGGCAAAGGGACACTTTGCAAAAGCACTCGAGTCATATGGTGCGGTAAAAACGGAAATTGAAGCTCAGCTCACAGAGATTCCAAAGATTCTTGATCCTAAGACAGAGCAACCATTAATCGAGCGTCGTGATGAACTGCGGACTTCTTATTTAAAGACTTACATTACGCTTGGGCTGATTCAGGAAGAGGCAGCATCTGCTCACGAGGAAGGTAGCGAAACTTACATTGCCGAACTCGAAAAGGCATTAGTGATCTATCGTCAAATCGAGGAGAAATATCGCAGCCTGCAGGCTGGGCAGTTCGCGTTAACGTACCAGGGGCGTTGTTTGCAAAAAATTGGAAAGCATCCAGACGCTTTGACGTATTTTGAGCAGGCACTTAATTCAGATCCTGAGACATTCAGAACGGTACACACCCATACACTCGTTTATGCAATCCAAACGTGGTTGGAATTGTCCAAACTGGATGACCAAAACCACCTTGAGCTGGCAGCCACCTCCGGCTTTNAGCAGATTGACTCAATGCGAAATGACGAGATTGCACGAGATGGCTGGATGCAGTTGCAGGTAGAAGCCTCCCGCGCTCTGATTGCACACGCCGATTCNGTTAAGGANGCTGACGCCAAGTTNGCGAGAACGCAATACATTCGGGCGAGAAGGATTCTNCTTGAATTCATGAAGCTGTCNACGCCCTTCAGGGATGATGCTCAGGATCTGCTGGCTAAGCTACCGGGTTTACTTGATAGCGAAGTAGACGAAGCAGAACCGGTTAATTTCGTTGAAGCGAGGGATCGTGCCAAACGCGCATTTGATGAGATGAGTGCTGCTGAGGAAAAGACAAAACTGCTTGCCAAATTCCGTAATGATTTTGGTGCGGAGTTTTCTATGGACGATCTCAATGCAGCTGTTGATAGTGTTGAAGTCATACAACAGTTGGAATCCTTTGCTACGGCAACAGCAACTACGATCAAGGACAACGATCAGTCGCGACTTGATCTCTTAAATGAGCGTGGTGTGCTGACCGATCAGGTGCAGCCTCAAATCGCTGCGATCAACGATGGCACCAATNCCTCGGAGGTGGTGACAGCTATTCTTGGTGAAGCNGGTAGCGAAAAACTTGCCTATAACATAATCGCTTTTAATACATCAGAAGCTTTTATCGGTAAGCGGCTTGAGGCAAAGCATTACTACGCCATGGCGCTGGACTTTGCCGGAGCAGAATCAACGATTGATCAATTACAAGGTATCTACTACTACCTGTGTTATCTCGAATACCGTGAGGGGAATTTATATGAATCAGCCATGTACGGTGAGTACTTGGCGAGAAACTATCCCAACACCCCCGCTGCCGAAGCTTGTACAGGGATTTGTCTGAGTGTGTTTCAGACGCTGTATGCAAATTCATTGCCCGACGACCGTGCCTTTGAACGAGACCGAATTATTAGCATTGGTCAGTTCGCGATCCAGACTTGGCCGAATGGAAAAGTTGCAAATGATGCTCGTCGCAAGCTGATTTCTTACATGCTTGAAGACAAGCGTTACCAGGATGCAAAACAACTGGCAGCAGATATGCCAGAGGGTTCGGAGCTTCGCGTTGAATGTGAAATGCGATTGGGCCGCAGTATGTGGTTCCGATATCGGGTGCTGGATTACCAGCTTCGCAAAAAGATCACTGCCGGTGGCGNTAACGCAGAAACCGATACCGANCGAGAGCAACTTGACCAGATGCGTACCGAAGCGGGGCAATTTCTCACTTCTGCATTTAAGTNCTTACCGGAAGATAGCGAGATTGATCGGTATACCGTGGAAGGGTCACTCGCCATCAGTCAGTACTTTGTCGATGTCGGGAATATGCCCGAAGCAAAGACTTCACTTGAACATCCCCGTTATGGGATGGTCACGCTCGTAAAAGCAGGACATCCACATGCATCAACCGCCAAGGTTATCGAGGATACCTATTCGATGGCGCTCAGCGCGAANATCGGATCACTCGCGACGGCGACTGCGGAGCAAACAACCGCCATTATTGCNTCATCACGCGAGATTATGACGGCTCTGAACGAAGCTGTATCAGGACAAGAAGGCGGTCAACGTCGTCTTGTAAGCCGCTACTACACACTCGCCCGGCAGCTGGAACGCCAATTGAAAGAGGCGGAAACCACCGAACAGAAACAGGCACTCGCCAGTGGATTTGAGACATTTCTAAATGAAGTAGGTAACACCGCAAACGATTTCTCTACACAGCATTGGGTTGGTGAGACATTTAAAGGGCTNGGTTCNGGTTTTGAAGGNGCCGATGGCAGCGTCAGTGCTGCTGCNAAAAAATACTACGAAAAGTCAATTCAGCAATTCGAGTCTATTNTGCAGAAAGGAACAGCCGATCCAAAGTGGGTGAATGAGCAGGATCGGCTCTCAAAAGGTTACCTATTGCAGGTGAATTCTAGGATTGCGGAACTGAAGTCCAAACTTGGATCATTTCAGGATGCTCTGACGTCGTTTTCGCAGATCCTGAAGGTTAACGAAATGCGTTTGGATATTCAGGTAGCGGCAGCAAATGTTTACATGCTATGGGGCAGTCAATTACAAGCGACGGATAAGACAAANGCATCCAAGCAGTTTGTAGCAGCCATTGGCGGNGGATTTCCAAAGGCAGATGAAGCAGCCGGGAATATNGTCTGGGGTTGGAANAAGATCGCGAAGCTTACTCAGGGAAATGCAAAATTCCGAGAGGAGTTTTTCGAGGCTCGTTACAATCTGGCTCTGGCTCGTTACCGATACGCAAAGCTGCGTACATCCGAGAAGCCAAAATATCTCGGATATGCGGANCAGGAGATTAAGAACACACAATTAATCGTTAAAGATCTGGGAAACTGGAAGCCAAGATTTGAGGCTTTGCTCAAGCAAGTGCAAAAGGATCTGAAGAAACCGCAAGTGGGTTTTGGTGATTGAGTCCAGACTNGAATATGAAGCGGAGAATACCGTGATGTGTCAATTTNAAAAATANTTAGCNTCAATGATGTGGNTTGCAATTGGAGTTTTTCTGNTTGCGCCATCTGNNACAGAGGCTAATGACCAGATTTACAAAGCGGGCGCAGCAACGGCGATTCGCGGGCCGATCGATGCCGTTACAAGTGATGGCATCTCACTCAAGGTAAACGGCGTAACTCAAAATATTCCTTCTGGCGAGATCGACCGAATNATTTTCTTTGGATCACCATCCGAATTGCTNCGAGCACAGGCGCAGGTTCGCCAACAACAATACGAAGAAGCGAAAAANGCATTGGCCGGTATCGACAAGTCTCAAGTTACAGCGAAATTTGTGATTCAGGAAATTGCCTACTGCGAGGCGGTTTGTGANCACGAAATGAGTAAAGACGGGCGTACAAAGCGTGCAGATGCGAGTACGGCACTTGCCGGATTTGTGCAAACTCACAAGGACAGTTTCCATTACTACGACATCGTTCAGCGGACCGGTGATTTGGCCAAGAGCATGGGAAATTACGAGGTAGCTGTCGGTGCTTATAATGAACTTCAAATGGCGGTAGACACCGGTATACAGTTGATCGCACGTGTTTCATTAGCGTCAACGCTTTTTTCTCAAGGTGATTTCCAACAGGCACAGGGGATATACCAGCAGGTAGCTGCGACGGATTCCGAATCCCCCAAGCTGAGAGCGATGATTCGGTTAGCAAAGGTTGGTCACGCCCATTGCCAGGCTGAAACAGGTCAAATAGCTGAAGCGATCGCCGCTCTTGATGTTATTATCAAAGATGGCGAACCCTTGGCAGAAAAAGACCTGTTTGCCAGAGTTTACAATGCTCGTGGTGCAGCATTTCGACAGGCCGATCAGCCAAAGGATGCGGTGCTGGCATACCTGCACACTGATAAATTGTTTAATCAGAACGAGGATGCTCACGCCGAGGCATTGTATTACCTGAGCCAGCTTTGGGAACAATTAAATAAGAGTGATCGGGCAAAGCAGGATAGGCAATTACTTAGGACTCGATACGGTGATTCCGTTTGGGCTAAAAAACAATAGGTGTGGGTGAAAACCACAGCAAAAAAAACTAGGCGAGTCTACTAATCAATAATCACCGGGAAGTGATTACAATAAGCGATTCAGCCAATTAAAAATACAAACTTGTGACGCGATTCATTGGATCGTATTGGTCAATAATTGGAGGCTATGATGCGGCAACTTGAACAAAACCGGAAACGATACAGCATGTGGGCATGGATGACATGCCTGATGATGTGCTTGACTAGCGGAGCAGTCTATCTGGCAGCACCTACGGTTGCCTACGCACAACCAGAACCGGAAGCCGTCGATGCACCTGATGCACCTGATGCACCTGATGCACCTGATGCAGATGATGCAGATGATGCAGAAGCCACGCCTGAATCGAAGTCATTGCTGACATGGATTTATGAAGCGTTAGGGATCATGTATCTCATCGTTTTCCTAAGCCTGTCCTTTACGCTAGTGGCACTGCTGGTCATGAATATTCTCTCCGCAACACGGGGTGCAGTGTGCCCCCAGGATCTGGAGATGACATTCTCCGATATGCTGGACAATCAACAGTATCAAGAAGCATACGAGTTGGCAAAAGTA
Organism: Rhodopirellula sp.; assembly: GCA_002714565.1. Lineage (GTDB taxonomy): Bacteria > Planctomycetota > Planctomycetia > Pirellulales > Pirellulaceae > UBA11883. The sequence goes on from PAXU01000060.1 coordinate 22,914, forward strand.
GACTCCACCATGTTAGGCCAGATGCTATCCGCTGGGCTTGGAAAACTCTCAAACGGTTATCCTCAGGCGATCGAAGCGATGCAGGAGGTCGGTGAAGTTGAAACGATGAAGCAAGAGCATCGTCTTAGCTATATGGCATTAATCGGTACCATTAGCCCAATGGTTGGTCTATTCGGTACGGTCCATGGCATGATCAATTCGTTCGAAGAAATTGCACTTGGTGGATCAACACCATCACCAACGAAGTTGGCAGAAGGAATTTCCACGGCGTTGTTCACAACGCTCGTTGGACTAGCGATTGCTATTCCGGCTATCGCGTGTTTCAACATATTGAAAAACCAGGTTTCACGACTAGTCCTGGAAGTTGGAATTGTGAGCGAAGGGCTCATGAGTCGTTTCGAAAACGTAGGAAAGTAGTTTTCCAACAGGTCACAGAACCTCCTGGTTATTTCAAGTGCTTTGTGCCCCGGTAGCATCAAGAAATGAAAATTAAAAAGCAATCTGATGACGATGTATTGGAAGGTGATCTCACACCGATGATCGATATGACCTTTCAGTTAATTGCCTTTTTCATGGTGTTGATAAACTTTACACAGACCGAAACGGATGATCGTGTCAAGCTTCCTGACAGTAGCCTCGCAAAGCCTCCTGAGATCGTCATGGAAGATCCGATCATTATCCAGTTAACAGACCAGTCAGAGGTCATATTTGGCCGAAGCACGCTTGCCGTTAATCAACTTCAGAGTTCTCTTTCGCGAGAGTATCAGGGGATCCAGTTCAGTGGACGGGATCCAAAAGATACAACTGTCGTCATTCGTGCACACGGTGATGCGGCTGCCGGCGAAGTTCAAGAAGTTATTCAGGTTTGTCAGGATGTTGGTTTTGAGAATTTCGCGTTGCGAGCTCAGGAAAATATTCAGACATTTAAGTACATTGCACCCACCTCAGGACCATAGGCGCGCACTGCGAGCACTTCGCAAGTAACGAGAGTAGAAGATATGAAAGTTAGAAACCGCGGACGCGGATCTGACAAAATTGAATTGCAAATGACGCCGATGATTGACATCGTGTTTCAGTTGCTCGTCTTTTTCATCATGACCTTTAAAGTGGTTTCCATGGAAGGCGATTTCAATATTAAGATGCCTCAGGCAGCACCGTCGGCAGCGCCGCCGGAGCAAATGGAATTTCCACCGCTGAAGCTGTATATGACAGCAAATGAAAATGGCGATCTTTCATCCCTGACACTCAACGAGCAGTCATTTGAGGGTAACAATCCGTTCATCGAGTTGAATCGATATATTCAACAGGAAATCGGTTTGGACGGTGGCCCGGGCAGCGCACGGGAGACGGCTGAAATCGAAATCGGTTTTGACTTTAACCTCAAGTACACCCACGTCATTGGTGCCATTACTGCTGTAAGTGGCACAAAGGATCAGCGAACGAATGAAATCCTTCCGCTGATTGAGAAGGTGCGATTCACGCCGCCCCGAGAAGAAGAATAAGACGTTTCATATTACCCACGCGGGTGATACTTTTGGTGAATCTTCTTTAGACGCGACTGATCAACGTGCGTGTAGATTTGCGTCGTCGCAATACTGCTGTGCCCGAGCAATTCCTGAACCTGTCTTAAATCGGCCCCACCGGCGAGCATATGTGTCGCAAAACTGTGCCGGAGTGAGTGCGGGCTGAGGGACTTTGAAAAACCGCACCGAGCTGCATACTTCTTAACGGACTCCCATATTGCCTCGCGTCGTAATGGCCTCCCGCTACGTGAGACGAGCACGAATTCGTGACTTTGTGTGGCTTGTTGTGTGAGGGCTCCGCGTTCGTGCTTTAGGTAAGCACGAATGACTCTGCAGGCAGGCTTCGCTAGCGGTACGACACGTTCCTTGTCCCCCTTACCTCTGACTTTGCAAAAGCCGTCGGACAAGTGCAGGTTGTTAAGCGTCAGGTCGGCCACTTCCGACGCTCGGCAGCCGGTTGCATAGAGTAACTCCAAAAGCGAACGGTCACGTAGCGGATAAGGATCCGTTTCATTCGGTGAGCTTAGCAGTTCTCGCACCATTTCCGGTGTCAATACATCCGGAATGCGTTGCCATAGCGCCTGGCTTCCAAGTAACTCGGCTTCACTCGTCTCAATCTCGCCTTCCAATTGCAGGTAGCGAAAAAAGATTTTCAGTGAAACGATATTNCTNGCGATGCTNCTTGGAGCAAGTCCTTGNTTCTTCAAGGTGGCTACNTAATCGGAAAGNTCCCTGACAGACAGGTTTTTAAGGCTTCGCCGACGCAGCCATTTGAAGAATCTTTGCAGGTCATTTCCGTANGCTTTGACGCTATTCTCAGCAAGATGACATTCTGTCTTGAGGTACGACTTGAAACGTTCAAGCCACTGCTTAGCACCGCCGCGATGCGGCGTGGTACCGAGTGTCCGTCGGATTTTTTGTTTGAGCAATCTCATCGACGTTTTCGCAGAGTTCGAACGCAGTTGCTTGTTTATTCGTATTCACAGTACTCTATTAACATCAAATCGGAAATTAAATCGTCAGTTATGCAATGATCGGATAACCATTGGATACATGAGAGCAGATTCATGCCGGATTATGCCGTTTATAGCGACCGCAGAGTAGAAATCGCATAGGATTCTGCTTCCTGTTGGCCACACTGACACTTTGAATGCCGATGATTATGGAGAGGCTGAAAGATGGGAACAGCTGCTCAAACCTTTGGTACAGGCTCATGAATATTCTTATCACTGGCGGTGCTGGTTACATCGGTAGTCATACCGCCCGAGCACTTTTGGAACAGGGGCACAAAGTCTGCGTGTTTGACAACTTATCGCGTGGTCACAAGGAAGCTGTACAACGCACGGTTGGTTTGGAACAGCTGACAATCGCTTCCCTTCACGACACGGACCGCCTGACTCAGGTTTTGTTATCTGAGGGAATTGAACTCGTTATTCACCTAGCTGCTTTTGCGTTAGTTGGCGAATCACAAACACGCCCGGAGATGTATTTTCGCAATAATGTGCTTGGCTCCCAAAGCCTGCTTTCGGCGATGAATCAGGCGAATGTTCATAAACTAATCGTATCTAGTACCACGGCTGTTTACGGCACTCCTAGGCAAATGCCAATCACGGAGTCATTTGAACGTGCACCGGTTAATCAGTACGGTCGCACAAAACTAGAAATGGAGTTGTCGCTTGAGCACGCTGTAAGCCAGAGTGACTTGGCTGTCGTCGCCCTGCGTTACTTTAATGCTGCAGGGGCTCATCCAAACGGGGACCTAGGTGAAGATCATCATCCGGAGACTCACCTGATTCCGATCACGCTTCAAGTTGCACTTGGTCAACGTGAACAATTGGAAATATTTGGCGACGACTATGCCACACCCGATGGTACATGCGTGAGGGACTATGTACATGTATGCGATCTGGCATCCGCTCACATTTGTGCTATGGATGTGTTGAGTAGTGGCAAGGTTCAGTATTTCAATATTGGCACCGGCGCTGGTACGAGTGTGTCTGAAGTCCTTGATGCATGTCGCAAAGTAAGTGGACATCCAATTCCATCGGTTGCTGGGATTCGTCGAAGTGGTGACCCGGACATCCTGTATGCTGATAACTCCAAGGCAGTATCTGAGTTAAAATGGAGTCCGAAATATACATCGATCGAACAAATCGTCGAGACTGCTTGGAAATGGCACAGCGAGTCACCCAGCGGGTATCGATCCGGTTAAAGCTTGAGACCCAATCATGAATGAAATTCTTGTAGACAAACCATATGAGTTTGTGCCGCCAAGGCACGGCAAGTTCTGGATTTGGTTAGTTTGTACCTTAAACATTCATCGCTGGTGGTTGAAGAAAACAGATGGTCTGGAGAATTTCTCTTGCACAAATGGAGACCGATTGCGAGAGTCGGCTAAGGCAGGTCATGGTATCATCCTGACTCCAAACCACTGTCGATTGTCGGACCCGATGGCGATGGCTGAGGTCGTTAAGGCATCAGGTGTATACACTTACTCCATGGCAAGTTGGCATCTTTTTCATACCGGAAAATTCGTCGCGTGGTGTATGCCACGCTTGGGTGGATTCAGTGTGAATCGGGACGGTGTTGATCGAAAAGCGCTTGATACAGCCATCGATTGTGTTGCTAAGACAAGTCGGCCGTTGACGATTTTCCCGGAAGGATCCATTACTAGGTGTAATGACCGTCTATTTCCATTTCTCGATGGCATCGGCTTTATTGCCAGATCGGCGGCCAAACGTCGGGCGAAACAATCACCTGCCAGCAAGGTGGTTGTACATCCGCTCGCATTCAGATACCGATTTCATGGTGATATTGATGAAACGTCCCATGAGATTCTTGATGACTTGGATAGCCATTTGAATGCGGATACCTCTAACCAGAGTTCACTTCTAGAGCGACTCCACACGGTCTGTGAAAACACGCTTGGAATGAAGGAGTCGATCGCGCTTGGCAGTGAAAGATCCGGTGAGTTCTTCGAGCGGCGAGATCGTTTTGTCGACGAAGTGCTGGCGGATTGTGAGCAACGCTACTTGGGTGAAACACAAAAAGGTGATGTGATTTCACGCATTAAAGCAATGCGACCTCATATTGTGCCCGCATTGACTCGTGGAGAGTATGGTGGTGAACAAGAAGAGAGAGTAAGACAGGACTTGAACAACCTCTTCACCGCACAGGCGTTTTCATATTTTCCTGCTGAATATCTTGATCCGGATAAGTCACGAGTATCAGTCGACAGAATACTAGAGACTATTTACAAGCTCGACGAAATCATAACTGGTGAAAATCGCGCTGTGCNAAGCAATGAAGTCACGATCGACGTGCTTGATGCTGTGGAAGTCAGCCCTGAGCGCCCTCCACGTGGTGCACCNGACCCGCTGATCGAGACGATCACAGAGAATCTGCAGACGCGGTTGATTGAAATGCAGGAACTGTCTCGAGAATACAAAGCCTAGATTCTAGTCAGAGTGATTTAGAATTAGCCCATCAAGAACAGGCTTGCCCTACGTCGTCGGGTCCGGTTGGCATCCGCAGGACTACTTGCGATTCTAGTTAGTGACGTTTGGCAGACACGATGCGATCCTGCCCCGACAGGTCACGGGTGACATCAACTGCCTCAAACTCACCGTGATTGGTAATTAGCTGTGCTAATTCTGNTGCTAGCATGGGGCTTGTTTCCAAAACCAGCCAACCGCCTGGTTTCANCTTTTCAGCTGCTTGAGGAATGAGTCTTTCGTAGATTTCCAAACCAGTAGGACCGGGCACAAGTGCCATGCGTGGTTCATAGTCCTTTACCTCACGCTGTAATGCTTCGTATTCTGCTTCACTGACATAGGGTGGATTACTGACAACGAAGTCGAAGCTGTCTTGATCCGACACTGCGTCCAGCAAATCGCCTTGGCGCGTGGTAACACGCTCTCCAATGGAGTGGTTTTGGAAGTTATCGGATGCTACATCGATGGCTTCGGCGCTGAGATCGGTGGCAAAAAGCACGCTTCGCTTAAGCTGAGTTGCCAGAGTNCCNGCGATGATTCCGCTGCCAGTACCCACATCAACGATTTTCAACACGTCGTCCGGATGGTGTTGCTCTTTGACGAGGTCGAGGATCCGGATAACGAGGTCTTCGGTTGCCGGACGCGGAATGAGAACGGAGTCGTTAACCGTATACTGCATGGAATAGAATTCTTTGAAGCCCACCATGTAGGCTACCGGGCGTCCCTCGCTACGTTGTTTTACAGCGATTCTAAATGAAGCTCTTACCTGATCGCCCGGATCAGAATCAAAATGCGTGTAAAGGGCGACACGCTGGCACTGCATAGCATTTGCTAGCAGGACTTCTGCATCAAGCCGTGCGGAATCTGAGCCGTTGTCCTGAAGATAATTCGTTGTCCATTCCAGTAGCTTTCCGACTGTCCAGACATCAGATTCGCTGCTCATGTTTACATCCTTGCAACCAGCAGAGTGACGATTATTCGTCTAGGGCTCCCATAGAGCTTCGCAGTTGTTGTCGATCGTGATCGATCAGTTGATCCGTGATTAGTTGTACGCTGCCTGCCACGATTTGGTCGAGCTTGTAAATCGTGGCGTTAATACGGTGATCCGTAAGCCTGTTTTCTGGGAAGTTATAGGTTCTGATTCGTTGACTTCTATCACCGGAACCGACAAGTGTCTTACGTTCTTCTGCTCGCTTGTCATGTTCCTCTTGCTGCATTTTTTCGTACAGTCGGGACTTGAGGATTCGCAGCGCCTTGGCGAGGTTTTTATGCTGACTCTTCTCATCCTGCATTGATACCACGATGCCTGTTTCATGGTGAGTTAATCGAACTGCAGATGCGGTTTTGTTGACATGCTGGCCACCGGGACCGCTGGCATGAAAAATATCCTTCCGGTAGTCATCCGGCTTGATATTAACTTCAACATCTTCTGGTTCTGGCAGCACTGCGACGGTTGCAGCAGAAGTGTGAATCCGACCTTTCGTTTCGGTTTCAGGTACGCGTTGCACACGGTGGCCACCACTTTCATATTGAAGTTCCCTGAAGACGCTATCCCCCTGAAACCCGAGTGTGATTTCCTTGAAGCCACCTAATTCCGTGGGGCTGGCATCTATCACTTCAACTTTCCAGCGTTTTGTTTCGGCATATTTCTTGTACATCTCGTACAAGTTACGCGCAAACAATGCCGCTTCGTCACCACCGGTGCCAGCACGAATTTCCATCACGCAGCGATTTCGGTTGGCGTCTTCACCCCCGATGGTCATATCGAGTAATTCTTCCCAAAGTTGTTCACGGCGTTCCTTCAGACCTGGTAGTTCCATGTCCGCCAGTTCGCGTTCTTCCGGGTCACTCGACTCGCCCATTTCCGTGACACCGGCTATTTCGTCCAGGATGTTCTTGAATTCACGGTACTTCGTCGCCAGTCGCACCAGCGATCCGTGCTCACGTGCGACAGCGGCAATTCGATTCGAGTTAGACAACACGTCAGGATCTGACATTTGTTGTTCCAATTCATCGAATCGTGCCAGCTTACTATCTAGCATTTCACGCACTGGAGTTAATTCCTTCGCAAGACTGATTTGTCGTGTTGTTTAAGACACCAAGGGTAAATAAGAAACGCAGTGATCATCAAGAGCGATCACTGCGTTTATACGGCGTGTGGGCATTGCCACATGGAATTGTACGTAGCTATTTCTTGTCACGCTGCAGACTTGCGTATGAGCCCTGCTTGAATTTGTTCTGGAATTTCTCGATACGTCCTGCTGTGTCAACAAACTTCAGCTTGCCCGTGTAAAACGGATGGCAGCTGCTGCAAATGTCAACTTTCAATTCCGAGCGTGTGCTACGTGTTGTAAAGCTAATACCACAACCGCAGGTTACGGTTGTTTCGGTATAGTCCGGATGGATACCTTCTTTCATTGTCTTTTTCCTCTGACGCGTGTTGTTTTTCGTCGATGGATTCGTACACCGACCGTTCTGTTCAACGTGTCAAGTAGCTCAGTATATGCTTGCCTTAAATTCCTGACAAGAAGGTGAAATGTCACTGCTGACATACCCAGTTCTGCCTATCGGATCCTGACGACCAGGTTGTATGCGTTAGTGCGTTTGACTTAGCACTTAATGTGTTTATCGTTCTTGTGCCATGCTAAGAAACAAGTCACGGCGGGCGAGCATTTCCTGAATACTGTCATTCCCAAATTTCTCGACGAGCGCTGTAGCTACCTCAAAGGCAACAACGTTTTCGATAATGATCCCTGCTGCAGAAACAGCACAGACATCACTTCGTTCGTAATTGGCCAACTCGGCTTCTTTGGTTTCGAGGTTGATGCTCTCAAGTGGTTTTCTCAATGTGCTAATCGGCTTCTTAGCAGCACGTACAACAAGTGGTTGGCCGTTGGTCATACCTGCTTCCAGGCCGCCAGCATTATTGGTGGGTCGGCTGTAACCTAACGTATTGGTATCCTTTTGACTCTCATCGTAGAGAATCGGGTCGTGTACTTTCGATCCGGGTCGACGTGCAGCTTCGAAACCAAGTCCGATTTCCACACCTTTGATAGCTTGTACGGCCATGACTGCCTGAGCGATTCGGCCATCTAACTTGCGATCCCATTGGGCATGGGTTCCCAATCCAAATGGCAAACCTTCTACCCGGACTTCAAGGACTCCGCCTAACGTATCCCCCGCTTCTCCCGTTTCATCGATTAATTGTTTTACTTCGTCGTCTCTGGACGGATCAAGTGAATAGATTTCACTTTCATCCCTGAGTTGCAATTGTTCGCTGATTGTACCCGGTTGTGGTTCAATGGCGATGCCGCCGAGTTCAGCGACAAAGCCAATGCAATGGATATCGAATGCGACAAGCAACTGCTTGGCCAACGCTCCGGCTGCCACACGAACAGCGGTTTCTCGTGCGCTGGCACGTTCCAGGACGCCACGGATACTCCCGAGGTACTTAATTGCACCGGTTAAGTCTCCGTGTCCCGGCCGCGGACGATCAAGATCCTTAAGGCGTTCGAGCTTGAAGTCTTTGTTGATGACTTGCAGCGCAATTGGGCTGCCTAGTGTCACGTTTTGCCAAATCCCCGTGAGAACTTCGACAGTATCTGTTTCGATTTTTTGTCTGCCACCACGGCCATAACCGCCCTGCCGACGCTTTAAATCGGCATCAATGGAGTCAGTCTCAATCGCAAGGCCGGCTGGAAACCCATCAACCAACGCCAGAAGCGTCTTGCCGTGAGATTCACCTGCTGTCCAGTATCGAAGCATTTGCTTTCTCTGTTTCTCTTTTTAGGGCGGCCAAAAAACACGACCGGAGACAATCCCCGGCACGCTCCCTCATCTAAACTCAGTTTAATCACAGGTCACAAAGCCGAGAAGTCCGGTTGCAGTTCCATTATGGAATGAGACAATAGCCTGCTGTATGTCATTTGCGTCGCTGCGGTGCACCGTAACGCGATCCGAGTGATTTTATTGCACACAGAAAGTAGTGTCTTGTAGAGTGATTCCCACCTTGAAAGACTTTCTCAAAAAACAATGGTTTCTGATTTCGCTGGTCCTCTTGTTTGCCATCGGGGTAGGCTTTGAGGCGCAGTTGTCGGAGCTTACAACACAACGATGGTTAAAGAACGCGATCGTTGCGACTGTACTATTTGCCATGGCGCTACCATTGGATGTGTCGGCAATGGCATCGGGACTACGACGGCCAAAAGGCACGTTGTTGGCAATTCTGATGAATTTTGGTGTGCTGCCCTTGGTAGCCTTAGCTGTTGCCACATTACTTTCCGGTGAGCTGAAAGATGGATTCCTAGTAGCAGCTGTAATTCCCTGTACGCTAGCATCCGCATCGGTGTGGACCCGTAAAGCAGGTGGTAATGACTCCATTTCCATTATGGTGACAATCATCACGAATCTCAGTTGTTTCGTGATTTCACCGTTATGGCTGATGTGGTTCTTTGGAAGCGACTCCGCAAATCTCAAGATCAGCTTTCNCGATATGGTAAGCAAGCTGGGATTGTTAGTGGTGCTGCCGATGGGGCTTGCTCAGGTTGTAAGGCTGAACAAACGCATCGNCAATTGGTCTACTGAAAACAAAAAGAAGCTTAGCTTGTTTTGCCAATGTGGGATTNTATCGATGGTCTTTATCGGTGCTGTCGGCATGGGTAGCCGAATTTCCGCTGACCCGGAGTCATTTGGTCCGGCGGTATTTGCAATGGCNATCGTCGCGGTGCTGGTTGTTCACTGCAGCGTATTTTGGTTGGGAATAGGCACAGGCAATGCTATTGGATTAAGTAGGCCGGATGCGATTGCCGTGGGGTTTTCCGGAAGCCAAAAGACGTTGATGGTCGGCCTTCANATCTGTATGGATCTGGGAGTGTCCATTTTGCCGATGGTGGCATTCCACGTTAGTCAGTTATTTGCAGACACGATTTTTGCGGACATTTTGAATCGCAAGGATACNGACTCATAAGTCCGAATTCGGGCTTTATTGGAGTAATCTGGCTCAGTCTTCAAGATGCAAGACTCTTNGCCAAACAAGGACTACTTTGTCTTGGTCGTAAACTTCNNCGTGGCGATGGCCAGGAAGGTCCATTCAACGACAACAAAGGCGACAATCCATCCCAAACCACCGGAGCCTTCGCCATAAGAGTGCAGNCCAACCGTACCACTNGAGGAGAATTNTGGAAGAACGAAATTCACTCCATACCAGCTCATAACGATTGCCGACGCACCAAGCACCGTACCAAAGATCATGCCGAAATGGTTAAACCAACCTGCATATCGCCCGTGGAGAATTGCCAGATAAACGAGCAGTGAGATCAGGGCCCAAACTTCTTTTGGATCCCATCCCCAAAAACGTCCCCAGGACACATCGGCCCACAAGCCACCAAGGATTGTGCCAGCGGTAAGCAGGATAACGGCTANCTTNACGGCCTTATACGCNTAATCNGNTAANNNCGCACANGCTGCAGGTGGNCGNGATTTACCATTNGNATCGTTNGATGATGGAGNGACTCCTTCGGGNAGATCGAGATCGTCCANNTTCACNGGATCCTGGTATTTGCCAAANGCATAGTGATACATTGCGATGTTNCCGAGGCCAAGTGCGAGGATTCCTGCACCGTAGCTGGCAACAATAGTGAGCACATGAATCGTCANCCAGAAGTTACTTCTAAGTACTGGTTGTAANGGATCAAAGTCNGCACTGATNGCAACATCGGGGCTTGCNGCAGCATAGAACGCATAGAGTCCGCCGATAGCNGTCATAAACGTNCCNGCCAGTGCAAACGNCCTGCGGCTGATGAGCTGCTCAATTGCAGCNCTNATAANGCNCTGCTTGTCTTCAGCNTTACGGGCNTTGAGGTAATTGCTTGTTGCAAAACCGATCGCCAATGGAGTTGCGACCANGAACCGAGGTACGACCCACAGGATCAGCACCAAACAACCCATTGAGATGGCCCATGTACCAACGCGACTCGAGGAATCCATAGCTTGTGTTTGTGCNTCGCTGGTAACAGCAGCAAGTGATGCATCGGTAACTAGGTTTTCAGATGACCAGAATTCGGGCCATAGCTCAAAATACGGTCGACCGCCATCGGCGTAGGATGTTTGAGTTAGGAAGTAGAAGATTCCCGCTAACAGTAACAGGCGAGCGGCCGTAGCAATATATTGCAGATTTGCATTTTCCCCGGACTTAGTGGACGGGCGGTCCTTCTTTGACGGGAGGATTCTAAATGGCAAAAGGGTCAAGCTCCACGCCTTACTGATGGAAGCCTGCGTCAGCGGCAAGAGCATAAACCAGAATGCTAACACGGATACGATAAATGGCACAAAGACCATCGTCTCGTACATGTTGGTGACTGGCGCCCAGCCTGTAACTCTCACTCGTAGGTAAAACCCATAGATAGTCCAAATGAGCCCCAGTACCATTAACACCATTCCGGCGATGTACATTTTGTTGGTGTGTTTGCCGAATGACAATGCAAATGACGCCAGAGCTAGAAAACTTAGAATGAATGTCCACAGGAAAGGATCCATGGAGTTGTAGCTAAGCTCAGCGTTGAGCTTCGTGAGTTCCGCAGTACTCGTTGGGTACTTTGTGTAAGCAATAAGATCATCATCACGATCGATAGATGATAATTGCTCAATTGCTTTCTCTCGCGAGGAGTTTGCTTGTGCCCCGAGATCTGCCAACGCGGTGATCAGAGACTGAATCTGAATGTCGAATTGCGATCCGCGATTCTCCGCTGTGCGATTTCTAAACGTATTTGCCGCACGATTCCATGCTGTTCGAACGGTCTTAACTTCACGACCAGCGCTCAATTCGCTTTCGACGAAATTTCCACCGTGGAGAATTGCCTGGATGCTAATCCAGGGCTGGATTTGCTGCATCGTGTCGCGATTTTTGCTCAGTGCATACGGATTCATGCTTGGTGTTACCAGCATTGCGTGGCGGTTTGCGTACATTGCTGCGTTTAATTCGATCGCAAGCGATTTCAATTCAATCGCCTTGGATTGCAATTCGAAAAACATTGCTTGAAACCGCTCTTGCTCTGATTCTGATAAATTGCCGCCTTCAACTACAAGTCGCTCATCTTGCTTTCGAAAACCGGCTTCCAGACTGCCCAGCGCATCAGGAAGTTGAGAAACGGCCCGCTGAAGTGATTCGAGTTCCACATCGCTGGTTTCGGGTAGCTCCGCGGGAATGATCTGGTTGCCGATGACCGCTCTACCCTGACCTCTAAGGCCTTCGGTTTGATCCACGATGGACTGTAGTTGGGCAAATGTCTGATTGACGGCAGTACTGATGTCGGCGTCCTGGATTTGAGCGAACATCTGCAGCCGTTGCAGCATGGATTCACCCTCAGCATTTGATTGAGTCAGAATGTTAAAGAAGCGATCGAATGTACCCATGAAGTTGCCTCGTGCACCAGCAACAGGAATGGGAGAATGCGTAAGCGCGGCACTGGCATTTAATGAGATCGAGCGAAAGGCCTCGTATCGCCGCAATAATTCATTGAC
>PAXU01000061.1 GCA_002714565.1 Rhodopirellula sp.
CGTCGAGGGACGATTGTTTAATCGCAATTTGTTTTGGGCCGCGCTCGAATCGAGCATTTAGGTCATTCAATTGTCGATGAATACGGTGTAATTGGCGTAGCGTACTATGGGAATCGCTCATAATGGAGACCTTCAGGCCAAACATAAACGTGCAGTCAGACAAATGATGTCAATCTGTACGTTTTAACCTCTCGCCTCGCGAATGTGTAGCGTGGCGTTGTAGATTTGACAGGTGAAACAGAAGATTATTCTGAAACCCTAGTTTGCTTCTTGCAAAAAACCTTCGAGTTGATGGCTTCGAATTGGATTCTGAAGTTTTCGTACGGCTTTTGCCTCAATTTGCCGCACACGCTCACGTGTGACTTTAAAGATCCGTCCGACTTCTTCAAGCGTGTAAGTGTATCCATCACCAAGCCCGTATCGTAGACGAATTATCTCACGTTCACGATAGGTTAACGTTTTTAGAATTCGTTCAATGCGATCGCGCAAAATAGCATTTGATGCCGAGAGCACAGGATTGTCGCTAGCATCGTCTTCTACAAATTCACCAAAGCTATTGTCTTCGCCATCGCCGATCGGTTTGTCTAGGCTCACCGGGAGGCGTCCAATATCCATAACGCGACGGACTTCTTCCACCGACAATTCTGTATGGCTCGCCAATTCTTCCATGGTCGGCTCACGACCGAACTCCTGAAGCATTTTGCGTTGAAGTTGTCGCAGTTTTGATAACACATCGATCATGTGTACGGGAATACGAATCGTCCTTGCCTGGTCTGCAATTGCACGCGTGATTGCTTGTCGTATCCACCATGTGGCATACGTGGAGAATTTGAAGCCACGACGGTATTCATACTTGTCGACAGCTCTCATGAGCCCTGTATTACCTTCCTGAATCAGATCCAAGAAGCTCATGCCGCGATTCCGATATTTCTTGGCAATGGAAACGACCAATCGTAAATTGCCGCTTGAGAGTTCGCGTTTGGCATTGTCATAGTCTTCAAATTGAGCCGCCAGTTTTCTGCAGCGTAATGAGAGACTAGCAGGTGTTTCCTGAGTCATTAGCATGAGATCATGCAGTTCTCGCTTTAATAGCGTACGCTCTTCCTGAGCACTACGTGTCCGTGCCGATTTGAGGTCGTTCAATTCACGTCGAATCTGATTCATTCGTTTCGAGAATGCATTGAGCTGATCCATAAGCGGAGCGACGCGACGCGTACGCAAGCTCATTTCTTCTACGAGTTGCAGTGACTTTTCACGTCCTTGCAGGAATTGTTTCCGGGCGCTAACCTTTTGCTCGGCGTTTGCTGACTTACTTACAAGCGTCCTGTAGGCAATCCGACTTTTCTCAAGCAGGTGGTCAAGAGTCTTCAGGTTATGCGGCATGCGAGCGAGAATTTGTTCTTTGGTAAGCCGCTCGGTCAGTGAGACTTTGATGGTCCGGTCAAACGGTAGCTCTCCGTTAAAGACGCGTCGCAGCGTTTCAACGGTGGCTCGCATTGCATAATCACAACCTAAGATTAGGCGGCGGAATCTGCGTCTGGTGAACTCAATCTTCTTTGCCAGTGAGATTTCTTCTTCACGTGTTAGAAGGGGAATCTCTGACATTTGAGATAAATAGAGTCGAATCGGATCATCTGACAGTTTGGGTAGATCGGCACTGCTTAGAGGTTCGATTTCTTGTGTTGTACCCGATGATGGCGACTGTCCTTTAGCTGGTGCTGCTTTGGACTCCTGTGGCTTTGGTGCTTTATCAAGAAGCTTGATGCCTTGTTGATCTATCGCTACGAGAAGCTCATCGAGCTTTTCAGGATTTACATCGTCATCGGGCAAGTAATCGTTTACCTCATCGTATGTGAGGTAACCCTGAGACTTACCCTTTTCAATTAGTTGTTGTAAATCTTGTTCGTAAAACTCCACGTGTTCCACCCTCCTACGCTTCCTGCGCCTTCTAGAACACCAAACCTACTTAGCACATGGTGCCTGTAGGCAACGAGTGATTCCTACCCATCCATGGGTGAGGAAATTCCGTGACGGCGTCGCTCATCATCCAGTATCTGCTTCAGGATTTCCATTTCGTCATCTTCGGCAAGGTCCTGGTTGACCAGCTGTTCCAAATTCTGTCGCATCTGACCTTCTTTGAGGTCATTTGCATATGCATCAATAAGTTCGTTTAGCCGTTCTTCGGCAGACTCCCTCACCGATGCGGCCTTGTTTGTAGCGTTTTCAATTGCATTTACCAATAGTGATTTAAGGGTTCGGTCCTCAATTTCCAATAAAACATCCGCAAATTCTGTAGATGCACCAGAATTCAGACGATTTTGATAAGTCTGAATAATTAAGCGTGCATGTTCTGATGGCAATCGTTCAAGTGAAATGCCATTTACAGCTGAATCCGTTAGTTCGGGATTGAGCACAAGGATTTCGATTAATTCCTGCTCACGGACGTTGAGGTTTGGTTTTCGTTGTGGCGTCACCGGAGTTGGGGTATTTGGCTCGATGTGAGTTGTAGGAGTCTGAGTCTTTCTCAATTGTCCGAGTCGATTTCGCACGTCATCAATTGTGATTCCAAAACGCCGGGCGATTCTGGGAAATACTTGCCTCAGACGCAGATTGGCAGCGTTATCACTTTTGGGGATCTGAGAAAGCGTTTGNAGAATGTTCTCTAACGCGGCGTTTGCCTTATGAGTTTCCACCAACAGGTTAATTCCGGTGGTTTCCATTTCAATGCGAAAATCTAGAGCATCCATGGCCTGNTCCATAAGGCTGCGGAAGGCATCAGCACCATTGTTGAGTANAAAGTCGCAGGGATCTGTGTCNGGAGGCAGCGGTAGGATTTGCAAGTCAACCTGAGCTCGTATGAAAAGGTCAAGTACTTCGCTCGTACGTCTCTGACCGGCTTCATCACCATCAAGCACAAGAACGACTTGATC
Organism: Rhodopirellula sp.; assembly: GCA_002714565.1. GTDB lineage: Bacteria > Planctomycetota > Planctomycetia > Pirellulales > Pirellulaceae > UBA11883. The sequence goes on from PAXU01000061.1 coordinate 2,931, forward strand.
GGCAATACCTTTGAGACGCTTCAAATGTTGTTCGCCAACTGCCGTTCCGAGGACGGCGAGAGCGTTTGTTACGCCCTGTTGGTTCGCCATGATTACATCGGTGTAGCCTTCCATGATAAAGACGCGGCGGTCCTTACGTATGGAGTCCATTGCCAAGTCCAGGCCGTAGAGTTCCTTACTCTTTTTGAATAACAGCGACTCTGGCGAGTTCACATATTTAGGAGTCTGGTCCGTTGTGAACTCCGGTAGGATTCTTCCGCCAAGGGCGATGCATCGCCCGGCGTTATCGTGAATCGGGAACATTACGCGGCCGCGAAAGATATCATAATAGCGTCCCTTTTCCGATTTCTTAATAACGCCGATTCTTTCAAGTAGTTCAGGCGGGTAAAGGGTGCCTTTGGCGAGATCAGTCAGCCATTGCCAGCTATCCGGGGTAAATCCAATATTAAAACGAGCGATGCTTTCCTTATTGATTTTGCGGTTTTCCAGGTAATCCCGTGCGACTTTTGCATTTGGTGACTGCATCAGGAAGTGGTGCATTTGCTGTTCGACCCATTGCATCGCCTTCCGCTGGAAACGAGGGTCATCAACGCTTCCCGCTTCTGTGCGAGGTTGTTTGTTCCGGGTCAGTTGGATCCCAGCAAGGTCTGCGAGCTGCTCGAGCGCTTCTGCGAATCCAATTCCTTCACGTTCCATTACATAACTGAATATGTCGCCACCCTTGTCACAGACCCAACATCGCCATGTCTGGCGAGCTTTGTTGACGGTCAAGCTAGGGCGGGAGTCCTCGTGCCAGGGACAGAGTCCAACGTAATCTCTGCCTCGCTGATTGAGACTTACAGTTCGATTGATCACCTCGACGATGTCGAGGCTTTCACGAACGCGCTCTTTGTCCGAGTTGTCAAACACGCTGAACTCTTTTGATGATTTTTTAACGAAACTTCTAGTGAAAAGTTGATGGCTACCACGACAAGGTAACAGCACGCAATGCTGGACTTAAATAGGGTTCCGGCATTTAAAGCTGGCTCCATTATATGAAAAATGTTGAGTGTGGAAGATGCCAGTCAGAAAGAGTGGGCTTGGATTTGTTTGACAATTGGTAACGCATTGTTGTACCTTTACTTCCATCTTAATGTGTCCGTTTTGGAGTAAGAACGAAGGCCAACGGCGGATGAAAACATGAAAAGCCCAGCTCACTGCAACGATTGCGTATATCAGCTGTTCTCTGAACAGCTGACCTGCCTCGATAGTGACGAAGGGTTGATGACAGCAGCGGTCGCCGTCTCTCAGCATGTGCAACCGAATAACTCTTTAGCCGAAGTTAACACCCGACTAGACAATCTGGCTGATCAGGTAAGACTGCGTGTTCGCTCAAACAACGAATTGGCGTTATTGTCTCATTTGCATGAGGTGTTGTTTGTAGAGGAAGGCTTCAGGGGAAGTCGTGATGGATANTATGNGGCTACCAACAGCTTCCTTCCTGCTGTGCTACGTCAACGGCGTGGTATCCCCATTACTTTGTGCCTTGTTTATAAGCTCGTGGCTGGCCGGTTGGGGCTCAAGGTCGAAGGAGTGAATGCCCCGGGTCACTTTCTAATACGGGTATACACCAAACAAGACGTCATGCTGGTGGATCCATTTAATGGTGGCCGGTTATTATCTGACAGCGACGCATGCAATCTCATCGAACAAATCACGGGTTATTCAGCCGTTGGTGACGANCGGTGCTTTCAGGCGGCAACCAATAAGCAGTGGTTAGCCAGGTTGCTGGCGAATCTCCTGCATGTTTATTCCATGCAGGGATGCGCAGCAGAAGTTGCTGCGATGTCTGAACTTTACGATCTTCTTAAGAATGTTCGCNTGCGTTAATTCGTCTTGAGACGAACGACTTCAATGATCGTGGTCGGCTTTTACCAAGTCGTGGTGTTGTTGGTTAATGTGCAGGTGAAGNTCCGGTAAGGCGGTCATAAGGTCGCTCAATCCATCATCTGTAACATCACCACCGTCGATGTACAGGGATTGGAGCTGAGTCATTTGATGTAGGTGTTTAAGGCCTACGTCNTTAATTGGCACGTCAATCAAATGCACAAACAGTAGAGACTCCATTTGTGCAATGTGATGAAGTGAATCATTGGTCATTTTGGAACTACCCAAACGCAACAATTGCAGATCAGGAAGTCGCCTCAAAGTTTTAATGGCATCGTCAGATAATTCGGCATGGGGCAGATTCAGGAACTTTAGTTTGTTGAGTCCGAGTATGTGAGAGAGTCCNGCGTCGGTGATATTCCCATTGCGAATACGNAGGTGGATCAGGTCTTTAAGAGCGGNNAGCTTTCGCATGCCATCGTCCGTAATNCTCGAAGTATCGAGAATGAGTTGTTCCAGTGTGTCAAGGCTGGCGAAGNGATCCAGATCGTCGTCCGTAATCAATACTTCGGAGATCTGAATGACCGTCTCATCGCCGNTCTGCACTGNTTTTATCACCTCTTGAATAAGGGCTTCTTTGTTTACAGATTCTGCGGGTGGTTCAGAGCACCCAGCAAGAAAGATGCCTAAAACAAACAGCGTGATAAATACATTTGAAGCGATGTAATTCATTTTATTGCTGATATCCGCAACTTGGGCANGCGAGCACATACCGGGTAATGCCGGAGGATACTTTGCGACTGGTCATTGCGTCTCCACAGCGATCACAATAGACAGTTGGTTCGGATTGGCCTGCCTCACGCACCCTCTGACATGAAGAACAAACTCGCGTATCAGGGAAAACTTCCAGACGCAGGGGATCAATTGGCTTTTTGCAATCCTCACATGTCGCTTGATCCAGTCCCCCAAAGTCATCCCATTCGTCCTGATGTGGGCGTAAGGAAACTCCGGTATTGTTGCACTGATCGCAGTGAGTGTAGTGGTGTCTGAATAATTCCAGCACGATTTCATCATCCGCTGATTTGTTCCGACGGAATAGACCGCGGTCGCCAAGCCACTCTTGCATTTGAGTTATGGAGAGCACTCGCGTGTGGTCGCAGCGGGATGTCTCTACAAGATACAGTGACATTTGAACGAAGGAGTTGCAAAGGGTTGGTGTGTGGATTGCTTCGTTACACACGGCGTGTGGACCGCTTGCACTCAATACTACTTTAACGATTTGCTTTGGTATATGATGGGGGTTCGCAACAGACTTGTAATTTCACAAGGTTTTGCAGACGAAAACCGAATAGAAACGAAGGACTAAGATGATCAAGAGACACCGAATTACCGTGGCTTTGCTCGCGGTTGTTACCGTCAGCATTGGTTGGACATATTATGCAGATTCTCCTGCAGAACAAATCTCTGAGGCTGCACAGACATTTCTCGCTTCGCTAGACGATGAGCAGAAATCCAAGGCAATAATGCCATATGATTCTGAACAGCGAGTGGACTGGCACTTCATTCCAAAGAAGGAACGCAAGGGTGCTATTTACTCCGGTATGAATGGTAAGCAGAAGAAAGCTGCTATGGCGCTTATGGCCTCGACACTCAGCAAAATGGGCTATGAAAAGACCACAACAATCATGGCACTCGAAGGAGTTCTTCACGAGTTAGAAAAGGCGAATCCTGGTAGATTCGCGCGGGATCCGGAAAAATACTACTTCACGGTATTCGGCGATCCAGCAGGGGACAGTAAATGGGGACTCAGTATTGAAGGCCACCATCTTTCACTTAACTTCGTTTTGCAGGGCGATGACGTCGTCTCTTCCACTCCAACGGTTCTCTGTGCAAACCCGACCATCGTGAGTTCGGATATTGCTGGGATCAAGAAGGGTACACGAGTGCTGAAGGACGAAGAGGTTCTGGCGTTCGAGTTGGTGAATTCTCTGGATGATGACCAAAAGAAGACGGCAATCTTTGCGGAAGAGGCCCCCAGAGAGGTTCGCAATGCTGGGGAAGCACAACCACCGGTTGCAGATCCCGTTGGTATTGCATACAAGGCACTATCTCGGGAGCAACAACAGACGTTGGAGGATCTCGTAGATACGTATGCATACACCATCCAATTGCAGGTGGGACGCGACCGTATTCGTGAAATCGTTGAAGCAGACCCGGACAAGATCTATTTCGGATGGGCTGGAGCATTGAAGCCCGGTATTGGACACTATTACCGCATTCAAGGTCCTACGTTCTTGATTGAGTTTGTGAACACGCAACCCGATGCTGCTGGCAACCCGGCTAGTCACATTCACGCTATCTGGCGGGATGTACGGGGTGACTTTGCTATCTCAATCAAATAGCGAATAACCGGATAAACGATAAGCAAGCCGCTAGAAATGTAATGAGTATCCGATGAGGTACTCCTATGTTTCTAGCGGTTGCTTTGTTGTATGAAGTAATCTCGCATGCGGCGAATCTGGTTGATGTCTATCTCGGGAGGTTGTTCATCAAGAAACCAGTCGAGGTCGGCAATTGCGGCCGCATGACGCCCCGTTTCGAAATAGAGTATCGCGCGCATTCCTCGTGCCTGAACGTTCTCAGGATTCACGGCCATTTGTAATTCTGCGTACCGCAGCATGGCCTGCTTATCCTGTTTGTCTTGTGCCAAACCGAGGAGGTTGTTGAGCATGCGGGTCAGGATGGCTACGTGATCCACTGGTTCCAGAAAACCATCCTGAAACTGTTCGGGTCTTCCGTTGGTTGCCAAATCTTTCACCTCATCCAGAGTTAGTTTGGTCGCTTCGCCATACGCGTCAATGTACTGGACTTCATCGTTATCAAAATGNGCCACTATGAAATGCCCCGGNATGCCGATGCCTTTGATGTCGAGCCCCAANCGCTTNCCGAATTCCATGAACAGAACACTTAACGTGATCGGAATACCCTCTCGGTCATCGATCACGCGGTTCATATAGCTATTGGCCTGATGGTAATAGTCAAAGCGACTGCCATGATAACCATTATCCGTAAACATGTATTTTGTTAAGGCTTCAAGACGAGCAGNTGGTGTGGCGTCGTCAGATAGGGTTTCTTCAATGGTAGTGACCTCCTGATCGATATACGCCAGGTAAGCCGATACGGAAAACGGTTCTTCGTCAACAAGGGCGATTGTCAGGCTTGCTTTNAGTAAATCAAAGTTTGGCTGGTCGTTTTTCTCCGGATCAGCGAGATNNTCTGNTTGACGTTCATCAAATTCTCTAACCTGCTCATTGAGCTTNCTTGCAACGCTCTTTACTTTCACTGCAGACGCGATTTGTTGAAGCTCNTTAACACGCANTTCAAGCTTAGCTACTTCGTCATCGATAAGTTCTCTGGTTATTTCTGGCGTATCACTAAAGGGTTTCAGTTCGTCGCCAGTTAAGTCACGCAATTCGGATAGTTCCTTTAGTGCGGCGGTGAGGTTATCGACTGTTTGAGCATCAGGACGTGTCGTTGGAATTTCACGAGCTAGTATGAATTCNCGAAATTCTGCTTCGGTTTCTCGAAATTTGACGAGNCCGACTTTTCCACCGGTGAGTTTTGGGGATTCGTGTTCGACGATCAATATATCGTTNAGGAAACACTTGATACGNTCTTCTTCGACGCGGATNTTTAGCTGGTTCCAGTCACCTGTCCGATAGGCTTCACTCGGTTGGTCGTAAAGGACATTCCAACTGTAGACACTTGAGCCGTTAAAAAACGTCAGCCGCATCTTGTNGTTAGTTGGATAGAATCCGTAGTGTTTGTCCTTGCCATCGCTAAAGAAGGCTAATCCCGCCGCGCCTGCTTCGTCNTCCATGCGTACGGTCACAGCGACTTCATATGGCAATTCCGGCAGCTCCTTGTTGCTTAGACACAATGAGCGGCCGCCAAATCCAGCGGCCTGGCCACTCACAACAACCTTGCTGCCGCGTTGCTGCCAACGTGCGCCAAAAACCTGCGTCCATAGATTTGGATTTATGGATCCAATTGTGAGCCACTTTTCATAAGGAATTGGATTTGGTTTCTCTAGTAGTGACTTTAATGAGCNGATTGTCACTGCAAATCCAAGGTTTTGCGTGACGGTGGATTTCATNGTTACAACNCCGTATACCGTTCCACTGCGATCTAAGACAGGGCCGCCGCTGTTTCCTGGTTCGATGGGGATGGCCAATTGAATCATCTGACGTCCGTCAATTTCGCGGAATCCAGAGTTTACGCCACTGACAACGCTGTTCTTCAGTCCATGGGGGTTACCCATTACAACAATGGGTGTGCCTTGCTTCAGTTGGGAAATGACTCCTAGGTTTAAGGCAGGCAAGTTGGTTTCTTCCACGCGAATGATTGCAAGATCCATGGCGCGATCCGAGGCATGAATCGTCTTAACGGTCAATTCTTTCTCATCTGATGTCTTTATGGTGAATGCTCGGGCGTCACCGATGACGTGCAGGTTGGTGGCAATGAGTCCATCGTCGGAAATAACGAAGCCAGTGCCCACGCCACGATTCTTTCCATCACGGCCGGAAACGGAAATTTCCACGATTGAGGGTTTTACNGATTCAGCTACCTCTTGCACGGTCGGTATGTTGTTTGTGGGTGGCTCCTCGGCTTGCCATGCATGTGAGTGGCCGGCAATCGTCAAACAAACANCAAGAGTACTAAGTGAGGTGCGCAACATGAGATCAATACCCAAAATAGCAATGGATGAACTACGAACCCTTATTGTAGCGAGTAGTAAGAAATCGTGAGGTGTTACTGACGGTCGCTTACGAGAGCAAACGGCGGGCGCGTCTGAACACACGATGGAACATCGGCTTTGTTAGACGGCCGGTGAATGTGTTTTGTTGACTTGGGTGATAGCTTCCAAGCAACTGGATGTGCGAGTCGAGTGATACGATGGCATTGTGCGAGAATTTCGGACGCGGTTTTGGCAACTCGAGCCGAGTGCTGAGGTTTTTCAAGACTGCTTTCCATGCCAATTGTCCTAGTGCGATGATTATTTCGGGCTGGACTAACGCAAACGTGCGGTCAAGGTATTGGCTGCAGGTGTTTAATTCCTCGGTAGTCGGTTTGTTACCGGGAGGGGCACACCGGCAGACGTTTGTAATGACACAGTCGTGTAGTTCTAAGCCGTCGTCGAGTGACGAGGATGTCGGCTGGTTGGCAAAGTCGAATCGATGCAGTGCTTCGTAAAGCCAGTCACCGCTGCGATCGCCTGAAAACATCCGGCCAATACGATTTGCACCGTGTGCGCCTGGTGCAAGGCCGACGACCAATAAACGTGCGGGCAGTGTGCCGACATTCGGTACAGGCTTTCCCCAATACTCTTGATCGATATACGCTCGGCGTTTGGTTTTGGCAATTTGCTGGCAGTGCTTGATGAGGCGCGGACACAATTCACACTGGATAACATCGCGCCGCAGGGACTTCCAAGCTCTATTACTCATGTGTGGTTTGATTATAAGTGCGTNTTAATAGAGATCGTGAAGTGCAGACTTTAGGTCGGGAAAGCCAAAAACATAACCGTCGCTGACTGCCCTGGTGGCATCTGTCCGTTGAGATGCGAAAAGCGCATCGGTGAATTCACCGACTAATAAACGTAGCATAAAACGCGGAACGGGAAATAAGGCTGGTCGCTTCAAAGCACCTGCCAGTTGGCGGGTAAATTCGGCGTTGGTTACAGGGTTGGGTGCTGTGGCATTCACTGGTCCACTTATGGAGGAAGCTAGTAGGTGATTAAACAGGCCAACCAGATCGTCGATATGTATCCACGGCATCCAATGTTTGCCATTTCCCAATTTGCCGCCGACAAATAGCTTAAACGGAAAGGCCATTTTGGGTAGTGCGCCACCATCCGGACCAAGGACGATCCCTATCCGCGGCGTGACAACTCGCACGGTATCGGCGATATCGGGGTGTGCAGCGTCTTCCCACTTCTTGCATACATCCGCTAAAAAGTCGGTGCCGGGCTCGGTGTCCTCGGTGAGGAACTGGTTGCCACAGCTGCCATAGTAGCCCACTGCAGATGCAGAGATTAGCGATTGGACGCGGTGTTGAGTTGATGAGAGTGCTGAAATGAGGGTGTTTGTCGCATCGAGGCGGCTTTGCAGGATGCTCCTCTTGCGAGCCTTTGTCCAACGTCCATCGGCCACGGAGACGCCAGCGAGGTTGATGACAGCATCGACACCATCGAGCACAGACGCGTCCAGTGACGAGTTGTCAGGAGCCCATTGCGCGATACCTTCGGAAGCAACTAATCCGTATTTGTTTAACGTTGACCGTGCCGCGTTTGCATCTCTTGTGAGGACTCGTACATGTGGTAGGAACCGAACCAGATGCGTACCGATGAATCCGGTTGCTCCAGCAATCAAAACGGTTCCTTTGTAGGGCGCCATGGCAAACATATCCTGAATAATGAACCCGGTTGGCCTCTCAGTACTGTTACGGCGAAGCAAAACAACCTATCATTCTTTGCGTCCTGAGTGTAACCGAAAAAGCTGAACGGCGTTAACCAACAAAAGGAGTATTTCCCATGCAAAAAAGAATCGCATTAGTAACAGGCGCGGGCCGTGGAATTGGCAGAAGTATTGCGATTCAGCTTGCAAAAGATGGAGTAGACGTAGCTGTAACCTCGCGAACCGAAAGTGAATTGGATGAAGTTGTGAGTCAAATACAGGCGGCGGGCGTTCGCGGCCTAAAGCTAGTAGGAGACATGGAGAACCACGAATCACTACGTGGATTGGTGGCCGCGGTCAGTGCCGAGCTTGGGAACATCAATGTTCTGGTAAATAACGCTGGAATCGGTAGCAGCTCCGCACCTCAGCCCTTTATCGATTTTGATGACGAATTCTGGCATAAAACCATGTCGATCAACGTCACAGCACCTTATTTACTCTCCAAAGCAGTGCTGCCGTCTATGGTGGAGGCTAATTGGGGCAGGATCATAAACATCGCATCGATCAACTCCAAGGTTTCAGCATTACATGGTGCCGCCTATGCAGTAAGCAAGCATGCCTTGGGTGGTTTGACAAAGTCAGTGGCGTTAGAACATGCCCAGGATGGCATTACAGTAAATGCTGTTTGCCCTGGCGTGACAGCGACCAAGATGAATGATGATCGCATTTACTACGACGTAGACCGNACTGGCACAAGCTTTGAGGATATCGAAACAGGTGCTTCGCTATTAGGGAGACGGATTCTCCCGGATGAAATAGCCGACATGGCTGTCTATTTGGCGCGCGACGAAGCACGAGCAGTGACAGGACAGCTAATTAATGTCTGTGGCGGCCGGTTGATGGGCGTTTAATCGCCGTGCCAAGACCTGGAATTAGCCAAGCTCGACACTTCCTGCATAAGAGCGATGGAAATGCACATGCTTCCATTCGTCGTCGACTTTTTGCCAAACACGTGTTTCTTCAAAAGTTGCCGTCGAGTCACCTGCATCGGTGAGACGCTGCACAACACGAATGTATGTTACGACGGCGGCATCAGGTCCAAGCATTCGGACTTTGGGTGCCGCGATATTTGATTGTTTTGCACCAGGACTCTGCCCTCTCTTCATGTAAAAGGCATGAAAGTCGAGTCCTTCTACTAGATTCCCGAGTGCTTCTGGTTCATAGGCGCTAAGCGAAGGATCACAAAGCTGAATGTAAGTATCCCAATCGTTGTTGTCGATTGAGTCAAGAAGTTGTTTGGAAAGTGAGACTAGCTGTGATTCGTCGGTCATTTGTTTTCTTCTTCTAGGTCGGTAGTTTGGTTGTCGTCTATGGCGGCCGGATCAGCGAGCGGTTTTTGGACTTCCGCAGGCTTGGCGAGAAGTTTATCTAGTTGCGCCGGTAACTTTCTAATGATCAAGTCAGCACTTATGCATAGCAAGATTAATATACCTATGACGCCGAGCGTATTAGTAAAGGGGCCGTTGACCTTATCTTTCATTACGTCTCTTCTGTTTGCTAGCCATAGCAATACACCTCCAATAATTGGTGATGCAAGCACCGTCACGGCNTGNGCAATTATGATCAGCTCAACAGTGCTTAAACCAAGTCCCTTCGATGCCATTGCCACAAGCATCCCAACGAGCAGTACAGCCGTGGTGAGCGCCTTCGGCATTCTATCTTCAGGACTTGCACCCTTACCAAGACCATCGGAAAGAATAAATCCGGCGATCATTGAGTTGACCAAGAATGAGGAATAGGCCGCGGCGAAGAGTCCCAAACAGAAGATTACTCTGGCGCTTTTTCCAAAGGTGGGTTCTAGGCCACGAGCGACATCTTCAACACTCTTGAGTTCGCTACCAANTAGGCCGGCTGCTGCGGCAGTGCAAATCAGCATAATTGTAATTAGAAACATGATCACAGAGCCAACTCGCGCATCGACGAGCCCATCCTTAAGGTCGTCTTCCTTCCAACCCTTTTGTCTTGCGAGGTAGGCTTGAAAGTAGGCTGCCGTTACGACGAATGTGGTTCCGATTAATGCAAATATGGAGAGATCATCAAATTTCGGATCGCGTGGGATAAATCCACTAAATAGATCTCCCAAGTTGGGCTTAACGGTTACTAAATTGTATGCGAATGAGATCAACATCAATCCCACGAAACACATCATGAGCTTCTCGAGTGCCTTGTACATATTTTTAAATAGATACAGGAACGCAATTGAGAGCGCATTAAATCCAACAAGAAGTCCGTATGTGAGGTTCTCATTCACATCAAGAGCCTTAAAGGCGCTTTGCACACCGAGGTTGTTTCCAAATTGATAGGCGGCAGAGATCATAAATGCACCAATGCCGATGCTAACCGCAAGCCAACGTCCGGTGAGTTTGGTGATGGTATCACCAGGGGAATCTTCAAGGACAACACCGAGTCGTGCTCCCATGGTCATAAATGCCATCATGCAAACACAGGCAATTGCGATTACCCAAAGCTGCGTGTAACCGGTATCAGCACCCACCTTGGAACTTGAAAGAATACTTCCAGGACCGATCACAACGCAGGCGGTGATGATTCCCGGCCCTACTGCCTGATACCATTTACGTTGACCGGAGACGGATGTGTTATCTGATGCCATGTGAATATTCCACTGGTGTGTTGGGGAGGGGGGAGTGCATCTGCATGCAGGAACTCTAATTTATCATTAAAAGCTGTGGCCTTGCGACATTGCTTGCTNTCCNACGCAACTAATCTTTCAATTGTTGTGCGATTCTNAGTATTTCGTCAGCACAAAATGANACTTGTTCTTGATGTGTACGGAAGCAAAGAATACAGATGCGAATAACATATTTNCCTTTAAGCATCGTATGAGAAACAAGAAAACGCCGGGATGAGACNAAATCTTCGTGAAGCTCTTGATTTAAATTGTTTAAGGCATCTTCGCTGAGTCCAGACTTGGTGTAGCGAAAAGCGAGTGTTGAGAGGCTTGGTTCACCAACGATCTCGATGTTTGGATGCTGACTTATGCGGTCGTATGCGAATTCAATCAGGTCTAGTTTCTCATTCAGATAGTCTTTAAATGTTTGCCAGCCGTGAAGTTGTACTGGCAGCCAGACTCTCAAACCACGGAAGTCTCTAGATAATTCTGGTGTGGTCTGACAGAAGTCGATCCTGTCGTTATGTTCCTGCATGGGCGGTAGATAGTCAGCATCGATGCGATGTGCTTTCTCAAGGGTCTTGCGATTCTTTACGAGTAAGCAACCAGTACCGTATGGTAGAAACAGGCCTTTATGGGGATCCAGCGTAATGGAGTCGGCTTCGTTGATTCCGGATAATTGNCGCTGTCCGCGGTCCGTCATCATAAAGAAGCCACCATATGCAGCGTCAATATGTAGCCACAGGCCCTCACTTTTAGCCAACGCGGAGAGTTCATTAAGTGGATCTACAGCACCGGTATTAGTAGTGCCGGCATGTGCGCAAATATAGAAAGGAGTCAGACCTCCTTCACGATCACGTTGNATTTGCTCGCTGAGAGAGCTAACGGAAATTTGCTGGCGGTCNTTGGACTGGATTACNGCGACCTGTGATTCATGAAAGCCGGCCATGATGGCAGCTTTCATGACGCTGTGATGTGCTTGATCNGATGTGTAAACGCGTGCCTGTGAGATATCAGCTTCAAGCAGGTTGCGGCGTGCAGTAAGAACACTTGACCAATTTGCCATGGAGCCGCCGGTAGTAAAGTAGCCGCTCGCTTGAGAAGGATAGCCTATCATGTCGTTAAACCAGTTGATGCAATCGATCTCAAGGCGGATTAGCGCGGGNGCTGCATGCCATACGGTTACGAACCGATTNGTCAGGTTTGAAAACAAATCCGCTATGGCAGAATCCGGCAATCCACCTCCCGGAACGTACGCCATATAGCCGGGACTGGACGTCGTATAGCTGGGAGACAAGCGAGCAAAGAGCTCACCAAAAATATCTGACGAGTTTTGNGGCTGATCGGGCGCTCGNCNGGGTGTGGCAAACTCTGTGCTTACACTTGTCGGCGATTCCCACGCCGGTGCATCCGGTAAATCGCTGAAATACTGTTGAAGTAACGGAAGCAGCTCGTTGATTCGAGACGCCAACTGTTCTGGGCTGAGTTCCAGTGAATCTGGCGCCGGTATGTCGTTATACTGGGTCATATAATTGCAGGTTGCAACGTGGTTTAATGTTTCAGTATCACCTCGAAGTGAATTCTTTAAAAGGCATCTATCAATAGCCCCTCAGTGGGTTCATGGTGCAAGTTTACGTCAAGGAATCGGGAGTCGAACAATATGAAGCTGTGGCCGCATGGTGTAGTGACCAATTGCTTCAAATGGTGTCTGGATCAAGGGGAAACGCTTGCAGCAATCTGCCAGCGTTGTGAGCAGATAGGTTTAAGGTACATCGAGTTGAGGCAGTTCTCACTTGATTGCGACCCTCGCGAGTTAACTGAAAGTGAACTACAACGGCACTTTTCAGCCATACGGGAATCGTGTGAAGACGTTGAGTTTGATTATGCGATTGATATTCCAGTGCTGAGCGGGTGTCTGGATTCGGCCACAGCGGATATCAATGATGCGGTGGTCATCGCGCAGACCATCGCCGGTAACGACCCGCCGCACGTAAGAATTGTTGATACGACGACGACTGCCCAAACAGCACGTGCACATATTGATGAATCTGTGAAATCTCTTGTGTCGTTGGCAACGGAGCTTAAAAGTCAGGGGGTTCGCCTTAGTGTTGAACACGCAAAACAGAATTGGAGTACATTTTGGGAGGTGTTCACCAGTGCTAGTCACGCGTGTGGCGATGGCTTTTTAGCGTTATGCTTCGACCCCGCGAATTTTGCACTTGCCGAAGAAATGCACCTGCTGACGGACGTTGAGTCAACGCTTCCTGTGGAATTGATTTCTATGTTTCATGTGAAGCAATCCGAGGGTCCCAAGATTACGACATCCCTTGGGGCCGGAGATATTCAATGGCNAGAGCAGTTTGAATACCTCATCGAGCGAGGATATGACCAAGCGTTAATGTTTGAAATGACAACTTCGCCTCACATTTGGGAAGAGCTTGATTCGGCGATGACCCAGTGGCGAGGTTATATGTCATAATTGCCGCTATGCCGAATAATAAGTCAGCAAAATCTGCGTTTCAATATGCACTGCAGCAGTCGTACGACGAATCTGCAAACTGTCGTGGGCGCACACTCCTGTATCAGTTTCCAAGTGCTTTGAAGTGGATCAGTAAGGGTAGGGCATCTAAAGAACTCTACACATGGTCGAAGGATATCGTACATGAGAATGCAGTTGAAAGTGAGTCACTAGCGGCATGGATTAATGAGTGGATTTCACGTGATGCTCAGAGTTCGTTGGATGAACGACAGCTCCATGATNCCGTGTTGCTTGCTCAGCTAATACCATTTTTACCGCAATANATTGATATANAGACATGGAGCCAGTTAGTAACACATTTGCTCGGTTACATGTCGCTTGTAAATGACTTACATCCAAAGGAATCGCCACTTGCATTTGCGATTGCTGCGGCTGAACTACCAATCGTACTTCATCGCTATCATCGACGGCTTTCTGATTCTTTGGTTATCGACCACGCGATGAAGAACGTGATCGTGTCACTCGAAGAGTCGCTGGGCGACGACGATTTGCCGCATGCAAACATGTTTTCTGATTTCCAGGAGACACTTGCTTCATGGACGCGTATGTACTTCGCNTGTCAAAAAGCTCCGGATGTGNCGAGCTGTCCTGAAGATATCGAGTTGTTGTTTCAGCGATGTGCTCGCAATAGCCTATTGTTATCAAGAGGTGATCACGAGACTTNTTGTACGCACACAAGGAGTATGCCGGGCTGGAAACGCCTTCGTGAGCTCGCCGTCACTCTCGCTGGTGAACCCTCTGACAAGCGGTTGCTTTGCACCCGGCAACCGAATAGTGCAAGTCGTGTTAGAAGCTACTCCAAATACGCGTTACCTGAAATGAGTTTCCAATCTGATTGGTCTGAGTGTGCTGTCGCACGAAGTTCCTGGGATTTGGGCGCTGCAGGACTTTACGTAACCTATTCGGAGTCGATGCAGATTGAAATGGAAGGTGCAAATGGACTCATCATTTCAAGTGTGGGTGAACCGCGTGTTTCACTACACGGCGAGACGGACTCGTCCACACTAAATCGAATTTCAGAATGGTCCTGCACAAGTTGGTTTAATGATCATGAAGCGGTCTATATGGAATTTGAGAGTCGGTTCAGTAANGATGTAACCGTTCAGCGACAGCTTGTGATGGCAAAGGACGAATCGGTTGTTTTGATGGCCGATGCGGTGATCTCTGAAGTCGAAGACACGCTGAGTTACTCATGCGAAGTTGAACTTAGCGATCGATTGCAGATGTTTGAAGCCGAAGAGCACAGCGAAGGGTTTGTTGTGGGGCTAGAGCCGGAAGCTTTGGTATTGCCGATGGGATTGGATGAATGGAGGCAATCAGACCTAAAGGGTTCCCTGCGTAGATCAGATGAGGGTTTTGTGTATTCAATCAACCATCAGGATGGTGCGTTATATGCGCCTCTATTATTCTGTCTATCCAGAGACGCCGGTACAGAACCGTATACATGGAGACGGTTGTCGGTTGCTGAGGGATTGTCACGAACACCGAACAGCACTGCTGTCGGATATCGAGCCCAATTCAATGAATCACAATGGTTGATTTATCGATCATTAGCACCGCCAGCCAGTCGATCGATCCTTGGGCAGAATACAACTGCCGAGTTCATATTCGGAGCTGTGGATGACAAAGGGATGTTTCATCAATATGTTGGCGTTGAAGGTGCGATCTCAAACTGATGGTCAGTGCAAAAAGAATTAAGGAAAACCTGGAGCAAATCAATGCGAGAGTGGCGGAGGCTGCCGAAAGAGGAGGTCGGCGCCCTGATCAGGTGCGACTTGTTGCTGTCTGTAAATACGTTGACGCGGAAATCACACAAAGTGTAGTCAATTCAGGCGCCTTAGATATTGGCGAGAATCGTCCGCAACAATTGTGGCAGAAGGCGGAGCAAATTAAAGTTCCGGCGGTGAACTGGCATTTAATCGGTCAGTTGCAAACCAACAAGGTAAAACGCACATTGCCTCTTATTACGCTCTTGCATTCGCTGGATCGTTTGAAATTGGCAAGANTAATTGAACAACAGGCATCACAGGNCGGTGTGTGTGTTGATGCGCTCGTTCAAGTCAATATATCCGGTGACGAATCAAAAAGCGGGTTTCAATGTTCCGAGGTGGAATCTGCACTCGAGCAAATCATGGAATGCCAGCATATTAAGGTGAAAGGCCTGATGGCAATGGCAGGATTGGACAGCGATCTCCCGACTACACGAAGGGAATTCGAATCAATGCGACAGTTGCAAGACAGACTGCAAGCAAAGTTCGGGGATCAAATTACCCTCAGCGAACTATCAATGGGAATGAGTCGGGATTATGAAATGGCAATTGAAGCAGGTGCAACGATAGTGCGCGTTGGTTCAGAGATCTTTCGGGAATAGAACCGTGAATTCCCGATGCCACAAATATTGCAAGGTTTATGTTTATGCTTTTGAGGGGTGAGATGCGATAATTCTAGTAATCGCATGGTTAGGCTCGGACGGGAAAATCACAAATGATGACTGAGATCAAGAAACTGGCTTGCCTATTGCTACTCCTGGGTGCATTAGTTGCTGCTGACGACAAGACCGTAGAGAGGTCTGCAGATACAAATACCGTCAAAACACAGGTACAAAATGCCGACGACGCGTCAGACGCTGCTGCGGACAAAGCGTCAAAGACGAAGTCTGGCGAGAAACCCGATGAAGATCCTAACAAGGGATTGGTTAAGCTGAGCCCCAAAGAAAAGATTTGGGTGCATCCGGGTAAGAAGTGGATCGTCGTTGATGGTCGAGTTTGTCTCCGCGAAGGACAGTTGGAGATGTTCGCGGTGCCGTACGAGACGAAAACACACGAAGCGGTGGTTTCGATAGACTGCCACTCACGATTTGTGCATGCTGCATTGTTGGCAATGGGCGCTAAGGCGGGTACACCTGTACGCTTTCGTCCCAAATATACCCCGGCACACGGGAGTGTGGTCGACATATTTGTTCTTTGGAAAGATGAGGACGGAAAACAGCAGATTGCTGCAGCCCAGGAGTGGATGCGTGACGAACGCAAGAAAAAGACGCTGGAATACCCGTGGGTGTTTGGTGGCAGCGGCTTTTTTAAGGATGAGGCCGATGAAAACCGTTACTATGCTGATGGAGGGGAAATGGTGTGCGTAGCGAACTTTGCAGTCGCGATGCTTGACCTGCCTATAGAGAGCGATAAGGCAAACACGGCGTTGCTCTATGTTGCCAACACAGAAAAAATCCCGCCAATGGATACGCCCATCCGAATGGTGCTTGTACCGCGGAAAGGTGTGGTAACAAAAGCGGACACAAAGGACGTTCCCAAACGTCTGGCAAAGGATGCGCCCATCGTTAAAGAACTCGCGAAGTTGACGTTGCCGTGGTGATTGTAGTTAGCCGAAGCAATGAGCTAATACGTTTTCAGCGGATTCGATATAGCTGGTATAGAATGGGCCAAATTCAGCATATCGCGCGCTTGCCTCATCGAATCGCATTCGGTAGACGATGTCTTTCAGGTACTCTGGATTCCGAGCCCAAAGTGTCACGCCCCATTCCCAGTCGTCGAAACCAACTCCGACGGTGATAAGTTGTTGGACTTTGCCGGCAAACTCCATGCCGCTTCGAGCATGTTCAGCCATCATGCGGTTTCGTTCTGGGTAATCAAGTGAAAACCAGTTCTCCCCAACTTTACGTTTTTTATTCATGGGGTAGAAGCATGTCGCAGGCCATTCAGGAAAGTCAGGCGTAAGACGTTGCTTACGCATGATGGGCTCTCGCTGTTTATAAGCATTTAGTTTGGCTTCATAAGACTCACTGCCTTCGGATTCACCCTCCTGGACCAGCCTTGCGGCATATTGTTCAACCGTGGGGACATACTCAGAAATTTCAGTAACAGATATGAAACTGTATGTCGGTGTTAAGGCATGGCCGAGGGGGGACTGTAACACGGCCTGGTGCAATCTATCCACGCTCAGCGGGCAGGGGTCCATGAGCATGAGTCCGAAGTCAGCTTTGTGACCGCTAACGATACTTGGCTGTACTCGTTCAGGTGCTCCATCAATGGTGCCGCTGATAATGTTTCCCAAGGCGTCTCTTCCTGCTGAAATGGCAGGGGTATCCATTTGTGAAAGGGCGGCGCGATCCAGTTCATAGTAAACGTGGGTGCAATGCCAGCCTTCTTGAGGAATTAGGGAGGGTTCGGGTAACGGTCCGGTTTGCGGTCGATTCATAGTGGGCAGTCTTTACTTTACGATTCGTCGCCGGCAAACAATTCACGAATGCAGGCGAGCAGGTCATTGATCGGTACAGGTTTGTTCAGGTATGCATCTACGCCGAGTGATTCAGCGTATTTACGATGGCGATTACCTTCATTGGCTGTCATCATAATGATGCGAACGGGTGTGCGGTCGGCGCGACGTAGTTTTTCCAGCACAAGGAATCCACTGCGTTTGGGCATCATCATATCTAATAGAACCAAATCGGGATTGTGCTGCTCCGCGAGCATGATGCCTTCGTCGCCATTTCTTGCTATGAAAACAGTGTACCCGTCCTGCTCCAGTGCAAAGGAGACAGAATCGATAATATCCGGATCGTCGTCAACGATTAATATGCGCAATGGCATGGAAGGCTCAACCATAGATACCAGCTTGGGTTTGAACGGCTAATACTATCAAGGATGCCTGACAAACCGTGTGTTGGCAAGATTTCTATAGCGCATTTATCCTAAAAGTCATCTCGACGTTAATGGCAACATCTATTTTTGACGAAATTAGGGCTGGGCCGGCTTAAGAGAGAATGATATGAAATGCAGACCAGTCTCTTTGTTGAACAATAAAGCGCCTGACGGGGCGAGGTATTTAGCGATCTCCTCATAATCCGGGATACCATGATCGGTGTAGGCTCGATCCAGAGCGCCGAATAGAGGATTCGATTCCGCATTCTCCGCGATAAACCCTTGAGCGTTTTCACCCGTTACAAGATCAAATACCATTTTAAGTGCGAGTTCTGGTCGAGTGAATGAAACCATAGAAGGGGAATCTTCTCGGGATTGCTTCGAGAGTTCCTCGGCGACAATTTGATAGTCTTCCTGACTAGCTAGATTCTCTAATGCGCCTGAGCCTGTTTCGATTACGTCGATGAGCATTTCTTCTGCATCAGTTACTAAAAGATAGCCGTTATAGAAAGCAAGACTTGGGGTAGGTCGACGGAATGAGTTTTGGGCATCCTCGGGGGCATCTTGAGCGCTGGTGTTTTGTTGTGCTCCAGCAGGATTGGGACGGGGTTGTGGTCCTGCGATACGATAGTAGGGAGTTCCCTTATGGTCTTCTTGGGAGAGGAAGGGATAATTTGCGAACAGTTCATCCGCCGTATCGGGCAATTCAGATTCTTCGGAAAGCTTGATTGCAATCAGACGAGAGTAACTATTAACCCTCGCAGGTGGAATTACTTTACCAATAAGTGTTACACGCCCGCCAAGTTGCTCTATTATGTCGGCTTTTAAATCGATTGCAGCGGGAATATTAACATTCGTTTCAACGAGGTTTTCAAAATAGCCCTCACCGAGAATAGAGTCCACTAAAGTTGTTAGCTCGGCATAAGTTTTTTCGAAATCCCAATATACAGTGGTATAGTCGACCACGTCGGCGGGAATCCAAGGCTCAGGTGTCATTTCCCCTTCGCCTAGAGTAATAAGGTTTAAGATGCCTCGCCGTGGACTTCCAAGTGCGACATGAAAATGGCTGATGCTATCAAAACCTTCTGGAGCCATAATGACGGATCCCCCGAAAGCCTTGAAGCCATCGACTCCGAGAGTTGGTAGCAACGCGATGACTGCTTGAGCACTGAAATTATCGCGTGTTAAGGCGTTTACGAGCGTATAGGGATCGGCATACCAACTCATGTGTGGTAATTCGCCGCCTGTTCCCACCGAACTCCGCATGATATCAGTGAACTTACGGTTATCTGCTAATACACGATCGGCATCCGTCGCTGTACCTTCCCATACTGCTATAAGGTGCTCAGCCATGATTTCACTGGAACAGATTACGACGGATTCGTCTTTATTGAAGACAACAACATCGTCGTCATCACCCGGTTGGCGAAAAATAGTAACTTCGGTTTCACCAATGACTTGTTCTTCGAGATCGCCGGCGTTCTCAATTTGTTCGAATTCTGCTCGCTCAATCAGTTTAGCTACGTTTTCGGTATTTTCGCCAACGTCCGCAATCATGGCAAACATGGGTGTACCTGTATCCGTTACGGATAACGATATCGATAGTTCGCCTTGTGGAATATCCAATAGATCCTCTAACGATACACCGAGCTCTTCCTCGATCTGAGGGAATGCCGAAATCAAATCGTTATAAAATTGATCCCAGATTGGTTGGACTGCCGGATCAGTCTTAATAGAACCAAAGGAAGTCTCATCGAACTTGTCTAGAAATTCTGGCACGCTATGAATACGCATATACAGTACCGTGTTATATGGTAGTAGCCTTGGCGCTGATGGGCGCTCGGCCTTGACGGTGGCTGGGAGAACCAGCGTGAGTGCTAATAGTGCAACTGCAATACGTTTAAATAATGGGTTTTTCATTGCGCCAAATTTCAATCTATAAAACTGTAAGTTCTTCCAATGCACATCTAGCCAGCCGGATAGCACACTACCTGTATTGAAACCCCGATGTCTATACGAAAGTTTCGAGTTATCCGGCACTGTAAGTCACAAATATACCGTTATGATACGAATCGTTGCCATATGGCTAGCAGTTAAATACTGCTGCTGAGACCATGGATTTGCTGTAAAAATATAGCGGTTAACGGAGTTGCGCTGAGTCGAAACGATGAATATAGTAGTTGCTATGATTCACTTGTTAGCAAAGATTATCTTCATTGNGGATATGCGACGAAAAATAGAGAGATAGCGTAACGTTTTAATCTGCNTGGTGCGCTGTGTTTGAACTGAGAAAATCAAAGTTCAAGTGCTATAATACGACTAAGAGGAAACGGCGACCAAGGCATCTCAAATAAAAGTAAGCTTTAAATAAGGTGGTAGTTGTGAAAATTCTAATGATCACCGCTGTCGTGTTTGTGTATTCTCTAANCGCTGAAGTNCTAAACGCTCAAGTTCAAACCGGCCCAAATGCCACGTTTGGTAATCAGACCGAAAGCACCTTTGAGAATGACAATTTTGCTGGTGTCAGCAGCTCTGACGTACAGGGCTTTCGAGGCGGAGGCAATGGTGGAAATAGCGCGATGAACGCAATGGGTATGATGGGAATGGGCGGCATGGGTCGCGGCATGATGGGCGGNATGATGGGCGGCGGATTCGGTGGAATGGGCCGTGGCATGGGCGGATTTGGNATGCAAAACCAAAACGATCCTAGAATGAGTCTTAGAATCCCTTTTCGAATTGGTTTTACTGTTAACCGCGCTGCTCCAGNGATAGTACAATCTCGAGCGCAAANTAGACTACAAANGATACCTGCCCTCGCCAAATATGTTGGCGTGACTGTCCAAATGGACGGCCGCACTGCTGTGCTTAACGGTACTGTTGGTACTGANCGGGATAAGCGTCTTGTTGAGTTGGTTCTGAGGCTGGANCCTGGTATTCGGGAGATTGAAAACGAGCTGACTGTTGACGCTGGTAACGCTGAATAGTNGCNGCGTTTGGTGCGATNGGACCACCTCGAGTTTGTGNAATACCTTCTGTATTTATGTTGGTNGCCGGNATTGCCGCNGACGATTTTGGTANGTCATAGCCNGAAAACTGGCCCGGAGCTTGCTNNTTAGGCACNGNTGCCCGCCCGATTTGCGGGGGCGGAGCGTTGTTTAAATGCCGAGTCAGGTTTCGCGAAAGCGGAAGCGTGGTCGTGCGCTTATCCCGCTGAACCTGGTCGGCGTGGTTTGGTTGGGCTAAAACATCGCCCATGGTATTTGGCATACCTTCGAGTTGGCCGTTAGCTATCGTTACTTTTCTATCACCAGGCTGAGCACGCCCTGGTAGAGTAGCACGGGACGGTTGAGCGACAATTTGTTTACCATCTTTGGTGACTAATACAGCGATCAATGTGACGTGTTGTTGGGGCCCGCCAACACGCTGCCAAGGCAACCAAACACTGTAAGACGGCCCAATTTC
>PAXU01000062.1 GCA_002714565.1 Rhodopirellula sp.
CAACCTATGGCACTTTACCGATACACGTGGCACGGATACAGGTCATGGTGTAAATGCATCAAGTTTGACAAATCAGGCAGCTCAGGACGGTGGAACGAGCCTCTATTTTGGGTTTGAAGATCTGTTAGTAAATGACGTGTTGGATTCATCCAACGCGGAAGACGCTGCACGACTTGTATTTGATAATCCGAATATTCTAGATCACTCTGGTCGTGGCGCTGGTGCAGGAAGCTATGATTTTGCTGGTGGTGCATCTGGATCATTAACGACCAAGCCATTCAGTCTTGATGATTACAGTAACGGCGATGCGGTTCATCTTTTCTTCAATTACTGGCTTGAAACGGAAGATGCTAGCGGTGATCTGGATTTATCAACGGCTGCCGGTTACATGGCTGACAGTTTCCGCGCCTATATCAGCGTTGAGGATGGTCAATGGCAGTTACTAAGCACTAATAATGCTTTCGAATGTGATGAGGATGCTAACCCAAATACATGCACAAATCGAGACGATGAGTTTGATATGGGTGTGGAGGTCCGCGAGACATTTGATACCGCAGACTGGCGTCAAGCGATGGTCGACTTGAGCTCGTATGTTGGAAATGGAAATGTTCGACTCCGGTTCGACTTTGCAACCGGTGGAGCGATGTCAACTGGCGATGTGAATCTGGATTCCGTAGGTCAACCAATCTACCCGGTTGGCGGTCAGGAAATAATCCTTAAACCAGGTTATGAACTTACAGACGGAGACACTGTCACGATTGACGGTGAGACGGTTGAATTTGACCTCGGCTACACTCTTTCCATCCCAGCCGGTAGTTCCTTGCAAGCTGGCGATGGATTTACCGTGACCTACAGAATCGGTTATGACGATGCGAGTACGACTATCGACGACCGTATTTCAATTACCGAGTCGTTCCTGTTCGAGGAAACACTGCCAGGTTGGAGTTTAGAAGTAAACCGTGCTGGGACTGGTGAAGTAATTATTCCTTTCGCCTCCGGGCAAACGGCTAAGGAAGTTACAGCAACTTCAGAGTCAATAATGAAATTGGCTTTAGAGGCGCTAATTCTGCCAGCAACCGGTTCAAATACAATCGAAGCTGGGGTGCTCGTTGAAAATAACGGTACGATCGCAGATGCCGTGGTAACGCCATTAGTGGGCGGGAACTTCAATTACCATGCCACAGGCGAAATCGGCGATGTGCCGGATGAAATTAGCACACCGGGTGATGATAGCCTGATGGATGTGGACCTAATCCAAATGGAGCCACACGCGGGCGACGTGATCGATGTTAAGGTCACTGTAAACGTACCGTCAACGGGTGACTATCTACAACCAGCTCTGCGATTCTTCGATGAGTCTGGTGCAGTATTGAATGTCGATGTTGATTCGACAATCGTCCCGGCCGGTGGTGTCGGTACAGCTGAACTCGAAGTAACCGCCCGTGTTATCGCACCGAAAACGGGCAAGATGTATCTGGGGATCAGCAGTATTGGTAACGAATCCTATGATGCTGTTGGTGGTGGAGGTACCACGCTCCCGATTGATCCGGATACAGGACTTCCACGAGAAGTTGGTCAGTATGATCTTCAGATTGAAACTCAGGATCCAGATTGGCCCGTAATTCGCTATGCCAACAATCATCTGCAACTCGTATTGGCAGACGAGATTACATTACTCGGTCCGACTGATAGTAAGCTCTCAGCCAGTGGGTTAAGTGGGGCGACGCAGTCAGGCTCGGGAAATAGTCTGGTTGACATCCGTGTAAACATGAGTGCTGAAGAAGTTGCTGAGTCATTCAAGCGAGCATATGCATCATTGTTTGCAAACGGACAGAATGATGTGGTTAAAGGTGGTACGAACAGTATTTTTGTAATTGGTCATGAAGTAACTGATGCTGGCGACTTCTCGGTCAATGGCTTATTGCCCGGTGAAGCCNCGGANAACTTCTACAACAATAATGGCGCTGCAAATAACCAATTTGAAGGTGTTTACATNGACGANGTNTTTATCGCGCCAANTGAACGNGGAATGATTGTNACTGGNGGAGCNAACCAAACTGGATTNGTTGNCAATCCAATCGCNGATGCAGATCTGATNACAACAGGCACATATCAAGTTGAGATTCGCCGATCTTTCGAATACGGCGAGATTACNGAATCTGATCTCAATGGCGATGGTTTNGATGAGACCTATTACGCTGCGNNCANNGAATACCATACAAACGATCGTTTTGTAGAACAAAGAAGCTTGGTGTTCCCGGATGGCGCNAGCCTTTACAANGGNCTGANGTTTACNATCAGTGATGGGGTNTCTGAAGTAACGTTTGAATTTGCAGANGTGGCTCTGGGTGGCGATGTGCANNCAGGAAATCAAGCTGTCTTGTATAGCGTTGACTCGACAGATGGCGAAGTTGCACTGGCATTTGCCAATGCAATGAATTCAGATGCTGTTCAATCAGTACTTGATATCAAAGCGGCTGGTCGGGACTTNGGCGGTGCGATTCGCGTTGACANTACATCGAGCAACGTGATTAATCTCTTTGGAAATGCACTTTTCTTCGCTGACGGATCTGTCGAGGATGGCTTAGAGCCGGCAGTATTTGCAGCAGAACCAGTCATTGANGGTGCCATGCTCGCTGAATTCATCACAGCTGACGACATGGCAGTATCAAACGTCACACTTACATCAGGCGNAAATTCAGCAGGTACTTTCAGCTCAGGTCACGATGTCATTGGCATCGCGAAGGGTATCGTGTTATCTACCGGCGATGTTACTCAGATCGGCCAACCCAATACTGATACTGAATTATCGGGCGATGCGAGTGGTGTGCCGAGTGCAACCATTGATTCGGTAATGGGTGTGAACTCCGTTGACAGTACAACACTCACTTTTGACTTTGTTGCTCAAGGTTCAAGCTTGTATATGAATGCTGTATTTGCATCGGAAGAATACCCNAGCACACTGCCATATGCTGCTTCAGATAAGGTTGTAGTGGTGATCGACGACCTTGCAACNTCAGGCACGACAGTTGATTTCTCTGTGGTGGAACCAAGTGTGGGAGTTCATGTTTCCAGTAGCGAGGTTCATAACGGTGATTTATTTGGCATCGATCCGAAAAACGCTCACTTGTACAACGANAACTCAATTGAGNACANCGGACCNGCCCTCAACGATTTCTATTCTGACGGTAATACNAAACGGGAAGTCTTTGCGTTTGATGGTTTTACCAGTGNAATGCGGATGGAAGCAAACGGCCTAACTGNCGGNAACTCCTATCGCATGACTATNTCAATTGCCGATGTGGAAAATGCTCAGCTNGACAGTGCGATCTTTATNGAAGCGAACAGTGTAGGTNCCGTCATNACATTTGGCGAGGATCGAGATTCTGTCATTGGTGGTATCCACTGGGAAGGTTATGGTGATCCAAACCTTGAGCGTTTGCAGGGTCAAATCATAATAGACAGCAATACNTTCACAAGTAACGAAGAATTTGGACTCAACGTTCAAGCTGGCACGAGAACGGATGCGAGAGTTCCGTTAGCCGGCGATTTGCCGCATCCAGGTGCAGCTCGTAATCTCGGCGCAGGGAACCCCGAACAGTTGGCACCAGGTGTTGTTGTAACCAACAATATCTTTGCGAATAACGAAGCTGGACAGTTGCGTATCTCNGGCGAGGATACCACTGGTGTTACGTCCACTGGTATCGTACCCTTTGCACGAGTCGTGAATAACACCATTGTTGGTGGTACAGATGGGTCAGCACGTCCTGGTATCGTTGTAGAGAATAACGCTAGCCCAACCATTCTCAATAATATCATTGCCTTTACCACGACAGGTATCTCAGTAGACGGTACATCAGACACCACAATCGTTGGCGGCAATGCGTACGCTGACAATACAGCTGACGTCAACGGCATTGTTCAGGGAGATTTCGCGATTAATGTAAACTCCGGTGATCCGTTGTTTACAAATCTTTCGGCAGGCAACTTCTATCCTGCAGGATCTTCGAGAGTTGTGGATGCATCGCTTAATTCTCTTCAAGATCGTTTAAGCCTAGAGACGTTGAGGGAGTCTGTTGGTATNGCACCAAGTCCAATCATTGCTTCAGATGTCGATCGATTTGGTCAACTACGAGTCGATGATCCGCAAGTTGCCCCACCGGTTGGGTTAGGATTTAATGTCGTTAAGGATCGGGGTGCAGTCGAACGAGCTGACTATACGGGTCCAAGTGCTTACCTGATTATGCCGCATGATAATGATCGTAACGGGGTAGATCTCAATCAGGACGAGAACAATGTAAAGTTAAACGACATTCCCCTCAGCGAATTCCGTATACAGCTTGTGGATAATGTTGTACCGATCACAACACAATTTGGATCGATGATCGATGATTCAACCGTCGCGGCTAATGCTGTGGAGGTGTATCAGTACGAAGGTTTGAATCAGGTAATAGTTGAAGCATGCTGTGGCGATCTAACGCAGTTCAATAATAGAAAATTAGAGCTCGGACGTGACTATAGCTTCAATTACGATGCGACTAATGATGTAATCAGCATCAAATCTTTGGCTGGTTCCTTCGAACAGAATAACTACTATCGGATTACGATTCGAAGTGGTGACGGTACGGTGCTGGAGATCCCAGCTGGAATCGACCTTCCAGATGGTACGACGTTTGATATCACGGATGAGGACAGCCAAACTGCGACCTTTGAGTATGACTCCGGATATGTGCTGCAGATGCCACAGGCTTCGACGCTGGTATTNCCAGATAGTNACGACTTAGATTCACTTGACCGCACGACATTTGAAATAGCAGGCGCTCTATCGAGTGTGATTTTCGAGTTCGATACCGATGGAACCGTCTTCGATACAAATCAGGCGATCACTTATGGTGTAAACGCGACTGCTACTGAGATNGCAAATACGGCGGCAACCGTGATGAATGCAGCAGACCTGGGTCTACACGCCAAAGTCGTTGCACTGGATGATGATCAAATTGGTATTCATGTTGGTGCAAACCGCGACCATGCAGTCACATTAGGCAATTCAAGCCCTCTCACGGAAGTAGGAATCGCTGGTGCAATTGACCACCACGACAGTCTGATTGTGGATGATGGAACTGAAGCAATTGAGTTTTACTTCGATTTCACAACGGCGGCTGACAGGGATACAGATTTTNTACCTGCCGATACNGTGACTGAGGCAGTGTCGATATTAGTGCGGCATGACATGACGCACGTTGAACTCGCACAAGCACTGTCGATTGCCATTTCCAATAAGGATCTTGGTTTATCACCTACCAGTAATGCAGACGGATTGACTCATGTGGGAGGTGAATTCAACCATCGGATAGATCTGGCAAACGCACCAAATATTACGGTTGACGGTGCACCCGGACTTTTGAATACGCCTCTAAGCATACGAGTTCTGGGGCATGGTGATGTTGTTCTGGCCGAAGACGGCGAGACGTTCCAGGTCGCAAATAGTGTCCTGGGAAGCACCGTTCTGTTTGAATTCGATGATGATGGAAGTATCAATGATTCGACTGCCGTTGCAGTGAATTTCACGGACACATCGTCGGTGTCAGATTTGGTTACCGAAATTGTCACTGAGATAAACAATGCAAATCTGGAATTGGAAGCATTCGAGTCCTCAAACAGCGTTGTAGGATTTGTTGATAGTTCTGCTGCAGCAGTAACAGTTGGTACAGCAGTTGGTGCTATCGACGTGTTTGGTACTGCAGGACTGGATCCGGCCGTTGCAATTAGCTACTCGCCATTTGAAAACAACGAACAAATCGCCGAGGCTACNGCTGATGCCATCAATAGCGTAAGCGGCACTATTCTTGATGGTGTCATGGCAACCAGAGATGTNGATTCGGTAACCATCAACGGTGCACAATCCNTCGTCTCATCGGATATGGATATCTTAAATGTTGTTAGTAGAACCGGNGTGAAAGANCATGCNGGCAANGCNCTNNTGCCCAACAGTGANATAGANAAGGCNGAGTTCATNATNGAAACGGGGGTTGAGCTGGATTACGGTGACGCACCTCATTCATATGCAACAAACAAAGAGAGTGGTGGTCCCACGCACGTTGTTGTAGAAGGATTCTCGTTGGGTGAAAACGTAACCGTTGAAGCAAATGCAAACGTAGACGATGGTGACGACGGTGTNGTATTTAGCGAAGTTCTGGAATCAGGCTTCACATCTGNAATCACGGTGACGTTAAACAANTCAGCACAATTGCAAAATGCNGTGCTTGATGCCTGGATTGACTTTGACCGTGACGAGGTGTTCGGTGAGCACGAACGAGTGCTGACAGCACGAGTGCTGGATTCAGGTGAACAAGACATCGATATTTCTGTACCTGCCGGTACACTCCCAGGCCNTACTTATGCAAGACTTCGGTTAAGTACAACAGGTGGTCTGTTACCAACAGGCCCGGCATTTAGCGGTGAGGTTGAGGACTATCAGATTACGATCGGTGGTAACCCGTGGATGAATCCATTTGAACCGCTTGACGTTAATCGCGACGGTCACATCACTCCAATTGATTCACTACTTGTGATAAACAAACTGAATGACCTGGCATCCGGTGATGACGGTAGATTGCCTGTACCAGTCCCAGAGGACTTTAAGCCTGAGGATGTTGGCTATCTCGATGTCAATGACAACGGTTATGTTGATCCACTTGATGCACTTCGTGTGATAAACAAGCTGAATGAGATCTTCGCTGAAAGCGAAGATGCAGCAGAGGGCGAGTTCAGTAATCTTGAAGATGTGATTGCTGCAATTAGCTACGACGTGGAAGAAGCCCGTGATAATGACGAGTCAGATCACGATGATTTCTTCTCCGGACTGTAAGCTGTCATACGTTAAGTTGCCTTGCGGTTTGGCCAATTGCAGCATACTGCGATTGAACTAACCAATTAGTTGCCGTTATTCTTGTCTACGCATACCATCAAATAAGTGATGGGGGCAGAGATCAGAATCATCGGGCAACACAAATATGCGGGATCACAGGCGACCTCTTAGACGTCGTCCACTCCGATTGGAGTGTCTGGAAGCAAGGCACATGCTGAGCACCATACCGTTCGGTGCTGCGCCTCAGGATACAGGTGAGTTTCTGCTTGGGGATATCGACGTCAACGTCGTTCTGATGGAGTCTACGGCTCCGGAAGACTTCGAGACGTGGACATCTCAGACCATCAACGATGTTAAGCAAAAGGTCATCACAGCACTTGAATGGTGGGAAGATACACTCGACGCACTTGCTACGGCCCATTCCGTGCGGTTCCATCCCGACTTCTACTATGCGGATAACCCGGTGCCCACCGATGTAGAGCCCATCGCTCGCCGCTCAAACGACTATGTGATCTGGGTCAATGATTTCCTTGATCATGTTGGTGGTAATTCGACGTCCGGAATCAGTACTGACATGAGACTGTTTAATCATGCTCAGCGCGTTGAAACCGGACATGACTGGGCATTCACCATCTTTGTGGTGAACGATGAAAATGATAGCGACGGTCTGTTTGCGTCCGGCGGGTCCTTTAGAAAAGCCTTTGCATTTCCCGGTGGCAGATACTTCATCGTTCCCGCAGGTCGACCCGATACTACCTTTGCCCATGAATTGGGGCACATTTTCTGGGCACGCGACGAATACAGTGGTGGTGGATCGTATACCGACAAGCGTGGATACTATAACGCTCAGAATCTCAATGCCCACGATAATCCTGAGCCGGGATTCGTGCAGCAAGACAGCATCATGGCGAACGGCGGGTTGCTGACAGATGCGTTTGCCAATCACATGACAAGCGATTCATCGATGAAGATGATCGGCTGGCAGGATAGTGATTCAGATGGCATTTTCGATGTGCTGGATGTTGATCACACACTTGTAGGCACTGGTAGCCTGATATCCGAAGCTGACGAATATCGATTTGTTGGATATGCATCAGTCAACACGCTAATAAATACAAATTCAGCAGGGTTCCAGAGTGACATCACACTCAATGAAATTGATCATGTGCAATACAGGCTGGATGACGGAAGCTGGACGACAGCTGTTATGCCTGGTACTCCCACTGCCTCAATCGACTTTGTAGTCAACGTACCAGAGGGTACGAACAACATAGACATTCGTACGGTGTCCGTTGATGACGGCACAGGGGTGATTACCGCGGCGTCAAATGTCTACTCTGGAAGCCTCAGTTCTCAAGGCGTTACTCCACTGGGCGGCGTGCAGGGAGTAGTTTGGTCAGATCTGGACAAAGATGACCAATGGGATCTTGGTGAACCGGGGTTGTCGGAGATTCCAGTTCGGCTTGTTGACGACGCCGGACAATTAGCAGAACTCCACATAAACGTTGAACCGGACAACTACCAAGACAACAATGTGATTAATTCGCTTGTGCCTGGCGTGACGGTTTCTGCGATCGGTAGTGGCGTCATGGATAACGAAGTGTTTTCACGTGTTCGCGGGGAGTCATCCACCGGGAGTCGCGTATTCGCAGTAGAGTCCACATCGACTTTTTCGGTGATCACCGAATGGGATACGAAAACCCGAATGCTAAAAGCAGAGTTCGACACGCCTGTTTCAATGGTGTCAATCGACGCGATTGCCGACGATGATGGCGACTACGGCCGCCTTGAAGCGTACGATGTCAATGACAACCTTGTGGGCCGATATACAACTCCTTGGCTGACCACCGGCGAGCAGGCCACGATGTCTCTTGTTAGCGACCAAGCTGATATCTCGTACATAGTCGCGAGGGCTCATTACAACACGGATGTGCATTTGGATAATCTTGTGATTGGACCTGCTGCTGAGAGTCAAACCGGCCTATTGGGTGAGTACTGGATTCCCTGGTTGATACCGGATGACTACGAAGTCGCTGTACAACTTCCTAGCGGTTGGGTTACTGTAGGTGCCGATTCCACCAACGTTACCGTTGGAGAAGGTGAATCAGTGCGTGTCGACTTCGCAGTCACCACGCCACCATGGCACAATACAAATAGCCCTGAAGATGTCAATGATGATGGAGATATCGTGCCGCTGGATGCACTGATTGTCGTGAACGACCTAAATGCGAATGGCTCGCGCCTTTTAGCGTTCCCAAGTGAAGGTGATGAGCCACCGCCCTATCTTGATGTAAACGGTGACGGTTCGATAACCCCAATTGATGCTCTGCGAATTATCAACAAGCTAAATGATGCGGAGTTAGAGGGCGAGAGCTTAATGGGGGTGGCAATGTCGAGTGTGCAAGTTGAAAGCTTAATTGGCAGTGTGGAAGGCGAGTCCTTTACGACACCGGAATATTCCTTGAATGAAGTCGTCCCTTCAAGTTCGGAGGTGACCATCCAAAGTGAACGTAATGACTCAAATGGAAATCGGCCAACTCAATCTCAAGTCGGGATAGAGAGATGGTTTTCACGATACGCAGATTCGATTCATCAGGGAGAAGATGNCATTAACAAGAGTTGGGATGATCTGTTAACCTCATTGGCTCAAGATTGCCTGTATTCGCTNGANNNCGAGNNTTAATCTACAACCGGTAAAGCACNNTNTTTGNCNGACATNGGCNCNAANAACGTANATATGGCATCCAACGNACCAGAAAAGGCAGTTGNTGANGAACTNGCCGCCGCAACTAGTGGCAAGCAGGATTTGCGTCTGCGCCCATCGATGCTCACAAGAGCCACTTCACTAGCACATGGCCTCGCCGGTTGGAAGATGGAGAACTGGAAGTCACTGCTTCCGGTGATATCAACCCACGAGCAGAGTTACAAAGGCCTTTCGGATCGTGAGATTCGCAAGCAGAGTCTCGCACTGCGATACAGAGCACGCAGTGGTGAGTCATTAGCAAGGTTGCTACCAGAATCATATGCACTCGTGCGTGTCGCCTCAGAGCGAGTGCTTGGCATGCGGCATTACGATGTGCAAATGCTTGGCGGTATAGCTCTTTTTAAAGGCGCCATCGCTGAGATGGAAACTGGTGAAGGTAAAACGCTAACAGCAACGCTTCCTGTTTACCTAAGGGCATTAATGGGGCATGGCTCACATTTGGCTACCGTGAATGACTATCTAGCGGCTCGTGATGCTGAGGAAATGGCACCCATTTATGAAGCTCTGGGACTGACGATCGGCGTGATTCAAACTGATGATTCCCGTGATCAGCGAAGGGAAGCTTATCACTGTGACATTACCTACGGCACAGCGAAGGAATTCGGTTTCGATTTTCTGAGAGATCGATTGTTGCTGCGTCGGATGGGGCGTCAGTTGAGTGAATTCCTTGGTGAAGGAAGTAGTCAGCGTTGGGAGGAAGCCGGAGATAAGCCGGTGCAACGAGAGTCGTACTACTGTGTGGTCGACGAAGCGGACAGTATCCTGATCGATGAAGCGAGAACTCCGCTAATTATCGGATCGATCGGTGAAGACGCCGTCGAGCAAATAACGCAGACGTATGCGTGGTCTGCACATCACGCATCCTTGTATGAAGAAAACGACGATTACGAATACGACCACGAAAAGCGAAAAGTGGAATTGACGTATGCCGGTCGCCAACGTGTCCGGGCACTTCCAAAACCGGATCTCGTTTCCGACATGGGGCTGGTTGATCTGTACGAGTACACTGAGCGAGCGGTCAAGGTTTTCAGGGATTTCCATCTCGATCAACATTACGTCGTCGTTGATGGCGAAATTACGATCGTCGATGAATCAACCGGTCGGTTAGCAGAGGGTCGCAAATGGCGTGACGGAATCCATCAGGCCATCGAAGCCAAGGAGAATGTTGAGATTACGGTTGCGACGGGACAGGCGGCAAGGATCACCATACAGGATCTGTTTCTTCGGTATCGCTATCTTGGCGGAATGACCGGTACTGCCAGATCAGCCACCCGGGAATTTAGGAAGGTGTACAAGCTAAACGTTATCCAGATTCCCACTAATCGACCGAATCAACGCAAGCAATGGCAAGATGAGGTTTCGGGTAATGCCGATGCCAAGTGGGCTGCCATCGTCGATGAAGTGAGACGTGTACATGAAGAAGGTCGCCCAGTGCTAATCGGGACAAGGTCGATTGAAAAATCTGAAACGTTGTCCCGACAACTTGATGATGCAGGCATCAATCACCAAGTATTAAATGCACACGAGGTAGAGCGTGAGGCTGATATTGTTGCTCAGGCCGGCCAGGGTGGCAAAGTAACCGTCGCCACAAACATGGCTGGGCGAGGCACGGATATCAAGTTAAGCGACGGAGTTGCAGACATCGGTGGTCTCCATGTGATCTGTACGGAACTCCACGACTCCGCGCGAATTGACCGGCAATTAATTGGGCGTTGTGCGCGTCAGGGTGATCCTGGAAGTTTCAGGCAATTTATGTCGTTAGATGACGACGTACTGCGTGAAGCGCACGGACGCGAGAAATCAGAACGCATTGCTAAACAAGGCGAGGAGCGAGATAGAGTCTCTCCTCAATTTGCCTCGCAAACACGAAAAGCTCAGGCGAAAGTGGAAAAGAAACACTACCGCGATCGTGCCACAATGCTTCATCATGAAAAAGAACGTAAGAAAATACAGCGAGAGATTGGTCAGGATCCTTATCTCGATAGTGCNGATTAATCTGATTTGACGTGTGCGACCGTACTTCAGTGCTTTTTTTCTTCAGTCTCACATTTCTTGGTGTGTATTCACCTTGTCGGTTTATTTGTGGATGTACTAATATGTGTGCCACAACCTTTCACCAATTAATCGCGGTATTTATCGGTTCAGGGTATTCTGTGCAAGGTTAGGGGTTCGCAGAACCATTATTGGAGAGTTCATGTCATCGGATGTTAACCAGCAAGCTGTCGACCAAACAAAGCAGCAAATTCGCGGCTTAGTTAGCGAAATAGCGCAGTTAGCAAAGAGCGATATGAATGCAGAGGAGTTTTACGCTGCATTCATGCAACGTATTGTCTCAGCATTGGCGGCACCTGGTGGTGCCATTTGGCTGACCAGCGATGAAGGTGAGCCAGATGTTGCCTATCAAATCAATATGTCGGCCGACTTGCTTGACGCCGAAGGGGATTCGGCCCAACGGCACAGCCAACTAGTCAATTATATTGCACGTTCAAACGAAGCTCAGTTAATCCCACCACAGTCTGGATTTGGTGAGGAGGGTGAAGTTGGTAACCCAACGGATCACTTGTTNGTGCTGGCGCCACTCGAGAGTGAAGGAAAAGTGGAAGGAGTCGTTGAAGTATTTCAACGAGCAAATTCCCAACCAGCAATCCAGCGTGGATATCTGCGGTTTCTTGTACAGATGTGTGAACTTGCGGGAGATTGGCTGAAGAGTCAAAAGCTGCGTCAGTTCAGCGACCGCAATTCTCTTTGGGCTCAGGCTGACACGTTCTCACGTATCGTTCATCACTCGCTGGACCTTAACGAGACAGCATTTGCCATCGCCAACGAAGGTCGCCAAATTATCGGATGCGATCGAGTGAGTGTCGCGATTAGAAAAGGCGATAAATGCAAGGTTCGTAGTGTCAGTGGGCAGGATACCGTTGAGAATCGCAGTAACGTTGTGACCTTGCTTGGAAAGCTCGCGACACGCGTGATGCGATCCGGTGAACCAATGTGGTACAGCGGTGACACAGAGGACTTACCTCCTCAGATCGAGGAAGTCGTTGATGAATACGTTGATGAATCTTACACTCGCTCATTGGTCGTTCTGCCTTTAAAACGTCAGCAAACGAAAGCAACGCTGCACGAAGATCCGACCCTTGAGGAAATGGCCGAAGGTCTTCACGATGACGAATATATCGGTGCCCTAATCGTTGAACAAATCGAGAGTAATCTCCCAAGGGAATTGATTGAACCTCGGATCGACCTTGTTTATGAGCACAGTTGTCGTGCAATAAATAATTCGATGGAACACAGCAATATTTTCATGATGCCCATCTGGCGCACCATCGGAAAATCCAGGGTTTTGGTGAGGGCACGAGCACTTCCTAAGACCCTTGTCATCAGCAGTATTATTCTCGCATTGTTGTGCGTAATGATCTTCGTCNAGAAGGACTTCTGGGTTGAATCTGACGGAGTACTGCAGCCGGTTAATCGGCATGACGTCTTTGTGCCAGCTAACGGAATCGTTGCAAGTGTCGAGGTGCAGGATCAGGATACCGTGGAGAAAGGCGACGTCTTGCTGGTTCTTGAAGATCCCGATTTGCAGATAGAGAAAGAGCGGGTTAGCGGACAGCTGGAAGAGACGAGAGAGCAAATATCGACAGCCCGGCGGAGTCAGTTTCTGGCTCAAACTCCGGCTGACAAGATTCGTATATCTGGCCAAATTGGACAGCTTACTCTCCGTGAGAAAACTCTTGTTGATCAGCTTGCGCTCATCAGCAAAAANGAAGACCGATTAAAAGTGCTAAGCCCATCCGACGGGCAGGTAATTCTTCAGTGGGATATCGAGCGATCATTGTTGTATCGGCCTGTTGCGGTAGGTCAGGTGGTCATGGCAGTTGTAGAAGTAGCNGACCANGATGAATGGGAAATCGAACTGGCGATGCCGGAACGGCGNATGGGGCATTTGCTTTCACACCTGGAGGTATTGCGTGACGGGGCTGAAGATCCAGTCAGCGTGCAGTTGGAAGCTCAATACGTCCTTGCCGTTAATCCTTCGAGCGTGCTCAGCGGTCAAGTGAAGCTCATTCGGCAAACAACTCAAGTTCAGGGTGAAGATGGAACAGTCGTGCCAGTACTTGTGAAGATAAACAAAGACGATGTGCTCGGCGCGATCGAAGGTGAGCGTGCANTGCGACCTGGAATGACAGTGACAGGAGAAGTCCTGTGTGGTCGTGAGGCAATTGGGTATGTCTGGTTCCACGAGATGGTTCAGTGGGTTCAGTATCACNTGCTCTTTTAACGAACAACCGGCAGGAAGCTGCCATAGATTTGGGTTTTCGCCAGGAATAAGGCAGACCACGCAGTAAAGGGGAGAAAATGTCTCAAGCTCGTTTCACAGTTGTGGCCATTATCGTCAGCGGCGTTATCGGCACATGGATCATGGCTCAGGAGCCTGACTCGCAAGCCGGTTCTAAGGTGATTGCTATCATTCGCGACTGTAATATTGGTCTGGTAAATGAAGTCGATGTCAGTGCACAGGAATCAGGTGTGTTGACGGAAGTGTTTGTTGAAGAAGGCGCTTCAGTCGCTTTAGGAGATATGCTTGCCAAGATCGATGATCGTGATGCGCAGGTTCGACGGGTACAGGTCGAATTGCAAAAAGAAGTAGCAGAGAAGGAGGCCAGTAACGATATCAATATACGGGCTGCTGAAAAAGCAGCAGAAGTAGCCGATGCGGAGTTAGTCGAATCAGAAGCAATTAATACTGAATCTCCAGGTGCTGTACCGCCAACCAAGATTCGTCGCGAACGGCTGACAGCAGAGCGATCAAGGTTGCAGGTAGACGTCGCCAAACTGGAATTCGATGTTGCTGTACTTACATCAAAGATTCGACAGGCAGAACTAGATCAGGCGCTCATTACGATAGACCGCCGACAATTAGACTCACCGATTACCGGCGAAGTGGAACGTCGATTTAAAGATATTGGTGAATGGGTTCAGGCCGGCGACGCCGTTTTTCAGGTCGTACGAATGGACAGACTGCGTGTGGAGGGGTTCGTCGTGGCTGCAGAGTATCCACCGCTGGCTGTGATCGGAAAGCCAGTGCGAGTTACCTACACCGTTTTAGATAAGTCTGACAAAGCACAACCGCGGAAGCAATTTGTCTTTACTGGAAAAATTGGATTTGCCAGTAATCAAATTCAGGCTGGTGGAGAATATCGAGTCTGGGCGGAAGTGGAAAATCAGAAATACCGTGGGCAATGGGTGCTGAGGCCCGGCGCAACACTTGATATGCAATTGTTATCCGAGTAATCGTCTCGGCGTTGAGTCGTTTCCACCTGTTGCGGTAGTTGAGCACACCAAATGGCAACGCTTGCTGACAGCTTGATTAGCAGTACATCGCGATCGCTGACACTGCGCATGCGTCCGGACCTTTCCAGTCGGCGCCAGCAATATCAAGGGCGCGCATACTGGGTAATCAAGGAACCGGTGGGCCTGAAGTACTACCGATTTCACGAAGAGGAGTATGCAATCCTCAATATGCTGGATGGTCATACCAGCATGGATGCCATCAAGGAACAGTTCGAGCGGGAATTCGCACCACAAAAGGTTACGTTTCAAGATCTTCAGCACTTTATCGGCATGCTACATCGAAGNGGACTGGTGATTTCAGAGTCTACGGGACAAGGCAAACAGCTTAAGCATCGNGGAGACACGAAGCGTCGCAAGGAATTTCTTGGGAAACTCACGAACGTATTTGCAGTGCGCTGGCGAGGTATTGATCCGGAGCGAATTCTGAATCGAATCTATCCGTATACAGGTTGGTTCTTTTCCTGGGTAACAGTCACCTTTGCAGCGCTGTTGGCTGTTAGTGCCCTGATGCTGGTCATTATTCAGTTTGATGTGTTCTCCGCTAAGCTACCGACCTTTCACCAGTTTTTTGGTCCACGCAACTGGATCTATCTCGCCGTTACCATGGGTGTGGTTAAGGTGATTCATGAATTTGGTCACGGGCTAACGTGTAAACGATATGGTGGTGAGTGCCACGAGATGGGNTTTATGTTGCTTGTCTTNACGCCTGCGCTCTATTGCAACGTATCTGATTCCTGGATGCTTCCGAATAAGTGGCACCGAGTCTTTATCGGTGCAGCTGGGATTTANGTGGAGATCTTTCTGGCGTCAGCTGCGACGTTTGTCTGGTGGTTTAGTGGNCCTGGACTGGTGAATCAGCTAGCACTGAGCATTATGTTCATTTGTTCGGTCAGCACGATTCTATTTAATGGTAATCCCCTGCTCCGCTTCGATGGCTATTACATCCTGATGGACTTGGTGGAGATTCCCAATCTGCGTCAAAANTCATCCGAAGTATTAAAACGATTCTTGTCTGGATTGTGTCTTGGGTTGGAACAGCCGGAAAATCCGTTCTTGCCACAGCGAAATCGGTTTTTCTTTGGTTTGTATACGGTGGCGGCCGTACTATACCGCTGGTTTATCGTGTTTTCGATTTTTATGTTCCTGAATCAGGTTCTCGAACCCTATGGGCTAAAAGTACTCGGTCAGATACTCGGTGGATTAGGTGTGTTTGGTCTCGTAGTCCAGCCGCTCATACAATTGTGTAAATTCTTCTATACGCCTGGGAGGTTGTATAAAGTGAAGCGTCATAGACTTATCATATCCGCTTCGGTGGTCGGAGCGATCATAATGGCAATCCTATTTGTGCCGTATACGTACCACATTGAATGTCCGCTGCGTATCGTTGCCCGGGAGTCCGTTACAGATGTAACCACTGGTGAAACATATCGGGTGTCAGCTACNGTCTATGCACAGGTCTCCGGTGAATTGTCGTATCGCGTGAAACCGGGTAATTGGGTTGAGCAAGGAGATGTAATTGCGCATTTGGAAAACGATGACGAGCACATTCGACTTATTGAGCTAGAAGGTCAGTTGGCAGAAGCACGGCAGCAACGCGTGGTATTAAGCAAGCAGCGCAGCGTCGATCTACAGGCTGCTGAATTGCTACACGAAACGGACGAGCGAATCGTAGCCTTGGCCAATCAAATTGAGCAGCAGAACGTCAAGGTTGCCAAGCTCGACGTGAGGTCACCGATATCAGGAGTAGTGATCCCGGCTAGTTATCGACCAAAGTCGGGTGGTCAGGATGGTCGCCTGCCACAATGGCACGGGTCGCTGATGGAAGATCGTAACCTCGGGGCATTCGTTTCACCGGATGATCCGATTTGTACCGTTGTCACGCCACGAGAAGCTGATAAAGAAGCTGCCCGTCAGGCATTGCCAGGCGAAGCCATGGCAGGGATTTCATTTCAACTTGATGCGGAACTCGTCATAGATCAGGGTGATATTGAGTTGATTCAGCCTCAGAATAAAGTGGAGATTTGCCTGGAGTTATATCCAAACGACGTGATTGAAAGCGAGATTACTCGATTGGCTTTTGGAAATCTCAAGGAAAGCCCCACTTCTATATCCAGCCAGTCAGGTGGCCAGCTCGGTACTGTTATGGACCAAAGTGGTGCGGCACGCCCAATCAGCACGTCTTATTATGCTAGAGCTCAGATTCCGGACTCCAGTCGGCTGCTACATCAGGTTGATTTGCGCGGGCGTGCACGCGTTTATCCGGGCGTAAGCCGGTCACTGGGATGGCGAATCTGGCGATTTGTGACGCGTACGTTCCATTTCTCGATGTAATGTCAGCGTTCTATCACATTTACCTCAGTTAACCTTGCCATATGGTTGATGAAAAATCGCCTTATGTGGTATCATCCTGCATCGCAAATTCGCGTGATCTGCCCTGCTGGTTGCGCGTGACCTGCGGTAAACGATCGCAATAACCAAACGGCAATATCGAGTTAGCCATACGGAGAGAGATACATGGCCAAGGACAAAGACGAAGCTGTAGAAGCACCAGAAGAAGAAACCACAGAACAAGCTGAAGATGCAGCTGCTGANGAAGCTCAGGCAGAGGCACCCGCAGCTGCGGAACCGGCACCGGCTGCTCCACCCCAACAACCTGTTCAGGTTCAAGTGGACGATGTAGGAGTAACATGCTCCTATGCNAACTTCTGCCGGGTAACGGGATCACCGGAAGAGTTGATTGTGGATTTCGCTCTTAATCCTCAACCTATGGGTGTGCCAAATAANCCCATAAAGATTGACGAGCGGATTGTCATGAATTTCTATACTGCGAAACGATTACTCGCAGCACTGCAAATGTCCATACAACGACATGAAGCGGTATTTGGTGTTTTGGAAACGAATATCCAGAAACGGATTAATCCACAACAGTAAGGCTAGAAAGCCTTTAGCGAATATCTTATGGCCGCCGGTAGCAACAGTTTGTAACCGGCGGCCTTTTTTGTGACGTTACCAAATTGTGGCTACTGCTGCTTTCGAAGCGCCACGGGTTTGTCAACTCGCCCAGCTTCTCGTTGGCCGGTACCTTTGGAGTTNCCATCGCCGAGNTCTGTACGCGCAGTTTCAGCGAGTTCCTTTAGTTTCGCAACGACTTCAGGATGTTGTTCAGCCACGTTTTTTGACTCGCTGATATCATCGTCGAGATTGTAGAGCCGGTCGGGCAATTGCGTTGGCTCTTGTTGCCCGCGTGTCCGCTGTTGGCGAGCAAAGTGAAGTTTCCATGGACCACTCCGTACGGCCTGAAGGTTGGCCCTGAAGTAATAATAGAAGGCATCGTGTGGAGATTTAGCTCGGCGCTTTCCGTTGAGGATATGACTGATGTCGTGGCCGTCTATTTCATTGGTTAATTCACCAGTAGTGTCGGTTAATTTGGCAAAGGTTGGCAAAAGGTCAATGGTGCTTGTGACTTCATCAGAGACGNAGNCTGCAGTTATTTTGCCNGGCCAGCTTGCCACAAACGGGACACGCATTCCACCTTCCATTGTGCTGCCCTTGTAGCCACTGAGAGGCGTGTTAGAGCCTCCCCAGGCACGCGACGCACCGTTGTCGGATGTGAAGATCACCAGCGTTCTGTCGTCCACCCCGTTTGCTTTGAGAGCCTTTAGGATTTGACCAGTTGACCAGTCGATTTCTTCCACGCTATCACCAAACCCACCATTCGCACTTTTGCCAGCAAATTCGGGTGACGCGAAAACCGGATTGTGCGGCATTGTATGTGGGACGTAAATGAAAAAGGGTCGATTCTTGTTTTCCTTAATNAAATTGACTGCTTCTTCGGTATATCGCTTCGTGATATACGATTGGTCCGGTTCTTCTTCGATGACCGTNGAATTCCTAAGCAGTGGCAAAGGCGGATAATTGCGATTCTTGAAGTGGTTACCCATGTCATTTGAGTAGGGAATACCGAAGTAGTAATCAAATCCCTGCTCGGTTGGCAGGAACGGTGCCTGATCGCCCAGATGCCACTTCCCGATACATGCNGTTTTATAACCGGCTGCCCCAAGCACTTCTGCCATGGTGATTTCAGTTGGATTGAGGCCTTTGAACGCAACGGGAAATAGCACCCATCCCCCGCGAGCATCTTCGTGCATGTTCACTCGGCGTGGATAGCAGCCCGTCATCAGACTGCTTCTGCTTGGCGTGCATACGCCACAGGTTGAATAGAAGCTTGTTAGTTTGANACCGTTCTTGGCAAGGCTATCGATATGTGGCGTGCGATGTTTTTCGCTACCAAAACAACCAATGTCACTGTATCCCAGATCATCGCAAAAGATGAGTACGATATTTGGCGGTGAATTGCCCGCCCGGGCAGAAAATGGCGTGATCAAGACTATGGTCAGGAAAACTGCCCACGAGAGATGGAAAGACTTGTTCATATGTATTTAGCCTTTTGCTAGACCCGCATCATTCATCGGTTACAAAAACGTTTAAGTTGCGGCCTGTTTGGAATTGTGGTGTTATTCGATTGACTCGTGCGATTAAGCGTGATGGACATTCCCAGAATGGTTGCAGTGCTATCAATAATGTTACCTGACGTGTGAGTTATTCAACACGACCTGGCTCGCGCAACTCACTTCCGGTTTTTTGTGTCAACGTGTCGCCGATCGACTCACGATACCGGTTGGCAAGCTCAATGAGTCGTTTAACTTGGTTGGGGTACTTTTCGGCGACATTAGTTGATTCGCTAATATCTTCTGTCAGGTTGTATAACTCCAAACCTGTTTTCTTTTGAATGTATGGCCCGGGTATTCCATTGTTCCCAGGGTCTCCTTTGAGCGACCGGTAGCCGTGCGGGAAATGAAGTTTCCACGGTCCGCTACGCACAGCGTGTAACGCCTTGCCCCAGTAATAGCAGTAAACGTCGTGTGGCGACTTTGCGCCGGATTCACCACGCATTAGCGGTAGGATACTCAGGCCATCAATCTTGTTGTCTGACAGAGATGCTCCGGTGATCTCGGATAACGTCGGTAGAATATCAATCGTAGCTGCCACTTCATTGCAAGCGGTGCCGGCCGGAATCTGACCAGGCCACCACATGATGCATGGCACTCGCTGACCGCCCTCCCATGCAGTACCCTTTCCTTCTCTCAGTGGTCGTGCTGATCCGGCATGGTTTCCGTAGGAAAGCCACGGACCATTATCCGTTGTGAAGATCACAAGTGTATTGTCATCGATCTTGTTTTTGCGAAGTGCACGCATGATTTGACCGACACCCCAGTCAATTTCACGAATGACGTCACCGTAAAGTCCTTGCTCTGATATTCCGTCGTGCTTCTTAGAAACAAAAAGGGGCACATGTGGCATGCTGTGAGCGACGTATAAGAAAAAGGGTTGGTCACTATGATTGTTGATAAAGTCAACGGCCCGGTGAGTGTAATCCGTAGTTAGCTTTGTCTGATCCGGGTTATGGCCGATGATTTTATTCTGCTCGATTAGCGGTAGTGGCGGAAAACGGTCGCCGGCGGTTGGATGAAACGGCCACATGTCATTCGAATAAGGCAATCCGTAGTAATCATCAAAGCCATGTTGCATCGGCAGAAACTTCTCCTGNTAACCAAGATGCCACTTACCGTACATNGCTGTCGCGTANCCNTTNTTCTTNAACAACTCGGGGATCAGNAATTCGTCGTCATGAATGCCGTGCTTTGANGCATGGCTCGGTGCGCCAAACATGCCAATGCGATTGGCATANCANCCNGTCANCANNGANGCACGNGANGCTCCACATACAGCNTGNGAGACATAGAAGTCAGTGAATCGCATTCCCTGTCGTGCCATGCGATCAAGGTGTGGTGTAGTGAANCCTTCNGCNCCAAAACAACCGACGTCGGAGTAGCCTTGATCGTCNGTGAAAATGATAATCACGTTTGGATTACTGTCCGCNTTTGCCGTGCTTGCAAATGCAGTCAATATGAACAATACCGCGACACGNAAAAACACTGTCATNTGATCACCTGAAGTTATTAGATTGGAATCTACTTNTGNGCCAGTTTAGNAATGGCTTCATCCATGATAGGAGCACGATTTGGCCAAGTGTACCTCTGAAGCTGTACTTTTAGATTGCCGGTCGATAACGTTCNAGCCTTTTTTAAGTCGTGGCATCGNCCGAGTGCCAAAGCCAAAGATTCGGCAGTACCACCGTAAAAGAATTNCTGCCGGTCAGGATTTTCTTCCAGATCAAATACTTCNGGATATGCGAGNCGTTGTGGNAAAAGGGGGTACGCTCCAGCGAGTGCAGCCTCGACAGCTGAAATGCCAAAGAACTCATGGATGGCTGTTGATACNAATACGTCAGTTGATTGCATTAATTCAACGAATTGCGATTGCGATTCGGCGTAGCCAAATTCATCGATATAAGTCGCGAACTCTTGTTTGGCCAGTCCAAAGACGGGCGGCTGGTTCTTAAATGATTCCCCCAGCACTCTAAGCCGCAGGTTTACTCCNTTGGTGATCGCAAGGCGGANGGCCTTGAAAAATGTTTCTGGATCTTTGTCNTGTTCCCAGCGAGCTGCCCAAGTGACAACAAGCGGACTACCTGATGTGTTTAGATCTGTCGCTTCTTCCTCAAGCTTATTCGCAAACACCGAATCTACTCCCGGTGGCTGAATTGAAGATTTCTCTTGCAGTAGCGGTATGTGGTGTGATGGCTGAAAGTCCGGCATGCGGTGTAAGAATGCGTCAAGCTCTCTCAGGAACTCAGTTTCATTGAAGCGGCTGTTGTACCAAATCTCGTCCGCAGCGATTGCAGATGTGAAATTGCTAAAGGCAAAATGATAGTCCCATTCTCTTGGTTGCTGGCTGGGGTACGTGAGTTGGTTTTCGTGAAAATAAAGTACTTTTGGAAGACTAGCGACCTGTGAATCCACTAGGCCTTTCCATTCTGCAAGATTGAGCATATCGCTGCAGAAAATGACATCCCATCGTTCGCCTTGCGATGCCAAACGGTTGACCTCGTCAGCTAATGTGATCGCGCTGTGACGCATCCTCCATTTCCAGTGAAATGCAGGTAAGTCGACGATAGTGAAGTCGTGGNCACTATGCGTCTCCCATCCTTTTAGAAACGCGCGATGACTGCCACCAAAGTAGGGCTCGATTGCCAAAACACGCATGGTTTTGTTGCCTACCTGCCGATCGAATGGAATTAGGTTGTCTCAGTCAGCGTTTAGTGACTGTGACCGGAGTGGTCGTGTTCTTCAAAGATGACCTCGAAATCCTCGCCATTAATACTGACGTTTGCTGTTGCGATCACAGCTGGTCCGACATTTTGCAANTGAGTAGCGAGCACAGGNTCGGTNTTNTCAAATTGGCTATACGTGCCATCTTCCANTTTCACTCCAGGTATCTCGTGCNTTTCAGACGCTTTGCCGGANACTGCGACGTTGATTGAAATTGCATCAGCATTTGTTGTTACATCGTTCTTCATTTCAGAATCAAGCAGGTAGAAACTGAGTTTTCCCGAGTCCGAGTGCGACCATTCCAGGTGATACTGTTCTTCACCAATCTCGAGAATATGACCGCCATGTGGACCTTCACTGGCATGACTGTGTCCATGCCCGTGGCTGTGATCGTGTCCGTGNGAATGGCCATGACCGCCGCCGTCATCNGTGGCGGTGTTGTCGCTGCTGGACTCACCACAACCGGTGAACACTAGAGTTAATACACAAAAGAATGTGGCGATTCGGTTAATTGTCATGATTCTGTCTCGTTCGTTTCTCGTGGTAACTGATTTGATTTGGGTCTGACGTGGCTATCGGTCTTGGACATGCTTCCAATGATTCCACCTTAGTCACTGACTTCAATACGTAACAGCACTGCATTTAGTTGGTGAGGAATTCAAGTAGATCAGCAAGTTGTTGTGCGGTTAAATTTTTAACCAGCAATTCCGGCATCAACGACTGGTTTTGTCTTTCCATGCGATCGACGCTCTCCTTAGCAAGTTTCTGCACTTCACCCTTAGGGTCAACAATTGTCACATGCTCATCAGTTTGATCCTTGACCATCCCGCTAAGAACACGACCTTCCGTAGTCTCAATGACATAGTATGCGTACTTGGCATCAATCCGACGTGATGGATAAAGGATGCTGTCAAGGATTTCAGCTTTGGACTGTTTCGACTTTAGTNCCGCTAGGTCCGGTCCAAGTGCTTTACCTGCGTCGCCGATCTTGTGACAATTTCGACACTGAACACCTTCGGCAACGGCGAAGAGGTCACGACCGCGCGNGANATCCCCCTTAATTGCCAGAATTGTNTGTGGGT
Source organism: Rhodopirellula sp. (assembly GCA_002714565.1). Taxonomy (GTDB): domain Bacteria; phylum Planctomycetota; class Planctomycetia; order Pirellulales; family Pirellulaceae; genus UBA11883. The sequence goes on from PAXU01000062.1 coordinate 23,302, forward strand.
TGATTCGATCGCCTAATCGTTCTGGGATCGCTCCAGGCGGTAAATGCAATTCAAAGAGTCCTGTGATGTGCGCATCGGCCTGGTCAGTTACTTTCTCTGCAATATACTTGTGCAGTTTGGTGTTTGCATCTGATGATGCTGCCAGAGCAATGCCAATAGATGCAGGCGTGCTTCCAAGTGATTGTTCAACAATCGAGCTGCCATTATCTCCATTCAATGATTCAGCCTTGAGGCTCATTTGAAGGTCTTCACGTTGTTCTAACACCGACGCCTGGACTTGCGGCGTAGCCTCGGAATCATCTAGCGATTCAAGCGACTCAATCCATCTGCTCAACGAATGCACGAAAGATGCATCAGGCGTTTTGGCACCAAGATG
>PAXU01000063.1 GCA_002714565.1 Rhodopirellula sp.
GCCTGTTTTACGTGTTCAATCGCCGCAGACACTTCTTCTTGATGCTCGGGCAAAAGGGAGAATCCAAACTGCTCTTCGTAGGGGCACCCATGGTGTTTGCTAGCTTTTGATCGGCCAATGAACTGGCATCTTGATGGCTCATCGATCGCACAGATCTTGTCCATAGCATCTTCGGTAAAGTAGATATCACCAAACAGTACGGTCGTGCGGTTCTCCGTTGCCCAGAATTCTATTGAAGCAACGGCACCCCCATTTTTCAGGTCGGATGGACAGACGAGCATCGCCATGTCATTCTCATATTCCGGATGTTTTGCGAGAGTTAGAATCTCAGCATCCATCCGTTCATGAATTAGACGGATGGTTCGATCAAGCAGACGCTCGCCGTTTACTTCTACAAGGTGTTTATGAACACCCATGTAGTTACCCCAACGTGTTTCATCGCCAGCGGCGAGTAATAAGAATCGCGTCCCTGCCATCCGAAACGTTTGCCCCGTTGTGTGACCCCGAATATGTGCTTCGCCCTTACAGAGACTGTTCGGCAAATTGAGATGCCTCTAGTCATGAATTCACTACCAGTCGTAAAAAGTAGTAGAATCGTCACAACCGGTACGATTCAATTACATGCGATTCTCAGCTACAAATAATTCCACACTTATAGGTTCACCGAAATAAACCGCTAAATAGAAGGCACGACTAAATGGCACATGACTTTCGACAACGACTTCGAAGTGGTGAGAGGCTAATCGGTACGATGGTTACTCTTCCCACTCCTTCCACATCAGAGATTCTTGCAGAAGTCGGTTATCAGTGGCTTTTTGTAGATGCAGAGCACGGACCGTTAGAGACGGCGGAATTGCTTGGTATTTTACAAGCGGTAAGTGATCGCGTGCCATGTGTGATTCGAGTCCCGAAAAATGATGATGGCTTGATTAAGAAAGCACTGGATCTCGGTGCGGCAGGCATCATCGTACCGAATGTGAATAGTGCCGAAGAAGCCGCAGCTGTGGTAGACGCGGCAAGATACGCTCCGGAAGGAAGTCGAGGAGTTGGCCTCGCTCGGGCACACGGTTATGGACTCTCTTTTGCGGAGTATGTCGAAAACGCGAATGACCAAATCGCGGTAATCGTTCAGGCAGAACATAAAGATGCTGTGGAGAACATCGAAGCGATTGCAAGTGTTCCGGGTGTGGATGCAGTATTGCTTGGTCCATACGATCTATCAGCCAGCCTAGGAAAAATGGGGGAAATAACTGACCCGGTAGTAACAGGGGCAATTGATAAGATCACCGAGGCGTGTAAAGCAGTAAACATGCCGCTCGGCTATTTCGGGGTTACTCCGGAGTCCATCAAACCGTATGCGGAGCAAGGATANACGCTACTCGTCGCTGGAGTGGACGTGATATTTCTAAGTGCCGAAGCCCGCCGCTNTAAGAAGGCACTGGAAGAAAACTAAGGATAATACGTTCTGGTGCTAGGCCCTGCGGGTTTGNCTGCGCCTAGCCCCCCGCTTACATGGATACTAGCGATGGATGGTCAGCATATTTCAACCGCACCATATATANAGGAGCCATTAGGCGACGACGATATTGGATGCGGGANTCCAGATCNCGCGGCGCCTCTACGATGCCGAGCTCAAAACCTCACGAACAACCTTACCTTCAACATCTGTCAGNCGGTAATCACGTCCACTATACCGGTACGTGAGNCGCTCGTGATCCAGTCCCAGTGTGTGNAGTATCGTTGCGTGGAAGTCCTTCATCGGGCATGGATCTTCGATTGGGTAATATCCGAAGTCATCCGTCTTACCATAAATCGTTCCGCCTTTGATTCCACCGCCAGCCATCCACATTGAAAACGCATGCGGATGGTGATCCCTTCCATCGCTGCCCTGGCTGGCCGGCGTGCGTCCGAACTCAGTACCCCAGACTACCAACGTCTCATCAAGTAACCCTCGTTGTTTCAAGTCTTTGATTAACCCAGCTATCGGTTTGTCGATCTTTGGCGCCGCCGTGCCGTGATTACCCATGAGATTCCCGTGTGCATCCCAGTAATTGCGAGGGTAACTATGATTTACCTGAACAAATCGCACACCGGACTCCGACAATCTTCGTGCAAGCAGACACTGATAACCAAAATCATCTGTCGTCGGGCTACCGATCCCATACTGCGCCTTGGTGCTACCCGTCTCTTGCGTGATATCGAGCACGTCCGGAGCTGTCATTTGCATGCGGAAGGCCAATTCAAACGACTCAATGCGCGATTGAAGGCGCTCGTCATGCTCTCGGTTTTTCGTGTGTTCAGAATTGGCTTTTTTCAAAAGGTCTAGCTGAAGGCGTTGCAAAGCTGTGTTGGGATTTGCAGGTGTGAGATTTCTGATCGTTTTGCTTCTTGGTGCAGAATTGCCATCACCAATAGCAGTACCCTGGTAGGTGGCCGGAAGAAAGGCACTTCCGTAATTCTGCGCTCCACCGTGGTAAGTGGATGGGCTTAAAGTCACAAATCCAGGGAGGTTATCATTTTCCGAACCTAGACCATATAAGGTCCAGGCCCCGAGGCTTGGTCGAATCGTGACTCCTTCACCGGTGTGAAGCATAAGCGAGGCTCCACCATGTGCAACCTGATTGCCCTGCATGGTTCGGATCAGTGCGATGTCATCAACGATGCTACCTATTTCTGGAAATAGTTCGCTTACAGGCATGCCACATTCACCGTATGGCCGAAACGACCACGGACTTTTCAACAGATTTCCTGTGGTCGCAAATTCAAATTCCGGCTTCGTGATTGGTGATGGCTTACCGTGATTTTTGGTTAACTCGGGCTTCGGGTCAAATGAATCTATATGTGAAACGCCACCATGAATGAACAGAAAGATCACACGTTTGGCGGTCGCTTGGAAATGGCCCTGACGTGCGGTAAGCCCGACGGACTTTTCCGACGACGGGGCCGCTAACGCTTCATGGCCAAGCAGTCCAAGCATTGCGGTGTGACCGAATCCACATGCTGCACGCTTAAGTGCATCGCGTCGTGAAACCTGATTGTCGAGTTGTCTAGTCAACATAAATGAACTCATTCAGACAGTATAGGAATTGGCAAAACGCGGACCAGGACAATTCAGTTGATTGCTCTGCGGTTAGCTTTCTGTTGGAATTCTCAGCTGTTGGTTTAATTAACACTAGCTCATATTGTGTGAGGAATTCTATCGCTGCAGCAACTTCGTCACCGGTCGCCTCCCTGCCAAGTGCGATTCGATAGGCGTGTTGAATGCGATCACGGACGGATGTGATCGACGAGTCCGATAGTAGACGATTGGCGAATCCTTTGGCCGCGGTATGCACGAATTCACTGTTAAGTAGAAAACTGGCTTGAGTCGCAACGATGCTCTCATTACGCCGCGTCGTGACAGCGTTAGCATCCGCTGAGTCAAACGTCGCAATAATTTCGTTTTGACCGTTGCGAATTACCGGTAAGTAAATTGTACGTCGAGGTACCGCGAATCCGGGTACCTCGTAAACATTCGCAGCGGAGACGAGCCCTAAATTACGGTCGATCGTGTCTCCTGCATCATAAATCTCTTTTACTAATTCGCTGCTTCCTAAATAAGTATCTTCCAATGTGCCACTTGTGGATAACATACTGTCTCGAATAGCTTCCGCTTCAAGTCGTCGACGTGGGAATGACCAAAGCAGCGTGTTCTCAGGATCAGTTTCTATTGCATTGCCCTTTGTATCAGGCGCTGGAGTGCTGTCCTGTTGATACACCTGGCTCAGTAATATTCGTTTAGTTAGTTTCTTGATGGACCACCCGTCTTCCATGAATCGAGTCGCAAGGTAGTCCAATAATTTCGGGTGAGTGGGGGTTGATCCGATTCGACCGAAATTATCGCTACTGTGAACCAGTCCCTTACCAAAGTGCCATTGCCAAATGCGATTGACGATGACACGCGCCGTTAAGTGATTCTCGGTGCTTGCTATCCACTCGGCGAGTTCAAGTCTGCCGCTCTGTTTTGAATCGATCAACGCGGATTCGATATTTGGAAACAAGGTAGGTGTATGACGTATCACAACGTCACCTAAGTTCTGCCGGTCGCCACGAATATGTACCTTTAAATTGATGCCTTGTTTCTCCATTGGCATCATTACGTCAACATGATGGCCATCAGCTTCCAACGCTGCTAACTGCTTCTCTAAGTCGTTCCGCAATTCGACAACTTCGACGTAATCAGTGTTCTTTTGANAATCTAGAAATGCCCGACGTAAGTATTGTGCCGATTCCTTTGAGCGTTCATTGACCGGTGTATATACGATGTCTTTGAGCGTCCCAGTGTATTTGCCTTGTATCAGGTATTTCGATTGGAGATAGTTTCCAACATGCTCAACCTGTTTGTTATCAAGTGCGTGATTGAAAATGAGCACTTCGCCGAGATGCATTTTGGGGCTTATGCACGACCGGTGCGTCGGATGACTGTGGCCTCCAATGACGATCTTGTCGGGCTTAAGGGTCAATTCTNCTTTCGCTGCAAATTCGTCAGCGGAAAGTTCACGCCGTACTCCGGAGATTTCGACATGACTATCCAGAAGCTTGCCGCCATGAAATCGCGCCATCCAGATTTGAGGTTCACCGAATGTCACTTCACCTACCAAGGCATCGAACGAGTGCCCCGTTGCCAGATCAAGCCGGTTTTTTGTGTTTGGCGCCTGCTCGATTTCAAAGATGGCTCCGGCGTGTGGCGTCGTCGGGTCTCCAAAGCTAATTGGTTGAGTTCTTTTGTGCATCGACTCCATTGGGTTGATGACAGCAAACATGGTGAATGGTGAATTGCCCGAAATCTCCAGTGGTGCTTCGGATACTAACACATGCTTGTTTTCATCAAAACTAACTGCCGGCATCTTTCCAATTGCAGACGCAACGAGTGATGGAGCTGTTTCCGGCACTCCCTTAAGATCCAGTGACTCCGCCCCATCTCGCTCGACGCGATTCTTCCAAAGAAGCACTTTGTCATCGGCCACGATCGAATCCGCAGAGTACCAAGCCATTAGGCCATCCAATANGGAAGTAGATAGTTGGGCAGGCGCTGCATCAGTGTTTTCGAATTCCTTGCGTAAGGTCTCTTCCCAAGTTCGTTGTGGTTCATCAACAACATCCANGATCGCATCGAGTTTCTGCTGAGTGGACTTTAGATCGGAGGCCAGTTGTGTGAGCCGTTGTTTGGTTTCCGCTGAGGTGTATTCAATGGACGTTTCCTGCCACATGGAAGTGGGGCCAGACTGTCCACCTAGCATCTCGACTCCTCGGAAGATTCCAGCGAGTGCGTAGTAGTCTGTTGTAGGGATTGGNTCGAATTTGTGATCGTGACAACGAGCACACGAGAACGACATGCCAAGGAATGCACGGGTTGTTACATCGATTTGTTCATCTGCCATATCCAATCGCAGTTGTTCCTTGTCTGTTTCTGCCAGGCCTTTCGGTCCGAGCATTAGGAATCCAGTTGCAATGCGACGACGAAGATCGACTTCAGGTGATACGGGTTTCATCAGGTCACCGGCGATCTGTTCGAGAATAAATTGATCAAAAGGCATGTCTTCATTAAAGGCCTCTATGACATAGTCTCGATAGCGATACGCATACCGCATGACAAAGTTACCGTCATTGGCCGTTGTGTCGGCATAACGAGCTACGTCCAACCAGTGTCGGGCCCATCGTTCTCCGTATCGCTTTGAGTTTAGGAGACGATCGATAAGGGATTCCCATGCATTCTCGGAGTCATCGCCCAGGAAGTCATCGATCTCTTGCTCGGTGGGTGGCAACCCGGTTAGATCAAACATAAGTCGCCTAATTAGCCGAAGCTTAGACGCATCGCCCGAGGGAGTTAATGATGCAGTACGCAATTTGTCCAGAATAAACCGATCGATGTCGGTCTGTGACCATTGGTCATTTTTAAGTTTCGGCGCCGGTGGATTCATTATCGGTTGCAGAGACCAATGTACTGAATCAACTGATTCTGCTTGATTCTCGGGAAATACTGCGCCACTTCTAACCCAAGTCTCAAAATTCGCGACGACTTTGTCGTCTAACTTCTTGTTGGGTGGCATCTCGAGAGACGCATGCATAATCGCAGAAATCAACAAGCTCGCATCTGGCTTACCTGGAACGATGGCAGGTCCGGAATCGCCGCCGCGGAGCATCAACTCTCGTGAATCAAGACGAAGTTCTCCCTTGAGTACTCCCTTTGAAGCTGCGGATTGTGAATGGCAGGAGTAACAACTAGCAACCAGAACCGGTCTGATGTTCTTCTCAAAGAACTCAACACGCTGATCTGCGACACACGTTGAGCAAAACAACATGNAAAGTAGCAGGGAACATTTTGTGAAACGTAGATTCATNACGGCTATTTTATAAGACTCTATTTGTTCAATGAACGGACGAAGTCGTTAATCCGTTTACCTTCCCAGCGTGGGGATTTCCAAATAGGCCAGATCGGTGATTCATCTCGCACATCGAGGTAAATCTCGGTCATTGCCTGGATTAAACTCTGTGCAATNTCTTTCTCTTGCTCAAGCAGATCGTTTNTTTCTGCCGGATCGGTTTCAAGGTTATAGAGTTCAAACTCATCCAGCTCCGCTGCTTTCAGCAGGTCTTGGTTTTTGCCAAGAATGTCGCTGTACGGAGAAATCTGTTCGCCCGTAACGGTTGCCAACATTTTCCATGGGCCGCTGCGTATCGCCACTTTGGGTGCGGAACGGCTTGCGTTGAAGTGCCAATATAACGGTTGCTTTCGGNTGACAGGCTNACCATNCATCGCAGCAACAACGCTAGTGCCGTCCAGTNGTCGAGTCGCGAGCCGCTTAATTCCGGCTATTTCTGCAAGCGTCGGCAGGATGTCGATCCCACCAACCGGTGTGTTGTTCGTCGTACCAGCTTTGATTTGTCCTGGCCATACCATGATTCCCGGCACGCGGATTCCACCATCGTACGTATGNCCCTTCTTTTCCCGGTGTCCAGCGGTAAAGCCGTGAGGATGTGAGCCGGTGATTGCAGGTCCATTGTCGCTTGTAAAGATAATGAGTGTGTTGGAATCAAGTCCGCGATCTTTAAGGCCGTCGATCAGGCGACCAAAATGAAAGTCCATTTGGGATATGTTGCCATGGTGAGCCTGAAATGTCGTAACGCTTGGATCGTATCGGCTAGGCTTACCTTTTTCCGGATACTTGACGGTAAACTCCGGGGCGCTGGCAATTGGTTCGTGTGGCTCGTGGTACGACACGAATAAGAAAAATGGCTTGTTGGGATCTCGGACTTGACTTAGCCATCGAAGTGACTCATCTGTGACGATCTGTGAGGCGTATCCCTGAATNGTNCCAAGGGCGATACCGTTTCGATAAAAGTTGTCAGGATTATGATGCGTTGGGATGGCGTTATTCTGCGTTGCCATCCAATGGTCAAACCCATGGTCATTGGGCTGCGGTTGATCCGTCTTGTGNAATCCACCGTTTAAATGCCACTTCCCGACCATGGCCGTGTCATANCCGGATTTGCGTAATAGAGTTGCAATGGTTGTCTCGCTCGGCTTTACGTGCATCGGTGAATCGACCGGTATCCAATTATGGATGCCTAGTCGAGTTGGTGTTCTGCCTGTCATTAAGCCAGTTCGCGACGGTGAGCAATTTGGTGCCGCAGAGTAGAAGTCGGTGAATCGCATGCCCGTGCCAGCGAAACGGTCTATATTCGGAGTCTTCACCGTAGGGCTACCGTAACATGCTAAGTCGCCATAACCTAGATCGTCGCAGAGGACCAATAAGATGTTTGGGCGGTCCAGATGCTTGGCAGCTCTGGTGCATAATGGCAACAGCAGTTGTGTTACCAGGATCATCGCGAGCAATGATAATCGAATATACATGTATAATTCCTCGTTACGGCATGACACTATTCATTGTATATGAATGACTAGGAGAAGATCTAAAATGAGCAGCTTGCGAATTGCTACTTGCCAGTTTTCGGTTGAAGCGGAAATTGAGCACAATCTCAAATACGTGAAACGTCAGATCAATCAAGCCGCAGACCAAGATGCTCGTGTTATTCATTTTTCGGAATGCGCACTAAGCGGATATGCTGGTGTCGAGTTTGAGAATTGNGATTTCCTNNACTGGCAGAAACTAGTGGAAGCTACTACAGAAATTCAGGAGTTGGCCCAAGCCCGCGGTGTTTGGGTATTGTTAGGTTCGACGCACCAGCTNTCTGGTAAGAATAAGCCTCACAACAGTATCTATATCATTGATGANAAGGGGAGAATTGTAGATCGTTACGACAAACGTTTTTGTACTGGCGTAGGTGGTTCCAAACCAACGTTTGACTTATGCCATTACTCTCCCGGTGATCACAATGTGTTTTTTACCGTTGACGGCTTTAAATGCTCGACGTTGATTTGTTATGACTATCGCTTTCCGGAACTCTATCGAGATTTGATTAGGCGGGGGTGCCAAGTGCTGTTCCAGTCATTTCACAATGCAAGAAGTACAGTTGTTGAAGACGAAGAATACAATATTTGGAAGACGATTGTGCCGGCAACGATGTCTTGCCGAGCAGCGGAAAATCACATCTGGGTAAGTGCAAATAACAGCCAAACAAAGCCATCCCGCTGGGGCAGTTTTGCCGTTCGCCCAGACGGTGCAATCGTCGGAAAATTACCGTTACATCAGCCTGGTGTGTTGATCACGGATGTATATTTCGATGACTCGTTTTACGATGCGCCGGGGCCATGGCGTAAGCGTGCGATGAATGGCACGCTAAACAGTGGAAGAGCCATAAACGACCCACGCTCAAAAGACACTCGCTGTCTATAATTGAACCAATGAAAGAGTGTTCTGATGCAATGAATTGCGTCAAGAGACTGTTTACGGAATGCGATGCAGAATCTGAAAGGATCTAGCTGTGGAACTGAAACGAATGCTGATTTGTTTAGCGGCTGTAGCAAGTATTTGTTGTACGTCCCTGTTTGGTCAGGATGTGCCGATAAAGGCGATCGATGCCAAAGCAAAAAGAGTATTCGGCTTGTTTATAAAGGATGCGGTCGATTTGGCAGACGAATACGAACGCAATGGTAACCTGGAGCGTGCCCGACAGATTTTCGAAGCAATCAATAAGCTAGATTCAAATGCACCTGGCATCAACGACAAGATTAAGGCGTTGCAGGACTCGATCCTAAATTCTAATCAACAGGTACATGATTTGGACACGACGAAGGGTTGGACACAGATCGGAATTGCGGTGGGTGGTAAGTCCTTCCGAGTTGTTACCGCCGGAACTTATGAAATCAACCTCGAAGGGCAATTAACTGTTGCCGGTCTTCCTACCGGTGACGTAAAAACGAATGGCATGGACAACGATTTTCCGCTCGGTGCACTGATCGGCCTGTTCGTGGATAAGAAAGGGAAGCCTGGGAAAGTGTTTCTGATTGGCAGTGAAGCGAGATTGTCACCGAACCAGGATTCGGTATTCTTCGTAAAATTGAACTTGCCACCCGCAGCCAAAGTCGAAGGTGAGATCAAAGTTGGAACGAGTGGTTGGCTCAACGTGCCTGTTGAAAAATAGATGCTATTAAGTGTTGTGGACGCAATTCGTACCGGCATGGTACGGCTCGACAGCTAGCTATTCTTCAGACTTAGATTTTGATCCGCCGAGACTCCAGGCAATTGTGCCCGCGAATATCCCGGCCACGCATGAGACCATCACCCAACATGCGTGATGAATCCAGTTGCCACCGAACATGCGAAAGTTGCCATTCATGTTCGCCTGCCGTCGACCTGCTTTAAGGTTGGATTCGAGTTGAACTGAACGGGGCAGTCTCGACATCAAATTGAAATGGATACNTTCGGCATCAAAGGCATTGGATTCTGCTGCAGCAATATTCACCGCNTCTTCCATGCTGATTTGTTCAACAGCTGNGCGATCCACATCCTCCGGTAAATCATCCATGCGTAATACAGCAGACAGCCGACTGGAACGTTCAATTGGTGCGGCTTGAGGCTGTGCACCTCCGGCCTGCCCTTCCTCAAATCCTNCTGGTGGACCGTCTTCCGNCATGGAGTCGTCAACTTCAATTGCCGGAGCTTGGATTTGCTTGCCGAATTGAGTGCGGATAGCACTTAGATTCGCATATTCAGTGATGGAGAATGGTGTGATCGATTTTGATTCGAGAAGGCTGTTGAATTTTTCATCACCGCCAAAGATGGNTGTAATCATCGCATCACGTTTTTGTTCACTATCAGCTAGTTTCGATCGTGCTTCTTCGGTTTGATCATATAAATCTCGTGTATCCGAGTATTCGTAAAGTAGCACCGATTTACCAAGTTGAAATGTGCCATACGAAGCAGCAACCGTAAGAATGCATGCAAGGATTAATGTAATGGGAGATGCGGAATGCCTGGACTGGGTCGATTGCGACAATTCTTCCGGAGTTGGTTCGACAACAGTCGTCGCTACTTCCGGTGCTGCTTGTTCCTCGGCAGCACGAGATAAATTGAAACCGCATTTGTGGCAATAGACTTTACCTGGAACGATCTCTGCTCCACATTCTGGGCATGATTGGGTATCAGTTTCAGACATTTTTGTAAAAGCTCTCAATAATAGGCTATTTGCGATAGTGAGTTCCGCCGTACAACGCTCACCTATTACAGTTATAGCATTTATCAAAAGTATAGTCAGATAGTTTAAGCCGTACCTTCATTAGGGAGCGGGCTTGCGTATCTTCCAGCAACGATGAATTCGGCGATTTCTATAGTCTTCAGGTACGGTTTGCTTGGAAATTTCGACGATGGAGTTGGAGTGGATTGATTCTTCGTCCAACTTGAACCGACGGAAATTGGTTGAAAAGTATATCATTCCATCAGGCTTAATCGCCGCTAAGGTAGCGTTTAGTAATTCGACGTGTTGACGCTGAATATCCCAATCATTCTCCAAACGCTTGCTGTTTGAAAACGTGGGAGGGTCCACAATTGCGATATCGAATTCTTCTGGTGATGCCATTTCCGTAACGAATTCGATCGCGTCGGCACGGACGAATTGGTGATTGTCTGCTGGGAAGTTATTTACGAGTAGATTGCGATGTGCCCAGCTCAGGTAGTTCCTAGAGAGATCCACGGTGACAGTAGAGCTTGCTCCACCATCGATTGCGTAAACAGTGAATGCTCCGGTGTAACCGAATAGATTTAANACTCGTTTGCCANTTGCCNACTTGCGAACCATCTCCCGAGTTTGTCGATGATCTAGAAACAATCCCGTATCTACATAATCAGAGAGATTGACGATAAAGTTTAAACCGCCCTCCTGNACCTGCAATTCATAGGAGGTTGCATCGACTTTTTGATGTTGCTCGGATCCGCTTTGCCTGTGTTTTTGTTTCAGGAAGATCTGGTCCGTCGGGATATCAAGTGTCTGNGATGCTGTCTTTACAAGTTGCTCTAACCAGTCTGCGTGTTGAGCTAGGTCGCGTTCGTGTGGGCGATCAAATTCTACAATGTGCAAATGGTCTTCATACCGATCGACGACCAGCGGGATTTCCGGAATGTCTCGTTCGTATAGCCGAAAGCAGGTGATCCCTCTCTTGGTAGGCCATCGCCGCAAATGGCGAGCACGCTTAGTCAGGCGGTTAGCAAAGATCTCACATTGTTCAGCAGTTTTTCGCAGATCGCCTCCGAATACAGCAGTTGGTNCATCGGCAGTTTCCACTCGCTCCGGCGCATTCTGTTCGGGTTGGCTTTCATCGTGGCGAACAGGTGTTCGGTCGACACCAACTCCCGGACGCGGTCCATGGAATTGATAGTAAGTGCATTCGATTCGCCCGTTGTATAACTTTCGACGCCGATCGGCTTCCTTTTGGATCAGTCGCTCGAATTTGGGATACGACGTGATAATGTAGTGTGACCATGTTGGCAATCTTTTTAATGTTTCTGGAAACGATCTGTAAAGTTGTTCAACTTCNTCCGGCTCACCCATGCGTTCCCCATACGGTGGATTGGTGATCAGACAGCCATGTTCACGTTTGGANAGAAGGTCTTTGAATTCCCGTTGCTGGAAATGAATGTCGTCAGCAACACCGGCAAGCGTCGCGTTTTTACGTGCCGCGATTAAGATTTTGTCGTCGTTGTCAGTACCCAAGAGGCGTTCGCTTCCCGGTTGCTTCATAAGATCAAGCGACTCGGTGCGTGCATCACGCCATATTTCCTTAGGTATGCAATGCCAATCAGCAGACGGAAAATCACGGTACATTCCTGGAGCCATATTGCGGCCGATAAGGGCAGCTTCTATCGGAATCGTGCCGGTACCGCAAAACGGATCAAGTAATGGCCTGTCAGGATTCCAGAAGCTTAGCTGTACCATGGCGGCTGCCAGCGTTTCCTTTATAGGCGCTGTGGCAGTTGCTGGACGATATCCGCGTTTATGCAGGCTTGGTCCTGTTGTATCCAGCAGCAGCCAAGCCTGATCTTTTATCAATGCGATTTCAACTTTATGAAGTGATCCGGTCTCCGGAAGTACAGTAGTACGGTGAGCCTTTAGCAGGCTCTCTACCATCGCCTTTTTTACAGATCGCTGGCATGCCGGGACGCTCGAAAGCTGTGACTGAATACTGCGACCGGTCACAACGAATTGTCCGTCCTTTGGAATCCANTCGTCCCAAGCGATGGCCTTGGTTGTTTCAAAGAGAGTGTCAAAATCCTTGCACTCAAACGAGTTGATCTCAATTACAACCCGATCCGCAGTACGCAACCACAGATTTGTACGACAAATGCCACTTAAATCGGCTTCAAACCGAATCCAGCCAGGTGAGATTACATTGGCTTTATAGCCAAGGTCTTCAAGTTCGCGTTTTACCAGTGACTCTAAGCCAAATGCCGTCGTCGCTATGAGTGGGATTGAGTCAGACATGGATCCGTCGTAGTTCAGCGTGCGTTAAAGCTTCATGGTGGTCGTGATGGTATAGGTCGTCAATGTNTAATGTCGGCATGAGGATGTATTACAATAGGGTTTTAGTAATTCGCTTTGCGTGTTTTAGGTCAATTTGAGTATGCTAAGCGATATACTTGAGTGACNACGGATGGTCGACAANTGGTCTTAAGTGGTTGGAGGGATTTAGCCATGCAAAGGTTTTCAACAAGACGCTCGCTTCATGCGGTTTTGGCCGCGGCTTTGATAATTGTTTTTTCGGGTTGTGATGCATCACCGGAAAAGGTCATTGTCGGTACGTGGAAAATGCAAACGGACATGGAAAATCTGGATATATCGGTCGAGTTTAAGGGCGACGGTGGTTATGTCATGAGTGTTGATTCGCGGGGCGAAGTTGCATCGGTACAGGATGACGGCTTTNTTCACGGTCGCTGGCATATTGAGGACAATAGGATCTTTGGTGAGGTTATTGAATCAAACCTGAGAAACGTGGTGCCGGGCAAGAGTGATCCGGACGAAATAATTCGTTTAACACCCGAGACGCTAATCACGCGCAAGCCAACCGGCGACTTTGTAACCTACACGCGATAGTTAAATGCGCATAAACCTAAGCCTCACGCTAACAGTTCTGGTTTCTTTGATTGTCATGTCTTCTGGGNTGTTAGCAGCTCCGCCAGTTGAAACGAAATCCAAGCTGTTCAAGTTTAATGCGAGCACCAAACCTGATTTGCCATCGGTGAAAGGTGATCACTTCAAAGTCTACCAAGCCACTGCCGATAGCTTTAAATTCTGCCATCATCCGTGTCTGATTGACTACCGTGGAAAGCTGTTCGCGATGTGGTCGAACGGCAAGATCCATGAAGACGCAGAAGGCCAGCGTCTACTAATTAGTGACAGTACCGATGGNGAACGCTGGTGCAAGCCCCGCGCACTTTTCGAAGGTGGCGACGATAAGATCTTTGTGGCAGCCGGATTGTCCGTGGTTTCTGAAAAACTAGTCGCCTGGTTCACTATTACGGGTGGCACCAACTTCAACCCGAACACGGCACTCTATTTCAGCACATCCGACGATGGGAACTCTTGGACGTNGCCCACTAAGGTTACGTCGGGGTTNTTTATTANCCCGCCAGTNCAATTGCACGATGGGCGATGGATCATGGGGGGCGAATATACGGATCCACATCGCGATACGAAACGGATGAAGATTCTGGTCACNATGGAGTTACTTGTACCAACGTCATGGAAAGAGGTTACTATTCCGATCGACGACGTCTCGGTGATTGGATATGCGGAGCCTAACTTTATCGCACGTGAACATGATACGGTCGCATTACTACGGAATTACTCCGGAAAGCTCTATGCTGCCCAGTCCACAGATGGCGAAGAATGGACGACAGCCGAGCAGACTGCTATTCCGGATTCCACCGCTCGGTTTGCAACGGGAAAGCTACCCTCCGGTACTTATTTTTTGATTAACAATGCAACGAATAAGCAATTTGATCGAAGTGCTTTAGTAATGACTTTAAGCAACGACGGCCGGAAACTGACGCGCGGTATGATCGTTCGTAGCGAACCAACGAAAATGAGATTTGACGGTAAGCATAAGCTCGATGGTTGGCAGTACCCGCATGCCCATGTCTGGGGCGACTATCTCTACGTTATTTACTCCGTAAATAAAGAGGATGTGTTTGTTACTCGCATCCCGCTGAAGAGGCTGTAGGGTCAAGTGCGGACCTACGGCCCGCAGGACGTTTTTTTGAGGCTGCATTCATCTAGCTTCTTCTGTTACTTTTCAATCGGTATCTTAGCGCCAATTTTCTTCAAGTGCTTATCCAATTCCCGCGTCATTTGGCGGACCTTTGCGGGTTTCTTGTCTGCGATATCTGATGCTTCCGCCAGATCGCGATCCAAATGATAGAGCTCGCTCTTTTGTGGATCGTAGAATCGAACCAACTTGAAGTCGCCCTTGCGAATCACCGAATACGGGTCGTTGCCTGCGCGGTGACGATAATGTGGAAAGTGCCAGTACAAACTACGTTTGGCTAGTGAGCCCCCTTTAAGTACTGGGGTCAAATCCGCGCCATCAAGCGTCATGTCGGCAGTGTTAATTCCAACGGCTGATGCTAGAGTTGGAAAAAGATCTACACTCGTCACAGGTTCGTCAGAGGTGACACCCGCTTTAGTGACTCCGGGCCAGCAAACAATCCATGGCACTCGTATTCCACCTTCGGGTGCAAAGCCTTTTCCGGATTTCAGCGGCGCATTTTCTGTTGGGTTGCCGTTACGATCGAGACCACCGTTGTCGCTCGTAAATACGATCAACGTGTCATCTGAAAGACCAAGTTCGCTTAACGTGGCCATGATACGGCCGAGTGAATCATCGACACTTTGAACCATGGTTGCATAAGCGGCATTATCTTGTCCCATCTCATCCTTTAGTGCCTGATATTTTTCAAGGATGTTTAGTTTCGGTTGAATGGGGGTGTGTACAGCATAGTGCGACAGGTAAAGCAGGAATCGGTTATCTTTGTTGGCCTTTATAAAGGATACAGCTTCATCCGCTTCCCGGTCGGTCAAATACTCGCCCGTCTCCTTTGGCNCAAGTGTGGGGATGCCTTGTTGCAAGCGTCGGTTTGTATAAGGGTCGTAATAGGAAGGCGGCTGGCCATAATCCCAACCACCAAAGTTCAAATCGAAACCTTGGTCAGTGGGAAGATACCCTTCTCCGCCAAGATGCCACTTTCCAATAAAACAGCTGACAAATCCTCTTTGTTTTAACAACTCTGCAATGGTCACTTCATTGTGTGGGAGGAATGAGTTGTTTACCGGGGTCAGCACTTTAAGATTNGCGTCGTGGTATCCTTCAACATCACAGTTTGGCCTCTGACGACCACTAAGTTGGAATTCTGCCCGTATCCAATCGGTGATTCCCAGCCTCGCCGGATCTTTGCCTGTCATCAGGGCTGCTCGCGTGGGCGAACACACTGCACACGCAGCATAGCCGTTGATAAACCGAATTCCACGTGCAGCAAGCTGGTCAATGTGCGGAGTCTGATAGAAATCGGACCCCTGGCACCCTAAGTCCATCCAGCCAAGGTCATCAACAAGGACAANAATGATATTTCTTGGTTCAGCTGATGCCACACGGGTCGANGGAATCGACGCGATTGAAATAACAGCAAGGAGAATTATGTGAAAGCGACTTAAACTCATTTGGAAGTCCTCAAATAAATGCCCATAGAGCAACTGACCGGTTCTCCGATATAATAAACATCTAACAAACGTTTGTCGCAAGTAAGCCACGCTATAAACAATGCTCTCAGTATTCGATCATACAGACCCCTTAAGTCGCCGTGCCATGCTATCTATTGGTAGCCTGGGATTAGGTGGTCTTGCGCTTTCGGATTTGCTGGCAGCCAAAGCCCACGGGTTTGCAGAGAAAAACCACTTCACCTCAGGTAAGTCGGTAATCTTTCTGTTGCAACATGGCGGTCCGACACAGTTCGAGACTTATGACCCAAAGATGGATGCACCAGAGGCCATCCGAACTGTTGGCGGTGTGACACAAACAGCNGTACCAGGCGTACACTTCGGNTCGACCCTAAAACGCCTCGCCGCTCACGCAGATAAGCTTGCTGTCGTGCGTTCTTACCAAAGTGGCAGCAACGGACACAGCACNCGGCCCATTATCGGTGAAGCCACAAACAAAGCGAATATGGGATCGATCTATTCGCGAATCGTTGGGACAAATCATTCCAAAACGGGAATGCCGACCAATGTCGCACTTGATCCTACAGCGATAACACCTGATGACAATGGACCGGATGTTCGCTTTGGGAAATTCACACAAACCGGTACGCTTGGAAAATCGTTCGAGCCGTTTGTCCCTGGTGGCGGATCAGATTTGCAAAAAAACATGAAGTTGGTTCTGCCAAAGGGCCGCTTAGATAATCGTCAGGCATTGCTCAGAGCACTGGACTCACTCAAGAATAATGTGGACAGCACCGGTGTGCTNGATGGTATCGGGAAATTCCGAGCTCAAGCATACGACATGTTGATTCGCGGAGTTGCCGATGCCTTTGACATTAACAAAGAAGACGACGCGACCATCGCGCGGTATGACACTTCTCAGTTCATCAACGATGAAAAATTCGCATATGTACAGAACGGACAGCAAGAACGACATTGGTATCAAACGAATGCCCGTTCTCTTGGCAAGTTATTGTTGCTGGCAAGAAGACTCTGTGAAGCCGGTTGCGGTTTTGTCACTATCACGACGCAGTTTGTGTGGGATATGCACGCTGACCAAAACAACGTNGGAGTAACNAATGGAATGGATGCAGTGGTCCGTCCTTACGACCATGCTGTTTCCGCNTTCATTGANGATTGCGAAGCNCGAGGACTTTCAGACGATATCTTGCTCGTGACCACTGGTGAAATGGGGCGTACACCACGGATTAATAAAAATGGTGGTCGTGATCACTGGGGNCGACTGACCCCACTTATGCTCTATGGCGGCGGTATGACCCATGGTCAAGTCATCGGGCAATCGACTCGTGATGGCGGGGAACCACTGTCCGGTGCAGTGAACAGCGACAATCTGGTTGCAACCATCTTACATTCGCTGTTTGATATCGGTGAACTGCGTCTNGAACAAAGTCTGCCTACAGNCTTAGTGCGATNTGCAACAACTGGTAGCCCGATTCCCGGTCTACTTTAATTCGCCACACTTATGTAGTGCCATGAGTGGGTAGAACGTACCGCTGTACGTGATGAAATGAGGGCCGTCGGTATTCAGCGACCTTGTCCACCATCTACCTGACTCGCGTTGATTGGATTTGATCCACTTGATACCGCGTTTGATGATGTCGTCGTCAGCCGGCACACCTGCATCGCGTAGAACCATAATTACCAACCCAGTTTGATGTCCGTCACTTGGTGGACTCTTGAATTCTTCTTCAGTTTTCAGTTTCTCTGCTCTGCCGCCACCGCCCCATGTTTCGGGTGTGGCAAAAGTCCGCATTGCCCAGCCACCATCGTCCTGTTGATGACNTGTTGCCATGCTGACCAACTCGAGTTTTTGTGCTTCGGTTAANAATCCGTCCCACTCGTTAGCTGCCCATAACAGTAAGATGCGACCATAGTCGTGCGGTGCATCCTGCGTTCGCAGATACTTCTTTAGGAGATCTACGTGCTTTGCCTGTTCTTCCGTGAGATTGTCAAGAAATCCAGGAGCGGTACTTAGCGCTAGTGCAGCGACGGTGGCACCTTGGTAACTACTGGATTCAAATGGTGGCCAACAATCAAGATTTCCCCAACTGCCATCGTCCGACTGTAATGAGAGCATGAGGTTTAGAGCTTGTTTCGTCTCTTCTGAAAGTTTTCCGTCACCAGAGTATTTGTCCCACGTTGCAAGACCATGGGCCATGTAGGCAACTTGAGTAGGNCGAATACCTGTCTTTAANGTGTCGATGTTTGCTTTGCTGTATTTAGCAACTTCTTTCACAAGGAATTCACGCTGTTCGGCAAGCGGTTGCCCCATGACGTCCGCAAGTGCAGGTGCCATTTGAAAGTAAGTACCATTCGTATGGCAGGCAACGCACTTCTTTGACTTCGTCCAAGCAACGCTGCCNTTCTCCAGATAGTCCTTGGCAGCATCGAGTGAAAAGTCGCTGCGTACTGCTTCATCAGCTGCTGCAGCAACGACTTCAATGCCTTCCGATTTATATTGTGGCTCCGCGGCAAATGCGAATAGTGGAGTCGCAGCAACGGTGATCAAACAAACAAAAAAGCGGAGGGCATGCATTAGAGATTCCTTAATCTGCGGGTGGTTCTGTTCCCCGATGATACCATAGTCAAAAGGTGGTATGAAAGTTTTGTCTTATGCAATGGCAGGTGTCTATTGGGTTCNCGCATCCGCCGTCGCCTTCGGCTAACGCCTCGGCAGACGGAAGTTGCGGTTAAGAAACTTGCTTAGCTAGCGATAGGCCCCGCNGTCGCATTGCTCGTGTTCCCCGTAGGGGAGGCTAGGAGTCTCCGCCAGCGTCCCCGTCGGTATCACTTTCTGCAGACGGTTCAGTTTCAGGCGAAGCATCTGCTACCGGTGGAGCAGCTTCAGGTGTTGCTGGAACAGGTGTTGCTGGAACAGGTGCCGGTACGGCAGTGGCCGTTANTGTATCTGACGACTCANCGGCACTTCCTGCGGCTAATCCAATAACTCCAGCAAGAACACTAGCAGCAACAGTGATCCAAAAACCGTATTCGATGTGATACATTTCGGNGAGAATCTCAGCTGGATCCATTCCCATTTCTCCACCTCCCTCGCCACTTTCGATCACATTCTTTAGTGGGAATTCAATGACCATCTGAAGCAAGGCAGTTGCTCCGGCGAGAATTCCAACTAGATTGGCAGCAGCACTGGATTTTATAGCGAGTACCAATGCGATAATGGTGAAAAAAAGCAATTACAATAACTTACTTGAACTACTTCTTAAAAAGCGGCATCAATGTCCAATAACCCAAACGTCCTCGTAATTACCGGTGATCATTGGCCTGCGTCACTTCTTGGTTGTGCCGGGCATGACGTCATTCAGACACCCA
>PAXU01000064.1 GCA_002714565.1 Rhodopirellula sp.
ATTCATACACTACTGAGGCGTCTCACTCTCGACTTATCCGGATTACCACCGACTGTCGAGCAGCAAGTTCTGTTTCAGGACAATGTGAACGCACATGGATTAGACCGGTCGTGGCAAACAGAAGTCGAACGGCTTTTGTCGTCGCCATCGTACGGTGAACGGATGGCCGTGCCTTGGTTAGATCTAGCACGATACGCAGATACACACGGCTATCACATCGATTCCCATCGCAACATGTGGCGGTGGCGTGACTGGGTGATTGATGCGTTTAACAGCAATATGCATTTCGACCAATTCACGATTGAGCAACTCGCAGGAGATCTGCTGGAAAAACCAACGTTAGACCAATTGATTGCCACTGGATTCAATAGAAATCACATGATCAATTTTGAAGCGGGGGCATTGGAAGAAGANTATCTTTCCGAGTACATCATGGATCGGGTTTCAACAACGGCGACTGTCTGGCTTGGCCAGACGATCGGATGTAGTCGATGTCATGACCACAAGTTTGACCCAATANCTCAGAAAGAGTTTTATCGGTTTTATGCATTTTTCAATAACGTAGATGAAGTCGGTATCGATGGGCGCGCAGGTAATGCTCATCCTTACATTGAGGCACCCACTAAACTNCAANAACACCATCGCGACGACCTNTCACAATCNATTGCTCAGCANCAGTCATTGATCNAACGTCGTCTAGNAGATTCNCAGTCGGCGGTGAAGCAATACACGNAGTTGGTGCTGGCTAATGAAGTCAAATTACCCGGACCACCCAATGACATGAAGGTCGGATTTGGATTTGATGCTTCAGACGGTAATGACNTAATTCCTCATCGCCGCAATCTGCCGCAGGGTAAGATTGCGGGAAGTCCGATCTACCTTCCCGGTAAGTTTTCAGAGGCGCTGTTGTTTGACGGTTCGACCATGGTGACAGTTGGCAATCCTCCACAACTCGTCAATGACTTTACCTTGTCGATGTGGTTGTATCCGACGACAGAGGATAATGCTGTCCTGTTTTCTCAAGCTGAGTATNAAGACGATGTAATCTCAACGGGGTTTGACGTCGTTATATCTGAAGGTTCAATCGCGATCAGGCTTGCAGAGAGTGTAGACAAAGTCCGGGAATTACGTTCACAACATCAACTGAAAAAGACCCAATGGCAACACATTGTTGTCCAATACTCGCAGCATGACTTACGCTCCGTTGACTCCGCAGAGGAATTGCTAGATGAAGTAGCGATTTTTGTGGACGGCGATGCAACTTCATTTGAACTCCTGAAGGCAACAGGGCTGCTTACAGCTCCATCAATTAGTGAGTTGTCGATCGGAGGTGCGTCGGGGGCAAGTGGTTTTCGAGGGATGATTGACGAAGTGCGAGCCTTTAGCCGAAAAGTGACTGACGACGAAGTGTCACGCCTTGGTGGCGGCAACCCAATTCGAACGATTATTGATTTACCTGAAAACGAACGGACTGGTGAGCAAACAGAGAAACTAGCTCGGTATGTGCTAAGACAAACAGATCCTGGTTTTGAAAAGCTACAGGCTACGATCGACGAACAACAGTCCGTGCTTGATGGGATAACGAAGTCGATTAGCACGACGATGGTGATGAGTGAAAGAGACGAGCCACGAAAAACTTTTGTGTTTCCAAGTGGAACGTATCAAACAAAGGGAGAAGAAGTGTCTCCAGGTACACCATCTGTACTGCATACCATGACAAGCGAAATGCCGCCTAATCGATTAGGCCTCGCGCATTGGATCGTGGATAAACGTAACCCGTTAACAGCCCGCGTTACCGTCAATCGAATATGGGCCTTGTTCTTCGGATCGCCATTGGTGGCCACCGTAGAAGACTTCGGGACTCGCGGAAGTTTGCCATCGCATCCAAAGTTGCTTGATTGGCTAGCGGTGGAATTCATCGAAAGTGGATGGGATGTCAAACACCTAGTGAAGTTGATCACGACTTCACGGACTTATCAGCAATCGAGTAATCAGATGGTATCCGAGCGAACGTTCCCGCTTTACTCCAGCTTCCCACGCCAGCGGCTAACTGCTGAAACGGTTCGCGATGCTGCGATTAGCAATGGTGGCCTGCTCGTCGACAGAATCGGTGGCAGTAGCGTATATCCTTATCATCCGCGCGGGCTTTGGAAAGAAGTCTCGTTTAATCCCCGCGATTTTACAGCTCAGATCTACATACAAGGCCGTGGCGAAGATTTGTATAGGCGAAGTATGTATACGTTNTGGAAACGTACGGTTCCACCGCCGGAACTTGCTGTATTTGATGCAGTAAACCGAGAGACCTGCGTTGCCCGGCGTCCTGTTACCAACACNCCCATGCAGGCGTTGGTGTTAATGAATTCGCCAACTCATGTTGAGTCAGCAAGAGGTCTNGCCAATCAACTATTACGAATGGAATTATCACAAGATGANAGGCTTTCTCGACTGTTTCGCATCGTTGTTAGCCGTCCGATTCTTNATGCNGAATTGTTGGTNTTAACCACGCTTCTCGATTCACAACTTAAGGCATTCAAGCGTGATCAGACCGCTGCGCAAGCACTTTTGGATGTCGGCGAATCTGATGTTATTGGCACTATAGACGTTACAGAACTGGCAGCATGGACGGTCGTTTGCAGCACTGTCATGATGACTGACGAAGCTTTATATAAACCTTAGTTAAATAGAATGAATCGCTCAGATCAGACAATTTGGACCAGCGATGTTGATCGGCTTAATCGCCGGGCGTTCGTTCGTTCGTCGTTCGGCCTTGGTTCTGTAGCGCTATCATCATTACTGTCAGAAGAGGTGGGCGCCCGTTCATATGGAATCGGCAATGGGGGATTACATCACAAGCCGACTGCAAAGAGGGTGATCTTCCTTCATCAAAGTGGCGCGCCATCGCAAATGGATTTGTTCGATCCAAAGCCGGATTTAGAAGCCAAATGGCACGGTAAAGAGATTCCGGATTTCATCCGTAAAGGCCAGCGGTTAACAGGGATGACCAAAGATCAGGAGTCTCTCCCGGTAACGGCGAGCTTTTTTGGATTCATGCCACATGGTGAGTCTGGGATGGAAGTGAGCGAACTGCTACCGCATACCGCAAAAGTCGTAGACCGTTTATGCATGATTCGTTCGATGTACACGCACGCGATAAATCATGACCCTGCGATAACGTACATACAGACAGGAAGTGAACAGCCAGGGCGGCCGAGCATGGGGGCGTGGCTCAGTTACGGGTTGGGCAGCGAAGCAGACGACCTGCCTGCGTACTGTGTGATGATCTCAGGCGGCCAGCCAGGTGATCAGCCTCTGATGGGTAGATTGTGGGGAAGTGGGTTCTTACCGACGCATCATCAGGGTATCAAGTTTCGTGCCGGTACTGACCCGGTGTTATACTTGGCGAATCCCCCCGGTATTAATCAGCAAAGACGACGGCAAATGCTTGATAGTCTGAAGCAACTAAATCAGATCCGCAGCAAGACTACGCAAGATCCGGAGATTGAAACTCGCATAAAACAATTCGAGTTGGCATTTCGGATGCAAAGTGCATTACCCGAACTAAACGATGTCTCTGATGAACCGCAGCACGTATTCGAATTGTATGGTGAACAGTCCAGGCAGCCTGGAAGTTACGCTGCTAATTGTCTAATGGCTCGGCGTTTGGTTGAACGTGGCGTACGGTTTGTTCAGCTGTACCATCGAGGATGGGATCATCATCTGAATTTACCTGGACGCATTAAAGGAAAGTGCCAACAGACCGACCAGCCCTCAGCGGCATTGCTTACGGATCTAGCTCAACGAGGTCTGCTTAATGACACAATCGTTGTCTGGACAGGTGAATTCGGTCGCACCATTTACTGTCAGGGCAAGCTGACAAACGATGACTATGGTCGTGACCATCATCCAAGGTGCTTTACAAGTTGGGTTGCTGGCGGTGGCTTTAAGGAAGGTCTGGTTTATGGAAAAACGGATGACTTTTCATACAACATCGATGAGAATCCGGTGCATATTTTTGATCTGCAAGCGACGATGTTACATGCACTTGGAATTGACCATGAGAGATTGATTTACCGTTATCAAGGTCGTGATCACCGACTAACAGATATCGGCGGTCGAGTTGTGTCGTCTCTTCTTAGATAATCAGTTGTTTCTATCTGTTTTCTAAGTTNTTTCAGCCACTTTAGCTCCAGATTCTTAACGTGGATGCTGTTTCAGATTTGGAGTAAAATGATGTCTAAGAGAAGCATCTTANNGTTATGCGCATTTATGGCAGTCTTAACTTTTGAATTGATGAATCTGTGATCCAAAATCATCCGTTAAATCAAGCGATCNTACGCACCAGTACGGGCAGAGAATCCAGGAAAATCAGGCCGTGGGCTCTGCTCTCGATATTCTTTTTACTGTTTCTGGCTCCAGCTGTTTCTGCTCAGGAAGAAGTATCCGAGGATCAGATTAAGTTCTTTGAATCAAAGATTCGCCCGATGTTAATTGAGCGATGTTATGAATGTCACAGCGGTGCACTTGATGAAGTGGAAAGTAAATTCCAAATCGATTCGCGAGCAGGGATTTTAAAGGGCGGCATTCACGGTGCAGCTGCAATTCCCGGCATGCCAGAGAAGAGTCTGATGATATTCGCGGTGAATCACGCCGTTAACATGGACATGCCTCCGAAATTTAAGATGCCGCAAACTGAAATAGATGATTTGACGGCATGGGTGAAAATGGGCTTGCCGTGGCCCGATTCTGAAGCGGCCGCCAATCCAGANAATGGTNGCGAAGCAGATCCTGGTGTCGTTACCGATGAAGATCGACAGTTTTGGTCATTTAAGCGACCGATTTATACAGGCGTACCGAGTGTTGAAAACGCGGGATGGGCAAGAAATGAAATAGATTACTTCGTGCTTCATCAGCTGGAAACTGCAGGCATGCNTCCAGCTCGTCCAGCAAGTAAGCGAGATCTCATTCGACGTGCGACCTTTGATCTGACCGGATTGCCACCAACGCCGGAACAAGTGCAAGCATTCCTAGCTGATACGTCTCCAAATGCATATGAACAGCTGATTGACCGGTTGCTTGGCTCACCGGCATACGGACAGCGTTGGGGACGNCATTGGTTGGATGTGGCTCGATATGCAGACTCGAACGGATTGGATGAAAACTTNTGCCACGGTTTTGCATTTCGCTACCGGGATTACGTCGTGGATGCGTTTAATAAGGATAAAACCTATGACCAATTCCTGACCGAGCAATTGGCTGGTGATTTGATCGATGATGCCAATACAACCTCAACGGTACCGGAACGAATTACTGCGACGGGGTTCCTCTCAATCGGTGCAAAAATGCTAGCCGAAGATGACCCTATNAAAATGCAAATGGACATCATTGATGAGCAGGTGGATACACTTGGACGTGCATTCATGGGACTAACATTTGGTTGTGCTCGTTGCNACGACCACAAATTCGACCCGATTCCAACGGCCGACTATTATTCACTCGCTGGAATCTTCAAGAGTACAACGACGATGGATAACTTCAACGTCGTCGCAAAGTGGCATGAACGGCCAGTTGCGAATGCTGAGCTCAATAAAAAGACTGAAGAGATTCAAAAGCAAATTGATCAGGTAACAGCCAAGGCCAATGATCTACGAAATAGAGGNGTGGAGGTTGCATTGAAAAATGCNCGCAGTCACGTAGCGGCTTACCTGTTGTCGGCTAAATCTTTCGATTCAATGGATACGCTCCTGCCAGCCAGTCGTACGTTTGGAAATGATGCGATGAGCCTGGAATCCCTTAATAATCANTTGATTGAAGCAGAGGCGTTCGCGCGTGGCGATGTCCAGAAGCAGCTTGGCGAAGGCGATTCACCTTATTCCCTGATTCATGGTGACGNTGAGGAACCGGGCTTTGCCGAATACGATATCAAAACCGATGAGGATGGCCTCTATCAAATTGAATTGCGGTTCGCGACAGCCGAGAAAACTGAAACAACGCTTCTCGTTGATGGCGAGGTGAAGCGATTGGATGTTACACGCGGGATCACCGGTGGCATAGAGGACGCACATCAGTATTGGGCAAACGTCCTGACTCTCGATTTAACGGCCGGTGACCATGTAATTCGCCTTGAAAGTAAGGGACGATTTCCGTATCTGGATAAACTCCGCATACTGCATCTGAGCGGAGATCTAGCGGCCGTTGGTAAAGATGAAGCTGCTCAAGACATTGCAACCACAGCCGTTGACTTAACACAGTCTGTGTCTGTAGAAGCAGAAACCTTTGATCGTGGTAATGTCACCCGTCTAAAGACGGGATATGGATTGGCCATTGGTGCAATTGCTGGTGCCGCTGGATCCAATGATATGGAGTACGATATTACCCTCCCCAAGCCGGGTGCATATCATCTTGTAACGCGTTACGCTGCGGCAGATGCCAGGTCAGCTGAATTCAAGGTTGGTGATCAAATCGTCAATAACATGGCTTCACCAAATGTTACCGGCACTTGGAATCCGGACACTCAGCATTGGGAATACCAAGGTAGTTTTGAAACATCGGAAACGAACATAACGTTTAAGGTTCATCGAGATGGACCGATTCCGCATTACGATCGATTCCTTTTCATACCTACGGAATCCATTAAGCATGGCGATTACACTCCGGATCCGACGATTCTAAGAAAGTGGCGAACGGTTCTTGCGGAATCAAAGACGGTTGATGGTTCAGTATTTCAGTTATGGCATCGCGCGTTAGAGACTGGATTCCCGATCGAGTTATCCACAGATGCCGGTGATATTGAGAAAGCATTACTATCAGACGGAGCGGTAACTGACTTTGCTAAGCTCGCTGATCGCTATCAACGCGTATTTCAACTGGCAGATGCTCAAGGTCAACAGGAAAACTCAATAGCACTTGAAGCATTCCGTGAGCAATTGTATGCGGACGATGGACCATATGGTGAATTGGATGCAGGTAAACTAACGCTCGCGATGGCAACCACAGATGCAATTGCAGCTGCAGAGATGGAGCGGGCAGATCTCGAAAAGACAAAACCGGATGTGCCTTTCGCCATGGCTGTTGAGGATGGCGCGCCGGAAGACTTGCGAATCCACATTCGAGGTAATCACATTACTCTCGGTGATCAGGTACCAAGGCGATTCCCGGAAGTATTATCAGTTGGCAATCGCGAGGCGATTGACAAAAGTCGAAGCGGACGGCTGGACTTAGCTCAATGGCTGACATCGGAAGAACACCCGCTCACATCGCGTGTGATGGCGAATCGACTTTGGCAGTGGCACGTTGGTGAAGGCCTCGTGAGATCACCGGACAACTTTGGCCGCTTGGGATTGAGGCCAACTCATCCGGAGCTTCTGGACTTCCTGGCAATTCGGTTTCAGGAACTGGATTGGTCGATGAAAGAAATGCACCGGCTAATCATGTTTTCATCCACATACAGAATGAGCAGTGAGTGGAATCAAGAATATGATGCACGAGATCCGGAAAATAAGTTGATTTGGCGCATGCCGCGCAGGCGATTGTCCGCTGAAGAAATTCGCGATGCGCTACTTGCCGTTGGTAATAATATTGATTTGTCATTCGATGGCACATTGCTGCCAACACCGAATCGGGCGTACGTAACCAGTACTGCCAACGTCGACGTGAAAGTGTATGAAACTCGTCGTCGATCGATATACCTGCCGGTAGTTCGAAGCGCTTTGTATTCGATGTTTCAGGTTTTCGACTTTGCAGAGCCGAGCGTACCGCAGGGTCAGCGACAAACGACAAACATCGCCTCGCAGGCTCTGTTCATCATGAACAGCAAGATCGTTATCGAACAAGCAGAAGCATTGGCTCAAGATGTACTGACAGATGAATCAATGGAAGATGAAGCACGTGTCGATAAGCTATTTATGAAGCTGTTTGGACGTGTTGCACGCGATGGTGAACGGCTAAGCTGCTTATCTCATATAGATCAATACCAGAAAGCGTTGGCAGAATCTGATGTGCCTGCTGAGGTGCACGTGGCTACAAGCTGGCAGAGTTTGTGCAGAGCCTTGCTGGCATCCAACGAATTCATTTACTTAGATTGATGTAAAAATGAAAAAATCAAAAAGCAAAAACTGTCATCAATTCACACCAGTATTTAATCGGCGTGACATGTTACGCCAGAGTTCTACCGGTTTTGGAATGCTGGCGCTGGCATCACTGTTGCAACAGGAGTCTGTAGCAGAAGTAAAGAATAATCCACTGTCGCCACGCCAACCGCATTTTGAGCCAAAGGCTAAGCGCATTATTTTCTTGTTCATGCACGGCGGTCCTTCGCAGGTCGATACGTTTGATTACAAGCCACTCTTGGAACGTGATAATGGTAAGCCGCTTCCGTTTAACAAGCCGAGAGTATTTTCAGCTCAAACTGGAAACCTGCTGAAATCACCATTCAAGTTTGCGCAGCATGGTGAATCTGGTATGTGGATGAGCGACTTGTTCCCACATTTATCCGAGTGTGCAGATGACTTGTGCATGATTAACTCGATGCATGGATCCAATTCCCGTCATGGTGGTGCGCTGCTGGAATTACATACCGGTAGTGATACATTCGTGCGTCCGAGCATGGGGTCATGGATTACATACGGCCTTGGTTCAGAGAATCAGGATTTGCCGGGATACATCACGATGTGCCCGACGCTTACACATGGCGGTGTAAACGCTTATAGCTCAGCATTTCTGCCAGCGGTATATCACGGCACACCTCTTGGAAATGCAAGTATTCCCGCTGACCAGATTAATATTCCATATATCAAGAATGCGGCAGATACTCCTCGTGACTTGCAGAGACTGGAGTTGAATCTTGCCAAAGATCTTAATCAACGTGGNTTAAGCGAAAGGGGCGAAGATAACGCGCTAGAGACGAGAATTAACTCATTTGAACTTGCATATCGAATGCAAATGGCCGCTCCTGAATTGCAGGATGTCTCTGATGAAACTGAGGAAACACATNCGGCATATGGGCTNGATGACGCGACGACGAAGAATTTTGGGCGTCAGTGCTTGATGGCACGAAGGTTTGCTGAACGCGGAGTNCGATTCGTGCAATGTACGCACAGTTACAAATGGGATCAGCATGGGAATCTCAAAGGTGGTCACACAGCCAATGCACGTGAAGTCGATAAACCCATTGCAGGATTACTCAAAGATCTGAAGCAACGGGGAATGCTCAAAGACACACTTGTACTTTGGGGTGGCGAATTCGGTCGTACGCCCGTGGCTCAGGGTAATGATGGTCGCGATCACAACCCGCAGGGATATTCGATGTGGATGGCAGGTGGTGGTGTTAAGCCTGGGCTGATTTATGGGGCGACGGATGATTACGGTTATTACTCCGTAGAGAACAAAGTACACCTACATGACTTACATGCCACAATCCTTCACCTTCTTGGCTTGGATCACGAAGAGCTGACCTACAAGTATGCAGGGCGCGATTTCAGACTAACGGATATCTANGGGCGNGTTGTTACCGATTTATTCGCTTAGCCGCTGTCGNGTTAATCAAGTTGCCTTTAGTTAGCAAACCTATGAGTNCACTGATACTCTCTCATCACTGCTGTGCTAAAAGAAGACTCAGTTGTTTTCTGACGTCTGCTGCGATCGGTATTCTCATGCTTTCCGGTTTTTCTCCCCTCCGCGCTGGCGATACCATCAACTTTAAAAAACAGGTGTGGCCGATNTTGCAAGCAAGTTGTTTCGGTTGTCACGGTGCTGATGACCAACAAGGGCAACTGCGTCTTGATGCTCAGGCAATTGCGTTGCATGGTGGCATTGGCGGTCCGGCGATTGTTCCTGGTAAGCCCGATGAAAGTTTACTGATTCAGAGGATTCGATCAGACGATGATGAAAAACGTATGCCACTTGAAGATGATCCGCTGTCTGATGACGATGTAGCTGTGCTTGTGAAGTGGATAGAGCAGGGTGCACGGTGGCCGGATGGGATAGGCAGCGCAGCAAAACCATCACCAAAACACTGGTCGTACACTTCACCTGAGCGTCCTGCGATTCCAAGTGTGGAGGACACTCGTTGGGTGAGCAATGCCATCGACCTGTTTGTGCTGTCTCAGTTGGAATCTCACCAAATTGCACCATCTCCGGAACTGCAAAAGCGACGATTGATTCGACGACTTTCTTTGGACTTGTTGGGTATTCCACCAAGCGTTGACGAGGTGGAGCGATTTGCCTTGGATGAACGCCCCGATGCATATGCAAGACTCGTGGAGAGATATCTGGCATCACCACTGTATGGTGAGCGATGGGCACGACCATGGCTGGATTTAGCTCGCTATGCTGATAGCAATGGTTATCAAGCTGACCAGTACAGAGAAGTATGGCCCTTTAGAGACTGGGTNATTGATGCACTGAATCGCGACATGCCTTATGACCAGTTTACCGTCGAGCAAATTGCCGGTGATTTGTTGCCCAATGCNACGCTTGCCCAAAAAATTGCCACCGGGTTTCATCGACTTACCACATGTAATGTTGAAGCAGGTGTGGATCCGGAAGCGAACCGCGTTGAACAGGTTGTAGATCGGGTAAATACAACTGGCATGGTTTGGCTGGGTACAACGTTTGAGTGTATGCAGTGCCACAATCACAAGTACGACCCGTTTACCCAAAAAGAATATTATCAGGTGTTTGCGTATTTCAATCAGACGCCGTTGGAAGTTGAAGGAAATGGAGTTTCATATAATTTCGTCGGTCCCAAGATGGACTTACCACTTACAGCCAAACAACAAGTACAGCGTAACGTGGTAAATGAGAGACTCGAAAAAGCGAACGCAAANCTAAATGAAGCTCGCGAGACGATACTAGCCGGTTTACCACAATGGGAAACAGATTTGCTGGAGTCGCTGGTGGATGAGCCCAAGTGGCATTTGCTTCAAATAGATGCATTCCGTTCTAAGAACGGCGCTGGTCATCGAATGCTTGAAGATGGTAGTGTTCTTGTCACCGGTGAACGTCCCGACATAGACACGTATGAACTTCAGATCTCCACAACCGCAGATGCGATTACAGGTTTCAAACTGGAAACGTTGACGCACGATGAATTGCCGGGAAAAGGACCGGGTCGATTCGAGGCAGCTCGCCCAAACTTTGTTCTGAATGAATTTGTGCTTACGGATGTTGGGGGTAATTCAATCCTACTAGAAGATGCGATTGCAGATTATTCGCAACCGAATTTCGATGTGAAGAATGCAATCGACGGAGATTTGAAAACCGCGTGGGCTATTGCAGCGGAATTCCATAAACCGCATGCTGCTGAGTTTCTTACTTCTGAGGTAATTCGTAGTGACGGTAAGAAGCAGTTGAAGCTTCGGTTGGAAATGAATTATGGAGGTGGACGTACTATTGGTCGCATACGATTGTCTGCCATGACGGGGACTCGAAGTATGCAGGGTGTCAGCGATGCTATTGTTGCAATCGTGAAAACACCTGTAGCCGAGCGAAAACCGGCACAGACGAAACAGCTTACGGACTATTATCTAAAACAATCTGAGGAAGTTACCAAGCTGCAAAAGCAGGTTGATGCGGTTAAGAAAGAACTGGCTGATGTGAAACCAACGACCACACTGGTAATGGTGGAAGATCAAAGTCGTGAGACACATGTTCTAAAACGGGGTAATTTTAAATCGCCGGGTGGATCAGTGCTTATGGGTACACCTCGTGTGCTAAATGGACTTCCTGAAGAGGCACCGCAGAATCGATTGGGACTCGCAAGCTGGATCGTTGATCGATCAAACCCGTTGACAGCAAGAGTTGCTGTAAATCGATGGTGGGCAGAGTTGTTTGGTCGAGGGATTGTGGCCACCGAGGAAGACTTTGGTACGCAAGGTGACCGACCCACCCACCCGAAATTATTGGATTACTTGGCTGTGGAGTTCATGGAGAGCGGATGGTCGATGAAGCATATCCATCGATTAATCGTGCACTCTTCAACGTACCGACAGTCGTCCAAATCTCGAGATGATTTGAAAGATATCGATCCCAACAACCTATTGCTGGCCCGCGGTCCGCGTTTTCGTTTGGATGCTGAACAGATTCGAGATAATGCCTTGCAAATTAGCGGACTGCTTCAACACAAAATGGGTGGTCCGCCGGTATATCCTCCTCAGCCTAATGGTCTTTGGCGNCACGTTGGTAGAAACGCACCAAAGTATGCTACTTCGACAGGAACAGACAGATATCGTCGTGGAATCTATACCGTCTGGAGGCGCAGTGCACCTTACGCGAGCTTCACGAATTTCGACGCACCAGATCGAGCCGCGTGTGTTGTTCGCCGTGCGAGAACTAATACACCATTACAGGCTTTGACNTTGTTAAATGATGTCGCGTTTTTGGAAATGGCGAGAGCATTTGGAGAGCGGATTCATGNTTTACCGTCCGGGTCGCGGGACGAAAAGATAGTATTTGCTTTTCAAACAGCNGTGTCTCGATACCCAACGGCTAGAGAAATGGAGATTCTACAGGAAGTGTTTGAAAGTGAATTAACCAAGTTCAAAGAAGATGCAGGGCGCGCCAAGAAAATCGTCGACGAATCCCAACAGTCACTGAAGGATGTGTCGGAGTTGGCTACTTGGATTCAAATTGGCCATATTCTATTGAANCTCGATGAGACCATTAGCAAAGGCTAGCGTGTTGTTCNAATGAATCACTTTGATGATGCAATGTTAGATCTCACTCGTCGCGAGCTATTTCAATCAGCTGGCATGGGGATCGGTGCGGCCGCTCTTTCCAGTTTGTTGATGGCCGAAGGAACATATGCAGCTGAGACTAGTAGCCGTATGGACCTTAGTCCACAGGTCGGACAATTCGCACCGAAAGCGAAAAATGTAATCTTCTTGCACATGATNGGTGCACCATCGCATCTGGATTTATTTGTCGATAAGCCCAAGCTGCGAGAAATGGATGGCGAGAAGTGTCCGGAAGAGCTTTTTGAAGGCCAGAGATTTGCATTCCTGCGTGGCCATCCAACCATGTACGGTTCCACATTTGATTTTCAGAAATATGGCGAGTCAGGTCATACATTTAGTGATGTACTCCCAAATCTTGCATCCGTTGCCGACGAGTTAGCATTTATCGAAACAATGCATACTGACCAATTTAATCATGGGCCGGCGCAGCTAGCCTTTCAGACCGGCTTCCAGCGATTTGGTCGGCCGTGCATGGGGTCTTGGGCAAGTTATGGCCTTGGATCTCTAAATCAGAATCTCCCCGCATTTGTTGTACTTATTACCGGTTCAGTTGGGGGTGCTGGAAATAGCATGTGGGGCAGCGGTTTCTTACCCACGATTTACCAGGGTGTTGAGTTTAGAAGTTCCGGTGATCCGGTACTGTTTCTATCAAATCCTAACGGTGTATCTGCTGATGATCGACGTAAAGTCATCGAAGTGATTAACTCGCTCAACTTGGAACAACTTAAGGATGTTGGTGACGACGAGATTAAGACGCGAATTGGGCAATATGAAATGGCATTTCGCATGCAGTCATCCGTACCTGAGTTAATGGACACTTCTCAAGAGCCAGACCACATACATGCGTTGTATGGCAGTGACCCTAGTAAGAGCGGTTTTGCGAATAACTGCTTACTGGCTCGTCGACTGGTGGAACGTGGTGTGAGATTTGTACAGTTGTTTGATCAAGGTTGGGATCATCACGGTGGTTTAGTCAACGGACTAAAAAACAAAGCAAAACAGGTTGACCAGCCTGTGGCTGGATTAATTAAGGACCTAAAACAACGAGGATTGTTGGATGAGACCCTCGTGATTTGGGGTGCAGAATTCGGTCGTACACCAATGGTTCAAGGTGACCGAAAATCTGCCGGACGCGATCATCATAAAGACGCATTTTGTGTCTGGATGGCTGGCGGAGGTATCAAGGGTGGTTTGCGATACGGCCAAACGGATGAATTCGGATATCATCCGGTTAAGAATGCGGTGACCGTTCCGGATTTCCATGCCACGGTATTGCACTTACTTGGTCTCGATCACGAACAGCTTACCTATCGATATCAAGGTCGCGACTTTCGGCTTACTGACGTATCCGGATCCGTCCTCACTGAACTCATCGCATAGCGCTGCATGACATCGCATCTGATCTTGTGCTGGATTCTCGAAGTCTGTAAATCCACCCATAGAATAACGCGCCCGATATGCGCGCTGATGAAATGAATATCTTCAAACTACAAATCTGGTTAATAGTGGTCGCCTGTGTTTTGTTTTCGATTGCAGGTTGTAGAAATACTCCGCGCATGCAGCGCACAGTGGATCAGATGGGACAGCAACGCCGGGAGACAGAGGACAAGTTTTATGCCCTCCAGTATGAGTACGAAAAACTTGCTGATACCGCACGTGAGTTGCAGGATGAAAACGAGCTATTAAAACGTAGGCTTGGTCAGTTCTCCAATGAGCAAGGATTACAAGAGAGGGGTCCGAATAATGCGCCGGAGTTGAAGGATGTATCGCCGGATGCCTCGGGAGTAGTCCCGAAACCGATCCTGCCCAACGAGGATGGAGAAGTTATTGTCGGTGGTGACCCAGTGATTCAGGGGATTGCTTTTAGGCCGATTACCCAACCGATTACCAGCCTTTCAATCAATCGACTTCGTACAGCTGGACGCGACTTCGACGGCGAGTTGGGTGACGATGGATTTGTTGTGGTTCTCGAACCGCGTGACTCTCAGGGAGATCTCGTTCTGATGCCTGGACCAATTGAGGTCAGGGCTTATGTGGAAAATACACCAACGAATGTTGCAGCACATTGGAAGCTGAATTCTGCCGAAGTGCAGCGTGCAATTCGTTCGAGTTCAACGTCGCGGGGTATTCCTATTGAACTTCGTTGGCCTGGAATTATGCCCAGACAAAGTGAAGTGACACTNGTGGTACGCATGCGCACGAGATCTGGTGACGACGTGACAGCACAAGTAGTGGTGCCCGTTTACCGCGGCCCACAAATCTCGTGGTCACCAGAACGGTAAGGTGTGGTGGGCGTTAAAGGCTGCGTAAGAACGAAATCAGGTCTTTTAGGTCCGATTCTGATAGATTCGTGTTTCCGGGATGTTGGTTAACGTGTAACACGTCTCTGAGTGTTTTAGCATTACCGTCGTGGAAATAAGGGCTGCGTTGCCCCACACCGATTAAGGACGGAGGGTTGAATTCCTTNTTNCCTTCCTTGTCGACCAATCCAACATCGTACGTCTTTGGTGACGTATATAACGGCGGCGTATGACATTTGTTACAGGATTGACGCTCAAAGANCTGCTGACCACGGGCAATTGCCTCAGGGTCTTGATTCGACTTTACAACATCGATAGATGGCGGCCCTTTGAGAGTCTTTAGAAATGCAGCGATTTGAGTCACCGTGGCATCTGCCGGTGGTTCATCACTTTGCATCGTGTGCTGAATGGACTTGCGAATTTGAGCGTTAATATCCTTGGCACTAGCGTTCCACGCAAAAGGTGCCGTTCCGGTTTTTCCAAGTAATGACATAACACGCTTGGGTGCTCCGAAGGATGCGTCGCTGAAGTTGTCATTTAGCATGCCGTTAGTATGACCATCGGTATGGCAACTGTGACAACTCATCCAGCTGTCGTGTGAGATTGTGCCGTCGTAAAAGAGCAGCTCCCCCTTATCCGCAACCGTTAATTCAGTCTTGGGTCCAAGTGAGACTTGTTCAACNTGATCTTGTACATCGAGATCAATAATGGAGATTGAATCGTCAAATGTATTTGCAATGTATATTTCGTCCGTTTCCGGATTGACCACCACATCGGTTGGGCGACGACCAACGTTTATCCGTTGCAAGCTGAAGTCATCTTCCTGGCCGAAAGCTACTTCACCGACCCCGCCTAATGACACGACTACAGTGCCATTGGAGGTGATATTGAGGCCGGCTGGGTCTGAGGTGGCACTTCCAGCTTCGCCGAGTGGATGCATATGTGCTCCACTGTATAGTTGCTTTCCACCGGCAATTACATTTTCCACACGTAACCAGCGGAGATCATTGGACATAAGTAGTCCCCAATGAACATCGTTGCGTACGGTGTGAGCTAGTTCATTGAGCATCTGATGAGCGATGAGTAACATCTTGCCATCGGCGCTGAGCTGAATGCCACGGATATTGTGTCCGGGAAACTCTCGAATGCCAAATAGTTCAATTTCACCGGCGGCAGCGTTTTTCACATCGAACAAAGCAAGTTTTCCACCAAACGCATCGGCTACGATAAGCAAATTGTGATCGTGTAGCAAAGTGAGCTTTCGTGGAGCAAATGACATATCAATTTGCTGAAGGACTTTGCTTTGATCGGGTTGGCTCTGGTTATATCCGATGACTGTGAGTCTGCGAGACCATAGTGATGTGATCATAATAAGCTGACGCTTATGGTCGTAATAAGTTTCTACAGGATATGGGCTTACCGGGATTCGGCTGATCGTTTTTAAAGCATTGTTCTCGATGGTGGCGAGAATGAGTTGGTGTCCTTCTTCGTCGGTGATAGCGAAGATCTCAGTACCATCGATTCGGCAAATATCAGATGGTCGTTTGGCAATTGTATATTCGCCCAGNACAGTCTTTTCACGGACATCTAGCACTGAAATTGTGCCGGTACGCTGATTTATTGCCAGCAGATGGGCGTTGTCGCTGGTGAGTGTAAGGGCAATAGGCCTTCGCAGCGCTGCCGTTTCATGCAGTGATTCTGCACTTATTGTTTGACAGATCATACCGGCGGCGAGGCACGTCAGGAGGATAGTGGTGAGTCGATTCATAAACCTACACAGTGTGCAATTGGTTGCTACTACACATTACATGTTACCTGTTGTGGCTGACTAATTGAATGTTAGATGTTGTAAACCAAGACGCAATGGCGAATACTGGCAGCCCGATACTATGGCAACCGCGGGTGTGGGTGCAGCCGGACCCGCAGGGCCTGTCTGCGTCTTAGAGCCGTCAGGCTCGAATTATCCTAGCGTCGTCCGGCGGAGCAACGCGACGCCGGGCGACGAGAGCGAGCGAAAATACATTCCGCGGGCCGTAGGTCCGCCATAAAAGAGGTTTAGGCGCCTCGTAGGGTAGGCTAGGATATGCTAAGAGTTTGCCGCAGTCGAACATGGATTTGCTATCGTACGACTAATTCATGTTATTGATCTCTTTTGTGTCGGATTGACGATTCAGATGAGTATCTAAGTAGTAGTGCCGGCATTAGCAAACAAATCATACCGATTCAGGCCTTAGATGGAGAGTTAAAATGAAGTCCCTATGTATCGCGTTACTCCTTGCTGTTTCAGTAACAATTACCGTTCCGTATGTTCTTCAATCGCAGGTGGTTGAAGTAGCACTTAGTACAAAACAGATCACTGTATTTGCAAACAATGCTGCAAGTGCGACCGCGAAAGCCGCTGCGGATAACCCCGGCTGGACTGTCTTATCGGTTAAGAAGGTAAACAAGGATCCGAAGAGTCGGGCTTACCGTGTCTCAATGAAGAAGAAGTAGATGACGCCCGTATCTAATTTCTTCGTCGCCTGACGGCTCCTCGATATATCGTGCGATTGGGAACCGCGATGCTAGGGTAACCGCGGGTGTCGGCGCAGCCGAACC
>PAXU01000065.1 GCA_002714565.1 Rhodopirellula sp.
AAAGAACACTCTTGGGCAGCTACTTTCAGTACAGGCATTGGCCGGCAATGCACAGAATACGGGTGTTCCACAAGAAACCGTAACTGCGGGCTTAAAGCTGCTACAAAGCATGAAGATAGGCTATCAACAAAACAATGTTGGACTGCAAGTGAACATTAGTAATGAAATAGTGGAGATGCTTCAGGACGCTGCAGCTGTGGAAAGAACAGAAAGTCTTGAGTTCCAGAGTCGGAATAGGCTTAAGCAAATTGGGTTAGCGCTTCACACCTATGAAAACACCTATAAGCAATTCCCAAATGGAGAATCGCCAACTGTGCAATATAATGATAACGGCAAGCCATTGTTGAGCTGGCGAGTTCATATTCTCCCGTTTATCGAGGAAGACGCACTGTATAGTCGGTTCAAACTTGACGAACCATGGGATAGCCCACATAACCTGTCTTTAGCGGAAGCAATACCTAGGACGTATCAGCATCCGGTATATCCGGAATTGGCGAACAAGACGGTTTATCTGGCAACGGTTGCAGAAGAAGGTCAGCTAAAATCAGCGTTTGGTAATTGGACCACCAGACCAAGAGATATTCTGGATGGTCTGTCACAAGTTGTGTTGGTGGCGGAAGTAGCGCCAGCAAAGGCTCAGATTTGGACGAAGCCTTTGGATGTTGATGTTAATCTCAGTGACGTATCAGCTAGCCTGGGGTACGCTCAGGATCAACAAATTAACTTGCTGTATTGCGATGGTTCGGTTCACAACGTACCTGCAAACCTGATGGCGGCTACGTGGCGTAGTCTGATTCTGCGAAATGATGGTCAGCCAATTAGGGAGAAGCTCGTAAGGTGATTCTCTAGTTTCTCGGTTTTGTTTCCCCACCCAATTAAAGAATTTATTTAATTATTAGAGTCGCATGCTAATTACTCTTTCTCCTGCAAAAACACTCGACTTTGAGACTGAGTCAAACTTAGATTCTTTCACACAACCGCGAATGCTCGAGCAATCGAAGGTTCTGAACAAACGTCTGAGAAAGCTCTCTAAAGATGATTTGCAGGACCTGATGAGTTTGAGTAATGACCTTACAGCGGTTAATCATCAGCGTAATCGTGATTGGTCTCCACCGTTTGATTTAGCAAATGCAAAACAAGCGATTCTTGCGTTTCGTGGTGCTGCATTCACTGGTCTAGATGCAGATTCCTATTCGCCAGAAGATTTTGAAACAGCGCAACGTTCTTTGCGCATTCTATCTGGTTTATATGGTGTGCTTCGCCCGTTGGATCTGATTCACGCATACCGGTTAGAAATGGGAACGAAGCTAGACAATCCAGGTGGTAAGAACCTTTATGAGTTCTGGGATGCGTCAATTACTTCACTTATCAATGCTGATCTGGATGACCANAATCAACGCGTTATCGTAAATGTGGCGTCGAATGAATACTTCAAATCCATAAAGCGAAAGATTCTTGATGCACGCGTTGTGACGCCNGTATTCAAAGANATCAAGGATGGAAAGCTGCGAACTATTGCCGCATTCGCTAAGCCGGCTCGCGGCATGATGGCATCNTACATCATCAAGAATCGACTTGAGGATGCTGATGGCATCAAGGNATTTAACGAAGGTGGCTATGAGTTTGATAAGTCGCTTTCAACCGAAGACGAATTTGTATTCACGCGGCCGCAGCCGTAAAAAAGGTCATANATGAACTGCCGCATATTTCTCAAACGAANTTTTCTGTTGGTNGTAGCCTTTTCTGTNCTGTCGNAAGAAGTAGACGCTCANAAAGANANATTNGTNTTAGCGATTGGGATTGATGGNTTACGGACNGATGCACTCGANGNTGCCAANACACCAAATATNGATCGNCTNANNGCNAANGGCGCNTANTCAAANACNGCNCAGATTCTCGGNANGCGATANCAGAAGAATGANACGATCAGCGGNCCCGGTTGGACNAGTTATNTGACTGGCGTATGGGCNGACAAACATGGNGTNCATGACAATGGATTTNGNGGNCAGCGNATNGATCAGTTTCCNCACTTTTTTGCANTGTTAAANCAACAAAAGCCCGNATTCAAAACGGCCTCATTTATCGACTGGCANCCCATTGATAGGTATATCGTCTCCAAAGCGGATATTCGNTCAGGCCATAATGCNTCAGGTGCTGATGGCTATACGATCTTTGATAAGCACATCGCAGAGGAGTCAGCCGAAGTTCTTAAGACCGATGACGTCCGGGCAACAATGGTCTATTTTGGAGCTTGTGATGAGACTGGGCATCGCGACGGCTTTCATCCTTCCGTGCCTTCGTATATCAAAGCGATTGAGACGGTGGATAGTCACGTTGGGAAATTACTCAAGTCAATTGAATCTCGTCCGAATTACGAAAATGAAGACTGGTTGATTTTGATTTCTTCAGACCATGGCGGGCAGGGCACAGGTCATGGAAAGGGGCATAACGTCCCACCAATTCGAAATGTGTATTTGATCGTGAGCGGTGAGTCGGTGAAAAAAGGCCAGTTTGAAAAAACAGTTTATATCGTGGATCTGTCGGCAACGGCTCTGGTCCATCTGGGTGTGAAACTCGACCCAGAGTGGCAACTCGACGGCGTGGCTGTAGGACTGAAGGAGTAGGAGTTACTAATGCGGACCTNCNGTCNGCGGATCTCATTGTGCATGCTCTCGTNACCCGTATCTTCCGTCATCCTCTCCGAGNCCCGCGGTTNNACANTTNNATACGNTTCAACTAGCNGATGGGCCGCTCTTATGACTATCCGTGAGCGTGGTTATAATACGTCCATCGATGTAGAGAAATCTCCACAAACCTTGCCCTAGAAATACGTACAAACGAGACAACCGACGATGGACACCAGTATTTTTCAAGGCGGAATTCCCGCGTTAATGACGCCTTGCAACGAAGATCGGACCCCNAATTTTGATGCNCTCGTGGCGAAAGCAACGGAGCTCATTGCAGCTGGNATGAATGGNGTGGTCTATTGCGGGTCNATGGGTGACTGGCCGTTGCTTACCGACTCGCAACGGCAAGAAGGTGTCGCGCGCTTATGCGATGCTGGTATTCCCGTCATTGTGGGAACAGGTGCTCAGAATCCACGAATTGCAGCTGNTCATGCTGCCCATGCTCAATCTGTCGGNGCGAAAGGACTGATGGTCATACCACGNGTACTTTCCCGGGGTACGTCGCCATCCGCACAACGCGCACACTTTGCAGGAATCCTCGGAGCTGCACCGAACATCCCTGCAGTAATCTACAACAGCCCGTATTACGGTTTCGAAACCAGAGCGGACCTGTTCTTCGATCTCTGCAGTGAATTTCCGAACCTTGTTGGATTCAAGGAATTTGGTGGTGCAGACGCACTTAGTTACGCCGCTGAACACATTACCAATGAATCTGAAACGCTTACGCTGATGGTTGGTGTGGATACTCAGGTGTTTCACGGTTACGTGCATTGCGGTGCAAAAGGGGCAATTACCGGCATCGGAAACGTGCTTCCAAACGAGGTGCTTACTTTACTGTCACTTTGTTCGCTCGCCCAAACCGGGGATATTCAGGCACGCCGTTTTGCACGTGAACTAGATAGTGCATTGCATGTCCTTTCAACATTTGATGAAGGGCCAGATCTTGTGCTGTTCTATAAGTACATGCTCGTGCTGACCGGCAACGAAGAATACAAACTGCACTTTAACGAAACAGATCAACTGTCCACTAGCCAAGCCGTTTACGCGGAAGAGCAGCTACAGCTATTCCAAGCCTGGTGGGCAAAGTGGGATGGCAAGGACTACGCCGTGGCATAGCAAGNNTNCGTNNGACNCNGCGTAAAACNTNCCAAATTCACTCGAGACNAAAAGGTGAGNAAGTGGCCATTAGGATTACCAAATGCAATCTGGCNTTATTCTGGTTNGTGCTNTTTTGCATTGCGCCGATATGNCGAGCTGCCAAGCCAAATATCGTGTTCATCTATACAGANGATCAGGCACCGTTTGCAGTTAATGCNGCCGGCGATNATCGATTNATAACNCCCAATATNGATCGNATCTTTCACGAAGGCGCACATCTAACAAACAGCTTTGTGACCACTCCGGTGTGTAGTCCAAGTCGAGTTGGACTCATCGCGAGCATCTACGGAAGTGAAATCGGAATCACCGACTGGATCAACCCGAACAC
Source organism: Rhodopirellula sp. (assembly GCA_002714565.1). GTDB lineage: Bacteria > Planctomycetota > Planctomycetia > Pirellulales > Pirellulaceae > UBA11883. The sequence continues at coordinate 4,174 of PAXU01000065.1, forward strand.
CGAACAGCAAAAAGGTCTGCCCGCAGAGTTACCAGCCTTTCCGCAGCTGTTTCAGCAAAATGGTTACCGCACCGCACTTTTTGGGAAGTGGCATCTGGGAATCCAGGACCGACACCACCCAACTAGATTTGGATATGACCAATTTGCGGGAATTCGGACAGGCGGTTGTCCACCCAAGGATCCCACCATTGAATTACTCGATGGCACGGTCAAGAAAGTAGAAGGCTATACCTGTGATATCTTCACAGATCATGCATTGGAGTTTATTGCTAAGGAGGCGACGAATCCCTTTTTCCTTTCACTTCACTTCCGTGCTCCTCATGCTGCATGGCTTCCGGTGAGACCGGAAGATTGGGAGCCATTTAAAGATCTTGATCCGGAGATCCCAAACCCAGAATACCCAAACTTAAATGTCGAGCTGGTGAAAAAGCGGACCCGTGAATACCTTGCCGCGGTAAAGAGTATCGACCGCAACGTGGGGCGAGTTCTGGAATTGCTGAAGATCGAAGGAATTGAAGAAAACACAATCGTTATCTTTACAAGTGATCATGGATATAACCTTGGAGAGCACGGAGTTTGGTATAAGGGAAACGCGATTCGCGTTCTGACAGAAAACCCTGAGATGCAGTGGCCAAACATACCACCGCAGCGGAGACCAAATCTATGGGATACATCCATAAGAGTTCCGACAGCGATTCGATGGCCTGGAACAATCTCTCCAGGTACTTCTGAAGATCGTTTCTTTTCTAATCTGGATTGGTTTCCTACTTTACTTGCAATGGCTGAGATTGAAGTACCAGAGGACGTAGTTATCCGCGGTCGTGATTACACCACTGTATTGAAGGGCAATGCGAAAAAATGGACGAATGAAGTGTTCCTTCAGTACAGCATGCACCACGGTGCAAAAACAGATATGAGAGGACTACGCACCAAGCGATGGAAGTACATGATCGACTTTGCAAATCCCGGGCGTTCGGAACTCTATGATCTAAAATCGGATCCAAACGAGCTGACGAATCTTGTTGACAGCGAGAGTCGTAGAAATCGAACAGCCAAGAGGCGATTGAGTGCGGCGACACTTGAATATATGCAGCAAATTGGCGATGCAGCATTCAAATAATTTCTGTCAAAGGGTGCTACGATTTCAAAAACGTAGTGGTCTCATACTGCCATTGCCTCTGGATTGGTACGACATATTCCTTAAGTGTTGGGTGAATTCGAACTCAAGACGGTCACCGATCTAGTAATGGNGGAAGTGGCTCACCGTCACTAATGAATTTCATTGAGATCGAGTTAACGCAGTGACGCGTATTCTTTGCAGTAAATCCCTCGCCGAGAAAGACATGGCCAAGGTGGCCATCGCATTTCATACATAGAATTTCCGTGCGATGACCGTCCGCATCCGTTTCACGTCGTACAGCGCCCTCGATTTCGTCGTCAAAGCTAGGCCATCCGCAGTTGCTATTGAATTTGTCTTCACTGTAATACAACGGTGCGTTGCATTGACGACAAATAAAAGTACCAGGATCTTTCAGATCTGTATATTCGCCGGTATACGGATACTCTGTTCCCTTATCGATAATTACACGTGACTCTTCCGGCGTAAGCTCATTGAATGCCATTTGGTCTTCTGTTCTCACTCAAGTTAATTGGTTTATGGTGATTGNTGCACAGTTTATTTCATTGTAATGATTTGCGTTCCATTCTATTTGTCTCCAGCTCGTTTCCTGTGACAATGACAGTTCGTTATCGAGAGAAATGAGAGTTGAATCAGAGAATAACCAAAATCCTGTTTGTGCTTTCGGTCGTCGGCGACGACCTTGCGGCTTAAGGTGAATCCGTTGTCCCACGTGTCACATCCGAATTGCAATTACTCTACGATTTTGACAGAGCTGACTGAAATCAAGTGATTGACCGATCGGGCGTCGGGACTCCTCTCAATCTTCAGATTCAAANGGCATCTGCCGTGCGTCGGCAGCAAGGCAGTCTTTCATTCGGTCACTGGTGCTAACGGTCGATTAAAGACCGGACAGATACTCGACCTGAGAGCCGAGGGGTTGGACGTATACAATACGCTGTTGTCACAATTTGACGTNCAACAGCGGTTAGGANCAGCCGATCGAAATAGCACGATAATTGATCAGATCATTGTTTAACCGGTNTTTCAAAACGATCAATAGACTAGCGCGGTGGCTGGCTAGTCAGGCTGGTCATGGCTTCCCGGACACGTTCACGCTGGGACGACTTTAAGATGAGATACTGTCGATTTCCGTCTTTTGATGCAGCGAATTCTGTAAAGCCATCATCGTGTACTTTAATGGTCCCGCGCGGCGACAACTCAAAATATTGATGGGAAGGCCGTACGCCGTGCAGTACGCTTGTTAAGTCCCAGGTTGGACGTTCGTGCGGCGTTGGTTCATACAGTTGATACCCAGCTGGAATCGGATGGTCCTTGTCATATCGGAAATCTTCAAGGATGCTACGGGCCGGATAGGGTAGGGCAATTCCGATTTCAAATCCGCTTGCAATGACATCTGTCGGCCAGGATTGCAGGATTTTGCGGGCGTTCGCAATATCCTTGACCACGTTGTATTCGAGAAATCGTGTGTTCTTGCCGATCGCGGTAAACGCTCCAGCCATGATTTCGACGTGTTTTACTTTCTTTTCAATTAATGCCATACCATCAAGTGAAGAATAGTCGTCCGGCTTGCTCTCCATTAGACGGGCAAGGTTAGTTGAGAATCCTACTTGAGCAATAACCACGCTATTGTCCGGTTGCTCGGCGAGCGTGGCTCTTAGGATAGCAGTGGCATTTGGTGCTTGAGTGCCATCAAGTAAGTCGTGTGGATATTTAGGTTTGCCGTTATCTCGTAATCCGGCAAGCACCGTGTACTTACTTTGCTCTGGGGTCATGCCTTTCTTTACGGCACCAATCGGAATGGAAGGGCGTCCGTAGTAGGTGTTAAGTAAGTCAACAAACGGAGCGGCTTGTGGATGATCCTTCGTTACCGTAACGGCCAATAGTTCACATTCTCCACGGTCTGCAAGTGTATGAATCATTGCCAACGCCAGTGCATCATCAATGTCATTACCCATGTCCGTATCGAAAATGAGCTTAACAGGCGTTGGTGGTGCGGCGTATGCCGGTGCCCACGAAAATAGCGACAGGAGTATTAATAGACAATTCAGATTATTCATGTCAGATAATGAGGAGCTAGCGATTGAGTTTTGCATCTAGTTGTTCTTAGATGCTCTTATTAAGTATGCGATGAGATCTTTGATCTCTTCTTTAGTTAGGGTATCAAGTAAGCCGGATGGCATTGGCGAAGTCTTTCCAGAGAAAGTCTCATCAATGTCATCACGATTGACTTCAATCGTTTCCTGAGTGAGGGGATTAACTTCCAGTTTGAGCGTCTTGCTCGAGATACCGACCGGACGCCCTGAAACGGAAGTGCCGTCTGTGAGAACATAAACTGAATAACTGTATTTCGGATCCACGACTTTTGACGGCTCGATGATCGATTCCAGAATCTGAGTCGCGTTAAATCGTTTTGCAATATTGGTCAAGTCAGGTCCGATTTGACCTCCAAGTGTGCCGATTTTATGACATTTCAGGCAGCTACCTGCTGTAAGGGCCCGCACCCCATCCTCATCAGGTCGGTTGCTGCTAAATACAGAGATATCCTTTATTAAGTCTCCCATTTTCCATTGTTGTACGAACGGTCTGTTAGTTGTGAGGTCGCCGGATTCAATCGGTTGGTCGATCTTCTCGATTAGCTCAGCATGAGCCGACTTGTCGTCGTCGGTGAGTATTTCGTAAAAATCTGCACGGATGTTGGTCAGTCGCTCTCGTAGCTGGTGACCACCGATCATCGCTCGAGATCGCAATAGCCAGTTTAGGAAGGCCGCCTTGCTATTATCCGTCCAACCTTCTTGGACGTGCATTAGCATTCTGGCAATACGGAGTTGCTGGTATTGGGTTGAAACTTCATTGAGCAGCGGAATAGAGGATTCTACGATGCCGGGCATCTTTAGGTAGACGAGCAATTCACCGGCCATGTGGTTAATTGATTCATGCTTGCTGGGAAAGAGAGGGCTAATGGCTGCGATCGCAAATTCGGTTTGCTTGTCAGAGGGTTTTCCCAAACGAATAAAGCATAGTTGGTATGCGCGGAGCATGATTAACTGTTGTTTTAACGGGAGCTTTGTTAGGTCAAATCGCTGGAGTGCGTAAAAGACATGTGGTTGATGTTCAGGGACGCCGACTCGGCACAGTGCAATGAGCCCGGTTCCGCATCGTAACGGATTGTCATCATCAAGCACTTTGTCCTGCCAATATTCAAACGGTTGCCGCTCCACAGCTTTCATTGCCGAGAATCTCAACCATCGATCATCGCGTCCAAGGACTGGCCATGCTTCCAGATCAGACGTGCTGCCGACTCTCTCTTGATAGCTGTCGTAGAGTTGCCTTCTATTGCGTTCGTGTTTTCCGATGAATACGGATGTGCGGTGTATTTTAGGGCCTATCGAAGTTGGTTCGGTGGATGGATCAACCGTTACGCGATAGAGGCCAGACTGTGAACCGCGACCTCCAGTGATGAAGTAAAGATTGCCATCGGCGCCCACCTCCATATCACAGATATTCAGAGGAGCACCTTCGAGAAATAGTTCGTATTCGCCACCGTAGCTCGCTCCAACGGGAATCAGATCAACTAGTAGGATACGTCCGTTTTGCCAATCCGCGGCGTACATTCCTTGCTGAAATCGTTTTGGCCAGTCTAGTGTATGACCAGACACTAATCCTGTTGGGGAACCTAGGCCAAGGTCGAGCGTCGAAGGAAGGCTATCCGGATAGTAAGTAGGCCATTTTCCAGTGCCCCAACGCCATCCGTATTCTCCGCCAGGCACGATATGGTTTATACGTGTTGGACGATACCAGGGTTGTCCAACATCCCACTCCATATCGGCATCAAATGTAAACATCTCTTTGTCGGCATTGAACGCCAGATCGACCTGATTTCGCAGTCCACCGGCGATGACGTGGAATGACTTACCTTCCGGGTCCATGCGCAAGATATACCCAACACGATCGTCATGACCGGCATCATGTGGATTTGGCAGCAGCCAATCTTTCTGGGCGTTGCGGTATGTAGATGTCTTCGCAATTTCTGCCGGCATTACCACATCATTTCCACAGATCAGATAGATCTGGTTGTCCGGACCGAGTGTGATCTGGTTCATTCCGTGACCGAATCGACTTTTATACTCAAGCGGCAACAATAATTCTTCTTTATCAAAAGTCCCGTCGCCGGTCGTATCCTGCAATCGATAAAAACCCTGAGAGTTGGTCGCACTGACGTAAATGCTTTCGTGTGCATATAGCACGCCCCGACAATGTTTGAAGGAGTTGTTGATTCTCTTGAATGGAATCTCATCTCCTTCGGTGGAAATGTCCAAATGCCCGACGCCAACATCATCCAGACCAAGGATGATATTACCTTTGTTATCAAAAGACATGCTGATCCAGGAGCTTTCGCCATCTTGTGCGGATCTCAGTAATTCGACCTTGAAGCCGGGTTGGACTGTTATGTCTGAGACAGGTGTCGCGGTACGAGTCTCACCAAAGGCACAGGTTGTGTAGAGCACGCCGCAAATCAACAACGCAATTCGATGAGTCATAGCAGTGGTTGTCCAATNAGTCNTAGCAGGTGGTGTTAGGTTTATATTGTAGTACATGGTTTNNAGNCATGAATTAGTGGCGCCTGATTGATTTGAACATAGTAGCCTCGTAAAACGAAAGTATTGGACGACGATGAGCGTTCGTTTAGAAACAGCTGNAGATCTGACCATCGTCCTTTATGTTCAATCATCCGTTTTTGTTATTTCCGCCGTTTGAAAGGCAACACCCTTCTGATGACTATTCCAGACAATGACCCTATCGTTGCAGTGCCGATGGTCACGCCTTTCGGCGAGACAGACCAAGTCGACTTCGATGCTGCACAACGAAATGCTGAACGCTGGTGCAAAACGGCCAACAGCGTCTTTATTGTCGGATCGCAATCCGGTGAGGAGTTCATGCTGAGTGAGCCAGAGCGGGTTGATCTGCTGCGTTGTGTAACGGAAGCACTGGACGGTGACCGCATCACGGNGGGTGGTATCGATGCACCATCGGTAGTTGAGACACTTCGGCAGGCCGAGCGTCATGCCGANGCCGGAGCAGAAATGGTTCGTTTGCGTTTTCCGAGAATCGAGTCAGAAGTGCTGCCGTATTTCCAACAGGTACTACCGCGATGCCCAGTACCAGTGTTATTGATGCATCAAAGTAACCCAGCGAGCTTTGGCATTGCAGCAAAACCAGCCGGACCACCGGAGTTACTTGGCGAAATTGCTTCGATGGATGGTGTTTACGGATATGTGACAGATCACGATATGAGATTTGAAGCAAGGGTCCGTCGATTTGTCCCGCAAGACAAACGTTTTTGGATCTGCAACGGCAGTATGATTCTTTCGGGGACCTTAATTGGATGCAATGGAACGACAACGGCATTCTCCAATATTTGGCCGGATGCATTGAAGCAATTGCTCGATCATGGCATGGCTGGCAACTACGCCGCAGGGGAAGCAGTGCAGGAACAGATTAGAAAGATTGATGAAATAATGCTTCCGTANCTGGCCACGGGCATTAAAACGTGCCTCAGCTTAATGGGCTTTGAAGGAATGAGGCCACGGCAGCCGAGTCAGCCAATGGCAGCTGAAGATGTCAGGCGATTGCGGGTGGAAATGGAATTGGCAGGACTTATCTAAACGGGAGTGATGATGTTCGAACAACACGCAACCCAAATTTCGCGACGAGAGATGATTGCTGTATCCGGTGTCGGCATGACACTTGCAGCGAGTCCATCCTTTGCCCGCCGCCCGTTGAAACCGAAACGCATCGCAGCAATTGCAACCGTTTATCGATATGGGTCACATGCAGACGTAATTCTTGGAAAAGTCCTGGAAGGGTGGAAACAGAATGGTGGCCCGGGACCTGCGTTGGAAATCGCCGGCATGTATGTGGAACAGCAGGGAGATGACGATATGTCAAAACCACTCTGCAAAAAGTATGGCGTACCCATGTTTGACACGATCGAAGGCGCGGTGACCGCCGGAACCGACGGTATTCCTGTCGATGGAGTTATCAGCATTGCGGAGCATGGGAATTACCCGTTTAACGATATTGGTCAGCATTTGTATCCACGTCGTCGCTTCTTCGAGAGCATAACCAAGACGTTCGAAAAGTATGACAAAGTTGTGCCGGTGTTTAATGACAAACATCTTGGTCCAGAGTGGGTAGATGCAAAGTGGATGTATGAAAAGGCGAAGGAGCTAAAGATCCCATTTATGTCGGGATCGTCACTTCCGGTTAGTTATCGAAAACCTGAGTTGGAAGTTCCGCTGGGCACGAGAATTGAATCTGCAGTAGCAGTGGGCTACGACAAACTGGATATCTACGCCAGTCATGCACTCGATTGTTACCAGACGATTGTCGAGCGGCGTAAAGGAGCGGAGCAGGGCGTTAAGAGTGTACAGTATTTCGACGGTGAGGCGATGTGGGATCAGATTGATGCCGGACGCATTGATAAAGAAGTGTTGGAGGCATGCGTGGCGAATCTGTCCAAGGTTACGGATAAAGACATGCGAGAAGATCCAGAGGCTTCGCTGTTTTTATTTCAATACATTGACGGTTTCCAGGGTAGTTTGGTGATGCTGCCGCGTACGGTTAATCGAATGGGAACGGCTGTTCGTTTATCGGGAGTCGAGAAACCGTTGGCGACCGAGTTTGAAGAACGCATTGAACCGAGGCATCCACATTTTGCTTATCTGACCAAGGGTATCGAGAGAATGATGCATACCGGTAAACCGATGTATCCGGTTGAGCGATGTTATTTAATCGCCGGGATTCTTGACCGTGCTATCAATTCGCGAGCACAAGATGGTAAGAAGTTTATGACTCCCGAGTTGGAAATCGATTACAAACCGGTTGCCTATCCACATGCACCTCATCCGCCGCTTGATATGGATCCCAGGCGGTAGCTTTTCGCGAGAGGGCGGAGGGTACGGGAACTCTGCAAACAATGCCCTCATCCAATTCCCCGTTACCTAATGGCTCCTTGAAATATGGTGAGGTTGCGATGCATGGCATCTTCGGAAGACGCGCAAAAACGATCTATGTAACCGCGTGGCACTTACATCAGCTAAAATGAAAATTAATACACTAGCTATACCGCCGCACCTTTTTGAATCGAC
>PAXU01000066.1 GCA_002714565.1 Rhodopirellula sp.
GCAATGCAGCAACATCACGGACTCCATTGCCGCAGTTGGGTGATCTGGTACTACACCTTTGGGGTGAACTGCACGAACAAGTTCAGCCGATCGCATGCCCACCTGTTCCAGATGGTGAAAGACCCTAAACAGTTCACGTTTAATTCTGATGCCATTCGCGTGCCCTCTGCTCGTCAATTAGTTTACGGCGACAAGCGAGCGAATCCCAAAGGCCGTTTGCCGGACGACACGTGGATTCTAAGACCGCAAGATCTGCCGGAAGGATTCCAGCCGGATGATGATACCTGGTATTTTCCGCGCGTTGCCGGCACCTTTAAGGAACGTCAGGGATTTCACGGCTGCCAAATGCCCGAACAGTTGCTCGGACGGATTATCAGATCATCGAGTAACGAGGGCGAGACGGTATTAGACCCGTTCGGTGGTAGCGGGACGACGTTGGCTGTCGCGAAAAAGCTCCATCGAAATTACATTGGCTTTGAATTATCCACCGAATACGTTGAGGCCATCACGCAGCGACTAGAGTCAATTACTGCCGGCGATCCCCTGGATGGTTCACCCGAGCCTCTGATCAGTAGCCCGGACACCGCACAGGGGCGGCGCGTAAAACAAAAGCAACTATCGAATCAACCAACCTTACCTGGAATGAGTGAATGAAATACGCAATTTGTAATGAGACTTTTCAGGACTGGCCATTTGAAAAAGCGTTTGCCTATGCAAAATCGCTAGGCTACGACGCGCTGGAATTCGCACCATTTACGATTAATGACAATGCGTACGAAATCTCCGCCGAAGAACGATCCGGGATACGGGCACTTGCAGATCAACACGAACTGGAAATCATTGGACTGCACTGGTTACTGGCAAAAACAGAAGGCTATTACCTGACATCGCCGGATGAAGATATACGCCAGCGCACAGCGGACTACTTTTGCGAATTGGCCAGACTGTGTCGTGATCTGGGTGGATACGTGATGGTGCTTGGGTCGCCACAGCAGCGAAATTTACTGCCGGGCATCAGTCATGATCAGGGGCTCGATTATGCTGCTGACGTAATTAAGCGGGCCGATGATGTCCTCAAGGAATGTAACGTTACTATTGCTGTGGAACCACTATCTCCGGCCGAAGGTGACTTTCTTAACACTGCAGATCAAGGTGCGGATCTTGTCTCACGGGTCGATAGCGAGAATTGCCTGCTGCACCTAGATGTGAAAGCAATGAGCTCGATGGGTGAGCCAATTGATGGCATTATTCGTAAACATGCTGACATAACAGCTCATTTCCATGCGAATGATGCAAACCTTAGAGGCCCGGGAATGGGTGATGTGGACTTCCTGCCAATTATGCAGGCGTTGAAAGATACCGGGTATGATAGTTGGGTGAGTGTCGAGGTATTTGACTATGATCCGGGCATTGAGACCCTTGCCAGCGAAAGTATCAAACATCTGCTGGAAATCGAAAGTCAGCTGCAGTAATATTTTACTCCTGTTGGCCGGCTGCCGATATCAATTTATAATTGTTGAATCAGCAATCAGTTGATGTAACTTCTTAATGAGAGGAACGCGTGGATGGCAAAAGCAGCCCCGCGTAAAAAACTGCCCAAAGAACTGGCCGTAATCAATGCAGACAACTGCACAGGTTGCGAGTCGTGTCTTGAGGTATGCCCGGTCGACTGCATCGAGCTGAATAATATCGGTAACGGTGTAAAAGGGAACCAGAGTTGGTGTGAAATCGATCTGGAACGATGCGTTGGATGTGAAGTTTGTGTTCACATTCCGCAAAAGAAGACGAATCCATACGAATTGCTTGTCTGCCCTTGGGATGCGATTGAAATGGTTCCAACAGAACTGGTTGCCCAGACGGTCGCCCAAATCGGCGGCCCGCCAGAGTATCTGGACGCAAACTGGGATCGTTTGGTTGGCACTGCACAACATCTGGCAGAACTCAAAGCCAGTAGCTAACCCAGTAGTACATCTAGTAGCTATCCCAATCGCGATGCTTGCGCCCTTAGTCTTGGGCCGAAAGTGTAGATACGATATCTTTATGCTTGTAACAGCTGCTGTCACATGCGCTGTCGCCGACATTGGTGTTGGCTGGTGAATCCAGTGAAAGGATTCATAGCAAACTTCTAGAGGATACGAAGGAGTAACTGGATGGCACTCGAGCGCGTACTTGAGCCTGAAGTGATGGATACCGTCGAAGAGGCTCAGGATTATGACAGCATGGATCATTCATTGGTCAATGAGATCTTCGTACAGGATCTGCTGGCTACAGGCCCTATTGAAGGTGAAGTGTTGGATGTCGGCACCGGCACTGCTCAGATTCCAATTGAGCTGTGCAAGCACACAGAAGATTGCCGTATTTCCGCCGTGGACTTGTCTATTAACATGCTCGAGCTGGCTCGCTACAACATCGAAGTGAACAGTGTGATTCAGCGAGTCTACTTGCAGCACATGGATGCTAAAGAGCTGCCGTATGACAGCGAGATTTTCGATGTGGTAATGTCCAACAGTATTATTCACCACATTCCAAATCCCATGGACTGTCTCGAGGAAGCGGTACGAGTTTGTAGCAGTGGTGGCTTGATCTTTTTCCGTGACCTCATGCGACCAGAAAACGATGACCAGGTGAGACGCCTGGTCTACTTGCACGCTGGTGGCGAAAACGAACACCAGCAACAAATGTTTGAAGATTCATTGCGGGCAGCACTTTCACTGGAAGAGATCCAGGCACTCGTCGCAGAACTAGGGTGTGATCCAATGACGGTGGAAGCGACCAGTGACAGGCACTGGACATGGGCCGTACGAATGGTGGAAAATGATGAGTAACCACCGGTCAAAGGAATGATCCATGCAACAGTATCTGGACTTACTACAACGCATTCTCGATGAAGGTGCCGAGAAAGAAGATCGTACCGGCACCGGCACGCTCAGCGTGTTTGGTCACCAGATGCGGTTCTCGCTTGATGAGACGTTTCCTCTGCTCACGACCAAGAAGCTTCACCTTCGATCAATTATCCATGAATTGCTCTGGTTTCTCGCCGGCGACACGAACATCGGCTACCTGAAAGAGAACAATGTGCGCATTTGGGATGAGTGGGCTGACGAAAACGGAGATCTTGGGCCGGTCTATGGCCACCAGTGGCGTAGTTGGGCCACGCCTGATGGCGATGTGATTGATCAGATTTCACAGGTTGTAGAGCAAATCCAGACGAACCCAGACTCACGCAGGATGATCGTTAGCGCCTGGAACGTAGGCGAGATTCCACAAATGGCACTTCCACCTTGCCACTTGTTGTTTCAGTTTTATGTTGCCAATGGTCGATTGTCCTGCCAGTTGTATCAGCGCAGCGCGGATGTATTTCTCGGTGTGCCGTTCAACATTGCATCCTACGCGTTGCTGACCATGATGATTGCACAGGTTACAGGTCTAGAACCCGGTGAATTTGTGCATACGCTAGGAGATGCACACCTTTACAGTAATCATCTGGAACAGACGCAACTTCAGTTGAGCCGGGAAACGAGGCCGCTTCCTCATATGAATATCAATCCGGATGTGACATCGATTTTCGACTTTAAATTCGAAGATTTTTCACTGGTGGATTATGATCCACATCCACACATATCCGCGCCCGTAGCGGTATGATCCAACGTGATTTTTTTGCTGAGACAGTAACGTGGCGATTTCTATCATTGTTGCAATGTCGGAAAACGGTGTGATTGGTAGAGACGATGATCTACCGTGGCACCTCTCAGCAGACTTGCAGAAGTTTAAGAAAATCACGATGGGTCATCATATCGTCATGGGTCGCAAGACGTATGAATCGATTAACAGGCTTTTACCCGGCCGCACAACGGTGATTGTCACACGCCAATCGGATTATCAGATTGAGGGAGCCATTACTGTCAACGATCTGACAGAGCTTGAAGCCCTCGGCGAAGTTGATAGTGAAGTGTTTGTTATCGGCGGTGGCCAAATCTATCAGGCCGCTCTGGGTTTCGCGGATACACTCTATGTCACACGCGTGCATGCCCACGTTGAAGGAGATACAGAGTTTCCGGCGGTAGACTGGGATGCCTGGCGACTGGAGTCCAGCGAAGAGCATCCAGCCGATGATCGCAACGACCATGAATTCAGTTTCGAAGTGTGGCAGAAGCGATAGATGTCGACGGCGACTCCTGCATCCAATATCTTCGTCGCCTAACGGTTTCTCGACATATGGTACGGTCGCCGTAGCATCGGGCGACGAAAGCTTGCCTTTTTCTAACTTCACGCGAAGAATGCCAATAGACGCTTGAACCGCTCGCGGACTTTTCTGAAATCAGGTATGCAGAAAACTCAATCCACATTTGAAACCCGTAGCTTATTTGATCTAGCTGGTTGGTTAGCAATGCATGGTGACGAAATACTAGACACCATGAAGCACATCTCCCTGGAACAAACGCGACGTTATTACATTAGTAGTCGTCGACGGATCCAATTCTGGCTTAATTGCACCCGAGCGGATGCCGTTGTGGATAAGTTTAACGCCGCGGAATCCGCGTTGGTTTCTGGGATCGTGACGCGAGTATGGACAGCACTTGCTCGAGGGATTGCAACGGAGTCCGGAGGCAAGGCTCTGGTTGTGTTTGAACAGATTTGTGAGGATCACGCGGCTGTAAATGAGCGGGCACGTTTTTCAGTGGAATTAGATGGCCCGAGCCACAAGCTCCGGTCACTCCGCCGACAATGCGAGCAGTCGACGGACTATCTACTCGCGTTTCTGCCTGCGGAGTGCTATGCCGGGGTTTACGCGCATGACCGAGTCCGATTCGATAAACGGCAGGTAGAGATTGACTATGAACGCGAAAGTGGCCAGCTCGAAGCGGCTCGTTGTTTTACGCGGCACACACTACATGCGAAGTTTGAATGGAGTCATCTTGGTGACCGGCTGATTCAATGCCGACAGGCTCCGTACCATCGCCAGGTTATCAGCAGCATGATTTCGATGATGGATCGAGACCTAATGCCGATTCCTGAGATGTGGTCGCGATTTTACTCGCCACACAAATCAGCGTCAGCGGCTGAGCTGGTAGTATGGAACTAGTGTTACCAGAAGTAACACCAAGGGTGAAAGCCTTCGAACTTCTGCCTCCTGATTCAACGTCATATGTTCACGCTCGCGATTACACATCTTGTTCTTGTCACACTGTTGATGAGCTGGATTTATTTTGGTTTTGCCAGTGTGCCAAAGCTGATTGATGAGGAGCCGTTAACTGACGGCGAATTACCGTCTTTGACCATCGTGTTTGGCGCAAGAAATGAAGAAGCAGAACTCGAGCGGGCACTCCGCAGTTTGATTGCAATAGACTATCCGGATCTGGAGATTATTGCTGTTAATGACCGATCAACAGATACCACGGGCGAAATCATGGATCGGGTTGGATGTGAATCTGATCGATTACAAATCATCCATAATGACTCGTTACCAGACGGCTGGTTGGGGAAAAACTACGTTTTACAATTGGCCTCTCAGCAGGCATCAGGCGAGTACATCCTGATGACGGACGCGGACGTATCTATGAAGGCAGATGCTCTCCGCAGGGCGATGGCTTTTGCAAAACGGGAAGATTGGGATCATGTAGCGGGATTACCGCACATCGATATGCCGACCGCGTTACTTCAGTGCATGGGAATCATGTTCTTCCAATTCTTTTCCATACTCTTTAAGCCCTGGAAGGCGCGTGATCCACGCAGTAAAGCACACGTTGGTATCGGCGCATTTAACCTGGTTAAGACGGCTGTCTACCGTGACATAGGAATGCATGAGCCTATCAAGATGCGACCGGATGATGATGTTCGATTTGGGTGGCTAATAAAGAAGCACGGATACCGGCAGTGTCTGGTGAATGCTGCAGATTGCGTGAGTGTTCCCTGGTACACCAAATTGCGCGATATGATTGTCGGACTGGAGAAGAATTCGCTGGCTGGCCTCAATTATCATGTTTGGCTTGTGCCACTGGGAATGACGATGCTTGCTGCGTTCTTCTTATGGCCGCTCGTTGCGCCGTTTGTGTTGGCATCGCCGGCATGCTGGATTTATGCTTCTGTTAATGTGGTGATTCTCATAGCAATGATGGTTGCAGCAAGTGATAATGCAGTGAATCCGTTCTACACGGTGCTTTATCCATTGACGATAGTGCTGTTGATCTGGGCAACCACGCGTGCAACCGTGTTGACCTTGTGGCAACGCGGCATCTACTGGCGAGGCACGTTTTATTCACTCAAGGAACTTCGAGCTAACACGCTGGACTAGTCATGAAACGAACTTACATCGTTATTTGCTTGCTTACGATTCTCATCATTTCACCTGCAGCGATGGCCCAGAATTGGAAAGCAGGTACCTCACGTGTGAACATCATACCGGAGAAACAGATCTGGATGTCCGGTTACGGGGGCAGAGACCACGTAGCTGAAGGAAAGCTCACAGACCTTTGGGCAAAGTCGTTGGCGATTACTGATGCCAATGGTAACACCGGAGTACTGATCACACTGGATTTGGTTGGCATCCATGCGGATACAACGGCAGCTATTTGTGAAGCATTGAAGGAACAGCATGGCCTTGAAAGAAGTCAAATTGCAATCAATTGTTCCCATACACACACTGGTCCGGCGGTTGGCATGAATCTGGGGCCGCTTCATTACCTACAGATACCTAAAGCGGAGCAGGAGCAACTCGACCTCTACGAGAAGGCGTTGATTAAAAAGGTCGTTTCCGGTGTGTCCCAGGCGATCGAGGATGTGGAGCCGGCATCCCTTAACTGGGGATCGGGTTTGTGTGCCGTTGCAGTGAACCGCCGAAACAACTCAGAATCCCAGGTGCCGGAAGTTCGTATCGCCGGCAAACTGAACGGACCGTACGATCATGATGTACCGGTATTGGCTGTTCGGCGTGCCGATAAGAGTCTCAAGACAATCGTGTTTGGCTATGCCTGCCACGCCACCGTACTCAGTTTCTATCAATGGTCGGGAGACTATCCGGGTTTTGCCCAGATTTCAGTCGAAGAACAATTCCCCGGAGTTAACGCGATGTTTTGGGCGGGCTGTGGAGCAGATCAGAATCCACTGCCACGACGCACAGTGGAATTGGCTAAGAGCTATGGACACCGCCTGGGGACAGCCGTAGGCGAAGTTATCAACGGCACAATGCATGCTGTCGAGAGTACGCTACGGACGGAATATACCGAAGTTGATCTGCCACTTCAGCAACTGCCGACAGTGGACGAACTTAAAGGGAGGCTCGATTCGGATCAGAAGTACGAGAAGGCAAGAGCAAAGTATATTCTAGATCGACTTGGTGATAAGAAGGAATTGGATACGACCTATCCGTACCCGATAGGCTCCTGGCGAATTGGTAAGGATGTCCGATTTGTATTTCTGGGCGGTGAAGTTGTAGTGGATTACGCGATATCTATCAAAAGTTTGGCAGCAGGCACGCCAGAGGATCGCGCGCAGATGGTTTGGGTTGCAGGCTATAGCAATGATGTGATGGCCTATATCCCATCTCGTCGCGTGCTGCGAGAGGGTGGTTATGAAGGCGGTGGGTCAAATGCCTACTATGGCATGCCTGGTTTGTGGGCGCCGGAACTCGAGGCGATGATCATGCATGAGGTTGAAGAGCAGTGGAAATAAGCTGACAGGTGTAGGCCGATCAACGGTACGCTGTCCGTCTATCGTAAGTATCCAAGTAGCCGCGGCAAGTAGTTCCCAACCGCACCATATATCGAGGAGCCGTGAGGCGACGAAGATATTGGACGCGGGCATTTCCCTGTCTGGGAATCGCTCTAAAAATGTATGAACTGATTGAAAAACGGCTACGTATAATAAGTAGATCATGCATGAAATACCTGCGACTAACTCATTTGCTGAGGAGTTGACGGACGAGCAACTTCTCCACAATTACCGGGATTCCGGTGACCGTGAGCTGTTTGCGCGCCTCGTTCGGCGATATGAACGCGAACTGTATGCTTACCTTCGCCGATATCTCGGTAATGCAGAAATGGCAGAAGATGTGTTTCAGTCAACTTTTTTGCAAGTGCATCTGAAATGTGACAAGTTTGACACATCGCGACGATTTAAGCCCTGGCTGTACACCGTTGCAACAAATCAGGCAATCGATGCACAACGCAGGAATAAGCGTCACCGAATGGTGAGTCTTAACCGCACGAATCAAAATGATGATTCGGTGGATGTAGGGGCATTGATCGATCTGATGGTCAGTAAGGACACTGGTCCACTGGATCACGTTAGCCAACTGGAACGTGGACAGTGGGTTCAAAACGCCATCAGCCAACTTTCAGACCAGATGCGCAGCGTTGTGAATCTGGTTTATTACGAAGGCATGAAGTACCGAGAAGCCGCAGATATCCTGGATATCCCTGTCGGTACGGTAAAGAGCCGCCTTCACGCTGCGATTCTGAAGCTCAATGAAGCATGGATCGCTTCACACGATGAAACAGAATTCTAGTGAGTCCCGATAAAGCACGACAAATAACAGAGTAAATACAATGACATTGGACCTGATTGGATTTCTGCTTGGCGCATTAGACGAGGATGAGCACCAGGCAGTACAGCAACAGATCGATGCGGATCCATCACTAAAAGAAAAACTGGATCGGCTTGAGCAACAGCTTCGAACGCTGGAATCCTATCGACATTGTGAACCGCCGGCTCAACTTTCAGTTGATACGCTTAGCTATGTGTTTGACTATGTAGACAATCAGGCACCTCGCCCGGCAAGTGTCGTGTCACAACCGGTTCGACGCAAAAAGAACTGGTCTCGGTGGGACTTGATTGTTACGTCAACATTGCTTGTCGGTGTTGCCTTATTGATCGTTCCCGGTGTTGCGAATAGTCGTTATCAGGCTGAATTAAGAGAATGTCAATTCAATCTGCAGGAGATTGGCCAAGGGCTTCTAGGCTACTCCATGGTTCATAACGGTTACTATCCCGCGGTACCGGATAACGCAAATCTTGGCGTAGCAGGTTACTTCCCACCGGTGTTATTGGAATTAGGATTTCTTGACCGCCCGGGACTAGTATTCTGCCCATCCGAAGTTGTGCCTGAGGAATGGCGCAGCGGTGGTGTGCCAAACAGTAAAGAGGTCATGGAGGCTACCGGCGAAGAACTAAAACAATTGCAGATGCGCATGGGAGGCAGTTACGGATTTAACGTTGGTTACGTCATTGATGGAAAATACCATCGAATTCGAAACCTTGGCCGCCCGTTCTTTGCGATTGCTGCGGATCAGCCACATCCTGTTGGCCCGGATCTAAGCAGTAACAATCACGGCGGTCGGGGTCAAAACGTACTCTTTGAAGATGGTCACGTGCAGTTTATTGTGAGCCCTTCAATCCGAGAGCATATCTTTCAAAGCAATCGTGGTCGAGTTGAACCTGGTCAGAGCCTTAATGACTCGGTGATTCTGCGCAGCGAAGTCCGCGTGTATCCGGTAAGCGAGTAACAGTTGCGGCTATTCTCTTTCGCTAGCTATACAATTAGCGTCTTGCTGTCTTCACCGAGGTCCTGCACGTATCTCGGTACTGCATACCCTGGTAATCGTGTCCGTAGCTCAGTCATGATTTGCTTGCCTTCGGCAATGGGTACCTCGAAATGGGCGGCGCCGCGAACGCGATCCAACTGGTTTAGGTAGTACGGCAACACTCCGCGATTTATGAGCGACTCACATAACTCAACCTGTGCATTAGCGGTATCGTTGATACCTCTAAGTAAGACTGCCTGATTTAGTACGGGTGCCCCCGTGGCCTTGATGCAACTTATGGCAGCTTCAACATCGGCATCCCATTCGCGTACATGATTCATGTGAATCACAATCACTGACGAAAGCCTGCTGTCCTTGATGAGTTTGCAGAATTCGGCAGTGACTCTCGATGGAATCATAATTGGCAACCGAGTGTGAATGCGTAGCCTGTCCACATGAGGAATTGCTTCAATCAACTCTATGAGTACAGCAAGGCGTGAGTCACTAAGTGTGAGAGGATCTCCACCGCTTAAGATCACCTCTGAAAGAGAGTCATCATCACGGATTGCTTCCATGGCCGATTTCCACGTATCCATGCTCCGTGGTTCCTCGCCGTACGGATATTCGCGACGGAAACAGTAGCGGCAATGCACAGCACATGTTCCGGTGGTAATCAGCAGCGCACGGCCCCGATACTTGTGAATTACGCCCGGTGCGATGCGGTGCTTAAGATCCGAAACCGGATCTGTTTGATAGCTATCCGGTGATGAGGATTCTGCTTCCACGGGTAAGACTTGTAGTAACAGCGGGTCAGTCAAGTTGCCCGCTTCGATTCTGTCTGCAAATGGCAACGGTACGAATAATGGAAAAAGCTCGGTAGTGTTACCACTGGGGCCAAACGTCCCTGCATCTAATCCGAGATACGACTCCAGCTGTTCAGCAGAGCGAATCGCACGGCGCATGTGTTGCTGCCATGGTAACTCCGCATTTTGCGTGTTGGAGGATTCGGTGTGGTGCATCGAGCGGTGGTCTATACAGTTGCTGGGTGAATAGGAAGAATCACGGGTTTCTAGGATTATGCCTTGTTGGTACATTTTGAGAAGATGAGCAACGCAGCAGAAAAGGCTGTATTTANNGCAAGCGTTTAACCGATTGTTCAGTGTATTCGCATTCTTCTACACCTTTTATACCCATTAATTAGCAGGCAAAACCGTGGCAGTTTACAAGACGAACGAGTTCCGCAAAGGACTTAAAGTACAGATTGATGGTGACCCGTACCTGATGATCGAAATGAACTTCGTAAAACCAGGTAAAGGAAATGCCTTCTACAAATGTAAACTGCGTAATCTCGTACGCGGTACGGTGCTTGACCGCACTTACAAAGGTGGTGACTCGCTTGAAGCCGCTGATGTAGAAGAAGTTGGCGTACAGTATTTATACCGCCAGGGNGACACGTTTGTGTTTATGGAAAACAAGACATACGAGCAGTATGAATTAAGCAGCGAACAAGTGGACGACAACTGGAAATACCTGAAGGATGGNACAACCTGTTCCATGGTGTTGTACAACGGCAATCCGATTACATTGACGCCACCGAATCATGTTGAGCTGCTCGTGGAATATTGCGAACCAGGTGCTAAAGGTGACACGGCGACCAACGTTACAAAACCAGTAAAAGTTGAAACCGGTGCTGAGTTTATTTGTCCGGCGTTTATCGAGATGGGTAACGTCATCCGAATTGACACTCGAAGTGGCGATTATATTGAACGCGTCAGCGTTAAATAGCTATGTCGTTTCGACCAACTGCATCTGTCAAAAACCTCGAGCTGCGAAGTGAGAAACTCGCTCAATTACGCTCGCACTTTGCAGAGGCTGGTTTCGTAGAGGTTGAAACGCCACTGCTTTCTCATGACACGGTGGTGGATCGTCATTTACACCCTGTGCTGGTAAGCATTGATGGCGAAGATTTATGGCTGCAAACGTCTCCCGAATTTGCAATGAAGCGTCTTGTCGCTTCCGGCATGGACGCCATCTATCAAATCACGCGTGCGGTACGGTCGGGCGAAAACGGCAAGCTGCATAATACTGAATTCACGATTCTTGAGTGGTACAAGGTTGGTCAGTCCTATGAGGCCGCCAGAGAGTTTCTATCATCACTTGCAGAAGNCATCCTCGGAATCTCACGACCAGAGCAAGTCACGTATCAGGATCTCTTCAAGCAGTCTATTGATCTGGATCCGATTAACGACTCGGAATCACTATTCACTCGGTGTGCTAGTGAGCTTGGATTACATGTTCCAGATGCGTGGGAAACACTTGATCGGGACAGCAAGCTGGATTTCTTGTTAGCGGATGCGATTCAGCCGAAACTGCAGTCCCGCGCAATGGTTGTGTATGACTATCCAGCCTCTCAGGCTGCGCTGGCAGCCTCAAACGGAGAAACAGCCGAACGCTTTGAGCTGTTTATCAATGGATTGGAATTAGCGAACGGCTATCACGAACTACTCGATGCTCAGGAATTACGTGATAGAAATCGTGACACCAACAAACAGCGACTGGCAGATGGAAATGATCGGCTACCAGAGGAAAGTCGATTGTTAGATGCCATGGACTCCGGCCTTCCGGATTGCAGTGGAGTGGCACTAGGTATTGACCGCCTGATGATGATTGCTGCCGGTACGGAATCAATCCATGATGTCATTGCATTTCCAATGGATCGGGCTTAGCAGAGAGNCCCCGACGAGACTACTNGCCACGTAGTGTACGGCGATGTGCGANGAGGCGACGGATATTTTCCAGATCATCGCANGGAGTGGCATCGATCAATCGACGCGTATATTCTTCTTGAGGATCACGATAGATTGCTTCGGACGGACCGAATTCAACGATTTTTCCGTCTTTCATAACTGCCATCATGTCNGCCATGAATTTTACGACGGACAGGTCGTGGCTGATGAAAATATAGGTCAGACCGCGTGACTCCTGCAGGTCATTCAGAAGATTGAGTACCTGAGCCTGCACGGAAACATCAAGTGCCGATACAGATTCATCGCAAACGATGAATTCCGGCTCAACGGCTAACGCTCTTGCGATACAAATTCTCTGTCGCTGTCCTCCAGAGAACTCATGCGGATAGCGGCCAAGATGTTCAGGCAGCATACCNACTTCTTCAAGTAGTGCTGCCGCACGTTGGATATGATCAGATTTNTCTTCGCCGATACCGTGCAACATCATGGGCTCGATCAGTGACGTTTGGATCGTCATCCGTGGATTCATCGACCCATACGGATCNTGGAAGATTATTTGCATTCGATTGCGCAGCGGCTGCATTTCCTTACGCGAAATANCGGCTAAGGAGTACCCATCAAAGTGCATGGAGCCACCGGTTGACCGGACCANCCGTAGTAGGGCGCGGCCTGTCGTGGTCTTTCCACAGCCTGACTCACCCACCAGACCAAGCGTTTGGCCACGATAAACATCTAACGTGATGCCATCGACGGCTTTAACATGCCCGACTGTCTTCATCAGCAAGCCACGTTTTACAGGAAAGTGCACTTTCAGGCCGCTAAATCGAACAAGTGGTTCTGTTCCTTCGGCAATACAGGTTGCTTCACGGCCATAGCCTGATATTTCATCATCAAACCCAAGTTGTTCGAGTACACTTTTTGGGTGCAGGAGTCTTCCGCGACCGTATGTTTCGAAGTGATTTTGCCTGTCNGCTGTCATCTCTTTCGAAGTGATTTCGACCTCGCCGTCATCACCTTCAGTTGTATCCATAAAGTCGGAAACGGTTGGCAGTCGCTTGTAAGGCGTGTCGAGCCGTGGACGGCAAGCCAGCAGTCCTTTGGTATAAGGGTGAGTCGGGTTTTCATAGACCGAAAGTACATCACCTTGTTCGACAACTTTACCGTGATACATAACGATGACGTCATCTGCAATTTCCGCGATAACACCGAGATCATGGGTAATAAACAGCACCGCCATTTGCCGCTCGTCTCGCAGCTCGCGGATTAAGTCGAGAATCTGCTTTTGTATCGTAACGTCCAGTGCGGTTGTCGGTTCGTCAGCGATCAGCAGGCTTGGATTGCATGAAAGGGCCATTGCGATCATCACCCGTTGCTTTTGTCCNCCGGACATTTGATGCGGGTAATATTCAACGCGAGATTCCGGTTCCGGAATGCCTACCTCGTTAAACAGCTCAATGGTTTTCTCGCGTGCTTCCTTTTTCGATACCTTTTGGTGCTGAATGATCGCTTCCATCACCTGCTTCCCGACCTTATGAACGGGATTAAGAGAAGACATTGGTTCCTGAAAGATCATACTGATCTCACCGCCGCGGATTTTCCGCATATCCGTTTCTGGGAGACTTACTAAATCTTGGCCGAGGAACGAAATGGAACCGTTTTCTACTTGTGCGGATGCGGCGAGCAGCCGCATGATTGTTAGTGAGGTTACGGATTTTCCCGAACCGGATTCGCCGACCACGCCAAGCGTATGCCCNGGCTCAATCTGGAACGAGATATCATCTACGGCCTTAACCACACCGCGATCGGTGTGAAAGTAGGTCTGCAGGTTTTGTACATCGATGACGGCGGACATGATTAATCTCTCGGGTCAGCGAGTCGTGGGTCAGTGGATTCCTGAAGACCTTCGCCAATCAGGTTATACGCCAGTACGGTGAGGAAGATGGCAATTCCCGGGAACAACAATTGCCACCAGTATCCGGACTGTAGTTTTTCGCGTCCTGAGTTGAGAACGGTTCCCCAGCTAGGATTGGGTGGTGAAATGCCGAATCCCAGCAGGCTCAACGCCGCCTCGACCAGAATAGCGGCAGCGATACCAAACGCGATGGGTACGAGTACCGGTGCCAGGCTGTTGGGCAGGATATGCCGGAACATGATCCGGGTCGGGCGGGCCCCAAGACACCGTGCGGCTGCGACGAATTCAGACTCCCGCAGCTTTAGGAATTCAGCACGGGTAAGGCGTGCCATGCCCGTCCATCCGGTCAGTCCGAGTACNGCCATCACGTGAAANATATTGGGGCTCTCAACAACAGCAAGCAACGCAAGGATTAACACCAGACTCGGAACGCACATTACCACTTCGATAAACCGGCTCAGGGTGATGTCGACCCATCCTCCAAGGTATCCGGCAATGGCGCCGATACAGATACCAATAAGCGCAGACAGTCCCGTTGAGACGAATCCAACGAGCAATGCGATTCGCGTGCCATGTACCATGCTCGCAAAAATGTCAAAGCCGGTCTTATAGGTTCCGAAAAGGTTTAGCGAACTCGGCGATCCTTGAGCATCGTAGGGGTTTCCGTCTTCGCCAAGTCCCCATTCATTTGCACGAACCGGGCGGTACGGATCTTGATAGACCAATGGCCAGATTGCCCAACTATCAGGGTCCTTTTGTTTTAAGTTTCGAGGGTACACTCGACGGAATTTATCCTTTTGGAAGATCGGGTTTTCCCAGCCACTGTAGTAATAACCCATGCAAGGAAAGTATATGCTGCCCTTGTACTTACAGATAATTGGTTTCGTGCCGGCGATCATAGGGGAGAACACGGCTACGCCCGAAAGGAAAACGATAAACAACAACGCAGCCATTGCCAGCTTGCGCCGTTTGTACCGCGACCATGCCTGACTCCAGAAGCCAGGCGAATTTTCTATCTTTATTGGTTCTTTGTCTGACATGGGCTAGTTGTACCGGATCCTCGGATCAACAAAGGCGTAGAGGATGTCTGCGATGAGTTGACCAAGTAAAGTGAGCACGGAGAACATTAGGGTAATAGTCATCAAGACTGTGTAGTCACGAGCGCCAATGGAGTCGAAGAATAACGTTCCCATTCCCGGCCAGTTAAAGATTTGTTCAAGGATGATTGCACCGCTTAAGAGGCCTGGTAATGTCAGGCCGAGCAGTGTTACAAACGGNATTAATGTGTTTCTAAATGCGTGATGAATGAGAATTCGAATGGGGCCGAGCCCTTTTGCCTTGGCTGTACGAATNTAGTCCTGTCGAATGACTTCTTCCATATTTGCTTTGATAAATCGACAATAATANGCGAGGCTTCCATAGGTAAAACAGGTTACAGGCAGAATCATATGCTTGAAGGAATCCCACGCTCGTTCGGTTGCCGTGAAGGACTCATAGTCCGGATCATGGGCACCCATCAGCGGTAATTCGAACCATGTGTCGCCGAGCTTGATTGCAAATAACANCTGCAGGAATAGCGCAGCAACGAACGACGGAAACGAATAGAGCATGTACAAGACAAAACTCATCGCGCGCTCTTCTGTCTTGCCACTNCGTACNGTGGAGTAAAGGCCCATTGGCAAGGCCAGCAGATAAGTAAGGATCAGCGACGTGATNCTCAACTGTAATGTTGGTCCGATGGCATCCTTAATTAANGCNAGAACCGGCTTTTTTACAGAAAAGCTCGTACCGAATTCGAATGTGCACGCATTTTTGAGCCAGGTGAAGTATGCTTCGTACCAGGGTTTGTCCAGACCGTAGACAGCTAGCAGTCGCTCAACNTCCGCCTTGCTGATCATCTTGCTCGGATCCATCATCGCCGGATCCGTATCCATCGGATTGCCCGGCATATTGCGAATCAGCCCATAAATCACGAATGTGATCAATAGGAGGGTGAATGCGCCGATTAAGATGCGCCGAACAAGGTAGTTGAGCATTTATTGTCCCTACAACGGATTCAGGAACAACATGTGTTCCCTTTGGAAGCATGGGTTTTACTGCATTGCAGGAGATTTGAAAATGCTGCTTTCGCCTGGGCCATAGCTGTATGGCCCACGAGCACTGAAATTCACTCCGCGAAGCTCTTTATTGAAGGCAAAATAGGCGTTTCGGTAGTATAGCCAAGTGTAGGGCTGATCTTCGTATAGCTTCAAGTGAATCTGTCGGTAGATTTCACGACGTTTGTCTGGATCCAATTCATATTTGCCATCGATAAAGAGCTGGTCAATCTCGGGGCTTGAATAACAAACGTAATTCCGTCCACTGTCAATCGCCTTAGTTGCCCATAGATTCTCGCTCGTGTCGGGATCTGTTCCCGTTCCCCAACCACCAAACTGAGCATGGAATTGATGATTTCGTGATCGATCCTGCAGCGTGGTGAATTCGATTGGACTCACGCTGCACTCAATACCGATCTGATCGAGGTTTTCCTGAAGCAATTCACACATGGCAACGCGGTCGGGACGATTACTCGACACGATCGTGAACTTGAATGGCACCCGTTGGACGCTATCGATTTGGCCGTCAAAACCATCATCGATGAACACCATGCCATCGAGGACACCGTCATCATCCGTGTCTTCCCAACCAGCTTCGGCGAGCAATTCCTCCGCAAGATCCAGATCCTGTTTGTACGATTCAGGCAACGTCGCCGGGGACCATGGGCTAGTACTGTGGAAGATACCACGTGCTGCTTCGTCTAGGTTGTTTCGATGTCGCGTTAACAGTTCATTGTGGTCATAGGCTAAACCCATTGCTTTACGAACACGAACATCACGGAAGAAATGGGAACGGTTATTCCATCCAAAGTAAAAATATACCCACTCAATATCGTAGGCCTTGGTGTTCTTGCTATAGAATTCCTCGTCACCCGTTTGATCTGTCCACTGCGGTGGCGTGAGCTGGTACTCGTCGATATCACCTTTCTTGAGTGACAACAAAGCCGTATTCGGATCTTCAATAATTGTGAAACGGATGTTTTTGAAATATGGGATGGCACGGACCTGAGCTCCGTCAATGGTGTGATAGCTTTCACGTCGCTCAAGTGTGATTTCCTGACCACGCACACGCTTTGTAATGACGTACGCCCCGCCAGTCACAGGATTTTCATCCTTTTCAACGTGGTAAGCACTCGACTGCATCGTCGGGTCTTCCGCGACGGAGGCCTCAAATACGTGTTTTGGAATAATCGGAAAGAGGATATTCCAGACATTGGTTGCAAGCGAGTCAGGGTGAAAGAACACAACGGTTCGATCATCGTATGCTTTTACACCGAGCAACTGATCTGTACCACTTCGTACNGCCGGCACCGGAACTTTCGATGTCATGATAACTTTGTATGAGAATTCCACATCGTGCGCTGTGATTTTCGTCCCATCAGACCAGATTAGATCGTCTCGAAGGACAATCTTGTCGAAGAGTCCATCGTGGCTCGTTTGCCATGAAACGATTCCGTCCTCACTGCCGTATGGTGTAAAGGTCCAATCGAAGCCAAGCAATCCAAAATTGATGAGGCCGGAGACGTCGAATTCTGCAGACGAGCTTGCCATCAACGGATTTGTGCTACGAACATCACCCGCTGTATGCCGACTCCAGCTTGCATTGAAATCGGCGTTTGAGCCGTCCAGCGATGCAAGTCGACCAAGCGCGGATCTGATCTTGGAGTTATTGACCGGTGAATCATTCACCAGTGCCATGGCTTCTTCGATGGTTGCTTCCGCTTCTTCGTTTTCTTGTCGCTGACGCATCAGATCCATGGCATCCAAAACGGGCTTGTCCACCCATTCGGCGTCAGCATCCAGATCCGCAAGCTCTGGAAACTCATCATCCGCCATCGGCACGAGGTCGCCGAGTTGAAATGGCACGTTTTCATCACCGCCGTCATCAACGGTTTGCTCTGTGGTTTTGGTTTTTTCCTGACCCAGATTTGACCGTTTTACGTGTGAATCTTTCAGTTGTTTGTTGAGCGTGGCGAGTTTATCCTCATCCTTGTCCCACGTATTCCGCTAGCAGGTTGGGTACGGTTTCAAAGAGCGGAATCATGTTGCCGNCGTTGTCCTTAAGCTCTTGTTCGACCTCGGCAACAGTTGTGATTTTTACTGAACCAAGAACGGCATTCGGCTTTACTTCTAAAGTATCAGCACCTGTTTCCGTTTCTACGGCGTTACTGCCACCGCCTCCACCATTGGCTGCACCAATATCACCGGCTTCTCTTGAACAGCCACTGGCAATGACAGTAAGCGTGGCGAAACATAGGAGAAAAGAAAGTTTCCTGAAGAAGGTCATGACAGATTACGTCCTGTTTTGGTCAGTATTGGGAGCTTGAAAAATGGTCGTAGTACAACTCGTATTGTCGGAAAAAAAGTTGTGATGTGCAAACGCCTGTTGAGGGTACTAAGGCCCGCCGCGGGGCTCANCGCAGCCGAACGGTCAGCTAGAGCTATCAGGCTCGTCATCTTANGATGCTCAACACCTCAGCAAGGGCATCAATCTGCTCGACCGAATGGCTTGCAGTTAGCCCAATCCGTAACATTGCCTCACCGTCGGGAACCGTTGGAGGTCGGATAGCAGCGACTAGAAAACCTGCCTTAAAAAGCTGCTGAGANAAAGAGAGCGTCTTGTCATTCGCACCAATGCGAATGGGCACAATGTGAGAAGGATGGTTTTCATCAATTAGCCGATTCGTCGCCAGTCGTGATACAAGACGGTCGCGTAATGCAAGCAAGTGCGTTCTTCTGTTCGAGTCACTTTGTACTATCTTCAATCCCGCCAACGACATTTCACAAACACCATTTGGCATGGAGGTNGAGTACACGTAGCTNCGAGCTTTATTTCGCAACCAATTAATCAACTGACTCGTTCCCGTGACGACACCACCTACACTACCGAGTGCTTTGCTAAAGGTACTGACCGTGATATGCACTCCTGATTCGACATCCGCTTCCTCTGCCAACCCTCGGGCACTGTTGCCATACACGCCTGTTGCATGAGCTTCGTCAATCATCAACATGGCGCCCTCGTCATCTGCTATTTGCGAGAGACTACCAAGATTCGCTACGTCGCCATCCATACTGAATAATGTGTCGGTAACAATGAGCTTTCTTCGGGCCTGCACGCTGGTTATCAACTCGGTTAGATGGTCGATATCATTGTGCCGGTAAACGAAGACGTCCGC
>PAXU01000067.1 GCA_002714565.1 Rhodopirellula sp.
GAAATCACATACGCTTTTAAACCACCAAACGAAATTGTCCAGTTCGAAGGTAAAGACTACACCGTACCTGTAGATGTGTGGTGGGTATACACCTGGGAAAGAGCGTGGGAGGTCTGGTTGGTGTTGCTTGCCCTGATCGCAATTTATTTCCTAAGGTTAGGCCTCATTGCATATGTTCTATGGTGGAAGAAGAATAAAAGCGAATACAGCTAGGTCAGGAAAANAGTAAGTTCCAACATGTCAAACATCCCAAAAGAGCCGCTCACGGAAGTGCTTGGTGAAAACGAACCTACCGAACTGCTAGGAGTAAATGTCGCTGCTACNGGTTTCTCGACCGGGGAATACGTNAACTCATTAGGGCAAACAAAGGTNGGGCCNAGCGTAACCTTAGTACTGCTTGATTCTGATGTAAATCTAACCGTTGGTGAAGGCAGTGCGATAACGTTGGGCGAGCATGTGTGGCACGTTAAGAAGGTGGCGATCAAACCTTCAATCGAAACNATGGTCGGGAGTTACTCCTCCAGTCGCGTGGAGATGGTGACGGGGCTAACTGAAGCGATTGCCACAAATTCGTTGGTTGATATTGCTCAAACAACAAAACCTACTCATATAATCAATTCAAAAGTAAATTCAGCTGGAGGCTTAATCTACAATCTAGCGATTCTGATAGCGTTTGGCTTAATCGTTTATATCTACGGAATTGCCTTCGATGATTTCTCTGAGACTGCACTGATTCAGGCAACGCTGTTATGGTATCTGCCATTAGTGTTTGGAATTTACGGACGCACTGCTACCAAGCTTAATCACGCACGTAATCGTGGGATATCAATTAAGAAACAGTTATTTGGCGTTAGTCATTTAGTGCGTTACACGGGTATGATTGGGATGACCTTCTTCTTCCCTTTCCTCGTCTGTCGTAAAGGGCCACCAGTTAAGATTGCACTGGTGGGCTCTGCTATCTGGCTGGTNTTGCTCGAAGTATTTTTCGTAGTTATTTGGCCCAGCTTATAACAGGATGAAACCGCAATGCGGTTTTAAACGCTTATAAGGCCGAGTGCCTATATCCGCCCAGCTCAACTAGCTAGATCAAAAAATCAGTGAGAGTTCTATTTGACTCGCAATACCCTCATCGCCCACTTGGGACATTTTGTATGTCGTNGNCTGTCGGTCAATGAGATTCACCATTTAATTCAATTTCTACCCAGCAGTTATAAGTCCGCTGATCGATCGACTGCGNCNGCCGAGATGATANCGATGGCAGAGATGCCAGCTTACGAANACTTGCTAGGAGANCGTCACCGTCGACCGGCAAATTANAGGTCGCCCCAGATTTCCTTGAGTACTTCGAAAAAGAACGGGTCGTAGATTTCCAATTCTGCAGCAACGAAAGGATAGAAATCGTTGCGATAAAAATAGGCCTCGGTGCCTTCTGCAAAAAATTCTTTTTCGTTCGTGGTTCCATAGTGTTTTACCGTCCGTCCTGTATAAAGCAGGACTTGTTTGTATTTGCCNGCGGCCATTGCCCGATCGTATGCATCTTTTACTTTGGCATGATCAAATCCAAGGATCTGATCATGATAGGAATGTGCAAGTTCATGCAGGATAACGGCCGGATGTTTCAGAATCTGTTGTCGCGATAGCAGTGCGGCGGCGCGTGGAATATGAACCTTCTTATGGAGTCGAAGATCATGTCCATGATCCCGCAACCAGCCTGCGCCTGGATGATACTGCATGTTTCCCAAGGTTGGGTGGTGGCGCTCGATCCAGATCTCCAGTGTTTGCATGGTTTTCAGCTGTTTGGCGGGAAGGAGGATCTTTATCCTCTGCAGATGATTGCCCAACATCGATAATTGTTCAGCCCCGGCCTTTGCATGTTCACCCTCGAGCATGGCCGGATCAACAAAAATCGTCCAACCCTCAATGTTTTTCTTTACCGGGTCAAATCGAACCGCGGATGCTTGCGGCTCGGATTTCTTTTGCGTTTCCGCATGAATGACGGTGGCAGAAAACAGGACACTGATAATTGCGCAGTATCGAATCATTTGTTTTTCTCTCAGTTTTGAGATCAGGTAATAAAGTTAAATGTACACATTCAGCGAGCAATTAACACACCGTATAAGTAAGGCAGTTCCAAGTCTTATTGCGAGAGTACTCCGTAATAAATACCGGGCTTCACACTAGAATTCTGACAGCGGTACCTTCANGACACCTAAATCATTCTTGAAACTGGAATGAATAAAGATCCGCGTCTAANTAAATCCGCAATCGGCAAGTCAATACATGGTGAGTGCTCATGGAACTCTTGACGGTCTTACTCTTTTCGCTCCTCATCTATTTCCGCTACACCTACTGGCCGGCGTAATAGCGATTCAGAAGGACTTACAACAACAGGTAAGAGTGGGCGATGAGGGACTATCGGGAAAGTGCGTTTGAGTCTATGAAACAAGGGGTTTTTCGCATTGTTCAAAACCCAGTAGGTCTANAAGTAGGTCAACTTTCAACCCTCAGTCAGATTACCAGCCGATTGATAGAACGTTGGGATGAAATGAGTGAGGAAGAGAAGCTGGCTATACAGGTTATTATTGACTGGGAGGAAGTGATGCAAAGCATCACTCCAGCTTCCGCAGTATCTCTTCCTGAGGATTGATAGACTCCGGCCGCTAGAGGATCTACTTAGAATATATAAGCAAAGAATTCGCGCCCCTGTCTAGCTTTTTACGCATCTTAACAGTAGTAAACGAAGAAGTCCGGTTGCTCCTAATGTGTCGGAATTGGATACGTTAGAATCTTGCAACTAAGCTACCAATTTAAGCGCACACATCTTGGCGGACTATCAAACGTGACCCCTGACACCAAGGAACAGCTCTAATGAAGACAAAACTCGGACTACTGTTATTGATGTTGTTGATCGTTGTTGGCTGTGATGACTCGCCCCAAACTCAGCAAGCAGCTGAATCCATCACCAACACGCTGGACATGATGTTCAACAAAATCCCTGCTGGCACCTTCACGATGGGTTCGCCTGAGGATGAAACTGGTAGAGGGGACGGTGAAACCCAACACAAGGTCACGATCACTAAGCCGTTCTACATGCAAACGACCGAAGTTACACAATCGCAGTGGAAGGCGGTGATGGGTACAGAACCGTGGAAGGGTAAAAGCGTTGTCAAAGAAGGCCCCGACTACCCAGCGGTTTACGTAAGCTGGGATGATGCCGTAGCGTATTGTAAGATACTGAGCGAGAAAGAGGGCAAGACGTATCGCTTACCCACAGAAGCGGAATGGGAGTATGCCTGTCGGGCAGGAACCCAGACAACGTGGAACTTCGGCGACGATGAAAAGGCACTTGGTGATTACGCTTGGTCTGTTGAAAACGCAGCAGAAATTGTTAGTGAGCAGTACGCTCACCAAGTTAGACTAAAAAAGCCCAACGCGTTTGGCCTGTACGACATGCACGGCAATGTATGTGAATGGTGTCACGATTATTACGAGAAAGATTATTACCGGCAGTCTCCCGAAAAGAATCCAACGGGACCAACGTCCGGCTCTTTCCGTGTTTGGCGGGGTGGGTCGTGGGACGACGGCACGCGTGACTCTCGTTCCGCTTTTCGCGATTGGGACGGCGCTGTTTACCGTTACAACAGCCGCGGGTTTCGGGTCGTTCGTGAGTTGGATTAGTTCCGTAGATATCCAGTGCATGTAGTTTGCGAATGTTTAGGCAACTCCGAGAGAGTTGCAGAGATCCACTACCTTTACGTAAACGAGGGTCATATGGCCTCTGGGGCAATGATGACGACCACCTCAAAAGTAGGTCTAAAAGTAGGGCCAGCCTCAGCCCTCATAGCCCCTCGCACTCCCTCAGAAGAAACGCAAACCCTAAAAAACAAGTTTAGCCCTCACTGTCCCTCATGACACCTCAGTAGAAGTCAGCCGGTCTTCGATGAGGGACTCGAACCTTTGCCGTTTTCTGCGGGAGTTACAGCGATTTGTGTCGAGCGCGACGCAGAATCCGAGGCAAATTTGCACGAGAAGGTTGTCATTGAGTAGTTCAACTTGCTTCATCCATTCTTTAGCACTGAGCTAAAGCAGTCTCATATCTCAGAGTTGATCGACAGTCTTGGTCGCTATGGCTCGAACGTGATATGCTGTCTGATATCTCCCGTTTACAAAGTTCGAAGAGCAAAGCAAACTAGGAAACCTGTACCATGATGATCTTTTCAAATCGTCAACAGAAAACGTACCGGCTCCTGACATGCATGGCACTGGGCCTGTTTGCCACCTACACCATGGCAACTTCCGTGTCCGGACAGGAACGTTGGCTGGCACAATCTAACTATGGCCTGATGTTTCATTACGAGGCCTTCAAAAACCACTCTTCCAAGTCCTATAACCAAACAATCGACTCCTTCGACGTAGTGCGATTTGCTGAGGCCGTGGAAAGTAGCCAGGCCGACTACATCATCTTCGTGGTTGGCCAGCACTGGGGAAGATACTGTGCACCCAACAGCGCCTATGAAAAATTACTAGGCGTGCCCAATGGCACTTGGACCTCGAAGCGGGATCTGATCATGGAAATCGGCCAGGAACTGGCTAGGCGAGACATCAGGCTGATCCTTTACATGACTGCTCGCGCCCCTATGCGTCACTACAAGATTATCGCCGCCATGGGAGATGCACTGCCAACAATTAATGGCAAACCAGCCGGACCCGAGATCAATCCACTTTCTCACCCACGTAAGGTAAAAGGATTTGTGCGAAGCGAGAACCAACCACCAAATCCTACCTTCCTGAAAAACTGGGGAGACGTATGCGGGGAATGGTCTCGGCGTTACGGTAAGCTTGTCTCTGGTTGGTGGTTTGACGGTTACAAGATGGAAATGAAAAATGCCTACGAGGGACTAAAGAAAGAAAAACATAATATCGATACCTGGGTTACCGCTGTCCGATCAGGTAACCCAGCGGCGGAACTGGCTTTTAACGCAGGAGCTCATCCTATTCTCTCCCTATGCACTCAAGGTAAATTGTGTCCGCACCAGACGTTTACCGCGGGGGAAAATCATGACTTTCGGCAGAAAACCAAGAAGGGATTTGGAAATGCCCTTACACCGCATAACTTCCCAGCCCCTGAGGGCGTCATTTGGCATCTGCTCTTGCCGATTAGCGAGGGATGGGGAGCCGGCGAGCAGTCCCGCTTTGATTTAAAAACACTACGGGATCGAATTGGCCAGATCAACAGCGAAGGTGGTGTCGTTACACTGGATGTACCCATCGCTCCCAGCGGAAGTATTCCTCCTCAGGTACTTGCGGTGCTGCAAGAAGTGGGCAAGGAACTTAATAAGTGAAATCCATTGTCTATCCCAGCTTAGGCGAGGGCGTAAAAGTAGAGATTGCGAATTTACTTGGATGCGGCTGACTGTGAATCACCATGCTAGACGTTGTAGCGGTTATCTAAGGTCGGCCGACTGCTGTTACCGCCCTTATTCGATATCTTGGATGTCCACCTCCACGATTTTATCTCCAGTGATTTCGCCCTTCTCTATGGCCAGTATAAACCTCGCATGCGACTCAGATACGCCTGCCATCTTCATACAAAACTCAATCTGCGCGTCGTCGTCATCTAACAGCTTGCCCGTCTCAAGGTCGTACATGAACATTNAATCACCTCAAATCCATCCTAAGAACTTGAACCGTTTGGCTCTTATCCTTTGTTTAATAGCCTAAAACGAATAGCTGCTAATATGTGCTTCATCAAAAGGTGATGAACAGCTTATTATTAAATTACTCGGTTGGTAGTCGAATTGTCTTACTTTAATCGCTCTCGGCTACCCCTTTGTTGCTTGTCGTTTTCTACTAAGAAGTACAATGAAAGTATTCCGAAAAGTACTGTTTGCGTCACCTGGCCTGGCCGTTCTTATACTGTCTCTTTGTGCTGACTTCCTTCAGATCGGAAATACTAACGGCGTTGGTACAACACAAATCGCTGGAATCGTTGTCGGCATCCTGATGATGATGGTTGGAGTTNTCTTTGCTGGGAAAGAGGCTTCTTCAAACCCTGCCCAACAGCTTTCGCTTAAAAAGAAGCTTGTTTTCTCATCATGTGTTGTCAGCTTCATTANGTTAATACTTCTGGTTGGATTTGGGATTTATGAATCACATAGGATCTACACGATCGTCACATCGACGGTGTGGAGGGGCTGGATAGGGTCTCCGCATCAACCGGATCGCTTACTTGGTTACAAGGCTGTCTCAAATGGAAAAGGGCAACATACGTTTTCCATCGGACCAAATATTCCTATGCGATATGATTCCTTAGGATTTCGAGTTCCGGTCGACACAACCAACGACGACAGATCTCAGCGAAGACCAACGATACTATTTCTCGGATGTTCCTTTACATACGGTGACGCCTGTATTGCTGAAGAAACCTTTCCGGAACTTGTTGGCCAAATGAGTGGAGGAACTGCGTTAAACGCCGGGAAGTGCAGTTATGGTCTTGGGCAAATGGTATTTCTAGCACGTCGGTTGGTCTCCAAATTTACACCTGATTTCGTTGTCGTCCAGTATTCACCCTGGCTTATAGACAGAGCGATGAATCCATTCATGCCGTCATACTTTGGAAAGGCGCCAGGCCCGTATTATGCAAATAACAAAAACGGGGAATTAGTATTACAGCCGCCGTTGTTTCGGAGCAGGTTGTATGAACTTCCATTCGATAAATTTAAAGGAGGAAGCAATCCCGGTTTCATGGAGTTTTGTAATGATGTAGGTGCACCACTTTTNATTCATGATGCGTGGAATATGACACGTTATCGGATTCAACGTATGTTCGGCTTGGTACCTGCACCCACAACAGACAAAAGAGCAGTTATACGTACTGGTTATGAAGAAATATTCAATATCTGTCGAGATAATGAAGCTCAAATAGTACTACTAGTACTAGGACGTTCAGAGAACCGGATTGAGATCCCNACAGCATTGCCTGTAAATGAAATACTCATTGTGGATGCGCAGAAAGGTTTGATCGATC
Organism: Rhodopirellula sp.; assembly: GCA_002714565.1. Lineage (GTDB taxonomy): Bacteria > Planctomycetota > Planctomycetia > Pirellulales > Pirellulaceae > UBA11883. The sequence goes on from PAXU01000067.1 coordinate 7,028, forward strand.
GGCTGGAGGTTGGTCAAAAATATCAAAAAGCTTATGCACATTGGCGTGGTAATCCAGAAGTTTATATTGATGGGCATCCAAACGCTCACGCTCACTCCATTATTGCTGACGAGCTCATGTCTGTGATACCGAGTAACTAAGATTTACAAAAGTACCGACAGGCCGCGACACACAAAATGCCTCTAGTGGGCGATGAGGGACTCGAACCGTAAGGATCAAAAGCTTTTATATATAGAAGCAACATTAGAGCCGGTCATTTCTCAGATGGCACGGATGCAGCTCAGTCAAGCCGCTCGGCGTGCNATCACNTGGAAGGCCTTATTCACTCCGGCCACGCGGCGCAGGCCCTGATAGGACTGGTACGCCAGTGCGTAGGGAAACCTTGGCCATCCCGACCGAAGCGGTGGCAGTCGGGGAGGCGAAAACACCTCGTAATGAGCCTCTGAGAAAAATTGTTCCAGTGAGAGGCGATTGAATGTGTACGTGTGTTCGTGCGCCCAAAAACGGCGATAGCTGGGGCCTCGCCGTTGGACTTTTCTGCACTCACCGTTGGGGGTCTCGATCATCACCCAGCCACCTGGTTTGAGTACACGGCACCATTCTGCAAGCGTGTCGCGGACATCTCGGACGTGTTCGATTACATGCCAGGAAGTGATAACGTCGAAGTGTCCATCGGGAAAAGGAATTGACTCGCCGTCATACTCGATTGCTTGGATGCCGTGTTGCTGGCAGGTTGCCACCGCATCGGCCGACACATCGATGCCTACCGCCTCCCATCCCATTTGCGTGGCTGCTTCTAGTGTGCAGCCAACGCTGCAGCCCACGTCGAGGAGTCTTCCATTTGCAGGACCGGTCAGCCGGGTAAGACGTGACAGACGCACTTCCGCGGTACGCACCTTGGAGGCCCGTCGACGATGGTATCCTTCGTGGTAATCGCTGGCGTAATCGACGCCGACCAGTGAGAGACCCTTCTGGTAAAGGCCACACTTCGGGCATTTGAGAATCCGAAGTTTTTCTGGAACCAGGAATTCTTCCAGAAAGCCATGCTTACAAAGTTCACAACAGGGCTGCTTGGGCGTATCCACGGGACACTCCTTGTGAGGGTGGAGATGGGTAGTGGGGAGAGTATATATGAATGAGCGCCAGATCCAAAGAGTAAGGTTCGCTCTTATTTCTTGTTTATTAGCTTAAGACCAATTCGTGCTAATCAACGGCGCTCTAGCTGGCACCTTGCCACACCCTAGATGGTTGTCCGACGGAGAGCCTACCTGAAGCACGCGTTATTTCCGAAGTGTTCTAATTGATTGCTCTGGTGAGCAAGGGATCCTAGATACGATACCGCGCGCGAATGTTGATTCTGTAGATGCGGTATAATTCCGTGATTCAATCAGTCGAGGAACTCTGACACCAAGGGATTTTCTATGCGAGTGGTCTGCACTCTTTTCTTTACATGCTTTGCTGGGCTACTCGTAAATCCTGTAGTTGCCGTAGAACCCAGTAATACGGAGTTACGATCGATACAGAATTGGGTGCGGGGTCATTTCAATGGTGAGACCATTGCTCCAATACACAATGGTTACCTTGAAGTAGATCTGGAACATGGGTCACTGTTGAAAAATATGGCCACAACCAAGGTGTATCACAAGCAGTTAGGAGCTTTACCGCTACAGATCCACCGTAAAACATACGACCATGGGTTGTACATGGCGTCTCCTGGGACAATTCGAGTCTTCTTGCCTTCTCCGGCGCGTCGATTTACAGCCGTGTTTGGTATTGATAGTAATCGTGTAACCAGTTTCTATTCAAATGCGGGGCGAGGAGCGGTTGTTGGTTCCGTTGTGGTGGGCGAGAAGGAGCTATATCAATCACCGGTCATGCGTGAAGGAATGACCGGCCAGAATGTTGCAGTGCCACTCGGCGACGCAAACTCCTTTGACTTGATTGTTCGTGGAAAAGACGAAGGAATCATTGAACGCGTTGACTTTAATCAGGCCGATTGGGCTGATGCACAAGTTGAATTGACCGACGGTAGGACAATTCGCATTGGGGATTTGCCAACAGCTCCACTAGCTCGGGTTCCGTCCACTGATTTGCCATTTTCGTTCGTCTATAACGGCCAGGCCTCTTCCGAGTTTATTCATCAGTGGGAAAAAAGCTGGTCGGATGATGTGGTTGGGCCCGACATCACCACAAAAGTTCTAACGCTCTCTGATCCTCAATCGGGATTAACCGTGAAGTGCGATGTGACAGTTTACAAGAAGTTGCCTGTAGTCGAATGGGTGTTAACACTACGAAATGACGGAAAGACTCAGACTCACTTAATCGAAAATGTACTGCCGTTGGATTGCGAATTCGAGCGAAATAATGAAGATGAATTTGTTTTACACCATAGTAATGGAAGCCCGCACTCGCTCGTACGAATGTCAGATGAGACAGATTATGCACCGAGGGAGACTGTTCTACCGCCTCAATCCAATAAAAAACTAAATTCGCTAATTGGGTTGCCGGCCAGCAATGATCTACCGTTTTTTAATCTTGAATGGAATAACCGTGGCGCCGTATTTGCAATCGGGTGGCCGGGGCAGTGGCAGGCAGACTTTGTGCGAGATGAGCACCGTGGAATAAATCTGAAAGCTGGTCAACAGGATGTATCGTTTGTTTTAGAACCCGGCGAAAAGGTGCGTACCCCGAGAATCGCAATGTTGTTGTGGAAAGGTGGCGATTGGCTGCGTGCTCAAAACCTTTGGCGATCGTGGATGGTCTCACATAATCTGCCGCGGACTGCTGATGGTGTCCTGCCGCCATTTCAACACAATGCTTCAAGTTCAGCGCACTACATAGAGAGTTCAGGTGCTACAGAAGAAAATCAGAAAATGTTCGTGGATCGTTATGTGGATCATGGCATCACGCCTGACTATTGGTGGATCGATGCTGGTTGGTATGACTACGCCGACTATTGGCTCAATGTTGGATCGTGGAATCCTAATAAAAACCGATTTCCAAATGGTCTAAAACCGATTTCAGACTATTTGCATCAACGGGATATGAAATTCATTCTCTGGTTTACACCTGAAATGGTGACACGAGGCACCGAGTTGGACCTAATGCAGAAACCATGGTTGCTCAAGGGTGGCGCGGAATGGTGGATGGGGCATGCACTCATTCAGGGAGAATATCCAGCGCACGTGAATGATTCTGGCTTAACACTAATGGAAGACGTTGCCGCCTTTGGTACTGGGAATCCTGACGCCACGGCGACGACCAAGCAATCATTGGCTGATGGTAAATGGCATTTGGTTACGGCCACCAGATTTATCAATCCTGATACTGAAAAAAGTGAACTACGCGTTTTTATTAACGGTGAACTAAACGCGTTTGCCGTTTCGAATAACCTCGATCTGATGAATAAAAATGATTCCTTTGGAGTGGGTCGACAATATCAGACACGCGGAATCGTTGGAGAGATTGATGATGTTCGTGTCTACGACGTTGCGCTAGATGCTTCTCAGGTGCGGAGCTTGTTTAAGCAGCAACTGGACGTCAAACCCTCGCACCATTATCCGTTTAACAAAAGTGTCAAAGATGTTGCGGGCGGTATTGACGGCGAAATGATTGGTTCCGGGGATTTTCGATTTGTCCCGGGCGTAAATGGCGGAGATGATTCTGCGTTAGTATTCAACAACGACTACGGAGTGAAGATCCCCAATTCGGCATATGAGAATTACACGCTGTCATGTTGGTTAAGGATGGATGCCCCTCAGGCACCACCGTGGGGCCGTGGTGATATGCGGCTTTTAGATTTTGGGGACCCCGCAGCTGCGGAATGGATCACAGAGTATGTAGACTCGCGTATAACCAGTCAGGGCGTAGACTTGTATCGGCACGATGGAATTCCGCCCCTGTCCTTCTGGAATGCCAATGATGAATCAGAACGCCGCGGCATCTCGGAAATGAAACATGTTGAAGGTCTACTCGGGTACTGGGATGAATTACGCCGCCGACACCCCATGCTACGGATTGATATTTGTTCAGGTGGTGGCAGTCGTAACGAGCTTGAAACCTTGCGACGAGCAGTGCCTCTTTGGCGAAGCGACTACGCGTACGAAACCACGGGGATGCAAACGCTTAGCTACGGCATGGCTTTGTGGATCCCATATTTTGGTACGGGAATCAACACAACTGACGAATACACATTTTGGAGTCAACTTGCTCCGTCCAACACAACAACATGGGATGTGCGTCGCGATGATTTTGACTTCGAGGCGGCGAGGCGACTACTGGCACAGCGTCGTGATGTGATTTCGTATTACTATGATGATTATTATCCACTTACGAAGTATCGAACTGATAATGATGTCTGGATGGCATGGCAATTCAACAGGGAATCGGAAGACTCCGGCGTGGTCATGGCCTTCAGACGACCGGACAGTCCAACATCTCAAATGCAATTGAAATTGCGCGGCCTGAACGACAAACACGTGTATGTCGTTACAGACTTGGAAGGTCGCGTGATCCAGCGAGATTCTGGAGCCAAGCTGGCGGCAACGGGCCTTGTTTTGGATTTGTCCGAACCTCGATCAGTAGCAATCTGCAAATACCGAAAGCGACGTTGATCCCCGGTCCCAAACGCAGTGTGATAATGACTCAGCCACACTACTTCTTTATTGGCGTCAGTTGCACTTTTCGAAAGTGGATTTCGCCACCCTCGGATTGTAAACCGATCTGACCGGCACGCACATCAACACCGGTCGCTTTGTTTACTTCTTTACCGTTCAGAACGATGGTTACCGTATCTCCATCAGCTGTGATAACGAATTGATTCCATTCACCAGCTTCTTTTTCATTGCCCTCCACCTTGCGAAGGCCTCGCAAACCACCAGCCACGTTGGGTGCGTCGAAACGTCGTGCTTTATCGCCGTCGATTTTGAAACCCTGAAATCCATACATCGCTCCGGCGTCACCACTCTGTAGCTGTGCTTCAACACAATTCGGCAGCATCGTTGGTTTCCCCGTGATTCGCATCAACACTCCACTGTTGCCAGGTTTGCCCGGCCAACGCCATTCGACGACCAGCTTGTAACTCTCGTACTTTGCTTTGGTTGCCAGATAACCGCCAGGTGCACCCTTGCAAATGATCGTTGAATCTTTAACGCTCCATACATCTTCGAGCTTGGCATTCGCATCGGTAAGGAAAAAGGTCCAGTTGCTCAAATCCTTTCCGTTAAATAGTTCAACAGTGGAGTCCTTCTTGTCATCTCCTAGTGCAAGTGATGGCAATAGTATTGCGAGAGATAGAGCGAATTTGATTATTAAGTGCTGCACGTCGTAAAGTCCTTATGGAAGAGATAACTCGAGTAGTTAAATGGCGAAGTCTTTGCCAAGTATTCTGTTGACCTATTCTTTCTGATACTAATAACAGCATCCCCTAGATTGAATTGGAATTCAATGTGGGGGCCATGAGAGACTATGGGCTCTATCTGACAAAGCTACTTTGGATGGAAGTAAGAAAAGCAGATATTAGCATCTGATTTTCTTCTGCAGAAATGGTTAGATTTGCGATTATTCCTGCTTTTCGAATTGTAGCCATCACGCCAAAATATGGAGAAGTCTTAACGAGTCAACGAAATAAAAGGTGCAGATACCGTGCATCCCAACCTGCTTAGAATAAAAGCTTTGTTAGCACCCCAAAGAGAAAAACTCCTTAATCATCCGATTTACGAACATATAAAAAAGCCTATTCACGTTAGAACCTTTATGACTCAACACGTCTTTGCGGTATGGGACTTCATGTCATTATTGAAGTCTTTGCAGCAAAGATTTTGTGGGTGTGATATACCATGGCACCCGGAAAAACAATATCCTCTAGCCGTTCGTTTGATAAATGAGATCGTATTAGCGGAAGAGTCGGATGTAGGGCCGACAGGACAATTCCTAAGTCACTATGAGATGTATCGAATGGCGATGGTACAGGCGGGCGCGTCAACCAAAGAAATTGACATGCTTATACTCGGTGTTCAGGCCAACAAAGATCTGAACGAAATTCTTGATTCGCGAAAGCTTCCGAGTCATATCTGTAGTTTTGTCCGTAACACATTCGAGTCGATTCACCAGTCCAATCTGGAAGAGCTGGCGGCCATTTTCTTGTTCGGGCGAGAAGATTTGATTCCCGACTTGTTTCGTGGTTTGATAAACCAACTGAATCAAGATCAATCTAATCGATATGAGCTCTTTGAATATTATCTCCAACGGCATATCGAAATAGACGATGAGCAGCATGGACCGATGGGCGAGGAATTGCTGTGTCTGTTATGTGGGGCCGATGAGCATAAGTGGGATGCAGCCGGTCGGGCTGCGATATCTACTTTGGCAAGTCGGCATCAGCTTTGGGATGGCATTTTGGAGTCCTTAGCTGCGGCTTAGTGAACGCTTGTGACAAAGCTTAAGCCGCGTCCAAACAATTTCATGCGAAACTACAAATGGTTTACCTGATATAAGGTGTGCACGAAGCTGTATCTTTTGTGTCAAAATAGACGTGAAGCCGTGACGCGCTCGTAGTGATGCCTTGCAATTCCAAATAAGTTTGCCAGAAAAGAAATTAAATGAAAAAATCTCTTATTATCCTGCTGCTACTGACCTCATCGCTTCATGCTGAAAAGACGCCGAAACGAAATGTGAGCGTCGCGGATACGCCACCGAGCACCGGCATCAAGACCGATGTGGATGGGCATTTGCTGGTTGAACATACCGGTATCGTAACACTCACCAAGAAGGGTGAGCGGGCCAGATACAACGTCGTGGGTGCAAGCAAAAACGGTACATTGCTGCTGAGTTTGAATACCAAATCCGACCATGGTGCTTTCAAAGTTCAGCTTGCAAAGGGAGCAAAGGTTAAGTACATCGAGCCGCAAGACCAAGAAGACGGCAAAGCTCTGACCGACGTGAACGGGCATTTNNTGGTTGAACATANCGGCATCAAGANCGANGTGGGTGGGCATTTAATNNTAGAGNNCACCGGGNTTAAAACGATCTTTGCCGAATACTGGCCGCCNCCAATCACCCAGACCGATAATGAAGCAAACCTTCTTATTGTGAAGGCGTTCGGCCTGCTTGTCAGTTATGGCCAGATCAAGCTTAAGAAACCACTACTAACNCCCGAACAGCGGGCAGAGCGAGCGCGGCGGNTGCTTGAGTCGGGCTCTGGGTTTATCGACTCGAATAATTCGCCTGATAGAACGAGTGGCAAAGCCGAAGTAGAGGCCTCGGACGAGAGAAAGTGATAGTGGAATAAGGGCCAAACATTCGTACCTGAGACAAGTTTCGTGGGGGCTCAGGTGGGAGCAAAAATATCGCTCAGTCAGGTTGTTGCGATATTGATTGAGCGGTGGGTTGAGTTAGGCGACGTGGTAATTCCGAAGACGTAGCGAAGAAGCACTATCTCAAAGTAACCGATAGCCACATGGCTTCTGGTAGCTTTTCGTGATCGGGATTTTAAGGATCGAAGACATTGCGTAAGTCGGAGTCGAAGGCCGCATCTCGAATCGCCCGTTCGTCATTAACCCGAGCCGTGTTTAATCGCCAACGTACGAGGCCAGCGTCGCGCGGGGCTTGCGGCTGCTGCGGACCTGCCTTGATACGATAGCCCGTGCCAAAAGCGGTCAGAATGGACCCGTCGGAAAGAAGTACCGAAGAGGTGGCTTGGCTACTTGGCCACCAGTAGGTTTCTCCCCGCCGTTGACCCGACCAGACATGCAACAAATATCGGTGATCGAGATCCCAGGTCACGCCGTGATCGTGGCTGACCACGGCCTCGATGCCGAACTGCGGCAAGCCGTTCTGGTCGTCGACATATCCCAGTCGTACAACGTAGGTCATGACGATGTCCTGGTTGGGCATCAGGACCAGCGACGGATGATGGCGACCATAGTCGTAGAGCTTTCTGACCGCTGACCAGTTGCGACCGTCATCCTTAGAGATTGAGATTCCCAGTCCTTCGTAATGGTCCAGAGTCTTTCCTTTCAGCCGTTTGGGAACGTCGGTCCGGCAGGCTGCCAGTAAATTGCCGTTGCCGGCGCGAAACAAGTACGCCTCATTAACGCCTTGCCATTGCGGGACCTTGATTGATTGGCTCCACGTGTGCCCTTTATCGGTACTGAAACGGATGCTGGCCTGCGAACTGGTCCCAGATTGGGCATAGCCCGTCTCCGCAAGTTGAGTGATCCTGCCAGTCCCGGGATGACGATCAACCAGTGGTGGATCCCAGATGGACCAGGGCTTCTCGTCTGACATCCGTGCAATCGCTACAGGATCTCCCCAGGATTGGCCATAGTCCGAACTGAACCAGCGTGAGGGGCGTCCAGTACCAACGCTGCCTGTCTCGTAGAAAACCAAACTGCCATTGCCGAGATAAGCCAAACTCGTGCCCAGACCGATCGATGCTTTTCCATCATCGCTGCTGCGCGCAGGTCGAGGGTCTGTCCACGTCGCTCCATGGTCGTCGCTGGTCAAAACGAAGGCTCGATGCGGATAGTCACAACCGACCAGCATCAACAACCGGTCCTTCTCCGGCATATTGACGATGTAAGGAACTGCAACCACTCGATTCCAACGCTCGGTAACGATTTGGAATTGTGCCGGCAGCTTAAATCGCGCGGCTTGGCCGTTTAGCTGTTGTATTTCATGTGGCTGCCATTGTGCTCGTCCCATCGCTGGAAACATAGCAATGCTGAGGAAGAGTAGCCCCCCCAAAGCTGCGAATCTTCTGCTGGCCAACTCTGGCGATGGTCGTTGAGATAATGTTTTGTTCATGGCAGGTTACTCTGCAATGCTGAGGCCGTTTTTCTAGTGAAGATAGGACTTTGTCCGTCTCTCGTCGACCCAAGGGCGGGAGACCTGTGGATTATCGTGTATGTGATTCCTGTTGGCAATTGTCAGCGATCGTTACGCTGCGGGCAAAGGCCCTTTTGCTGGA
>PAXU01000068.1 GCA_002714565.1 Rhodopirellula sp.
CCGGTACGCGGAAACGGCAAGATCATCCAGGAACTCGAAGCACTATTTCGCGGAGCGGGTTGGAATGTCATTAAAGTGATTTGGGGTAGCGACTGGGATGAGTTGCTTCACCGCGACACAACTGGACTCTTGGCAAAACGCATGGCCGAAGTCGTTGACGGTCAGTTCCAGAAGTACACCTGCATGCCCGGGTCATACATTCGCGAGCATTTCTTTGGAAAGTATCCCGAACTGCTCAAACTCGTAGAGAATTACTCTGATGAAAAGCTTGAATCGCTCAACCGTGGTGGTCACGATCCGGAAAAAGTATATGCGGCGTACAAATCAGCGGTAGAAAGCACGGATAAGCCGACCGTTATTCTGGCGAAGACGATCAAAGGTTATGGATTGGGTGAAGCAGGTGAAGGGCGCAACGTTGCTCACAACCAAAAGAAGCTGAACGAAGACGAGCTATTGGAATTTCGAAGTCGATTTGGGATTCCAATTTCAGACGAGGACGTTGCCCATTCCCCATTTTATAAACCGGCGGAATCGAGTCCTGAAATTCAATATATGAATGAACGACGCCAGGCACTCGGCGGCGCAATGCCACGTCGTCCAAAGCAATTTCCAACCCTTCAGGTACCAACACTTGAGCAATACAAGAGCGAGCTTGAAGGCAGCAAAGGCAAGGAAATGTCTACGACGATGGGATTTGTCCGTTTGTTGACAAAGCTATGTCGTGATAAAGAAATCGGCAAACAGATTGTGCCCATCGTACCGGATGAAGCAAGAACATTTGGAATGGAGGGCATGTTCCGCCAGATCGGCATCTATGCTCATCAGGGACAACTCTATGAACCGGTAGATTCTGAGCTATTGCTCTACTACAAGGAAATGCAAAGCGGCCAAATCCTCGAAGAGGGAATTACAGAGGCGGGTGCTATGTCGTCCTTCGCCGCTGCTGCGACGGCATATTCCCAACACGGAATCAACATGATCCCGTTCTTCATCTATTACTCGATGTTTGGATTCCAACGTATTGGAGATCTCATCTGGGCAGCTGCCGATATGAGAGCCAAAGGCTTCCTCATCGGAGGAACNGCAGGTCGCACCACGCTCAATGGCGAAGGCCTTCAGCATCAGGATGGTCATAGTATTCTCAACGCCATCGCATTCCCAACCGTCAGANCCTATGACCCGGCCTTTCGATATGAAACGACTGCAATTGTCATGGACGGATTGCGGCGCCTTTACCAGGAAGGCGAAACGGCGATTTACTACATCACGGTAGAAAACGAGAATTACGTGATGCCTGACATGCCCGAGGGTGTGGAAGATGGCATCATTCGCGGCATGTACCAATTCAATGCTGCTGATGCTGGTCGTGACCTCGAAGTTCAACTGTTCGGTAGTGGCGCAATTCTACGTAGTGCTCTGGATGCACANCGAATTTTGGCTGATGACTTCGGCGTATCNAGCAATGTCTGGAGTGTCACAAGTTACAACCAACTGCGTCGCGATGCACATGAAGCACGTCGATGGAACATGCTCCATCCAGGTGAAGCTCCACGAAAATCCTATGTCGAATCGCAACTTGAAGGTATTAAGGGGCCCGTCATCGCCGCATCAGACTACGTGAGAGCAGTAACAGAACAAATCAGCCCATTTGTGCCGGATGATTTCTATGCACTTGGCACCGATGGAATGGGTCGAAGCGAAACACGTGAAGCGCTTCGATCTCACTTTGAAGTGGATGCCCAACATATCGCACTGGCTGCACTGCATCGACTNAACGTACAGGGAAAAGTTGATGATGCAACGGTAAAGGATGCAATCAAGAAACTAGAAATCAATCCTGAAAAAGCTGATCCGCTTTNTGCATAAGACCGCGTTGGCGAATCAATAAGTCNTTATCAAATCGGCGAATATCAGATCGCGCATAACCGAGAATCGAACAACCATGGAAATCGAAATCAAATTACCNGAGCTAGGTGACGGTATTGAGTCAGGTGATATNTTGGACGTATTGGTAAGTGTCGGNGATTGCATCAATGCTGGCGACGATATTGTTGAGATCGAAACGGATAAAGCATCAGTCGCGGTGCCCTCTTCCCATGGCGGCGTTGTCGCAAACATCCTTGCAACAGCGGGTTCCACCGTAGCAATCGGGAGTGTGCTTTTAACGCTCACTGCAGAAGAAGAGGTACCCGTTACGGCTGTCACCGACTCACCCGACGAAGCAGGTTCNGATGAATCACCCGGTAGTGANNCTTCAGAAGAGGCAACAATCACGAACGATGAGCCATCGCAGGAAGAGTTGCTGGAAGAAACGCGGGAAGAAGCAATAGAACAACCTGTTGAACCTATTGAAGCGGCTCCACAGGCAACACCGGATGCTTCGGCACCGTCCCCACCTGTTGCAACCAGTTCACCAGAAACAAAACCGTTAGTTGCTCCACAACGGCCATCAACTACTGGGTCAGCTGGAAATGTGGCTGCGGGACCGGCCATCAGGCGGTTTGCCCGGGAGGTCGGCGTCGACTTGACCACGATTACAGGAACAGGTGAAGGAGATCGGATCACTCGAGATGACGTACTNTCGGTCGTCAGGCAAGCCAATCAAATGGCATATGCAATGGAAGATGATGAAAACAAGTCCACCGCGTCCAAGGCACCAGGCGAACCTGGAAACGACGAGTACGGCCCGGTTCACGTGCAAAAACTCTCGAAAATCAGAAAGACAATTGCCAATCAGATGCACTTGTCCTGGACAACTGCACCCAGGGTTACAAACTTTGATGATGCGGACGTCTCATCACTTGAGAAAATAAGACGCAACTCAAAGCAGGACTACCTAGAAAACGGGATCAAGCTCACATCTATGCCATTCATTATCAAGGCAGTGGCCATGGCATTGCGGGATCACCCGGTGGTCAATGCCAGCTTAGATCTGGATAACGACCGTGTCATTTACAAAGACTATGTAAACATTGGAATTGCCATTGATAGCGATCGNGGATTGGTTGTACCGGTTTTACGTAATGCTGANCGGAAGAGCATTGCTGACATTGCTCATGAACTCGGACGGCTCGCAACTGACGTGCACGAAAGCAGTTTTGGCATGGAGGATCTACGCGGTGGTTCCTTCACGATTAGTAATCTCGGCGCGATTGGCGGCAGTTACGCTACACCGATTATCAATGTCCCGGAAGTCGCAATACTTCTGATTGGACGCACTCGGAAAATGCCTGTCGTCAAAGATGACGAAGTGGTAATACGGGAAATGATGCCCCTGAGCCTGTCGTACGATCATCGAATCGTGGATGGTGCTGACGCTGCACGCTTCCTTAATGACGTAATCAGTTATCTGGAGGCTCCTAGTCGGCTTTTACTTGCACCGTAGCTGGTAGTCATCTTCCAGAGATGCACCCGACACCACAATCGGAATCATCTTTCCGTTCCAGTTGAGTTTCGTAGTAGTCGGCGCCCATCACGACACTGTTGCGGATCACTGCATCTCTACCAACGCGATAGTCTCTTTCACGATTATTCCCGTAAAGGATCATTATTTGGTCACGAAGTTTACCATCCGCCCTGGTACTACGATGACTTTGATTACTTCTGATTCGGCCAACAAATCAGCGACACGTTTATCAGCTCTAGCTGCTGCTTCCAATTCGTCCTGGCTGATATCAGCAGGCACGGTGATCTTAGATCGCACCTTGCCTTTAAACTGAATAGGAATCTCAATCTGATCATCTACGGTCAGAGACTCATCGAATTCGGGCCATGCTTCATATGCCAGTGTGCCAGAGTGACCAAGCAATTGCCAGAGTTCCTCGCACAGGTGGGGGGCATAGGGAGCAAGTAATAACACAAAAGACTCCATCACTGACTTGGCTCGGAATTCCTGTTTTGTAAAGTGATTCACAAATTCCATCATCCGTGCAATTGCTGTGTTGTAATTGAGAGTCTCGGTATCCCGAGTAACTGACTGAATGGTTTTGTGTAGTACACGCAGGTCATCAGCATCCGCTTCTACGTCCTGCACACTTACGTTTAGCTGCAGTTGCTCACTGCGGTCATCTACTATTAAGCGCCAGACCCGATCCAGGAATCCTCGAACACCGCTTACCCCATTCATGCTCCATGGCTTCGTGGCTTCCAATGGTCCCATGAACATTTCGTAGAGTCTCAGTGAATCAGCGCCATAATCCTGGACGACTTGATCCGGATTTACGACATTCCCGCGACTTTTTGACATCTTGAATGCGCGCCCTTCCACTCGGACGTTTTCGTCATCGCGTCTCACAAACCCATCGCCCTTCTTGGTAACCTGTTCGACATCCAAAGTCACAGCACTCACTGCTGAACCGTCCTTGTCGACCAATTCATTAAGGTCATTACGGCTCACGTCGTTTGGATTTATCCATCCACCATCTGAAGTCTGATACGCGGTATATTCCATCTCACCGAGAATCATGCCTTGATTGATGAGTCGTTGAAACGGCTCCGTAGTACTTACATAACCGCGGTCGAAAAGTACTTTGTGCCAGAAACGCGAATAGAGCAGGTGTAACACCGCATGCTCTGCACCACCTACATACAGATCAACTGGCATCCAGGCTTTTTCTTTTTCGGCATCAACAAATGCCTCATCGTTCTCAGCATCAATAAATCGCAGATAATACCAGCATGATCCAGCCCATTGCGGCATCGTATTGGTTTCGCGACGATACGTCACACCGTCAATAACCGGTTTTAGCCACTCATCATCCGCTTTTGCCAGCGGTGGTTCAGGACGACCGTGTGGCTTGTAATCTTCAAGGTATGGGAGATTTACAGGCAGATCTTTTTCGTCAACAGACCGAATCACGCCGGTTGGTTCACCAGCTTCATCGAGTTCGTGCAAAATTGGAAACGGTTCTCCCCAAAACCGTTGGCGACTAAACAGCCAATCCCTCAACTTGTAATTTACGGCCGCCCGACCAGTTCCTGCTGTTGTCAACGAATCGGTAATCGCCGACTTGAATGCACCGGTAGGCATACCATCAAACTCACCGGAGTTCACTGCGACACCGGTGCCGGCAAAGCACGCTTGGCCGGCCAGCACAGCATCGCGATCCACATTGTCCCGCTCACCGGGATCAACGACTGCCTGCACGGCAATGTCATATTCTGTCGCAAACTCATAGTCTCGTTCATCGTGTGCCGGCACAGCCATGATGGCACCGGTACCGTAACTAATCAGCACATAATCAGCGATCCAAATCGGAGTTTGGGCACCATTCACTGGATTAGTGGCATACGCACCACTAAATACACCTGTTTTTTGCTTATTGTCTTCGGTCCTCTCGCGATCACTCTTAGTGGCAGCTTTATCACAGTACTCCTGCACCGCTTGTCGTTGGGCATCCGTTGTCAATCGCTCTACGGCGGCATGCTCAGGAGCGATCACCATGTAAGTAGCCCCGTAAAGTGTATCGGGCCGAGTCGTGTAGACTCGCAGTACATCATCGCTAGTTTTTCTCGTAAAACCACTCGATGCACGCTCTGACTTCCAGGCATCAAATTCAGATTCAGTACCGATGTAGAAGTCAACTTCCGCACCTTCACTACGACCTATCCAATCACGCTGCAGCTTCTTAATGCCCTCGGACCAATCGAGATCGTCCAAGTCGTGCTCGAGACGATCCGCATACGAAGTAATTCGCAACATCCACTGCCGTAGCGGAATACGTTGTACTGGATGCTCGCCACGCTCACTTAAGCCGTCGATCACCTCTTCATTAGCCAATACGGTTCCAAGCGCCGGACACCAATTTACTAAGGCGTCTGATTGATATGCCAAACGATGGTCATCACGAAATTCACGTACGGCATCCTCACCGGCTGCCGCTATATCAGCAGGGATCGGTAGCTCATCGATTGGACGGCCCTTTTCTTGTTCCGGATCAAACCAGGTTTCAAATAACAGTCGAAAGATCCACTGGGTCCATTTGAAGTACTCAACATCTGTAGTGGCAATGCAGCGGTCCCAGTCGTAGCTGAATCCAAGCATCTTTAACTGACGAGTAAAGTTCGCGATATTTTGCTCTGTGGATTCGCGTGGTGGTGTGTTTGTGCGGATGGCATGCTCTTCCGCCGGTAACCCAAACGCATCGAATCCCATTGGGTGCAAAACACTTTTGCCACGCATCCGGTGAAAACGACAGAAGATATCGGTCGCCGTATACCCCTCCGGATGTCCTACGTGCAAGCCATTACCACTTGGATAAGGAAACATATCTAGTACGTATAACTTCTCACCTTCGGGCATATCCGGCGTTTGAAAAGTCTTTTGCTCATCCCAGTATTGCTGCCACTTGGGTTCAATCTGTGCTGGGTTATAACGTGGCATGTTTCTATATATCCTGTCTCGTGTGCATTCGGAATTGACGGTTAAATAATGATGCCGTCAATCCAAAAACAAAGGCAATGTTCAAAGCGTGATTTTACTTGGCAGCTTGCGGAGTCGACAACCCGCATGACATACACTGCATAACGGATTCATGTTAGACTCAGACGTTCTTTAGCGGCACTAGCCCAGCCACACGATTTAAGCTCCTGAGTCAGATGATTAAGTCCCTTAGAGAATTCCAGCTCGACGAAGAATCCCGGCAGAAGATGCGTGCTGCCGGTCGTTTCAATGCTGAGTTACTTGATTTCGTTCGCCCTCATGTCAAAGCCGGAGTCACAACGGACGAAATCGACAGGCTTGTACACGACTATACCATCGACCACGGGCACATCCCTGCACCGTTGGACTATCACGGATTCCCCAAAAGTTGTTGCACCAGCATCAATGAAGTGATTTGTCATGGAATCCCAAGTGACGAAGTGCTTCAAGACGGTGACATCGTTAATGTGGATGTCACATCTATCGTCGATGGGTGGCATGGTGACCAATCTGAGACGTTTCTGATCGGTGATGTGAGCGATGTTGCACGGCAAGTTACCCAATGCAGCTTTGATTCACTCAACGCATCAATCGATATTTTAAAACCTGATAGCAGTGTGACCGAAATTGGCCATGCAATTGTTGCTATTGCGGAGCAATACGGCTTTAGCGTTGTACGCGACTATGTAGGTCATGGTCTTGGCCTGGAATTCCACCAACCGCCGAACGTTCCTCACTATCCTGATCCACGATTCGAGAGGATTCAGCTGATTCCAGGCCTCTGTTTTACCATCGAGCCGATGATCAACGTTGGCAAATTCATGGGTGTTGTCGACCCGTTTGATAACTGGACGGTAAGAACCATCGACGGTCAATTGTCTGCTCAATTTGAACATACAATCTTAATGACCGAAGAGGGTCCTGAAATCCTAACTCAAACATCTCAGGGACCTCGACCAGGCCACAAATTCTGATCTTGCTGTGGTCGGCATATTCCTTTAAAAGTCCCCGTGCGCTGTGGGGGGGTCTGCGCAAAAAATCCACCTCAACTATACGGAAGCAGTTTTGATGAAACGTGTTTTCTCGGCAATCATTTGCGCAGCATTTGCGTTCTTTCCGCTTAATCTTTACGCAACACAGGCCGTGCGTGTGCAAGTGACCGCACCTCGCGCACCAGTCATGTCCTCTACAAATCCCAACGCCTATGTCGTATGCCGCCTAGACGCTGGAGCTTCCGTGGATATCTATCATGAGACTGCGGACGGTTGGCTTGCGATTAGACCCCCGGCAGACTGCTTCAGTCTTGTAAACGCGAGCGATGTTCAGTTGTCAGAAACCAACTCATCCGGAAAAATCCGATCTCATGAAGCAAAGAGCTGGATCGGTGGGTATGAGGGTCTCGTGGTGAATTACGAATCCGTCATAACACTCAAACAACATGAACACGTCCGCGTGCAAGCGACACGGCGAATGAGAGTTACACCAGATGCCCCACTTCAAACGTATATTAAGATTTTGCCCCCCAACGGTGAATTCCGGTGGATACACAAACGGCATGTAAACCTAACCATTAACCAAAAGCCCGTCGCACAAGTAAATCCCAGTGCTACGGAATCTCACACGGGCATGCGAAACTATCAAACGGTTCGTTCCGAGATACAACCAGCCTCCTATACGACAGATATGTACGGCGCACCTCGCCAGTCATTCGTTCCACGTTGGGTGAAGCCGAGCGGAGGTCAGGGACTCGCCAGCAGCGGAGTTTCCGTCCGTTCTGCAGGTGACATTCGGCCCGCGACAGCTTCATTTGAGATCACCAATAGCTCCGATGCTGATGCCACATGTCAAAAGCTAAATAAGGCATTATCTGCAACGGTTAGCCAACCTTCAGGTCGTTGGCACCTTTCCCCGATTCGCGATGGATTAATGACGCTGTTACAACAGAACCTCACGAACGCTCAACGAGCCAAGGCTCAGTCGATCCTCGACAGAGTACAAAAATTCCAGGACTTACAACGATCTCGAAGTCAGCTCAATGTCGCACAAGCATCGACAAACTCAAACGTACGCCCAGCATCGCTCACAACTGGATTAGATGTAGCTGCAAGTGGATTTGACAGACCGATCGGTACAGGTGTACTCAATTCGGAAGCTGCTGCGACCAACTACGACTCCAAAGGTTGGTTGGTCAACGTTCGCTCATCACGAACAGACGCACCACCGTATGCCCTGGTTGATAACGATGGCAATGTGATTGTGTTCATCTCACCAGCACCTGGACTCAATCTCTCTCATTACATCCATAAAAATGTGGGGATTTTCGGNCGTCGCGGTTATCTGCACCGCCTGAGAACTCCGCACATCAGCGTCAACCGCATCGTGGATCTCGCCAGGCACATGGAATAACCCGCTCGGTAAGATTTCAGACACGTGCGAGACGATGAATCGCGTTCATTGTGCACAACTTCTGGCCTATGACGCCCAGCTTCTCTGTCTTAACAGTGATTTGTAGCAATATGCGCTGATTTATAATGCGTACTAGATTCTGCTACTCAGACGTGCCGAAAAGACATGCGTATACGTATGTCTTATTCAAATATTCCAGCACGCTAAATGCAGCCACGCACCGCCCATTCCACTGTTGCACGTCACTGCATAATTATCATGTGCTTTGTCATTGCATCATTGAGCGTGGTGCTGCCCGACACAGCAACCGCTGAAGACCCCGGGCTATCAGCTAAACAAAAAGCCGTCGCAAAAATTCCTTTTGAGCGCATGACCGCGTCAGCTACAGAGCGCATTAAATCAACAATCAATCCTAAGGCGATCTATAAACATCTTCCTAAATCCACCATTCAATGCAGTCCTGAATTATATATCCAGCTCGTTCGTTACCCCGAGCTCGTTTGCAACATGTGGGAATTAATGGGTGCGGCAAAGCTTAGAGTTAATAGGATTGGGGAATTTGAGTTTACGGTAAGTGATCTAAAGGGAAACACGTCCCAAGTAGAGCTAATTTACGGCACACAAAACACACACGTGTTTTTGATAGATGGGAATTATAAGGGACCGTTGCTCGTTAAGAATATCAAGGCCAAGACAGTCGTCGTCGTTCACTCGTCGTTTGAATTGAACGATAAAAGCGAACCTATCACGAAGCATTCCATTGATCTGTTTATGAATTTAGACAGTGGAATTGGTGACATCGTCGAAGGAGTGGTAGTACCGCTGTTCATGAAGGTAACTGAGTGGAACTACGATGAAATCACCAAGTTTGTTGGTCAGGTCTACGATGTTGCATTGACCAAGCCAGACGGTATGCAACGATTGATTACCAAGCTCACCCGCTGCCAACCAGCCATACGCAAACGGCTTTCCAAAGTAACCACTGCGATTGCCGAATCGTCGGTGCGAACCGCTGCGTTGCCCAAATAGGTTCGTGTAGGATCTGGCTTTTTTGACTAGGAGCGGCGTTTAGAAACTGGCCAAGGCTCCGGCTTGTTCGGCATGAATGTCGAACAAGGTATTCAGCCGAGTAACGGTGAAAACTTTTTCAATATCCGATGTCATTCCGGATAGCTTAAGCGACACAGTATTTGCAAGGCAGTGCTTGTGCATCACAATAAGCCGACTCAGTGCTGCGCTGGAAAGAAATGCAATATTGGAGAAATCCAACAGAACTTTACTGGTGTCGGTATCAGCCAACTGAATAAGCTCACCACCGAGCTCATCAATCATATCAGCTTCCATGATTCGATCAGACTTAAAGTTAACGATGGATACATCGCCTGATTCGGAAACTTCGAAATGTTGATAGCTGCTCACTTTATACCTCTGCTCAGAATTGCCGGGTAACCCGACCCAAAACTGCGCTGTCTCGCATGACACAACGCTCGCCTAATAATACGTCTCGCTAGTAGAAACTGTCAACGCACGTTCAGCAATGCGATATGTCTCTATTCTCTTTTGGCAGATTGCAGGCCGAGGAACAAGAACAAACCGGCTGTGGAAAAGGCCACATACATTAACCACTCGGGCAGCTTCAATCGCACCTTTTGAATAGCAACTTCACTTATCGGCACGTCACTGATCACCGTTGAAGGTTCAGGTGCCGATATGTCATGCTCCGTCGAAGAATCATCAGATGTTGTCATCATTTCTGCTACATCAACAGCATCTTGTCGTAGATATTCGGACACGGATTCACTCGCCGATGCCGTTAAGATATAAGAGTCGATATACAACAACTGAAAGCCGACGAGCCCCATAAGTACCGCGGCCATAACGAATTGTGTCGATTGAAATCCAAATACTCTGCGTAACATCTAACCCTAACTACCGTAAAACAGATTAAATCTCGCGCTGAATCAAACGCGTATTCCTGATATCCTCATGTGCTGACAAAGGCACTAAGGCTCCACTATCAACATCGATTCAAATCGCCGCACATCTATACTGAGTGCTGCAAAAGTCGGATTGTGACATTGTTGTGGGTCATGAGGGACGCGAATCATGTCGATTGACGATGTCGCGTCGTTCCAGTGATCGGAATTCAACACCTTGAGTAACTCCAACACATCGGCAATCGAGCACGATATTGCTATTGGTTCGCATAACCTAGCAAGCCGTAGTTTTGTTGCGCTGGTGATAACTCAGTTTCTCACTGGTATCAATGACAACTGCTTTCGATGGCTAGTCATCGGCATTGGCAAGTACTACATCGATGCCGATATGCTGGAGATGGATCAAAGCACATTGCTCGGTGTAGGATTGGCATGTTTTGTTTCCCCATACATCTTGCTGGCAACCCACGCCGGATTCATCTCGGATCGCCACAGCAAACGCAACGTAATCATTTGCTGTAAATTCGCTGAAATCCTGATTATGCTCGGCGGTACAATCGCGATCGCCAATCAGAACATCCCACTGATCTTCGTCATGTTGACCTTGATGGGAGCTCAAAGTGCGATGTTCTATCCATCGAAATTCGGCGCCATCCCGGAGATCGTAAAGGAATCAAAGATTTCTTCCGCAAACGGCGTCTACAACATGGCCACTGTGGGCGGAACGCTGCTGGGGATGATGCTCGGCATGAAATTGGCCGATTTAACACACTTTAAAGAAATGGCATACCTGGGAGTCGATGGTATTCAGGATGTCTGGATTATTGGCTCGGTTGTTATTGGCACGGCAGTGGTTGGAACGTGCTTTAGTCTGCTGATTCAAAGACTGGAAATCGCTGCACCTAACAAGGACTTCACATGGAATCTTCCAAAGCAGATGAAGCGAGATGTAAAGACACTGGCACGCCAACCAGCCATGCTAAAAATCGCTTTTGGAATTGCCTTCTTTTGGGCTATCAGTGCAGTGGCTCAAAACACCATCGATCAGTTTGTCGTCGAAGCCGGAGGTGGAGCAGAAGTCGACAAGACCACCTTTATGGTCACCATTGTCCTAGGGGTTTGCGCCGGAAGCATATTGGCCGGAATTCTTTCAGCCGGCCGGGTCGAATTGGGATTACTACCGATCGGGGCCCTGGGAATTGCCATCACCAGCCTGCTAATGTTCACCATTGACAGCACGATTTTTGACAAAACCCGTCTCGGCGCAGTGGTAAGAAACGTCGCGGAAGACACGTCGAATCATGTGCCTGCAGAAGTCAAAGCGGCGCCACCAATCAAAAGTGACGCACGTCGTCCCAAGAAGGAACATTATCTTGGCATCGTTGTTACAAAGCTAAGCGATGGCATGCCCATCGCAACCGATCTTCGTGAAAGCGACATCATCAAATCCATAACGGTTGACGGTACCAAGCACGACTTGTCCGAAGGAGTTGAACGCTACCGCAAAGTTATTGAAGCAAATCTCGGTAAGATCGCTTCATTTGAGACACTACGACTGCCAGCTGGTAAATTTCAAATCGATGTAATGCAGCAAGTTGCTGAAATCGAATCTGCCAAACTATCCATGGCGGAACACCTAGATTTCGATATCAATCTGGAACAACAATCCCAAATCAAAACGGAGTTTATTCTTGCATGCTTCTTCCTGTTTATGATCGGAGTCAGCAGCGGGTTCTTTGAAGTACCACTGACTTCCTATGTCCAGCATCGCAGTCCTAAGAAAGACCTTGGTGCGATTCTTGCCGCGACAAATCTGATCACGTTCGTTGGCATGCTCGTGCTAAACGGCATCTTCGTTGGTTTACGTCAGGAAGTTGACGGTGAGCCTATCCTATCTGCACGTGAAGTATTTCTTTCCATCGGCATCGCGACCATTCCCGTTTGCTTGTACATCGTTTGGCTCATTCCACAGACGACCATCCGTTTTGTAGTCTGGGTATTGAGTCGAACGTTTTACAAGATCCGCCTTAAGAGTGTCGAAAACCTGCCTGAAACCGGTGGAGCACTCCTTGTGCCGAATCACGTGACTTGGATCGACGGCATCCTGTTACTCCTTGCAAGCGATAGGCCTGTGAGGATGGTCGTGTTTTCTGGCAATTTCAGGAATCCGTTTATTAAAATCCTTGGAAAGATGTTTGGCGTGATATTTATTTCCGCCAAAAAATCTTCCATCACGAAGGCACTCGATACCGCCGCAAAGGCTCTGGACAATGGAGAGTTGGTCTGCATTTTCCCCGAAGGCACGCTAAGTAAAACCGGTCAAGTTCAGGCCTTTCGACCTGGAATGACGAGGATCCTTGAGAGAACTAAGACGGATGTACCTGTCATCCCTATCTATCTAGACGGGCTTTGGGGAAGCATTTTTAGCTTCGATCGTGGAAAATACTTCTGGAAATTACCAAAACGAATCCCTTACCCTGTATGGATACACTTTGGCCCACCACTTTCCAAAGATGAGTCCATTCACATTGTACGACAACGCGTTCAGGATTTAGGAGCAAACGCTATGAATCAACGGGCCCACAATGAAAGTTGCCTAGCAGCTGATTTTATTTATCAAGCGAAACGCAATAAGAAAGTGAAAATTGCCGATTCTTCTGGCGCTAAACTGAGCGGTAAAGGCTTGCTGCTTAAGTCCTTAGTCGTACGCAATCTGTTAAAACGCCATGCCATTAGCGACGACGAACAGTATGTGGGAATGCTTGTACCACCGACGGTCGCTGCAACCGTAACCAACATGGCCCTGGTTTTGGATAGAAGGATCCCGGTTCATTTAAATTACACCGTTTCAGCCGAAGTGCTGAATTCGTGTATCGAACAATGCGGAATCAAGCACATCATTTCCAGTCGTAAGGCGATGGAAAAATTCAACTTCAATGAAGAAGATCTCAATGCTGACATCTTTTACCTTGAAGAATTGAAGGAAGATAAGGACAAAGAACCTACACTTGGTGACAAGTTGTCCGGCATTTGGAACGCATTCGTTACTCCAGCCGGTCGCTTAATCAAGAAGCTCAAGTTGCGGGAGATCGGTGGTGATGATATTGCCACGGTCATCTTTACATCAGGATCAACCGGCGTACCTAAAGGCGTTATGCTCACCAATGGCAATGTCTCAAGTAACATCGCTGCCATTCAACAAGTTGCAAGAATCGACTCAGAGGATAGTGTTTTAGGCGTACTGCCGTTCTTCCATTCCTTTGGATTCACCGTGACACTCTGGGGAAGTATGTGCCTGGATATGAGTGCCGTATTCCATACGAATCCATTGGATTCACGTATGATCGGTAAGTTATGTGACAAGCACGGAATCTCTATCCTTCTGGCTACCCCGACATTCCTCCGGAGTTACCTCAAACGATGTACTCCGGAACAAATGTCCACGCTTGATGTCGCTATCACAGGTGCTGAAAAACTACCAACGGATCTGGCAGATGCTTTTGAAGAGAAATTCGGTGTACGACCGGTTGAAGGCTACGGTGCAACGGAGACTTCTCCAATCACCAGTTGCAATGTGCCTGGGAACCGTGCCACGTCGAAAGATCAAATTGAGTTCAAAGACGGTACAGTCGGTCGACCTATCCAAGGTGTTGTAGCCAAAGTTCTTGACCTAGATACCGATGAAGAACTTGGGCAAGAACAATCCGGCATGCTCTACATCAAAGGTCCTAACATTATGAAGGGCTATATGGGCAGAGACGATCTCACTGCAGAAGTCGTACAAGACGGCTGGTATAAAACGGGAGATGTCGCGCTGATTGATAAGGATGGATTCATCAAGATCACCGGTCGCATGAGTCGCTTCTCAAAAATTGGTGGTGAAATGGTACCGCATATCAAAGTGGAAGAAGCCATCAATGAGATTCTGGGAACAGAAGACAGCGATGCGGATGATGATGACAGTGCAGCTGGCATCAGTGCAGCCGTTACAAGTGTCCCTGATGACAAGAAGGGCGAACGACTAATCGTGCTTCATACCGCACTCTCGATACCGGTGGAAGAAATCATCAAGGCACTTTCAACGGATCACGGATTACCAAACATATTCATCCCGTCTGCTGAGAGCTTCATGCAAGTTGACGAGATCCCCATCCTCGGCACAGGTAAACTGGATCTCAAAGGTCTGAAGACGAAAGCTGAAGAACTGACTGCATAGCCATTTGAAAGTTGCCATGAGTTCTCAGGAACTCAGCAGCCTACGAATCTAACCTGTATACTCCCCGGCGCAGTTAATTCCACGCTGCTGGTCATCAGATTCACCGGGATGAGGTTCTACGCCCGTACAGCTGTCAGATCGCCAGTGCTGTCAGCAAACTTAGGTGCATCAACACCCATGCAATCGAGCATCGTCACAAACAAATTCGACATCGGGACGTTATCAGCAACCTTCAGGAATTGACCGTGTTGCAGACCAATTCCGGAACCGCCTGCAAATACAAGCGGATAATTACTGTTGTTATGCGTAGTACTATTGCTACTGCCATGAAGCACCATAGTACGATCAAGAAGCGTACCATCACCTTCCTTGTGCGAATCGAGTCGTTGCAGGAAGTACGCCAACTGTTCATTCATAAACTTGTCCCACTCTCCGAGAGCCACTGCACCTTCAGGCTTATTCCAGCCATGTGCAAGGGAATGCAGGTTGGCCTTAAATCCTTCACGGAACGGGAATGGGCCCGCTTTGCTCGAAGCATCAGCCATGCTGGCAATCTGATACGTTGCAACACGCGTTGAGTCTGTTTTAAAAGCCAGGTAGATCAAGTCGTACATGGTACGAATGAATTCCTTGGGTGCCTGATCATCGGCTTCCAGTTTGAGGACATCTCGCTCTTCGTCGGTTAAGGACGGCAGTGGAATGTCGAGCCATCGCTGCGTGCGTTTTACACGTTGTTCGATTTGGCGTACCGATGCCAGGTATTCGTCAAACTTCTCCTGATCCTGTCGCCCGAGTCGACGACGTAAACTCTTGGAATCTTCAAGGACCATGTCCAGCATGCTTGAGGAACTTCGCAATCGTCGATGACGTGCTTTTAGATCAGCATCCGGAGCACCGAACATACGATCAAAGATCATTTGAGGTTGATTCAATGCAGGGATCGGACGACCTTTGTCGTCATAACTCAGCGTACTTGAGCGGGTTGGTTCACCAACGCCACCATCTGTCGACATCGTAATTGACGAAAAACGCGTGTCTGAACCGATCGCATTTGCAGCTACCTGATCGACAGAAACGGTGTTGTGCAAGTATTTACCGTCGAGCATTGCAGCGGTAAGAAACGTGTCGCCGGTATCATGACCACCCATTCTTCGACCATTCGGGTGTGACATGCCGCCGATAATCGTGACCTTCTCTCGAAGTGCTTCAAATGGCTTTGAGCTTTCGTTGTAGGTAAAATCCCGGCCTTCACCATTAGGGAACCAACGCCACTTGTGAAGATCACCACCTTCTTTCGGTAGACTGATCCCGAATGGGAAATACATCGCACACATCCGCTTTGGCAATTCGGATGCATTTACATTTGCCCCCATAGATTCCATGTACGGCAATGCCATGGAAACACCTGTGCCAAGAAGAAATGTACGTCGGTCTAGATGCCAGGATTTCTTTGTCATCGTATTACTTAGTTCCCGAAGTCTAAAAGTCGGTTAATCGCTCAACTGAAAAATGAGGATCTGTATCGTCGCAGAATTCCATTCTGCACAAAAGACAAATCCCATCATCGTGTTTTACTTATACAAGTATAGCATCTCTATCAATCTGGGCGTTTTACATTGCGTCAGGTTACTTACTTCGAAATGCACTGCTCGCAATAATCTCGCTAATCAAGGTTTGCATCTTGTATCCACTCTTTGCGAATTCTTTAGTAAGATCGTCCACCAGCTCCTGATCCGTGAGTTCCAAGTTCCGACCCAGTGCATAAACTGCCATGCGTGAAACCAAGGAATTGGCAAAATCGCCCGTTTTTTGAGCCAATAAGTAGTCTTTAAGGCTCTCCATTCCATCGAGCTCATTGCCATTAGGCAACACGTCTGATGCTACAACCTCGCGTTCTCCAACTTCATCGTTGTGACGAATGCGGATCATCTCCCTATAGTTACCAACCGCATCAAAATGCTCCATCGCGATGCCCCAGGGGTCAATGCCGCGATGGCACGATGCACAGGATTCCTTTTGCCGGTGTACTTCAAGTTGTTCCCGCACAGTCAACTTTGCAAAGTCCGGATTTGACTCATCCAGATCGGGAACATCCGGTGGTGGCGGTGCAGGGGGATCATTCAATATCCGATCACGAAGCCAGACCGCTCTACGAATCGGATGAGAATCTTGCCCTGTCGAACCAAGCATTAAAACGCTTGCCTGACCAAGTAGACCACCACGTTTTTCGTCTGTTAGATCAACCCGTCGGAATTCACGCCCTAACACACCGTCCACTCCGTAGTGACGAGCCAGATTTTCGTTCAACATCGTAAAGTTGGAATCCAGGAAAGACAATGCACTCAAGTCCTCCATCAACAACTCTCTAAAGAAGTGACGTGTTTCCATCACCATTTCTGTTTTGAGAGCTTCGTTAAATCCCTGGTAGACGTCGGTGTTAATCGCGATTTGATTAATGTTGTCGAGTTTCAACCACTCGTCAGTAAATTGGTTCACAAATCGCCAGCTTCTTTCATCTTCCAGCATGCGAGTTACCTGTTGTTCCAAAACTGAAGGCTTTGACAACCGACGATCGGCTGCTAAATCCAGCAATTCCTGATCTGGCATCGTACTCCACAAGAAATAAGACATACGACTGGCAATCTCGTAATCATTGAGTTTTCTCTTTTGGCTGCTGTCCGGCTCAAGTAGATATAGGAATTGTGGACTGATCAGTACCATTGCAAGCGTTTCGATCGCTGCATCTTCCAGGCTGGGGAATTCCGGCCGAATCGACTGGTAGAAGCCAACCATGCGCATCACTTCAGTATTGGTTGCTGGTCGACGAAATGCCCGCGTCATGAAACGCTCAAGTACTTCAGCCATATAGGCAGCTTCATCTTGATCACTTAGCTCAGATTCATGAAGGATTGCACGGTGCAGGGCAGGTGGCCATTGGTCAAATACCGGTCCGATAAACTCAACCTCTTCCACCTGGATATGAGGCATGTGTTCTTCGTACGGATAACCTTTTTGTTTTTTACCACCTCGCTCCACGTCTTGCTGTTTGGGTTTGCGAGTGTAGTCGTCGTACATATTTCGAACTCGTACCACGAGCCCCGGAAACTTACCTTGTCCCCGTACTGGCAGCGGATGGTTTTCAACTCTACCAGTAAACTCAAACACCTGAGAATCTTCTGTCGTCATCTCGACGCTGGACGTTACTTCCCACAAGTCTTTTGTATCCGGTCGATATCCAACAGACACTTCTAGGATTGGAAAGCCTACCCCTTCTGCCATTTTTGCAGATGCTTTGACACGAACGATGTAATTTCCTTGTTCCGGATAGTCATCAACCATCTTTCCGTAAAACGCCTGACTGCGGCCTAGGTAATTTGCTATCTCTACGTTGAACCAGTTATTAACGTTGCTCTTATCAAACTTATGCTTAAACACCTTCGGTGCAGGACCGGTCTTAATGATGCGATCAAGACCACGACGGGCTGCGGCCAGATAGTACTCCAGTTGAATGGAAGTCATCTGTAAAGACTGACCATTGTTCCTAAAACCATCTGGGGACAATCCTTCCGGCGGTAGGTCACGCGCATAGTCCATATCCAACCCGAGCAAATCACGCATGGTGTTTTGGTACTCAATACGATTGAGACGCCGCATGACAACACGACCACCTGTACTCTTAAGCATCTGTACTGCCCGGTCAATTTCGCCCCGAATCCAATTGGTCAGCAACTGCCGTTCTTTGGCTGTTAGCGGATCACCATCTTCCGGTGGCATTTCAGCTTTGTTGAGCGCGTTGAGAGCTTCTTGCCATGTTTGCACCGAGGCCCGGTCATTAACAAAGTCGATCGAAAGCGTGTCCAGTCGGACCTCCGCTTCCTGTACATCCTCACCATGACATGAAAAACACTTCGATTGAAGAATCGGCAAGATGGCGGAATTAAAACGCTTTCCTGGTTTTGCAGCCAGCAAATTACTTGGCACTGCGCAGATTAAGCCAAAAACCGGAATCAGTAGATATGGGGCGATAACTCTTCTCATAGGACCCATTTTAATACAAACTCTGCGTTTCGAAATCGGTGTAGTTCCGTAATAAGAGATTCGTCTCAGTTAGATTTCTTTTGCGGCTTGGGAAATACGTTAGCACTACGAGCCCAGGTGCGCCATTGCTCACGCAGTTTTGCAACCTCCAGAGGGTACTTCTCTGCCAGATTAGATTGTTCGGTCCGATCTTCATCAAGATTGAAGTACTCCCATTTTCCTTTCAGTCCCTGCCTCACAAGTTTCCAATCACCAACGCGAATGGCGGCGTTTCCCTCGTGCTCCCAGTAAAGCGGCCGCTCGGCAAATGCTCCTTCGCCGGTGAGCAATGGGGTCAGGCTCTGACCCCGCATCGGTGTAATCGCCTCGCCATCAACCTCATTCGGGTATTCAGCAATTCCCAGATCAACGCACGTTGCCATAATGTCGATCAGGTGCGTCGGAGTCGTTACCCAGCCATTTCGGCCAGTCCGCGGCTTAATCGCAGCAGGCCAATGAGCGATGAGAGGCGTTGCCGTTCCACCTTCATGATTGAAGTGTTTGTACTTTCTAAACGGTGTGTTATTCAAATGCGCCCAGCACTTCCCGATGAATACATTGGAATGAGGGTCGCCGGGATTCTCGCCCTCATATTTTCCCTTTACGCCGGTTTCAGCATTCCCACCATTGTCCGACATAAACAGGATCAATGTGTTATCAAGTACGCCGCGGTCATCCAGTGCAGTGACGAGCTTACCGATGTTCTTATCAACCTCGTCCATCATTGCTGCATAGATGGCCATCATGTCGTCGTACCGCGTTTTTTCCTCGTCCGAGAGCGATTCCCATTCAGGAACATCATCCGGTCGCGATTCCAGTTGCCATCCTTTTTCAATTAGCCCTGACTTAATCTGTCGCTTATAGCGGTCTTCGCGCAGCTTGTCCCAGCCAGCCATGTATTTGCCGCGATATTTGGCGATCGTTTCCTCCGGCGCCATACATGGAAAATGGGGGGCGACGTGTGCCAGGTAAAAGAAAAATGGTTTGTCTTCGGCCAATGCTTCGTCAATGAACTTGATACCCTGCTCAGTCCATAGATCCGATCCATACCAGGGCGGGTTAAACATGGCATGGTCACGAGCTACCTGCTCACCGTTAAGAAACATTTGCGTTCCACCCTTGGGGCCGGTTTGATCGGAATAATGAAGCCCACCGGCTGGCAGATTAAGACTACGATGAAATCCACGATTGGCAGGAGTCACACCGTGATTAAATCCAACGTGCCACTTTCCTGTCATACACGTGAAGTAGCCGGCCGCTGATAAAACCTCTGCGATCGTGACACAGCTTTTATTAAGATGGCCACGATATCCAGGCACGTTTTGATCGGCCGTCATCCAACCAATTCCCGCTTGATGGGAATACAATCCCGTCAACAATGTTGCACGTGTCGGACAGCAACGGCCGGTGTTGTAGAACTGTGAAAACCTCAGCCCGTTATTCGCCAATGCGTCTAAGTGAGGTGTGGGAATTTCACTTCCATATGATCCAATATCAGAGAACCCCATGTCATCCACGAGAATCACAATGATGTTCGGTCGTTCTGATGCCACTAACACATGACCGCAAGATAAAATCGCAAACAAGCCCAGAAGCACGGATCGCATATCGTCGACTTTCAAAGAATAGCTGTAAAGATATAGAGGCTAAACAATGAGATTACTCGCACAGCCAGTCGCGTGTCTAGCGAGCAGATACCATTTCGATAACATGATGTACATTTCAGACCGCCTTTGCACACTTACCGTCGTGACACATGAAAACTAGTCGGCCCAAAAATGACTCCAGAAGTTTGCTAATCGCAGCAGCCGCTGCCTTTTGCGTCTACTTCTGCATGTACGCATTCCGCAAACCGTTCACCGCCGCGGAATTTGAAGGAAAGGTGGTCTTTGGTAGCGACCTGAAGTCGACGCTTATCATTTCACAGCTGATTGGCTACATGCTCTCCAAGTTTATTGGAATCAGGATAGTATCAGAGTTAAATCGCAAGTATCGCGCCCTGGCTATTCTGGGGCTTATCGCCTTCTCAGAGTTGGCTCTACTGTGCTTTGCAGTACTTCCTACTGAATACAAAGTATTTGCAATGTTCTTAAACGGACTNCCGTTGGGAATGGTATTCGGTTTCGTACTCTCATACCTTGAGGGCCGCACCACAACTGAAGCATTATCTGCAGTACTTTGCGCCAGCTTCATCATGTCATCCGGTGTGGTTAAATCCGTTGGCCAGTGGTTGATTCAAGATCAGGGCGTCAATGAATTCAATATGCCGATGATCACGGGTTTGATATTTCTTGCCCCGCTGCTGCTATCCGTTTTCATTCTGCACAAAACCCCGCCCCCAAGCACCAANGATATCCAAGCACGTAAGGTACGTGTTGCCATGTCGAGTGGTGACCGCTGGACATTTTTTCGGGCATACTGGCCGGGACTGACCGCACTATTCGCCGTCTACGTCATCCTTACTATTGTCAGGTCCTTTAGAGATGACTTTGGTGTGGAAATCTGGCAGGGTTTAGGTGTTTCAGGGAAACCGGCAATTTATACGCACTCCGAGACGATCGTGATGATATTCGTGACACTTATAAATGCGATTGCCATTTACTTTCGAAATAACATCAAAGCGCTTGTTGTGACATTTTCTATCATGGCTGCTTCATTTCTGTTGCTAATCGGAGTGACCATTGCCCAAGAACACGACCTGATTGGACCGCTAAGCTTCATGGTGTTGTGCGGAGTGGGTCTTTACATGCCTTACGTTGCCTTCCATACAACTGTTTTCGAACGCATCGTCTCTGCCTCNAGCCTAAGTGGAAACCTTGTATTCCTTATGTATCTGGCAGATTCAATTGGCTACCTCGGATACGTTTTATTGCTTGCTGCAAAGTCACAACTGGAAGCGTCAAATGACAAATTGGCGATATTCCAAAATGCACTGTATTCTCTTTCAGTCTTGTNCATTATCTTTCTTGGTATCGCAGCGGTCTATTTTTACCGCGCCCTTTCAAAAGAGAGAGCAGACGTCAAATTGGACGTATGATAGGAGACTAGTATTGACGCAATCAGAAGCTAATCCTGTTAAAGGCCGAATTGCCGTATTTGATGAGCCAAATGCGTTTCTCGACATTAAAGAAACGTCGATTCCGCCGGTTGGTGAAGAAGANATACTTGTGAAAATCAGCGCCTGCACCATTTGTGGCAGCGACCTTCATACCATCACNGGCAGACGCATTGAAAAGAGCCCAACTATTCTGGGGCATGAAATAATTGGCCATATAGCAGCAATCGGCGGTGATTCCGTGCAGGATTACTCCGGACATCAGCTCTCGGTCGGTGATCGCATAACATGGTCGGTTTGTATTAGCTGCGGGCAATGTAAACAATGTGAGTCCGGTATTCCGCAAAAATGCGCGTCCGTTAAGAAGTTTGGCCATGAAGTCCTTGACGGTGATTCCGGGCTGCTCGGCGGTTTCGCAGAATATGTACTCCTTCCCGCATCTACATCGATATTTCGAATCTCAAGCGCTGTTCCGGATGAAGTTCTTTGCCCAGCGAATTGCGCAACGGCAACCGTGGCTGCAGCAATACGTCAGGTCCCGATTGTTTCCAACAAGCGTGTATTGATCATCGGTGCCGGAATGCTTGGATTAAGTGCCATTGCTTTTGTCAAAACCAAAGGAGCATCGCAAATCTCAGTTATTGAGCCTGATGATGATCGCAGCAAACTCGCCTTTGCATTCGGAGCTGACCATGTTGCGGATGACATTTCAAAGATTAGCGAGCGTTTTGATATCATCTTTGATTTCTCTGGCTCATCGTCTGCAATCGAACAGGCAATTTCCGCCGTTGATTTGGGTGGTACCATTGTTCTTGTAGGAACAGTTGCGCCGAGTCCGGCAATTTCCATCGATCCGGAGTTTATTGTAAGGAACTTGATCACAATTATCGGAGTGCATAATTACCATCCTATGGATCTTGAGACGGCACTCAACTTTCTTGTCACTCACAACAAAGATATTCCATTTGATCAACTAGTGGAAAAATCATTTCCACTTGCAGACATCAATGACGCTGTTGAATTCGCGCTTTCGCATAAACCTATTCGAGTAATGATTAAACCATGAGTTTACGAATTGTTTCGTCAATCTCGGAAATAGTAGACGTGTTCGAGCAACGTGGAAATTCCGAGTACGGCGGAGAGGATGTAACGCAGATTGAACATGCGCTTCAATCTGCAACACTTGCCGAATCAGAATCTGCATCTGCTGAATTGATTTCCGCTGCGTTACTGCATGACTTCGGTCATTTGATACATAGCCTGCCCGACGATGCACCTGACAACGGCATTGATGATTTTCATGAAGCTGCCGCCGCCAAGTCGCTATGTGAAGTCTTTCCAGACTCTGTTACCGAGCCGATCAAGTTACATGTTCGCGCCAAACGATATCTCTGTACGACAGATAAAAACTATTTTTCCAAACTCAGCCATGCATCAGTAACAAGCCTAAACCTGCAAGGTGGTACGATGTCAGATCAGGAATTACATGAGTTTGAATCGTACACTTATTGGCAGGATGCTTTGCGACTGAGAGTCTGGGATGACTTGGCAAAAGACCCGAAGATCCACACACCGGAACTATCTCATTTCATTGACTTCTTAGAATCCGCACGCAATTGAGATCTGATGAACACAGAGTTTGATATTGCAATTATTGGTGGCGGCATTGTTGGCCTTGCTCAAGGCTGGATGGCTGCAAGACGCGGCCAAAAGGTTGGAATCTTTGAACGTTCGTCCGTCGCGCAAGGTGCAACCGTTCGCAATTTTGGAATGATTTGGCCGGTCGGGCAGCCTGCCGGTGAAATGTACGACATTGCATTAAACTCACGACAACTGTGGTTAGAGATCGCTGCCCAGAGCAATTTGAATATCGAAGAATGCGGATCTATTCATCTGGCACACCATGAAGATGAACGGCAGGTACTTCGTGAGTTTATTGACCAAAGTACTCATTCCACTGAATGGATTTCACCGACTGAGGTCTGCAGCCGATCTGCATTGGCAAATCCAAATGGATTGCTTGGCGGAATGTATTCACCGACTGAATTGAGAGTGAACCCCAGAACCGCTGCAGAACATATCCGCAACTGGCTTGCAAGTGATTGTGGTATCCAAATGCACTTTGACACGCCCATTACATCTGTTAACGGGAACGAATTGCGTTCATCAAAGGGTGAATCATGGACCGCAAGTAAGATCATAATTTGTAGCGGTAGTGATCTTTGCACTCTGTTTCCTGACAACTTTGCAGCATCACGACTCGTCTTATGTAAACTGCAGATGCTCAAGTCTGTTTCACAGCCCGACTATTCGCCGGCGCCGGTTCCGCACATCGCAAGCGGTCTGACGTTACGTCATTACGAATCATTTGCTGGTTGCCCATCACTTGAAGCTGTCAAAACACGCATTAAACAAGAATCACCGATTCTGGATGAATACGGGATCCACGTAATGGCTTCACAATTTCCAAACGGTGAAGTCATTCTGGGTGACTCACATGAATACGGGGATGATATTACCCCATTTGATAAATCTGAGATCGATGATTTAATGCTTCGTGAGTTAGAGAAAGTAATTCGTCTTCAGGACTGGACCATCAAGGAAAAATGGCACGGGATTTATGCCAAGCATCCGGAGCTTCCAATCTACGAGGAAGAGATAGATGAAGTTGTTTCGTTGTTTGTTGGAACAGGCGGAGCAGGTATGACACTTTCGTTCGGACTTGCCGATCGTTACTGGAAAAAGATGAAAGGTGAATAGCAAAATGAGCCAATTGAAACACCTTAAGGCAATCGTATTTGACTGGGCTGGCACCATGATTGATCATGGAAGCCGCGCACCGGCAATTGTGTTTACCGAGATATTCAGACGCAAGGGCATCGAAATCTCATTTGACCAGGCCCGGGAACCGATGGGGATGGCTAAACGTGCTCATATTGCTGCCATTACCAACATGCCTCAAGTGAAAGACCAATGGCTTCAGGTGTTTGGAACTGAGTGTAGTGAACAAGACATTGATGACATGTATGAACAATTCTTGCCGCTTCAGAAAGAGACACTTAAGAATCACAGCCAGTTAATAGACGGTGCCGCTGAAACTGCTGCTAGGTGCCGTGCACTGGGATTAAAAATTGGATCGTCAACTGGCTACACAAGAGAGCTAATGATTGATGTGAAAGCTCAGGCAAAGAGTCAGGGATACGAACCGGATATTACTCTTTGTGCTGAAGATGCTCCGAAAGGAAGGCCAGCGCCCTACTTATTATTTGAAGCCGCTAAACAGCTAGATGTTTATCCGATGCAATCTATCGTGAAAGTCGACGATACGATTTTGGGAGTTGAAGCCGGAATAAACGCTGGGTGTTGGAGCATTGGAATCACGCAAACTGGAAATCTGCTCGGGTTGTCTCAACAAGAGATACTCGAAATGCCGTCGACCGAATTAGCACAACGCACAGCGACGGTTGGTCAACAATATCTCGATATCGGTGCACATAAAGTCATTGCATCTGTTAAAGACATCGAATCGGTGCTTTTCGAAATCGACGCCGCTATCGAATCAGGCTGCTATCCGTACAGTCATAAATTGAATCAGGAATAGACACTGATCTTCAAATTCTGTTAATGCAACGATTGAGTAATTGCATGCAGTCGAATTGCTATTGTCCGAACCTCACTCTCGAATGAAGGAATCTGGAATGAAATCCCACATATCCGTTGCATTACTCGTTGCGGCACTTTTCGTGTTTTCCGGAGCGGTTCATAAGTCTGGTGATTCCGGGCCGTTCTCTATAGATTTAAATCAACCAGGTGATGCTCTCGTCCTAACCCTCAACGGTAAACACGTTGGTGGCTTGCGAGTCGACGCACAAGGACGCCTCGGCATTTACGGTCCAAATCAATCGTCCACTGCTATAACCGTCGATGATAAAGATCGAGTACAGATCGATCCGGCGCCTGTAGAAAACCCACCAGTCCGCCTTTCCGTCGCAAACGATATGTGGGCAACCGGTGTCTTGCGCATTGGCCGAGCGGATGCATTTGGCGATACACCGCTTGATCCCAATGGTGCCATCCAACTTGGCCGGAATCTGAAAGAGGCTCAACCCATGTCCGTACTTCGTGCATTTGGACAAGGCGAAGAACGATTTCGGATCGGTATTACCGGAGAAGGTGACGGATTCTGGAGTAACGGACCGCATGATACACCACTTGTTACCTTCACCGGTCAGTCAGAGGATAAGTCGACTCCTGCAGCTATCCGTTTTCATGCACCGACTGAGAGCAGCACACCTCGGGAAGCTCAACCTTAGCTTGGCAATTTAACACTGCCGCAAACCGCAGCGAGCACTAGACTTCCATTCATTAGCTTAGTTACTGACCGGGAAATGGCGGAGCGTCATATTGCTTGCGCAAACGCTTAAACTCGGCGACCATGGATTCCCGAACACGACGATAAACAGGGCTATCGAATACACTCTTCATTTCTGCCGGATCCCGTTTTAGATCAAACAGGTTCCATTCATCTGTCTTCGGAAAGTAAATCAGCTTGTGACGAT
The DNA here is from genome assembly GCA_002714565.1 of Rhodopirellula sp. Lineage (GTDB taxonomy): Bacteria > Planctomycetota > Planctomycetia > Pirellulales > Pirellulaceae > UBA11883. The sequence continues at coordinate 26,672 of PAXU01000068.1, forward strand.
CCGTGCGAACACCAAAATGTTGCGGCACAGCGTGTTCCCCCAATTCGTAATAGGTGTAGTAGAGTGATCGCCGCCACCCTTTCACTGCACCGTCAAATATCGGAACAATTGACTCACCTTGTACTTCATCTGGTGTATCAAGTCCGGCGATCTCAAGAAACGTTGGTGCATAGTCGATATTTTGAATCAATTCCATTGGCTTTGATCCTGGCTTAATGACTCCCGGCCAGCGAATGAGGAAGGGCATTTTGAAGGACTCTTCAAACATCCATCGCTTGTCATACCAACCGTGCTCACCAAGAAAGAACCCCTGATCTGATGAGTAGATCACCACGGTGTTTTCAGATAGTTCGTTTTCATCCAGGTAATCAAGCACGCGTCCCACGTTTTCATCTACCGCCTTCACTGTGCCAAGATAATTCCGCATGTATCGCTGGTACTTCCAACGTACGACGTCTTCATGGCTCATGTCGCCGGAAGCAAACTCACGTAGAAATTGTTGATTGTGTGGGCCAAAGTGATCATCCCATGTCTTCTTCTGCTCAGGTGTCATCCGGTTATATTCCGGAGTACCGTATCGATCTGGCTTGGGCAGAACGACGTCACCACGTTCATCTTTCCGCACTTTTGCATCGTATGCCCAGTCAAAATGCCGGTCGATCTCCATCTCATTCATGGCAAGTGTTCCGCTTCGATTTGCATAACTATCAAAGAGGTTTTCAGGTTCCGGGATTTCTACATCGTCAAAGGCATCCAGAAATCGCAAGGGAGGTGCAAAAGTGCGGTGCGGAGCCTTGTGTTGACACATCAGGAAGAACGGTTTGGCTTTATCTCGACTGTCTAACCATGCAAGAGCTTTGTCTGTTGTTAGATCTGTTGCATAACCTTCGAAACGTTGCCGCTGGCCATCCATCTGAATAAAGACTGGGTTGTAATAGCTGCCCTGTCCCGGTAGTACTTCCCAAAAGTCAAAACCCACCGGATCCGACGAAAGATGCCATTTACCAATAATGGCAGTGTTATAACCACCAGCTTGAAGTGCTTTGGCCACCGTCCATTGGCTGGCATCGAACTTGTTTCCATTTCGCATGAATCCGTTCTTGTGACTGTGTTTACCCGTAAGAATCGTTGCACGGGATGGACCACAAATTGAGTTGCCGCAAAACGAATTGAAAAACACGGCACCTTCTTTGGCCAACTGGTCGATACTTGGAGTCGGTGCTACATCAGCAAGCCTACTTCCATATGCAGAGATTGCATTCACTGCATGATCGTCTGAAAAGATGAATACGATATTGGGCCGTTCATCAGCAAATGCAGAAGCCGTAATGAAATGCGATAAGATTATCGCGACAAATAGAACGAATCGATTATGTAAGTGCATGGCTATGGAATCTCTGGAGTCATCTGTTTGTTACATGATTTGTACAACACATTCAGGGTGTCTCAAAGTGTCCCAAATATTGTTTACCTGCCCCCTTCGCAGTACTAATCAGACACCATTTTCATTACGACAAATTCTTGCGTCATGATCTTGTGAAATAACTCAATCACTTTCATAGTGTGGTTAGGCCTTTTTTCGTATTCAAAAAACCGGATCAATCGATATGAGATTCGTACTCGCTATTCTCTTCATTCTCACGACTGCACCATTAACAGCGGCAGAACGACCGAACTTCATCATCATTTACGTTGATGATCTCGGCTGGGCTGATACTTCGGTGCAAATGATGGACAGCGACCCGGAGTCCGCAAGTGATTTTCATCAAACACCTCACCTGGAAAAACTCGCTCAACGAGGNATGAAGTTTTCCTGTGCATACGCACCGGCTCCCACATGCACTCCTTCCCGCAAGAGTATCCAGTTTGGCAAGACCCCAGGACGACTCGGCTACACGTTTGTCCATGATGTACTGGCTCTGCAAAAACAACTNGAATGGAAAGATGAAGTCTCGCTGGCCGACGTGNTAAAAGCGGCNGACAAAGAGTACATCACTGCTCACTTTGGAAAGGGAATGGGCAATGAGCGAATGGACACGATTGGTTACGAGGTAACCGATGAAATTGATGGCAATGCAACCAATGGTAATTTTCATGGTGAGTACATAAGCCTCAAGAATCGCACTTCGCTTCCAGCAGACAATCCTAAGCGAATGGCGTCACTGCAGAAGAGCTCTGTCGAGTTTATTAATGAACACAGCGGTAAGCGGCCATTTTTTATGATGGTTTCGCACTATGCCGTACACGTACCCCACGCCGCGCGTGAGGATCTGATTGAGAAGTATCGCAAGCTCCCAAGNGGGAAATATCTTACCGATGCCGATTATCTACCGGCCGCGGAAATCTCAAAAAGNATGAAAATCAGCCACTGGCGATTGCAATATGCGGCGATGCTCGATGAAGTTGATCAAGGTCTCGGTGCCATCGTCGATGCAGTTGAGTCATCCGGTGAAACAGATAACACCTACATCATTTTCACATCCGACAATGGTGGCGGCCTTAATCCCAACGGAACCCTTCGTGGAGGGAAAGCAAATCTTTACGAAGGTGGACTACGCGTGCCGTTTGTTGTTGCAGGGCCGGGAGTCAGAAAGGGCGTGCAGTGCGATGTACCGATTGCTCAGTGGGACTTACTACCAACACTGCACGACTATGCAATGAGTAAAGAGCCGCTACCTGAAGACCTTGATGGAGGTAGCCTTCGCAGTTTGTTTGAAAACGGAGAGACTGGTTTTATCGACAGACCAGTGGATGGGTTTGTGTTTCACTATCCATGTTATTTTGCACCCCCGCTGAGTGTCATTCGTGTAGGTGACTACAAGCTGATGGAGCACTTGCTCACCGGAGAACAAAAGCTGTTTAACGTTGCAACGGATTACTACGAACAGCAAAACTTAATCAAGGATCTCCCTGCGAAAGCAGCTGAATTAAAGGCCGTCATGAGTGAGTACCTTGATGGAATCGATGCGGAAGACATTCAGGAAGTTTATAAGGCACGGTTTGCCGAGTTAGATCGATTCGAAGCCAATGCAAGATCCCAACATGCAAAAGAGATTGAACGGGCTGGTGGTGACAAAGCTCTAATTCGCGCGGCCAATGAGAAGCTCGCCAAAGATCTCGCGCGGTTTACCATGAACCGAAAAGAGTGCCGCGAGAACATGCAGGGCAACAGCTTCTAACGCTGATGCCAGTTGTATCACCGGGTGTCACGTGAGTCGGCGCAGATCTTCATCATCGATTGCCGTGAGCGGTGTAAAGTCGCGATTATTCTGAAACCAGGGACGGTCGCCATTCGTACATGCATTACTCACGGCATTGTAAATCAAGTACATAATTGCCCGACGCCAAGGTGACACATTATTCGCTGAACCGTGAACCACAATGCTATGACAGAAACAAACCGATCCTGCCGGACCAACTAGTGGCTCGATGCCATACTCGTCTGCCAGCCTCACGAAAGTCTCTTGGTCCAATTGATAAAGTGAATAACCGTCCGCGTCTTGATGCAATTCAACATCGTCCAGGAAACCATCGCGATGGGATCCCGGTATCACCAATAGCGGTGACTTGGCTGTCGTACAGTCATCAATAAACACGGCAACCATAACGCAGCGCGGTTCCGGCATTCCATCAACCACATTCCAAGCACTGTAATCTTGATGCCATGCCCAGGATTGGCCACTGCCAAAACCCTGCTTTGGATTCATACGACTTTGATGCAAATAAACATCCTCTCCAAGGAGCTGCTTCATTGGCTCAACAATTCGTGGCAATAACGACAAACGCCGAAACGGTTCTGAGTAACTGTGTGCCCCAAAAGCTAGTCGCACTGATGTTGGATCTTCTTTTTCCCGGATAATCTCATTTCCAGATCGGGACAAAATCGAAGGCATGGCTCCCTGCAGCAGAGCAACCTCATCACTATCCAATAGCCCCGGGAAAAACAGGAATCCGTCCCGTTCATACTCTGTTATTTGGCTTGCACTTAACTGCATATCAACTTGCTCCTAAACACCAATTCACNAATCACTCAATGAGTAATCTCAACCGGCATCTGTTTTTCAGCGGACTCTAGTACNGCNTGNGCGGTCNNAAGTGTACGCATACCATCTTCCGCATTAATCAGAGAAGATTCCTCACCCCTAATGACCCTACAAAAATGATCCAGCTGTGAATGCAATGGATCTTCCTGTGATACTTCAAGCGACTTTTTTTCCAACGGATACTGCCACCCTGTCGAACTTCCGGAAGTGTATTTCCAAATCTCCATACCCGGAACTGCTAGTGCTCCGTTTGTGCCAAAAAACTGATAACAGTTTTCCTCAGAATAAAAGTAGTGTGGATTCTCACGTGTAGTCGCTTCGTATGACCATGGTGACGGCACGGAATCTGATGCGAAAATATTCCCCAACGCGCCATTCTCAAATGAAAGTGAGATACTCAACGAATCTTCAACTTCAAGATTCCTATTTTCTGAACTTACATGAGCGAAAACCTGACGAATCTCACCACATACAAATCTGAGAATATCAATTTCATGAATGAGGTTTATTAGCATCGGTCCCCCGCCTGGCCGTGTTGTTCGCCAATTCACGTCAAAGTAATCAGCAGGCTTCATTAATGTCCATAACATCATGGCTCCCACCAATTTGCCCAATTCTCCGTTCTCCACTACAGACTTGGCCATCTGTATGAATGGGCTGTGTCTGCGATGGTGGCCGATAACAACATGAACATCCTGCTCTTTGGTCACATCTACAATTCGTTGTGATTGGACGAGCGTATCTGCAATCGGTTTTTCGATCAATATATCCACCTTTCGGCGAGCGCAGATCTGCGCAACTGAAAAATGGTGACTGTTGGGTGTGGCAATGACAGCGCCATCCGGTTGTACAGCGGAGATTAGTTCGTCGACATTGTCGTAGAANGGAACGCCAATTTGTTCTGCATATGACTGGTGACTCGAGTCGACATCGCAAACACCTGCCAAAACGCATTGGTCGCTTGAAGAAATCAACGTGGCGTGCTTGCGTCCAATCCAACCCAATCCGATCACTACGATTTTTATTGGTGCACTCATTCCGTCCGTCCAACCAACNTGCATTTGCATTTATAATCCGTTTGAACCAGTCAACGACTCCGCCCGGATCGCTCGACGCGTTTTAGTTCAGCACGAAGTCGTGCAACAATATCAGGATTTTCCACAAATAGATTGTCAGATTCATCCGGGTCATTCGCGAGATTATACAACTGTCCGGTCGGTCCACCCTCNGANGGTTTAACCTTGGCTGGCTTNGAGAAACCACCAGAGCCCAGACNTTCGATCAACTTCCAATCTCCGATACGCACTGTCATGGTTCGGTTACCCGAAGCCATTACAAATGATGGTCGTATTGGTTGTTCATCGGGTTGTTTACCGAATAATACGGGCAACAGGCTGAAGCTATCCGGACCGGCTTCGTCTGGTAATTCCACGTTCACTATTTCAGCAAACGTGGCCAGCAAGTCAGTGAAACAGATCGTCTGCTGGCTGATGGACCCAGCCTTTACAACNCCCGGCCACCGAACAACGAAAGGCATCCTGTGACCAGCTTCCCAAGCGTCGGCTTTCATGCCGCGTAATCCACCAGAAGAGTCATGGTTAAAGCGCTGNACATCTGAGTCGTACCAAACTGGCCNGTTGTCNGATGTCACGANAACCAGTGTTTCATNACTCATCTCGGCCTTTTCGAGTGCCTTCAAAACACGCCCCAGCATGTCGTCCACCATCACNGTAAAGTCACCGTACATCGACGCTTTACTACTACCCAGATACTTGCGGGATGGTAACCACGGGGTGTGTGGTGCTGGATAGGCCAGATACAACATCAGCGGTTTTTGCGTTTTAGATTTCGCGTGCTGTTCGATAACTTCAACTGCCTCATCCGTGAATCTCGGAAGGACGTCCTTGAGTTGCAGATCCGGTGCGATGCCACCTGCCCGCCAAAATGCTCCCTGTATCGGCGACCAATCCGGGCTGTTGTTTGCATCGATCCGACTCGTGGGCGGCGACACCGCTCGATTCCCGCGTATATAGAAGTACGGTGGAATGTCAGTGGATGCACGAATACCGAAATAAGATTGAAACCCCCGATCAACCGGACCGCCGGGCAGGGGCTTATCGTATCCGTCTTCTGCAAACCCCAGATGCCATTTACCAACCATCGCGGTTTGATATCCATTCTCCTTCAACAACGATGCGATGGTCATACGCTTTTCAGCAATAGTCGGCTGCGTCCGCCACTGATTCGGTTTTGCTCTAAACGGATATCTACCTGTTAGCAAACCATATCGCGATAAATGACAAAGCGGGCCTGGTGCATGTGCATCGGTGAACCTCATTCCATCTCTTGCCAGACTATCAAAGTGTGGCATGGGAATCTTTGAATTCGCGTTGTAACTACCAGGGTCACCATAACCCATATCGTCGACCATGATCACAACGATGTGCGGATGCGAAGATTCTGCATCGACAGATGTGACGAAGGGAATTATCAGAAACAGAACGACGAGAACTGTTACAAGGTGATTAGTCTTGGATGACATGATGTGAATCCTAGATAGAAATCGAAGACTCTCAATCATAATCTACTTCGGTAGTTAGAACCGCATTGCGCTGAGTATCACAAGTCGTCGATGCTTGTGGCATATGACCGGCAGCTACCTTCTACGTGATGCAGTATGTCCAGTAGTTGGCCAGATCGATTTAAGCTCGCGCACCTTCAGGGAATGGATAAAGGCATCCCCACCGTTGATATAGAGCTTCGGTGGTCCGCTGTCTTCCTTAGGCAAAATGCAATTTGCTCCGGTAATCTCGCCGTGA
>PAXU01000069.1:0-159 GCA_002714565.1 Rhodopirellula sp.
CAAGATCACGTTTGAATTCCCGGCACTCGGTGGACGCGGACCTGTCACGATGTACTGGTACGATGGCGGCAACAAGCCACCACGTGAACTGTTCCCGAAACGCANCCAGTTCAAGGATGCAAACGGTAACGAGTTGATCAANGANAANNANCAGTACAA
>PAXU01000069.1:164-12781 GCA_002714565.1 Rhodopirellula sp.
TACTNAANACCGGNNCNNTNNTNGTNGGNANNAANGGCACAATGTTCTCACCTGGAGACTACGGNNCTGACANTCGTCATACCGGTGTCCTGTTTAACGATGAATTCGTGCAGCAAAGCCAANTTGATCTGNAAGTTGAATACGCACAGTCACCTGGTCACTTCACCGAGTTTGCAATTGCAATCCAGGGTGGACCAGAATCCGTATCGAACTTCCCAAGCTACGCTGGTCCTCTGACAGAAGTTATCCTGCTTGGTAACCTTGCTGTTTGGGCCGACGGTAAGAAGATCGAATGGGATGCCAAGAATCTTGTCGCTACCAATGCTCCTGAAGTGATGTCAATCGTCAAGAAGACATACCACAACGGGTACAGCATTTAGATAGATCGAATGTGCGGTCTATTCCTCAACAGAATCGTCAACAACCGAACACCGACAACCAGAAAAAGTCGTGGGTATAGCCCGCGACTTTCTTCATGTCTGCACTAGTATTTCACTTTAATGAGGCAACACCCATGGCGAAGATTCTAATGCCACTTGGCGATGCAACTGAAGCACTCGATACGTTTTATCCGTTCTTCCGACTAAAGGAAGCTGGCTACGAAGTCGTTGTATCAGGCCCTGAAGCACGACTGTATCACACCGTATTGCACGAAATTCCACCGGACAGCAGCATCCCGTGGGATATCACTCAGGAACGTCCGGCATATTTCATCAAAGCAGATATTGCATTTCGCGACATGAACTCAGAAGACTATGCCGGTGTGTTTATCTCCGGTGGCCGCGCACCGGAATACATCCGGTATGACGAGGATCTGTGCCGCGTGGTACGCGAAATTGCGGAACAGGGAAAGCCAGTCGCTTCGGTTTGCCATGGGATTGAAATTCTCACTTCAGCAAACATCATTCAAGGAAAGACTGTCACCACGGTTGCCAAGTGTGCCATGGATGCTGAGCAAGGCGGTGGAAACTATGTTGATCAGGAAGTCGTCGTGGACGGGAACATCATTAGTGCACGTACGTGGCACGACAATGCACCGCTGATGCGGACGTTCCTCGAGATGCTCGACGCAGCTTCTGCTTAAGTAGTCTTCGTGTATCCGATAAAATTGTTTAGAGAGAACACACGATGCGTTTCATAATGATTGGCGGATTTCTTGGCGCTGGAAAAACCACAACGGTTGGTAGACTCGCCAAACACTTCCAGGACGAAGGACTGCGTGTCGGAATCGTGACAAACGATCAGGCCACCGATCTGGTCGATACGCATACCTTGCGTAGCCAGGGATTTAATGTTGGCGAAGTTGCCGGTGCTTGCTTTTGCTGTAATTTCAACGAATTGACCGATACTACGGATCAATTGCAGTCCGACCAGCAGCCGGATATCATTCTCGCTGAACCTGTGGGAAGCTGCACAGATCTGGTAGCAACGGTCGTTAGACCTTTACAGCATTTACATCAGGATCAATACGAAGTTGCACCGTACGGTGTGATTCTCAAGCCCAGTCATGGTAAGCGCATTCTCAGCGGCGCGCAAAATGCGGGGTTTTCGCCAAAGGCCGCCTACATTTTCGAGAAGCAACTGGAAGAAGCTGATTTTGTCATCATCAACCGGATCGATCAGCTGTCATCTGAAGAAATCGATGAATTGAATGATCTTCTACTTGCGAAATACCCAGATAAAACCGTTATCAGGATGTCAGCGCTCACCGGTGAAGGATTCGACGATCTCGTTGACCGGCTCAATCAACCCATCGCGGTCGGTGCAAACAACATGGAACTGGATTATGACATCTACGCCGAAGGCGAAGCGGAATTGGGGTGGCTAAACAGCAGCCTGACTATCACATCTCAGGAACCATTTGAGCTTGATCAATTGGTATTGGACATCGTTGAGCAATTANGAACTGACATGGCCGACCAGTCAGCAGAAACCGCACATCTCAAGACGATCGCGATGGCAGATAATCAACAGGCCGTGGCAAATCTAGTGAGTAGTGACTCACCAGCACAACTCTCATTGGCATCTTATGCGAGTGCTAAGGAAGTAAACCTGATAGTGAATGCTCGCGTGGCCATTAATCCAGCCGTGTTGCAGGAATATGTCATTGCTGCAGTAACCCTTTGCTGTAAGCAGCGTGGGGCTACCGCTGACTTCAATGAGACTCAAAGTTTCCGTCCGGGACGACCTGTACCGACCCATCGAATCTTATAGCAGATGATCGGAAGCATCCGTCATCTTAGGGCAACACAACAATGCAGTATTCGTTCCGCTTAGCTGAGATTCTTGGACACGTTCCTGACCCACGGAAACGGCCAGGTACAGTCAAGGCGATCGTCGAATACACAGGATTGGATCGTCACCAGGTTTCCGCACTTCTAAAAAATGAAGTTAAGTACATTCCCCTCAAGGCACTTTCACGACTCTGTGACTATCTGGTCGAGCATGGATATGTAACTGCGGATCAATTACCTGGTGCGTTATTTGCCGTTGAACCTGAGAATTTCTGGGAGTTGCTAGCCCGACGGCAAAAAGTAGAAATGTGTCTCGGAGTCCGGCGTGCAACCGGTGCCGAATTGCCTCATGGCTCATGGCTCGTGGCGTCCGACTCTCTACTTATGGGTGAGTTGCTCAACGGTATTTCCACGCTTGGCGGGACGGCCAAGATGCAGTCAACCGAAGCAAACGAATTTAATAGTCCGCAACGACCGCATCCAGAACTGCTAAAGCAATCGCTCGTATGGAGCCCGGCGGATGACAACGTGGACGAGATGAGGTCGAGAAGCCATGCGGTATACGAAGACTTCGTGGAATCAACGAGCGACCGGGCACTCATTGGACTGGGAAGCGTAAAAAGCAATTCNGTCATCGAGTTAATCGTATCCAACACCTTTGATTGCGATCCATTTGTTAACCAGCGGTACGTTGACGANCCGTCTCTTCGATCCTGCCCTTTCATGCTGCGATATCGGGATGAAGAGCGACAACCCGAATCATGNATCGGCGGCGTACAACTGNCTGCTAACGTGAAACCNGACGCACCAGGAATCTATTTTGAAACGGAGGATGGGACGTGGGATTCCTGCACTTGGAACCCAGACTCTAGCGATATTGCACTTGTTTTTTATGTGCACCGCGAATCACTTGGAAGATTGGAGATGTTCATGGGCGGTTTCTCCGGTCGTGCAACACAGATGTTGGCTCGCGTAATTTCAACCCGNGCCGAGGANTTCTGGCCACCTGTATACAGCGGACATGGAATCCAAATTGGCGCCTTTGTAGTTAGCTTTGAGTTCGCGCCGACGCGGCAACCGGAACAGCAATTCCTAATAGCAGATCACACGGCAAATACGCGCATCATTCCCCTGAGCAGCGAAGCCATAGCTAGACGACTGGAGTAATAAAGCGTATTGGAGTCGAAGGGCATCGGCTGTTTGATGATTTGTTTGATGTCCGGGCAAATGTCCCGTGACACCGGATTTACAGAGCCCGTGAATCTGATTAGAGTTGCATTTGAGCTGGGAATCTCACATTTGTCCCAACTCATAATACGGATGGATGGCCGAGTGGTCGAAGGCGCTAGTCTTGAAAACTAGTGTACGTGTGAGCGTACCCTGGGTTCGAATCCCAGTCCATCCGCTCTTATTTACGCGGCGCGCTTTGATGCCTCTTGTGCCGCTGGGTTCTCAAGAGTNTCAACGTCAATCGACTCGATTGACCCATTGGATGCATGAAGCTTGATCACGTTTTCTTCAACAAGCCATACGGCTTCCATCTGAGCACAACGGAATCTCTGACCGAGGAAATGACCGTCAGAGATCAAAAGTGACTCTTCAACGGTTTCATCCAATTCAGGTTGATGCTGTAGGAAGAAATCCCAAATCCGTTCCCGCACAACGCCGTTCCAAACGTTTTCCTGCATGAATGCCCCGTGTGTTGTCTAAGTCAACATAGCCCATAGTTAGTGACACCTATAAGGAATCGGCACACGCCCACAGTGGCGTCTNAGATAGTTCCNATAGTCNGAANAACCCTTACANATTACCTAGCTTGTTAGAGGGTCCAGGAGCGTTTCACCCGCGTGCATGCAGCCGAACCCGCTGGGCCTGTCATCAGGATGACGGAGGATACGCGCACCTCCTCGCACAATCCTGCTACTTCATTCTGCTGCTTTGTCGAGAGGTCTCCATACACACTTGGATCCGCACACGCAATTCCTCAATCACTTCTTCATCACTCATGTCCTGTATCTGCTCCACGCTGATCGCCTCGCCAAACGTCACGCGGACATTCGATTGCCGTGGAATGATTGTGCCACGAGGCAAGGCCTCGTATGCACCGGCCACGCCAGCGGGAATGATCGGAACCTTGCCACGTCGCGCAAGTGTAATAAATCCAGACTTCATACGTCCAAGCTTTCCGTCCTTGGATCGTGTNCCTTCNGGAAACAACACGACCACATCACCACGCTTGATCCGCATGAGCGTGTTTTTTACTCCACTAAAACCGCCACCTCGCTGGACCGGAATAGCATCGAGCATGTGAAAGATAAATCCCATAAACGGATTGCTAAACAGGGACTGCCGTGCCATGTAGCAAACGTGACGCGGAATCGATTGCCCGACCACGGGCGGATCAAAATGACTTTGATGGTTCGCACAGATAATCGCACCACCGGTCTTTGGAACCAAATGCCGGTTTTCCACCTTGTACCGAAAATAGGTAAGTGAGATCAGGCGAAAGATGTAACGAAACAACGCGTAACCGGCTCGCTGCCACAGTGCTCTGGATGATTTCTTTCCGCGTTTACTCACAACGTTTTCTCTTTTAATTCGTATTTGATTACCGTGACAAGGAGTCTATCCATCGGCAGTGCCGCAGCGGATTCTAACAAGTCGCTCAAGGTGTTCCACCACTTCGAATTGCTTCATGCCATCGGTGACCACGTGTACGGCATCAACAGCAGCATGTAACCCGCCTACTTCTCTGGCTTCATCCTGTTCATCTCGAGTCTGCTGACTTTCGAGAATTGTCTCCAGTTCTACTTGCTCACCTTGCTGACGCAATTGTTCCTGACGTCGCCGTGCTCGCTCGCCCGGAGATGCCGTTAGAAAAATCTTACACTCAGCATTTGGAAAAGCGACTGTACCTTGGTCACGACCTTCTGTTACTACATCAACATCGCTGGCCAAATCCTGCTGTAAGCGAACCAATATGTTTCGAATCTGTGGGTTATCTGCAGCGTAGTGTATTGCAGCGGTAACTTCCTGTGTACGAATCGCGGCAGTCACATCCTTACCATTTAATAAAATCTGATCTCCGTCTATCGAAAACTCCATGTTACTTGCGATGTTCGTCATCGCCACCTGATCGGTCAAGTCGACTCCCGCATCCAAGGCAGCCAGNACTACACAGCGATACATAGCACCTGTATCGAGAAACTGAAAAGCAAGCACATTGGCCAACTGTCTTGCAACGGTGCTTTTTCCAGCTCCTGCAGGCCCGTCAATTGTCACGATCATCGCATGACCTCTGATTTCTAACCCACCAGCGATTTACCAGCGGACATCCAACTCTAACCACTCATGTGGTGACAACTCAAATGTGGCCTTTCCGTCTTCTACAGGACAGTCTCCCAACACCGAGTGATCCAGATTGCATTGTGTAGCAGTCGTAATCTTTCGGAATGTGCTAAGTGCCACTTTGGCTTGACGACCGCGTGATTCCATCACACGCAAACGACAGCCAACAACCTGTCCCTCTTCGTGAATCGGNGTCCATGCGGTGACATTGACATTTCTTGCACTAAGGTGGAATAGCCAACTTGAGTGATTACCCTTGGGAGGTGCCGCCTGTTGCTTAACCCAAACCGGTTTGACGTGAAGATCAGCTGCTTGCTGTGACGGATATTTTAAGTCTATTCCGATTCCAAACTCAAATTCCCGACATGTTTCTCCCTTTGTGACAAGGAGCGAGTCGAGCATGCGGTAACCGATCCGACGATGTACAGGTAAGCCACCAGTCAGAATCGTTGTGGAGCCTTCACCGTCGATTTCCAGATATTCCGGTGCTTCTAAGCGACGACCATTTGCCGGATGCCTCACACCGTTAATCGTTCGATATAAGTTTGCTGCTTCATCCACCCATGCAAATCGTGCACATAAGTAGTTTTCCCACGGATTACCTTTGAGCGAGAGATCAGAGTCACCGTCTTGAATTGTCACCTTTACATTGATCACGCGACTGCCACGTGTCAGGCGTACAATTTGAGTAAATCTGGCTAACACCGTTCCATCGCGATTCATTATTCGACCGCGACTGGTGACCTCACCAGCAAGTGAGGTTGATGCAGTCACCTCCACACTGTCAGCAGCCATAACCGAGTAATTTGCTTCATCATCCACCTCGGCCCATCGGCCATCTTTTCGNCGTACAGACTTGCGAATTGCAAGCTGCTGAGAAACACGATTTACCCGAGCCTGATCATATGAAATGACCGATTGAATTCCACCGGTCGTCTCGGAGAACAGAATTTCCATNAATTCATTACGCAGATTCATTCCTTCAGCCATNGGTGGGCCGGTTGAAGGCTTTCCACTATCAGTGGACTGTTCGCCAATCCAACTGAATCCCATAGACGGCACATCAACGATCAGGTTGTTTTGCTGACCGTTGCTCGCGGCATAAACGGGGCGCTGTGCATTCGGTACTACCTCGAGTCCTGTATCGTCTATAAATGTGCGTCGGGTATATGCACAAGGATTGAGAATCAGGCAACCGTTTTCTACATCACCATCACGCGGAACCTGATGTGCCAACTGGTTCGCCGCCGTATCGATGGCTTGATCTAGCGATTCGTCNAGAGCAGCTGACTCCGATGAGGATTGTTCGTCACCAAAAGGCTGATCGACTTGATAGATTTGCGATTTGAGTGATGCTAAATCCGTTGCTTGATTTGCTCCGAGCAATTGCGATGTTGTGCTGAGCGCTTCGGCGGCCCTCAGTTTGCTCAAACGGCNCTGCCGACGTACTGATTTGGAGATTGGATCTTCCTGATTTCGAATGATCGCCTGTTTGAGGTACGGCGACTTATATCGATCTGCATCAAATACCTCATTAAGCGGCGCGATGTCAGTCGTTTCAAAATANTCCTGAAGTGTCACAAAACGGCCTAGCGCAGACGTCCGACGAGAAATCCGNACCAGATCATCAAACCACTCNGGAGTTTTGGCAGGCCAGTGTGCCAGACAAAGTGTGGCGACGTGATCCATATCCATGGATTCACCTAGCTTGGTGGCCAATGATAAATATGTTTCATGTAATGACGCGTTTAACGGTACCCGTGCAATGGCGTCAATAGATGAACCATCTCTACCTTCCCAACGTGTTTTAGCTTGTGAACTCTCAGGATTGCTTCCGTCGTCCAAGCCGACATGTAGAGCTGCAGTGATTCCAAAGCGACTCAACCATTGCGGCATGTTTGAGGTGAATCCGAATCGCCGGCGACCATACACTTTTGGAATGATCCCGAGAGACGACTCATACACATCTCTGGCTTTGTTCCATCCATCGAGCACCTCTTCCGGATGCATCAAGGATGTAGCACCTTCATGAAATTCACCACCAACTACCGTCAGCTGATTCTCTTGTATGCATTGTTTGACCAATTCGGCTACATCTGAATGCTGTTTTGACAATTGATTTGCTAACTCGGCTGACAAAACACAATTCGTTGCGATGTCTCTGGATAATTCATCTCGCAACATTGGGCCAAGAGTTGTGCCGGCGAGCATGATNATATCGACAATGTACGCATCAACCGAGTAGTAGTGATCACGTTCCTCGGATAGCAAGTCGAAACATGCTTGCAACTTGGCATTGCACTTTTCCAAATCACCAGCCATGGCAAGATCAGCTGCAGCGACCACGAGGTTTTGAAAGTGCAGTTCGTCCAGATTACTGGCGTAACGCATCTGACGCGTAAGTAATTGGATTTGCAGATAACAGTAACCTAGTGCAAGAAACTCGCCGACTAAATCATCAGAAATGTGTTCCGGAACCTCGTGCCCAACTAGTGCCTGCTCGATCAACGAGGATCGTGACGTCTCGCGTCTCACGACCGTTGCACCACTGTCCCTTGCACGCTGAACGTAACCAGTGGGCAATCCATCAGCACTCACAGATGGTACGACCAGTAGACGNTCTGCTAGGTCTTCTGGTGGATCATCCATGCGGTGCCAGCCAACAATGGACTGAGCCTGATGGATCAATAGAGGATGCCAAAGCCCAGTCCAGCCAGCAAGTAGACCTGCTGCGTCATCCCCGTCGTAGTGTGTAGGAAAGTCTTCCAGGCTGTGACATGGAAGTAGAATTCCTAGTTCTTTGTAAGGCATTGCGATCCTCGGTTGATTCGCATTGGGTTATCTCAGGTATCTCCTGAAAGGATGCCAGTTTCAAGCTCGTTTTGACAGCTGATTTTGACAGCTGGTTTCGACAGCTATCTGTGGCGGTTAACCTGACGGGAGGGAAAGTAAACCCACGTCATATTCCGACCTAAACCAAATGTCTATTTAGTGCCGATCTCTGGCACGCATGTGACAATGTTACTCGTTGCACATGCATCTGTGCTTCAAGGTATCAACTTAATTACTGCAAGGTAGTAAGTCGAGCGGACGAAAACAAAGACGCCGCATGCCAAATGAGGCTTTTTGATTGGTCATAGGTGTAGTTTTCACCCTATAATTAGATGCAATAACTTAGATTCTGANGTGACAACCACACTAAGTGACCTGATTAGTTTGAAAAGCGTCNAGTGACCGTCGANAAACGGTGATTTGCAGACTGATGACTATTTTTNGGGAACTTAAGTGTTGCGGTAAGCGTCTTAGAATCAGGAACATTTGAAAGCTAATCGTACGCGGTANTTGTTTAGTGACATTTACTAACAACCCGCAAAGAACTTATCATTTCGGGGTTTAATTCACTCACTTCAGCTCAGCGTCTAACCANCAACAGGAATCAGAGATCCACTGCTNGTTACANGTGGCAGTTGTTAATCCGCACAAACGTTAAAATCCTTCCGTACGTCACTGAAACTGTGGTGGTCACAGCATTAATCTGTGAGGTTTAGAGAAGCTTTTAATTGATTAAACGTTCGAAATTGCGGAGTATAACGTGTGTGCCAACACCTGANGCAAGGGTTATCTTCGGGGTAATAACTGGTCGATTTATTCGATACNGCATCGAATTAACAGATTTGCAGCACTACGGTACTGCAAGTTACGGTCGACGCAGAAATAACACGACAAATAAACAGTATTTCGAGGTCGAATTGGACTCGCCATAATAGCAGCCAATTCACAAGAGAATTCAGATGGCAAATAAAAAAGAAGTCGGCGTTTGGGGAATTGATATTGGCCAAAGCGCTTTGAAAGCTCTCCGCTGCAGCTATGAAGGCGACGGAATCGTTGCTGATGCATTTGACTTCATTGAATACCCAAAAATGCTGAGCGAGCCGGATTCAAATCCAAGTGAACTCGTCGACGAAGCACTGGAAAAACTACTGTCACGAAATGACCTGGAAGGTGATCTGGTCACCATTAGCGTACCTGGTCAGGCTGGCTTGGCTAANTTTTTCATGCCNCCNCCAACCGAAATCAAGAACATTCCAAACATCGTCAAGTTCGAAGCACAGCAACAAATCCCTTTTGATCTTGAAGATGTAATCTGGGACTACCAAAAGATGATTGGTGGTACAGAACTGGAAGGNCTCATTACGGATAGCGAAGTCGGCCTNTTTGCAATGAAACGGGATCAGGTACTGCGACAGCTTGAGCCGTTTGACCGCATTGACTTANATTTAAGCGTAATCCAACTGGCACCAATGGCGATGTATAACTACATCACCTATGACCTGCTGGATAATCTGCCGGACGCTGACATGTTTATGACAGACGATCCACCGGAATCATATGTCGTGTTGTCGATCGGTACTGAGACCACAGATCTCATCCTCACAAATGGTTACCGAATTCGTCATCGAAGTATCCCAATCGGCGGCAATCACTTTACTCGTCAAATCACGACACAGCTTAAGCTCACATTTGCCAAGGCCGAGCATCTCAAGCGGAACGCGCGCCAGGCTAAAGATCCCAAGGTGGTTTTTCAGGCTATGCGTGCCACCTATCTGGACATGGTCACTGAAATTCAACGATCGCTGGAGTACTTCCGCAGCTTGGATCGCAATGTAAAGATCAAAGAGATCATCGTTACCGGTAACACCGTGAAGCTACCTGGTTTGCAGGCGTTTCTCTCTAAGAACCTAGACTTCGAAGTCACCGAATTGGATCACTTCAATCGGCTCGGCGGAAGTACCGTAACGGAGAGCCCGGCATTCAAGGATAACGTGCTTGCATTTGGAAACTGCTATGGGCTCTGCCTGCAGGGACTCGGCCTGGCACAATTGCAAACCAATTTGCTTCCACGAGAAATCATGATCGAACGTTTGGTGGATGCGAAGAAACCGTGGACGATCGCAGCAATCTCGCTGTTACTGATTGCCTATGCATTTAATTTCTTCTTCAAATTTGGNGCAGCNAGCAAGGTCGATATTCCGCAGGACGCAACAGTCGCCGCCAGCAATGAATGGCAGCAGGCAATCAATTCTGCGAACAATGTGCAAACCAGGTCGTCAACTTTCAAGTCACAGGATAAGAAGCTCGAAAAAGAACTTGATTCGTTTAAGGATNTAGGCGCTCAACTCGCTGGAAGCAGTGACACACGCATTCAATGGATGGAGTTGATCCGTACAATCAACTCGATTCTTCCTGAAGAACAAGCCACCGTGCGNGACCCGGACGAAGTACCGTTTGATCAGCGGCGCGACTTTTATATCGAAACNGTTGAATCACAGTATTTCGCTGATTTAACCGAATGGTATACCGACGACATAAAGAAACNGCAAAAAGAAACGGATAACTTCTTTAAGAAGGTTGAAGAATCCNCTGACAATACAACCGGGAATGGTGGTCCTTCTGCACCCCCGGCAACAAATGCGGAAACGGCTGCTGCAGGAGTTGAAGGCGCCGGCTGGATCATCGAATTGAAGGGACACCACTTCTTCCAAAACGACAATGTGCGGGAAGGTGGCGAAGTACATGTCATCCGCGGGTTAATCGAACCGCTGCAAGCAGGGATGGTCTTCCTGCCTGATGCTGCCGGGATGCAGAACCTGTTCGTGACTACGGAATTAGGAATCAGTAATGTGATTCTCGTTACTAAGAAGGACGACGGCGTTCAAACGATTAAGCGGGGAGCCACAGGTGGTGGTGCCGGTGGCATGGACGGTGGAATCGGCGGTGGTGCTGGAATTGGTGGCGGCGGTGCTGGTATTGGTGGCGGCGGTGCTGGTATTGGTGGTGGCGGTGCTGGTATTGGTGGTGGCGGTGCTGGTATTGGTGGTGGCGGTGATCAGATCTCAGCTGAGGATGAGCCTACATACACCGCGAAGAAGTACTCTTTTTCTATCCAGTTTATCTGGCAACCAAATCTACTCTCCGATCGACTCAAAGAGCAGACGATTGAAAACATCACTAAAAAGACAATCAGTCTTTTCGGTCTCAAACGGCTGGCCAGTGCAAATAATACCCAGTACCTCTTTGAGACACAGTTAGTCACCTTGGTCGATTCCTACCTTGGCGCCAAAACTGTCACAGGTGGCGGTGGTATGGGCGGACCACAACCTGCAGCAGGTGATTTACCTGATGAAGATTGGATTGTCCTCTTATCCACTGCTGAGTTTTTCGCAGTGGACACTGACAAACAAAAGTCGGTTGAATCGACGTTAAAAGGAAAGAAAGCTCCGGAAACACTCCACGCCGATATTACCCGCATACTTCAAACCATTCAGGAACTGACACCTGAATTGCGTACGGTACTCACAGAGACGATACAGGTACCGATGGATACAGCAGACAATGGAAACGGTTCACCTATTGATGGACCACCGGCTGAGTAACTTACAACACAAACAAATTTTGAAGCCTGAAAGTATTTCCAAAACGGAATTAAATACAGGCAGTCAATACTACAGGGTGTAAATCATGCAACGTGCTTTTTTCTGGATAGTCGCAGGTGTGGTCATAATCGCCAGCACCGTGCTGTGGTTCATGGGAATCAGCTCACTCGATTCAACGCGTGAATCTAACATGGGTCGGATCAAAACCAGTTTTTCAGATATGGACAACCTGAAAACAACCAACAATCACCCGAATGCATCGTTCAAAGACGGCATGGAAACGGAAATTGCCGAAGTTCAAAAACGAGTACGTGCTGCCTGGCAACTCAAGTATGACAGCCAGATTGCAATGCTTACATGGCCAGATGCACGACAAGGACTGCCGGACGAGACATCACAATCCTTTGCGAGGCTTCAACCTATTGAGCTCAACGTTGACTTTAAAGAAGAAGGTGAAGATCTCTACACGACCAATGTAGAACGTGATGAATACAAACGATTCATAAGCAATCAGCTTCCTGCTTTGGCCCAACGCGTTGGTTCAACCTGGAAAACTGAAGGCAGCAACGTGCCAGCAGAAATTGCCGATGGTGCACCAGGG
>PAXU01000070.1 GCA_002714565.1 Rhodopirellula sp.
CTACGGTTACTGGCAAGAAGTAGCTCCCCTTGAAGTAATCCTGCATCTTATATAGGCTTGATTCTTCCAAGTCGGTCGTCGTGGCAAATGCCACGGGGAACGCTGATGGTCAGGTAGCTCAGTTGGTAGAGCAGTGGACTGAAAATCCACGTGTCGGCGGTTCAAATCCGCCCCTGACCACTTTGATATTCAGGGATTCTTCTCCCAATTACCGCGGCNAGGCTCATATTGCCTTCACAAGAACCGGTTTTAGCACTTGCGATGCATGCGATGATCTGCTTTTACCTCTAAACTNGAGTGCANNACAATTTTGTAGCACTCTGATTGTAGCACTCTGAATAGAGAACCGTGATCATTCATTTGATTNCTGTACTGATTACCGCACTTTCATCAAACCAATGCCTAGGTAAAGTAAATGACGCGGAACCTGACTCACCGATTCACGCGTGGCGTTGAGTGTATATCTGTTCTGCTTATTACACTTTTCGCTANCACTGCTACTGCAGCCGACGCTCCATACAACTTGATAATCATCCAAACTGATGAGCATCACTTTGGCACACTTGGTCCCTATGGTGGTGATATTGTCGGCACGACCCACATCGACTGGCTCGCGAAAAATGGGGTTACCTGTACGAGCTTCTATGCAACAACCCCCGTCTGTTCACCTTCGCGTGCTGCACTCGTATCGGGAATGTATCCACAGAAGACACCTGTGACCAATAACAACGTACCGTTAGCAGACTCGGTGGTAACTTTTGCTCATTCTCTGCAAAAGGCAGGTTTTCAAACTGGGTTTGCAGGTAAATGGCATCTCGACGGTGACGGCAAGCCTCAGTGGTCACCCAAGAGGCAATTTGGATTTGCTGACAACCGCTACATGTTCAATCGAGGACACTGGAAGAATCTCGAGATTCTGCCGGAGGGGCCGCGGGTTGGTGCGAGAAATGCAAAAGGGCAGCCAAACTACAATGTTAACAATGCGGACGCAGAGTCATTCACAACCGATTTTCTTTGTAACCGCGCAATCTCATTTATCGAAGCAAACCACTCCAAGCCATTCTGCTACTACATAAGCCTTCCCGATCCTCACGGGCCTAACACAGTGCGCAAACCGTACGACACGATGTATGCCGATGTAAAAGTTCCTATTCCCAGTACTTTTAAAAGAACGGCAGAGCAAACGCCGCAGTGGGGTAAACCGGCCGGCGTAACAGCGGAACAGATCCGAAGATTGATGCCTGCATACTACGGAATGGTGAAGTGCATCGACGACAANGTAGGGCGGATCATCGCCAAGCTTGATGATTTAGAGATCCTCGATCATACAATTATNGTTTTCACGTCCGACCACGGTGACTTATGTGGTGAACATGGGCGGCTCAACAAGGGTGTGCCCTATGAAGGCTCTGCTCGAATTCCTTTCATCATCTATGCACCTGAATTGTTGCCAAAAGGTCATCGAGTTAGCGAAGCGTTGAGTTGTATCGACTTTCTACCCACNGTCCTGTCACTTATGGGAATCTCACACCCACATCCAGTCGACGGTCGTGATGCAAGTAATCTACTCGCAGGTAACGTCGATAAATGGAACGACATTGCATTCCTGCGCAGTACGCCGGGCAATCCCTGGTTATGTGCTGTAACATCGCAATACAAACTCGTAATTTCAGCATCGGACACTCCATGGCTGATCGACGTCGAGAATGACCCGGCCGAGGTAGTCAACTTGTACGACGATCAGCAATACCGCAGCGTGATCCGGCGTCTACAATCCCAGTTGGCCGCTTATTGCCGTATGCATAACGATGATCATGCCAGAGTCCCGGAAATTCGGGCACAGCTAATTGATTAGATTCCTTTATTCATTGAGCATTCAGCACTGAGTTAGCTCAAGTGGATTTGTAATGAAGAACAATACACGCCATCAACATCTACTCCTATTGTTCGTATTTCTGCACATGTCGATGAATTCGACCTGTACGGCGAACGAGGCGGAATCCACACAACCACATATTGTCATCATCACCGTAGACGACATGAGTGCCGATTCAGTTGGTGTTATGGGGTGTGAGNTACCNGANACCACACCTCGCATGGATAAACTTGCGAGTGATGGNCTGCAATTCAAGCTTGCTCATGTACAAGTTGGCAACTGTATGCCCGGTCGAAACGTGATGTGGTCNGGAAGATACCCGCACAACAACGGTGTCGAAGGATTCTATCAGGTGAAGACGGCCAAACATCCCATGCTNTCGGACNTGATGCAGCAAGCAGGTTACTTCACTGCCATTCGTGGCAAGGTCAGTCATTCAACTCCATACGTTCCCTACAATTGGGACCTGATCATANAGAAAAATGCTGATGGAACNACGGCGCATATTAAGGACGCCGTTTCGTACGGAGANTCTACAAAACAAGCGATCGACGCTTCGGTAACCGCAAAGAAACCGCTATGCCTTTTGATAAACATCTCGGATCCTCACAAGCCGTTTTTTGCTCAGGGCAAGAACGGTGCGACTATTGACGATGCGCATAAACCGACGAGAGTNTTTACTGCGGACGAAGTTCCCATCCCTGGATTCCTGTTTGACGACCCTGTCGTCCGNAAAGAGTTAGCGCACTATTACAGTAGTGTTCGGCGAGCGGATGATTGTGTAGGTGAGATCCTCGATACGATTGATGCATGCGGCATTCGGGACAACACCGTTGTGATTTTCCTTTCCGACCACGGCATGGCACTGCCTTTTGCNAAGACGCAATTGTATCACCACAGTACACACACACCGTTATTTGTGCGTTGGCCAGGAACGGTGAAAGCAAACAGCGTCGACANCAGACATATGGTTTCCGCCGTGGATTTNTTGCCAACCATCCTAGATATCGCTGGCGCTGATCATCCACCGGAACTTGACGGCCGATCATTTCACGCTCTTCTCAACGGACAATCACAAGAGAAACGACATTTTGTAGTCAAGGAATACAACGAAAATGCCGGCGGATCGCGTGATCCGATGAGAGCCGTTCAGTCCAAGCGTTACTTGTACATTTACAATCCTTGGTCCAATGGCGAACGTGTTTTTGCAACAGCAACGTCGAGCACTCCAACCTACAAACGATTCAAAGAACTCGCAGATTCACATGTCGGCTTTACGGAACGCCACCATTTATACCAGCATCGTGTTGTCGAAGAATTGTATGACATCAAGGCCGATCCAAATTGCCTCAACAACTTGATCGAAGACCCCGCACACGATGAAGCGCTTACGCTCCATCGCCGACGATTACAAACTTGGATGCGAAACACCGGGGATGCAATGCTTCAAATCTACAAAGATCGCGAAAACGTTGATAAGCGAGAAGCATACATACAAATGCTCGAACGCGCTTCTCAGGAACGTCGAAACAAGAAGAAAAAGAACAACCAAAACAACAAATAGCCACACGAAGAAAGCAAACCGCATTATGCGAACACCATTACTCGTTACGATCACAGCGATTTACGTCAGCGTATTTCAATCGCACCTCTATTCAGCCGAGTTTGAAATACCACACCCTGAGCTAAAGGCGATCACCATCGACTCAGTGGATACCGAGTCGTTTCTATCGGTACGCTTGGACACGGAAGGAAACCTGTTTACTGGGTGTCGCGAAGCGTTATTTGTTTACGAAGCAAATGAAAGCGGATTTGCTCCACGTAAGTTGCTCTATACCTTTCCAAAAGACTCATGGCTCTACGATCTGGAAATTCGAGGAAATGATATCTATGTCATGACAAATCTTGCGCTCTACGTGATCAAAGACGCGCGTGTAAAGCGAGAAGGCCTCCAATCTGAAAGGTTGGTTTGGGGATTACCGGATTTTCATCCTCACCAGTGTTTTCACGGACTGGCATTTGGACCTGATGGCTGGCTATACATGTCAATGGGTGACTTGCTGGTGTGGTACGGTGACTTCAGCCGTCCAGATCACTGGGGGCACTGGACGTTCTTTTGTCAGCCGGATGACACACAGGTTCCGTTCACCGGCGTCGGTGGTGTGCTGCGATGCAAACCAGATGGTAGCCAATTGGAAGTCGTTGCACGTGGCACACGTAACAGCTGCGGCCTCGTTTTTGATAACAAATGGAACCTCTTTACCCATGACAATGATCACGAGGGGCTACCTACAGAATTTGTTCCATCCAGGCTCCTTCATGTTGTACCCGGCGCAGACTTCGGATGGCCGCGAGGCTGGATGCCCACGATGACTCCCGACAGAAAGGATCTGCTCGTCACAATGAACCAAAAAATGGGACGTGGAGTGCCCGTTGGACAATCGTATTACGACGAAACATATTTGCCCAAGCAATATCGAAACAGCATCCTACTAGCCCGCTGGGGAACGCGCGCACTTTCGTCTTACCCAATTGAAGTTTCCGGAGCGACGTTTAAAGCCGAGGAGCAGATTCTCCTACAAGGCCTTAATCAAACCCGACCGGTCGGGGTCACCGTAGGCCGCGGTGGTCGCATCTTCGTCACCCTTGCAGAAATGGCGCACAACGAAGGCTCACCGGTATATCAATCCGATCTGGTGATGATCACTCGAAAAGACGACCGTCTCGGTAAATTTAAGGAAGCAGTGGATATTACAAAGCTCAGTGGGAATGAACTTCCTAAACTGACATCCATCAATTCAACGTGGCTAACTCAACGGGTGGTCGTTGAATTGAACCGCAGGTCAGCATCTGACGATGGCTTGCAGGCAGATCTGGTTAAAGGATGGGGAGAATCTCCTTCGACCGATTTGCTATGGGCTCTCTCGATGCAACTAAAGGAAAACAGCCTGCGTGGAGAAGGGGAGGTCGATTCTCTGATTGCAGGGGCTCTGCTATACCAACTCGTCAAGGTTGGCGACACACAAACCAAAATCGATTCCATCAGGATTCTCGGTGAGCTATTTCCAGAACACGGCCTCGACCTAATCGCGGATGAGTTGTCTGCAAAACAACCTAGTGTTCAGCTTGCAGCCCTAACAAGTCTCAATGAGATACCAAATCGCAAAGCACTCAAGACGATCGCGAGATTAGCCGGTCATGAGGACAGCTATCTTCGTCAGGCCGCAGCATATTTACTCGCCAAACAACCTACCGAAGTTATCGAGCAAAGCCTTCGCTCACGAAACGCAAACGTGAGGCTTGGCGGCGTGCTGGCTGCAGGATTCAAACTCACGATTCCGCCTGCACTCGAGAAGCTGGACGCTGATTTACCGTTACAGGATTGGCCCAACGAAGCAGTTTACAAGGTTGCCTATGATGGTGCCGAATTNGATGTGCGTGAACTGGGGCCAGTCGGTATCTTTACNGTTGCGGAACATTGGGCTGCAAAACCACCAAGTAATTCACAGCAAGAGCTATTTGAATTACTGCTAAAAAGGCTAGACGACGACCAGGAAGCCGTGCGGTTACAGGCAGCCCATTTTCTCGGGCTACTTAAAGACGAACGCAGCGAACCAAAGGTGCTGGCCGTTCAGTCAGACTCCGAACGCAAACGTCTTACAGAGGCTGCCTTGCGCGAAATACCACGAGTATGGTCTGCCGGGCCGTTTCCAGATGACGGGCAGGGCTTCAAGAAAGTGCACCCACCGGAAATTGACGCCGTTGACGTGGCAGCTTCCTACGACAGTGGCAACGCGAAGATCGCCTGGGAACAAATCCAAAAGGTCGCAATGTTTGATTTCCACAAGATGTTCGGGGATGCAGATGACTCCTCTCGATACGTGTACTTTCGATTTGAAAGTCCAAAACGACAGCAGGTGTTGTTGCTTCCCGGNTCAGACGACGGGATGCGCGTCTGGATCAACGGGAAGCTCGAATACGAGGTNGATGAAGTCCGCGGAGGCTTACCATTGCAGGACGTNATTTTCCTTCAGCTTGAAGCCGGTAGTAACGACGTCCTGATGCGAATTCGAAACGTGATTGGCGAACACAATCTGTATCTGCATTACAGGGCTCTGGACAATGTTTCCGTTACACTCCCGGAAAAACTGGATATCACTTCATTGGCTCAGCGACTTAAGGATGGACAAGGTGCACAACTCAATCCCGAGTTACTCGATGTCGATTGGTCCACGGCTATCGATAAGGGNGANGTGGCANGAGGTGAAAAACTGTTCAGCGCTGACGGTATCGGCTGTGCAAAGTGTCATGGGATNAAGCCAACTGACCCCGCCGGTGGTGGGCCGAGTCTGGCAGAATCACGCAAGCGGTTTACCGTGGCATACCTTGTTGAAAGCGTACTACTTCCGAGTGAGAAAATTGCACCCGTGTTTAAGTCGAGTGCGATTATCACGTCTGATGGCCGAGTCATCACCGGATTGGTGGTCAGCGATACCGCAGAAGCTGTTGAAGTTCTCACGCTAAAAGCTGAACGCATAAAGATTGCAAAAGCTGATATTGAGATGCGAAAGGAACTGCCCACCAGCCCCATGCCTGCCGGATTAATCAAGGATCCACAGGAGTTAATGGACTTATTGGCATATCTGTTGGCCAAGTAAACATGTCCTCGGCCGATGGTAGGCTGTGCGGGTACGGCTGCGCCGACACCCGCGGTTGCGTGCACATTGTCGGCCGGAGGTAATACCCAACCGTACATATTCCAAGGAGCCGTTAAGCGACGCAAGAATTGGATGCGGAATATTCCCCTACGGGGAAGTTTTGTCACCTCATAAAAAAACGGCCGCGTTACCCTTGGGGGAAACACGGCCGTTTCACATATTTAGCTTGTTTTAGTAGCTAACGTTAGCCACCAAATCCGCCACCGCCACCAAATGATGGTGGTTCCGGAGCTGCTGGNGGTTCCGGAGCTGCTGGNNGTTCNGGTGCCGCTGGNGCNGCNGGAGCNGCCGGTGCAGCATCTGTTGGAGGTGNTGACGCAGCAGCTAGGTCTTTAAGGCCTTTTAACGGTCGTACCTTCACAACATTGCGTGCTGGCTTGGCTTTAAAGATCGCTGGCTCTTTTGTGAACGGGTTGATACCTTCGCGTTCCGGTTGAGCTTCCTTGTGCTGAACAACGATTTTGCACAATCCAGGAATCGTAAAGGGGGTGTCCGGATCGATGGTATCACCAATCATCCCTGTAAGTGCATCAAATACTGCTGCAACTTGTTTTTTATTCAATCCTGTGCTCTCCGCAATGCCGGCATAGATGGCAGATTTTGTAGGAGCTTTGTTGGCCATTTGATGTGCCCTCCAAAAGTAAAAGACTAAAAGATAGTTGTGTTAAATCGATTGATTTGTTCTTAGGCCATTTCTTCAAACGGACACGAATGAAACGATCTCGAAACCGATTAAATCAGCCTTATGATGGGTGATTAGACGAATTCACGTTAAAAATGCAAGAGGAATATCAAGTTTTGTTCGGCACTTGTGACATTCTTGACCACATTTGAGAACAAATGTTTTACCCGTAAGTACGGGCAGGTTTATCTGGAGGTTTAGATCGTGGGATGAGAAAGCGGCACAATTCAGATGATAGCCGCTGGGCTTTTAGGCTTTGGCGTCGAGAGANTACATTTGTTTGAAGCCTATCGCAATGCGATTGAGTTTACCCAATACACTTCCCAAGGTTACTTTCATTATTCCAAGTGCAATTGAGACTATAAAAACAGTGTTTTTTGAGCATTGATGAGCGGTGGCACTTGAGTGTCATTCTCAGTTTGTCCAATCTTCCACTGAATTGCTATAATTATCGTGCAGTTACCACGTATCGAATACAAATCGTGAAGTGGCCTTGGTGTGATAGCCCTTCATTTATATTTGCAAGGACAGGATTTAGGTATAAGCAATGGCAAGTCCTAAAAACACTCTCAAACAGCGTAATGATTTTTTTTCGAAAACACTTGTTTTTTTGCTGTTTTTAAGTGCTTTCAGTACGTCAGGCACAGCGTTTTCGCAAGACAACGTCACCAACGTGTTTCTACCTGCACCGCGCATACTGAAGCAACAGCTTGGACGTGCCAAACGAGCTATTGATGAAGAGAACTACAGTGACGCCGTTACTTTTCTAGGACAAATCCTTACACATTCCGGTGAAATCGGACCAATCGAAGCGGTAGAGGATCCTAACAACGGCGCACCGGTTCCTCAAGAAGAGAGTGAAGCTGAGTCACAAGACTTCTTCATTGAGCCAGACGAGGAAGACGGCACATTCCGTAGTATAAAGGTAGAGGCAAACCGTCTGCTTGGTCAGTTACCCGACGACGCGTTAAAGCTATACGACCTTCAATACGGTGCTGATGCACGNGCATTGCTTCGCACATCGCTTGAAAACAACGATCTAGCAGGCTTAACACAAGTCACTCGCAAATACTTTCATACGGCATCAGGGTATGAAGCCGCAATGCTCCTTGGTCGCAGCGAAATGGCTCGGGGTAGGCCTCTAACAGCCGCATTAGGNTTTCGCAGGCTCTATCAAACGCCAGCTGCAAGAAAGCGTTTCGACCCCGAACTCTCTCTACTTCTTGCAGTGTGCTGGGATCATGCCCGACTTCAAGTAGAAGCTCGCGAAGTGCTCATGGACTTGAAAGCAAAATACCCGGATACCCAATTCACCATCGGCAATCAGCCGATTTCGATATTTCGTGCCGATGAGAATCCCATCGAGTGGTTAAGGAATGTAGCGAGCCGATCAGGAATTGCCGACACCTCTGGTTTTACGCAGTGGGTAATGTTCCGCGGAACACCAACACGTAACGCCGCGAGCAAAGGCGGCATTCCACTTCAAGCGTCGCGGTGGCGTATACGTACAGCCGTCGATTCCATTGATGAACAACGCATCCGTGAACTCATGTCGAGTAGCCGCGAGCAATCCAACCCTGAACTGCCAAGCCTACACCCGTTGATCGTAAATGACATCGTATTAACGCGTACACCGGAGCGGTTGATCGCGGTGAATTTCAAAACCGGCAAACGCGTATGGGAGTTTCCATGGTTCAACACCAGCGACGAAGAAGAATTGCTGCAAAGCCAACTTGAGGTAACTGAAGGAGCAAGCCATCAGAGGCAAAACGAATTGAAACAGCGTCTTTGGCAAGATAATCCATATGGCCAACTAGCAAGTGATGAAAAGAGCGTCTACGTACTTTGGGAAATGGGGTTTGCCGACTTTGGCGCGAATAACACGCGCCGACTTATGATGGCACCCGGCGGTGCTCAAGTAAACATCCCTGGTGGCCCACGATCCACCAACTACCTCAGTGGTCTTGATCTTGAAACTGAAGGTAGTTTGAAGTGGATTGTCGGTGGTGCAAGTGGAGAGGATGAACCGCGACTAGCCGGTGCATTTTTCCTCGGAGCACCACTTCCGCTATTTGGTCAACTCTATGTATTAGCCGAACTCAACGGTGAAATCCGGCTCTGCGTACTTGATGCTGATTCTGGCCATCAGGTTTGGTCGCAGCAACTGGCACATATGGACAACCAACGAATTGTCTTTGATCGACTCAGACGGCTTGCCGGTGCCACACCATCATTCGGTGACGGAGTACTCATATGNCCTACATCTGCCGGAGCGGTCGTCGCNGTTGANATTGCCAANAGGTCGCTGCTGTGGGGCTTTCAATACAACACGAATCGGAAATCGACAAACAACTTCCCGTTTAACCCGAATACCTCATCGTCCAAACCGACGACACGNTGGCAGGATTCATCTGTAACGATTGCTGACAGCAAGGTGCTACTCACACCGGTAGAAGGAAACGATATCCTCTGCCTCGATCTGGTCACCGGCAAACTCTTGTGGAAACGTAAGCGTGACACAGACATGTACATAGCAACTGCCCATGAGAAACTAGCGGTNAGCGTAGCGACCAAAAAGGTGGTTGCTTATAAATTAGCTGATGGCGAACCAGCATGGGAATCGCCACTTGATGATGGAAATGAAATGCCATCCGGGCGNGGCTTTAGGACAGGNAATAGCTACTTCCTGCCGACCACAAGTAACCGCTTACTGGANTTCGATATTCTCGAAGGTAAGGTTCTCAGCACGACCAAGTTTGAAGACGAGCTTGGGAATATGATCTGTTACAAGGATCAGGTAATCTCACAAACNCCCTTGAGCTTGAATGCCTATTATCAAATCGAGCCGTTACGCAAGCAGGTTTCCGAGCGACTCGATGATAACAAGTCAGATGTTTGGGCATTAGCAAGACACAGCGAATTGCTTTTGCATGATGGCGATTACACTGCAGCCTTGGAATCACTTCGCAAAACACACGAGGCCTCTCCAGACTCAGCGTCAGTAAGACGGCTCCTGNCACATACGATGTTAAAGCTCATCGAAACGGACTACGAAGCAAACCAAGGGCTTGCCNCTGAAATCGANCCGCTACTNGATACCAGGATTCAAAGGCAACAATTCCTGACGGCNCTGGCTCAAGGATTGCAAGATACAGGTAAGCANCTGGATGCATTTAGCGCNTACTTGGAGTTAATTACGTTTGTTGANGATCAGCGTGAAGCCAATTCCTCCGGTTACGACGAACTTCAGCGGATTGAANCCGGATTGAGAGTNCGATACGACCGCTGGATCCGNAATCAGATTACCGCCCTCATGGCTTCAGCAAATGCGGANCAATTAACAGCCATCGATAATCGGATCGGCCAAATGCTCAATGAAGCGGTTGAAAACCAGGAAATTGGCAGCTTGCGTGAATTCCTGCGTTATTTTGATGCTCATCAAAGTGGTGCGCAGGCACGACTTGAATTGTCGCGACTGCTGGTGAGTCACGGCGACAGGCTAAATCGCGAGTTCATTGAAGCTGAATTGCACTTAGTAATGCTCGAGGAGCACACTGACGAAACGGTTGCCAAGGAAGCACTTCATTTACAGGTACAACTTCTCGAGAAACTCGAGCGATTTGAAGCAGCAAGTGTCGTAATTGGGAAAATCGCAAGGAGATTCCCTGACACACCGGTTGCAGGAGAGCTGACTGGAACACAGTTACTACAGCAATACCAGGCTAAGGCAGAAACTGCTGCTGCACTGGCGACCGCTGACCCATGGGCGGACGGCCATGTCGATCACGAGAAGATTAACGAAACAAGTAACCGTGTTCCCAGTTTTCAGAGAATCTATGCGATCCCAGTGTTTGAACAGAGTGGACCACTGGTACCGCGCACGCTTTACGCTCACAACCAATCTTCCAATTCCATTGTCGTCAGATCACCAAATGGCAAAACGATTCAGCAAGTCTCGATAAGTGATGGGACGCCAACCTACGGCAGCCAGTACGGCATCATGTATTGCAAGAGCGTAGGGCACTACCTAATGGTTTTTACAGGCCGCGACTTAATCGTGGTTGACACGCTGCATCGATCCGGCGATCCGGCTGACGCAATTCTTTGGCGAAAGAAACTCCAGCAATCGACCAATCAGAGAATTGCACCGCCGATTCGATCTCGCGCTGAGATTACACCTTGGGGCGTTCGGCAATACCAGGCACTTGACCCAAATGGCCGAAAACTAGGTGAAACTGGTTCCATTAGCATCCACGGTATCGTGCTGCAGCGCGGCGAGCAGGTTTACTGTGTCGACGCACTTGACGGCAGCACGATTTGGATTCGTGACGGCGTTACCACCGGTTGTGAAATCTACTCAAATAATGACGTGGTTACATTAATACCACCGGACCCTGAGCAGGCCGCCATTCAACTTAATCTGATCGACGGCAGCCACATTCAATCAATCGAAGGCGGTAACCGACAGAAGAGATTCCTCGCCCGAAATACAACATCGTTTGTTTACGAATCGAAAGATGAAAACGTAACGATCGGAAAACTCAATGTGCTTTCACAGCAAATGCAGTGGCAATATAGTTTCCCCAATACCGCGCGCGGCACGCTCATTGGATTAGACAAGATGGCCATCATGACACCTGATGGCAAGCTCACGCTGCTGAATCTCAATGACGGCAGCGAAGTATTCCGTCGTCAGCTTTTGCCTGAAGATCAGCTAACCAATATCTTTATCATCGAGTCCAAGCAGCACCTGATGCTTGTAACGAGTCGACCGCTCAATGCACGCGGGATCACCGTGCCAAGCGTCGGTATGCAGGCACGGATGATTAACGGTAATGTGTATTGTCTCGACAGGAATACTGGCGAATTCAATTGGCCATCACCTTCTCGAATTCAAGGCTGGGCACTGCCGATGAATCAACCTGCCGATTCACCGGTACTTACCTTTGTGCGTCAAGTGAATTCCGTCAGTTCGGAAGATCGCCGGCGGACGACCATGCACAGCGAGATTTTCTGCATGGACAAACGCGATGGTCGCGAATTGATGGCGCCGCAGCAGATCACAGGCTACATTCGCGCCTTTGACGTGAACAGCGAAGTCGGCAAGCAGCTAGTAACAGTAACTGCAAATACCAACATCAATCGTTTTCGATTTACCGATGATCCAACTCCACCAGCTGCCCCGGTGCAAAAACACGATGGAACAGGCGGTACAGCACAAGCAGTTAACAACTTCTCTAAACAGTTGTTTAAGGCTCTGGGAAAACCGGACGAGTAAAGGTCATGCCCGCAACCTCTAGTGTAGTGGCGAAAAATCCTCCGGAACATTATCTTTTATAAGCCGCTTAATGCGCGAGAGTGGGGTAGTTCTGCGCGCATCGGCGGGTGTTATTTAAAAGGAAGATGTTATGTCAACAGATACCACACCTCCGGAAGACAACTCCGCATCAGAATCACACGCGGTAGATCAGACCGCCATTCAACAACTCGGTGAAGCCCGTGAAAAGATCGTCGAACAACTTTCGCGGATTATCGTTGGACAGGAAGATGTGATTGAGGAAATCCTCATCTCGCTGTTTAGTCGAAGTCACTGCTTGCTGGAAGGTGTTCCTGGGCTCGCCAAGACACTGATGATCAGTACCCTTTCTAGAACACTTGATCTGAGCTTTAGTCGAATCCAGTTCACACCTGACTTGATGCCTGCAGACATCACAGGTACGGAGATCATCGAAGAGAACAAGTCGACCGGTGCACGTGAAAGGCGTTTCCTGGAAGGCCCAATCTTTTCCAATGTCGTTCTGGCTGATGAAATCAATCGAACACCACCGAAAACTCAGGCAGCTTTACTTGAAGCCATGCAGGAACGACAAGTGAGTGTTGGCCGTGTGCGTCATCCACTTGCTGATCCGTTCTTTGTGCTCGCAACACAAAACCCAATTGAACAGGAAGGCACCTACCCACTGCCTGAAGCACAGCAAGACCGCTTCATGTTCAAGATTTTCGTCGACTACCCTTCGTTTGACGAGGAGTTTGAAGTTGCACGCAGAACCACGGCCATCCAAACGGATGAGGTCGAGGCTGTTCTGACCGGCGAAGAAATCGTGGCACTTCAAAACACAGTTCGTGAAGTACCCGTTTCTGACCACGTTATTCGTTATGCATTGTCTCTGGTTCGTCAAACGCGAGTTGGAAACACGGGCATACCGGAATTCGTAGAAGAGACCATCGGGTGGGGAGCCGGGCCTCGTGCCGTGCAGTTCCTTATTCTCGGTGGAAAGGCAAGAGCGTTGCTCCATGGTCGTACGCATGTGAGCACCGAGGATATTCAGGCTTTGGCCAAGCCGGTGCTACGCCATCGATTAATGGTTAATTTCGCCGCCGAGAGTGATGGCGTTCAGGCCGACGACATCATCGAACGACTCGTTGAAGCAACCCCGGACAAAGAAGACGAATTGACAAGCGATGCCAGATTCCAAAAGATTTTTGCATCCTGATGCAATCAAACGAATCGCCCGTTTAGATCTGCGAGCACGTCATGTCGTTGAGGGTTTTCTCTCCGGCATGCACCGCAGCCCCTACTTTGGGCAGTCCGTTGAATTTGCTCAGCACCGCGAATACGTGGCAGGCGATGACCTGCGTCACGTTGACTGGAAGGTATGGGCACGTCAGGACCGCCTCTACGTCAAGCAATTTGAAGAAGATACAAATCTTCGCTGCACATTGCTCGTGGACACCTCCACATCTATGGAGTACGGCAACGGTGCAATGAACAAGTACGAATATGCCTGTACCGTCGCTTCATGTCTGGCATTTCTGATCCTGAAGCAACAGGATGCTTGCGGTTGCATCTCCTTTGACGAGGGGATTCGCATGCAAATTCCGATTCGCAGCAAGCGAAATCACATTTTCTCGGTCATCGAATCCCTCAATAACGAACATCCGCAAGACAAAACGGACATGTACGGTGTGCTTCGTAATGTTGCTGAAAGTGTGCCTCGACGTGGCATGATCATACTGGTCTCTGACCTATTAGCTGATCCGGACGCCACGCTCAAGGGGCTCAAACTGCTTCGGCAGCGGGGGCATGACGTGATGGTGTTTCACATCATGGATGATGACGAACTAGACTTTCCATTCTCTGGTCCAACACGATTTGAAGGGATGGAATTGGATGAGCAATTGAATTGCAATCCACGATCACTTCGCGAAGGATACCTGGAGGCCTTGCAAGAGTTTCTGGATGACATGCGGCATCGATGTGCTCAATCAGTCGTCGATTATGCCCTCATTCGAACCAGCGACCCCCTAGATGCCGTACTTGCTAGATACCTGTCAAATCGACTGGGAATGCATCAACGCAACTAAACTAAAACCACAGCCCTAACAAACTAGACCATGCAATTCACATTCCAAGCACTCACGTGGGGATTTCTGATCGCCCTGGTGCCGTTGTTGATCCACTTGATCAACCTGATGCGGCATCGGCGTGTGAAGTGGGCTGCCATGGAATTCCTGCTGAAGAGCTACAAGAAACACCGGAAATGGGTTTGGCTCAAACAGCTATTGCTACTGCTGCTGAGGATGGCAATCGTTGCTGTAATTGTGGCCATGCTGGCTCAATGGGACCCACAGAACACCTGGTTTACGCGATGGGGCGGTCGGGTAACCCATCACTTCGTGGTTGTGGATGACAGCTACTCNATGGCCGACAGTTCCGGNGGAGAATCATCCTTTCAAACAGCGATGCAGGTCTTAACGAGACTTGGAAACCAAACCAAGGAAATGAACAATCAGCGATTCACGCTGGTCCGATTCTCGCGTGCAGATCAATCGCGCGATGCGGAAGATGGTGAAATCGACGTCGAATTGGCGGACATGATGACCGATTTAAACGCTGAATTGGTCGACCGGCAATTCGATGTACTTATCGAAGACAAGCGTGGCGAATTCAACGTCACTCAATTCGCCGTGGGGCCGGAAGCAGCCCTTGGTATCACGCAACAATTACTCAGGCAGGACGAAGACCAATACAGAATTGTCTACCTGTTATCTGACTTTCGGGAGCGAGAATGGGAATCTCCATCCGAGATAAGAACGCAACTGCAAGACATTAAGGCCAATAGCGATGAGATTCATCTGGTCGACTGCAGCGTTGCCGAAGCACGTCCCAATCTTGCCATTACCTCGCTTGAACCGGCCGATGCTACGCGTGCGGCTGGGGTACCACTTTTTGTTAACGTACAAGTCCGCAATTTTGGACAACAGGTCGCGACACGAGTACCACTNAAACTCAAAACGACTTACTACCCACCCGGACAAATACAATCGAATGAATCAAGCGATGTGGTGGGACAGGAAGACGAGTTACCCACAGTCATTCTCGATGCGGTACAACCTGGTGAGACAATCACCAAACGGTTCCAGGTGTATTTCCCGGAAAAAGGTCAACACGTCGTTCACGCATCACTGCCAGAAGACCCCGTCTCCACCGACAATGCCAGATGGTCAGTTATTGACTTCTCCGAAGGCGACAAAGTGCTGATCATCGACGGTGCAGACTCGAACATCAACGAGTATTTTCTCACGAGCATTTTCCGCCCTGGACAACAAGCCAACACTGGAATCGTGCCTGTGATTCAGCCTGCCCAATACCTGCGTGACACACCATCGGAGTCTCTTAGCCAATATAGCGCCATTTATCTGATGGACATTGACCGCCTCGACAACAACGCCGTTGAGAGTCTTGAAAAGTACGTCGCAGCTGGTGGAGGCCTTTCAATATTTTTGGGCGAGCGATTCAACCAGGAGTTTTACAACAACTCCCTGTATAACAACGGTAATGGATTATTGCCAATGTCTTTGGCTGGTGCCACTTTGCTCGCTGATCCGCTGCAAGAAGCCACTCCTCATTTCGACGTGCTAAATCACCCTATTTTCGAGTTTTACCAAGGCGAACGAAATCCACTTATTCGTGGAGTAAAGGTCCGTCAATACGTACAGGTGGATCCCTCCTGGACGCCACCTGAGAACTCGACGGCACAATACGTGTGTAACCTGCACAACGGTGCTCCACTGGCAATCGAACATCGCTTTGGTGAAGGGACAGTTGTCTGCTTTACAACATCGCTCGCTCCGGACTGGAATAATTGGGCACAGGATCCGAGCCTGGTCGTGGTAATTCTTGAATTACATTCATACATCACAACTGCTCAACGATTGATGGAAAACAAACTTGTCGGTTCACAACTTCAAATACCACTTGATGCGGCGGAATACGACAAGAACGTACGATTCCTTCAGCCAGGTGATGATCCAAAACTACGGGGGCAGGTTGATCAGCAAGCCACAACACCACAAGTTGGTTCTCCGGTGTTACTNGCTTCACTTGGTCAACCAAGCACGACCGGCGATCAAACAGAAACGAATGCAAGCGGCATCTACGATGCGCTGTATCGCGACAATAGTGGGCAATATCACGCTTCCCGATTCGCCCTGAATGTGAATCCTCTGGAAGGAAATCTCACCATTGCCAACAGGCAACAGCTATTGGAAAAGCTCGAGCCAGTCAAAGTGGAATTACGTAATCCGGATGATTACTTGGACACGGCGATACAGCAAGCCGGGGGTTCTGCAAGCACATGGCTCATGTGGGTACTTATTTTCGCATTGGCCGGCGAGCAGTTATTGGCGTTTTCAGCAAGTTATCATCCCGCGAAAGGAGGCGCATCCTAATGACCTCATTCGCTGATCTTGCACTAGCTCAAGTCGAATCGACTCGATATCAACTCACCCGTATTACGTCATTCTCCGAAGCATGGCACTGGCTTGTACTGGTGGGCATTTGTCTGGTCATCGCTGCCTACGTTATTTGGATGTATCGTCGCGACAGCCGGGACCTTAGAAAACCGGTNTCCCTGACGCTTGTGTTCCTGCGACTTTCGGCATTGGCCGGCGTGTTGTTTTTCTTCCTGAATCTGGAACGCCTAAACGAAAAAACGCTGGTAAAGAACTCCAGGGTAAGCGTGATCATTGACACCAGCCAGAGCATGGGACTCAGAGATGACACAGACGCATCATCGACCAGCAGGATTGGGCATGTTATCGAACAAATCGATGATCAGGATCTGCTTGGAAAACTGAGAATACAACATGANCTGACNGTTTATCGATTTGATCAGGACAACAGACCAACTCAAATTGCGGCATTGCCACGAATCGCAAAACCGGAAAGTGACGGTGGATTCAATCCGGATTCCGAGGAATTACTGGCAGATGCTAAACAGTTAGCGATGGTTGCCACGGGACTTGCTGCTGCTAGCTTGTTGGGATTCGCCTTGTTCTTGTTTGTCGGTGCAAAAAAACGGCGATCTGAAAGCGATGCCACTGCCTGGTCACTGCTTGTAGCCATGACCACCCTTATAGCAGGAGTCGTTGTGATGGCTGTTGCCAGNCTGAGAACGCCGGAACACAGCCTGGCAGACATCCTTGGAATCTCTGAACCGGAAACGGAAACCGCAAGTGTGGAAGTCGGTAGCGAGGTGCCTGTCATCACCTATACAAATTGGGAAGATCAACTGACGCCTCGTGGTACACGCACACGCATGGCCGATGCCATTCAATTTGTNGTGAACAAGGAACGCGGCGGCCCAATTGCAGGAATTGTTGTATTTACAGATGGCAGAAATAACGCGGGCGACGATTTACGAAATGTGTTGAGATCGGTCAGCGGAAATAACATACCGATCTATCCAATCGGAATGGGATCNAACAAAGAAACCAAAAACGTACGCATAGTCGATATTGAAGCACCTGAACGCGTTTATCCTGGCGACAACTTCAAGATCACCGGTTACATCCAGACACATGGATACTCCGGCCAACAAGTTACCGTCGAACTGNTTTCAAGAACAGCCTCGGGAAATCCTGATGACGAGTCACCATTTGATATTGATCGCGAACTTCAATGGACGCTTGGAGAGGATGGCAAAACTCAGCCCATTGAATTCGAAATGGAACCTGCAGAGTCAGGTCAAGCTAAACGCGAGTATTATGTACGCGTCTCACCCCCCGCCGACGACAGNAATGTCCGCGATAATGAACGCGGGGCTACCGTTGAAGTCGTGGAAGAACGCAGTAAGATCCTGCTGATCGCCGGCGGACCNACACGCGAATATCGATTCCTGCGAAACATGCTATATCGCGATAAAGACATTGAAGTACACGTCCATCTACAGACAGGCGATGTTGGAATCAGCCAGGAATCAGATGACATCCTGCTTGATTTCCCGGCCATTGCGGATGAATTATTCGTCTACGACTGTATCGTTGCCTTTGATCCGGATTGGCTACAACTTGATGAAATCCAAATCGAACTGGTTGANCGCTGGGTNTCGGAAAAAGCAGGAGGGCTAATTGTAGTGGCTGGCCCTGTCTTTACACCTGAATGGTCGCGCTTCCGGCGTGGACGGGATAGTAGAGTCGATACGCTCAAAAGCCTATATCCTGTTGCTTTTTACAATCAAGGAGGTGCTACTTTGTCGCTCGGCCGCTTTGGTGGTGAATCAGCATGGCCCATCCAGTTCACCGATGATGGTCTCGGTGCAGAGTTTTTGTGGCTGGAAGATACTCAACTTGATGCCGAAGCAGCCTGGTCATCGTTCGACGGTGTCTATGGTTACTACAAAGTCAAAGATCCAAAACCGGGAGCCACGATTTACAGCCACTTTTCAGATCCGGATACATCAATCGATGGTGAGCTACCGATTTACATGGCCGGACACTTTTATGGTGCNGGACGCGTATTCTTCCAGGCAAGTGGCGAAATGTGGCGTCTGCGAGCCGTCGATACCGGCTTTTTTGAACGATATTACACCAAGCTAATTCGTTGGGCGTCGCAAGGACGGCTGCTGAGAGACTCAAGTCGTGGAGTGCTGCTCGTGGATCGCGATAGGTGTTTCCTGGGAGACCATATTGGGATTCAGGCGATTCTCACCGACTCGCAACACCAGCCACTCACTGCTGAAACGGTCGAATCTACGATACTGTTACCTGACGGAGGCCGGCAGAATATCACGCTCGAAAAGATTAAGGACGCCAATCGAGAGGGTATGTACACCGGATCCATTGTTGCCCTCCAACAAGGTGACTATCTCATCGAAGTACAAGTTCCTGAAACGGACATTGGCGAATTGCTTACACGTGAAGTACGAGTGCGCGTACCCGCTCTGGAAATTGAGAATCCGCGGCGTGATGACGCGGCGTTGCAGGAAGCAGCAGACTTATCAAATGGCCANTACTTTATTGCGGATGAAGTCGGAACAGAGTTGGGGGCACANCTACCGAGCGTCATCGCACCTCGTGATTTAGAGGTAACACTCCCAGGAACACCCGATCGCTTGTTTGAAGAGCGACTCATGACATGGCTNATCGTACTCATAAGTGGCGTCTTATGTGTAGAATGGTTCATACGGAGGATTAGTCGACTGGCATGATGGCAAATGCCGACTTCAAGTCGACTCGGGTAGCGGTTTCCAATCACCGTAAACGAGTTTAAATACCAATAAGATGGCAGACTCCTCACATCAAACACCCGATCGTATCGCACAACTTCTGGATCGAGTGCGCGGNCGGATCAAGCGATACGTGTGGATCGAAGGCCTGTGTATTGCTATCGCGTGGCTTTGTGCGACGTTTTGGGTCGCATATTTGATCGATTACCTACCAGTNTTAGCCGGCGCCAATGAATTGTCCGCAGGCATCCGGTTTGTTCTGCTCANGGCGATCGCCATCGTTCTTGGCTTGATTCTATATCGTTGGGTGTTTCGGCGTGTGAGCGTTCGTTTTTCTGANCGAAGTATTGCACTATTACTTGAAAAGCACTTTGAACAATTCGGTGATACGCTTATCACCACCGTGGATACATCCGAGTCGAATGAAACGGGCGACTTGCACAGTGAAATGATGGTTCATGCCACTGAGGATGCACTGTCTCACGTAGAAGAAGTTGCCGTTGAACAGGTATTTAATCAGAAGGCACTGCTTTACAAAGTGGCTGGTGNTGCGGCGCTGTTGCTCAGCGTGATCGCGTTTTCGTTGGCAAGCCCGGCCGATGCCAAAACACTTGCCAAACGAATTTACCTGCTGCAGGACGAAAAGTGGCCACGCCAAAGCCTCATTGAAATCGTTGGCATTGAAATCATCCGCGAATCCGCACCGGCTGAAACCTTTGGCTTACCGAACACAAAGGCCTTTGAAAACGGACGCGTGGTCGTAGGACAGGGTGCTGACATTCGTTTGATCGTGCGAGCTGATGGGAACAAGGTTGTGCCTAAAATCTGCACCGTATATTACGAGCTCGCTGATGGCACTCGCGGCCAGCGTAACATGCGAAAGGAAGGGCAGCTTGGTGGTGACCACCAGACATTTGCGTTTTCTGATAAACCACTGCGAGGCATTCTTGAGAGCATCGAATTTGAAGTCGTCGGCAATGACCACCGAATCGGCACATATCAAATTGACGTTGTGAATCCCCCAACGCTTTCCGAAATCGCTCTGGATTACTCATACCCAAAGTACACCGGCATGGATGACCGGGTTGATGAAACATGGCTAAAGGGCATGTCTCTCGCTTCGGGATCTGACGTGACGTTTAACTTGACAGCAAACAAGCCGCTGGACCGGGCATTTATTGAGCATGCCGATCTTGGCATGCAAACCGACATGTACTTTACAACGGTACAGGCGGTGGACGAGACCGAAATCCCAGTAGTACTGATCGTTCAANGGTTGATCATCGACGAAGCTGGAGCATTGGACTTACAACTCCCGGGACCTGTGACCTTGAGGCACGAAAAGTCTGGAAATGAGATCCAATGGCAGAAGACATCAAATGGTGTGCAATACAAAGATGAGGACTGGGCAAATGCGGATGGACGCATCGCAGTAGCATTGGACGATGATAGGCTGGCTAGCTGCCACGTAGTTGAGTCCCAGGACGAGTTCTATTACATGAT
This sequence comes from Rhodopirellula sp., assembly GCA_002714565.1. Taxonomy (GTDB): domain Bacteria; phylum Planctomycetota; class Planctomycetia; order Pirellulales; family Pirellulaceae; genus UBA11883. The sequence goes on from PAXU01000070.1 coordinate 21,289, forward strand.
TGCAGGGATGCAGCGCGACATTAATCTCCAGATATCGTTACTGGATAAAGATGGAATCATCACTGAAAATCCGCATGTCGTTACCGTTGCTGNAACGAATGATCTGCCCCCAAGTATTGATGTAGCATTAGATGGCATTGGCACAGCTATCACACCAGANGTGAGTATTCCCGTACTGGGCGAGGTGACCGATGATTATGGTATCAGCGATACGTGGTTCCAGGTGCAATTGACCGAACGGGATCCCTACACGTTTCCCATCGAGCTGACTCAAGGTACTGAAGTTGACAGCAATTTGGATTTCCGAGCTGAACGAGCAAAGCTCGAAGAGCTGGAACTGAAACCAGGCGAGAAGCTGATTTTATCGGTACAGTCCATCGATCAATATGACCTGGCAGGCGACCCAAATCTGGGTGAAAGCAGCCAGTTTACGCTCGACATCGTCACCCCTGACCAATTGCTTGCGGTTCTTGAACGNCGCGAACTCGGACTTCGGCAACGCTTTGAATTGATAATCGGAGAAGTCCAATTAATGCAGGCTTCGCTGGCAACGGTATCCAATCAACTTGCTGGAGTGTCTCCAGTTACAACCGATGATCCAGAGGATCAAGCAGAAGAACTTAGCGAAGAAGANCAACAAGAACGCGATGCAAGCCTTCGGTTGCTACGTGTCCAGCGTGCACTGGTACAAAGTGAAAAATCAAATGCTGAGTCGTTGGGTATCGCCGTAGCCTTTGAAGATATCCGGGCTGAGATTATCAACAATCGAGTTGATACCGAAGATCGGAAAATTCGGTTGCAAGATCAAATCATCGCTCCGCTTTATTCCATATGCGAAACTGATTTTGTGGAACTCGATCGACTGCTGAAAGAACTCGAAAAATCCCTTATTTCAGGGCAGGAATCCACGGATCTGGCCGTTCAGGTTGACGCACAGGCTGAAACGGTGCTGTTGAAGCTCGATGAAGTGCTACAACGCATGCTCGAACTGGAAACATACAACGAATTAATCGAATTAGTGCGGGATTTAATTGGCGATCAGGACGATTTGCTGGAAAAGACGAAAGAAGAGCGAAAGCAACAAGTACTGGATCTGCTAAAATAAACAGATGGTGGATGTTGCATTTGAAACATAGTTGACATTGCAAAAACCACTTATTTTGAGGATAAATCCGGAACGAGTTCTATGCGAGATTCCTTCTAACAGGACTTCAGTTATGCTACGACGCATCTTTACATTCGCCGTTCTGACTTTCGCAATTTCGGTGTTCCCTCAAAGCACCTTATTCTCTCAGGAACAGGCAGAAATAACTGCCGACGATTCCAAGAACGTCGCTTCGGAAACCGAAACACCTGGTGATACGGACGAGGCTGTTGACGAAGTAAATCTCGCAGAAAAACAGGACGAAATCGCTCAGAAGTACAAACGACTGGAAGAGCTGTTATTCCGAATGGCAGAATTTGAGGCTCAAAATAACCCGCGACGTGCGGCTGTCTTGAGAGAAGCCTTCAAGCAATCCAAAGATCGGCTGACCGTCGCTCAAATGCAAGCGGTTGTACGTGCTCTGCAGCGAGATCTACTTAAGCAAGCTGTTGACGGCCAACAGCAAACCAAAAACAACCTCGAATCCCTGCTGGAGTTACTGCTGACCGAAGATCGTGAAACAAATGTTGCCGGTGAAAAAGAACGCATTCGCCAATACATTCGCGATATAGAAAAAGCACTGAGAACGCAGCGCACCCTTCAAGGACAGAACGAAGGTGGTGGCGATACAGACCGCATTGCAAAACAACAAGGTGATTTGGCAGAAAAGACCGGCGATCTAGCTGACCGCATAAAAGCTAATGAAGAAGGTGGAGCCGAGGCTGCAAACAATCCCACTGACGGTGAGCCAAACGATGGCGAAGGAAGTGAAGGCAGCGAAGGTTCCGAAGGCGAATCAGGTAACAAAGGCGAAGGTGGTGATCANAGAATCTGGTGACAAAGAGNCNNGTGACAAAGAGNCNGGTGATAACGAGGGCAAGGATCCCGAAGACGATGCCGAAGAAAAGAAACCNGGCGATAAGGAACCTGAAGACAAGAAGCCCAATGATGATTCCGGCAACAAGCCTGAAGACGGTGGTGAAGGCAGTGAGGGCTCAGAAGGCGAACCATCAGAAGGTAAGCCAATGGAAGGCAGCCAGTCTCCGATGGAAGGTCAGCAGGGACAACCTGGTCAGTCCGGTCAATCCGGAGATTCCAGTCAACAGGATCAGCAGCAATCTCAGAGTCCTGAAAGCCAGGCACGACAGCGACTGGAAGAAGCTCAGCAACAAATGAAGAAGGCTCAGCGTGATTTGGAAGAAGCACGCAGAGAAGAGTCGATCGAAGCCCAGGAAGAGGCAAAAAAGAAGCTGATCGAAGCCAAGGCACAACTGGAAGAGATTCTACGCCAACTTCGTGAAGAAGAACTGGAACGCATGCTGGCACTCCTTGAAGGCCGCTTCCGTCGCATGCTCGAAATGGAAATCAAAGTATACGAAGGCACGCTCGGACTGGCCAAGATTCCTGAAGAGAACCGCGGACGAGAAGTGGAAGTCGAAGCGAATCGTTTGAGTTTTAGTCAAAAGAAGATCGGTCTTGAGGCTGACAAGGTTTTGACGCTATTGGTTGAAGAAGGCTCCTCGATTGCATTCCCCGAAACCGTTCGTCAAATGCGCGAAGATATGGAGTTAGTAGCCGACCGACTTGGTCAGGCTAAGATTGACCGTTTGACGCAGGGTATTGAAGAGGACATCATCCAGACACTTGAAGAAATGATCGAAGCGCTTCAACAAGCTCAACAGGATCTGGAAGAGCAACAGCAGCAACAGCAACAGCAACAACAACAGCAAATGCAGAACCAGGAACAACCGCTGGTCGATATGCTCCAGGAGTTGCGAATGATACGGTCGCTGCAATTACGTATTAACAAGCGAACTGAGCGGGTTTCAAGACTACTCGACGACGCGGAAGATAACGTCGGTCAAGCTGAAGATGTAGATTTGATCGATGCTCTGCAAAAACTGGCAGACCGTCAGGATCAGTTACAGAGAATCACGCGAGAAATCGTGAATGGCAAAAACAAATAGGAATCAACGAGCGACATGGACATGAATAGACTTTCCAGCCTACGCGTCTTCCTGGCTTTGGTGCTTACCGCGACGACAGCTTCGGTGAATGCCCAGGATGAGCTTTCCAAGCGTGCGAGTTGGGAATATCCAGCTGTAGAATCTGTCAAATCTATGCTGCATGAGATACTCAGCGAGTTAGGTGCAAACGAAGCACAGATTCAATCCGCCACTGCTAATTGGACAACGGAAACATTGCCCACGGAAATGCTCGATCTGTTTGTGAACGGAATCGCCAGCGTCAACGGCGACGTTGCGAATCTGGTCAAGTTGTGCCAGTCAGCCCCCGACTCAGTAATTACTTCAATCCCAGTTATCCTCACGAACACTGACACCCCGGAGGTGATGCGACACAACCTGCGTCTCTATTACGCACGTTGGCTAGGACAATACCGGTTCTACGACGAGAGCCTCGAAGTCATTGAATCATTGTCTACAGCACAGGTGGTTGATCCGGCGACATTACTCTTTTTTCAGGCCGCCGGTTACCAACAGGTATTAAAGAAAGACGAATGTCTGGCCGCCGTAAAACAATTGCTTGAACAACAGGAGGTTATTCCCCAACGCTACAGCCGTGTAGCTCAGCTGATTCAGGCTGATCTTGCACCATTGAAAACGGATTCGCTTGATGAAGTTGCCCGATTAATGGACGACATTACACGGCGTCTTGAATTTGGGCGAGCTGGGAAGCGTGTTCGTAAAGAAGAAGACGATGTGATTGCAAAGCTCGGCAAGATGATTGAAGAGCTGGAAAAGCAGCAGCAACAACAAAGCAGTAGCAGTGGGCAAGGAAGTCTCAATCCAAGCAGTCCAGCACAGGACAGCATGCCACTTGGTGGCTCCGGTCCGGGAAATGTCGATCAACGTGGTATCGGAAACGGATCCGGTTGGGGCGATCTACCACCCAAGGAACGACAGAAAGCTTTGCAGCAAATCAGTAAAGAGCTACCCGCACATTTTCGTGATGTAATCGAAGAGTATTTCCGCAAGCTAGCTCGTGATGGAAACGACGACTAAGGCCATTTCACTAGAATCGACTACAGCGAACTCTTTAACTTTAACTCAAAATCCAACCTCGTTAACGCACGACGCATTTAAGCCAAGGGGGCAACAGCATGTGGAAAGCACTGGTACTTTTTGCATTTCTTGTGCAGTCCCCCACGGTTTCTGTTCAAACTATCGACGGAAATGCTCAGCGTGGCACCATCGAGAAAATCAGCGGTAGTAGCCTTAGCCTGAACATTGATGGTAACTCCGTCGACCTGTCGCTAGACCAACTTCAATCTATCACAGCAACCGGAAAGAGCATTGTCCCGCTAAAAGGTGCGATCGATCATATCCATTTGATTGACGGCAGCGTAATCCTAAGCTCGCCAACGTCGTTACAAGACGGAGTCCTGTCAGGACAACGAGGTGATATCCCATTCACCGTTGCAACAGCAGACATATCACATATTCTATTTCTGCAAATCACACCTGAATTGCAACCGTTTCTTGATGACATCTTAAAGCTGGAGGCGAGCTCGGACATGCTAATGGTTCGTAAACCAAGCGGTGCTTTGGATCCGCTTGAAGGTGTCATCAAAGAATTTGATGACACCCAGGTTGCCTTCGACTTTGATGGCACTGATTTAGATGTTGCCCGAACCAAACTTGGCGGCGTGCGCCTGGCTCGGGCACGCACATCAGAACTAGCAAAGCGACTATGCACTGTAAAAGATATCCATGGAAACGCATTCAATTGTCAGGCGATCTCGACGGATGATACATCGCTAAAGATGGTCCTCGCCGTTGGGGCGGAACTGCAGATTCCAATGTCAGACGTTGCGCGACTGGAATTTAAATCAAGTAATCTCGCATACCTCAGCGACCTTACCCCTGAGAATATTAAGTGGACACCGTACCTTAGTATCGGCGAGGTCAGCCCGCAACTGGAACAGCTTTACCTACCGCGCTTTAACGAGTCATACGGTAAACAGCCACTTATTCTTGGGAATGAGCAGTTCACCAAAGGAATAGCACTGCACAGCCATACTGAGATTTCATTCCGGCTGTCAGAAAACTACAAAGTATTTCAGGCTGTGGCCGGCATTGATCCGAGATCCCGAGACCATGGGCACGTTGAACTCGTGATCATTGGAGATAACAAGCAACTATACCGTAAAGAAATCGCCGGTCAGCAATCTGACGAACTAACCCCAATCGAATTCTCGATCGATGGGGTTCGTCGACTTAGAATCATTGTGGACTATGGTGACAACCTGGACATCGGAGACCAGTTAATCCTGGGCAATGCACGCATAATCAAGTGATTACCAATTCAATCAACCATCCCATCGCAGGCCGGCTTAGCGTCACATTTGCATTGTGCATATTGCTATCCGTATGCCTTGGGAGATCTACAAATGCTCAAGAGGTAAGTGCCAACGTATTGCAGGCACAGAAAGACCGCATCGCGGCGATCAAAAAAGCTAAGGCGAGTGCTGTCAGTGTTTTTGCTCGGCAGGGACGTGGCGGCGGTAGCGGTGTCGTCATTACACCTGATGGTTATGCACTAAGCAACTTTCACGTCGTGCAGCCAGCCGGAAACACGATGAAGTGTTCTATGAATGATGGGAATCTCTATGACGCAGTGGTCGTGGGTGTGGATCCAGTGGGTGATGTGGCCCTAATCAAGCTTCTCGGTCGGGATGACTTCCCGACGGCTACGATGGCCAACAGCGATGACGTTAAAGTTGGTGATTGGTGTTTTGCGGTTGGCAATCCCTTTCTGCTCGCAACAGATTTCCAACCCACTGTTACTTATGGAATCGTCTCGGGAACACACCGTTACCAATATCCTGCTGGGACGATTCTTGAATACGCCGACTGCATTCAAACCGATGCATCGATCAACCCGGGTAACTCCGGCGGTCCATTATACGATGCCAACGGCGATCTAATCGGCATCAATGGGCGGGGTAGTTTCGAGAAGCGTGGTCGAGTAAACGTCGGTGTGGGTTACGCGATTTCAATCAATCAAATCAAGCACTTCATGGGTTACCTTAGGAGTGGACGAATTCTTGATCACGCAACGCTTGGTGCAAGCTTTACAACAGACGAAGACGGTCGCGTTGTTTGTTCCAACATCCTAGAGTCATCCGACGCCTATCGAAGAGGATTGCGTTACGGCGATCAACTGTTATCGTTTGGCGGTCGCGTGGTAACAACCGTAAATGAATTTAAAAACGTACTGGGGATCTTCCCTCGAGGCTGGCGAGTCCCTGTTTCCTTCATCCACGATGGTGATCGGGTCGACACCTATATCCGGCTTGCCGGCGTTCACACCCCCGAAGAATTGTTGGCCAAGATTGCTCCTGCCGGGCCTCCCATGCCACCAGAAAATCCTGAAGGTGAGCCAATGCCGGAGAAGCCTCCGATGCCACCTCAGGCAAATCCACACCAAAACTCGCAAATTCCAGCGCACCTGGCTAAGTACTTTAAGCAGCGACGCGGATTTGCGAATTACTACTTTAATGAGCTTCGTAGAACTGAAATCTGGAACCGTCTAAACAGCCATTACAAACTGGAAGGCATTCCCGGCACCTGGGACATCACGGCAAAGATTGATCAACTTGGTGATGTCGTAATGAATCTCAGCGAAGACCGGATTAGCGCTGACCTGCCGCAAGGTAAAGCAATCGCAGATCTGACACAGGATTTTGACACACAGCTCGCGCCTCGAGGAAGCGGTGGAATGCTGCTTGCCTTACACCTGTGGAAACAATTCCTAACGCTCGGCCCCGGAAACTTCGGTGACGTCTACTATCTCGGTAGCGTGCGATTGCCGGAACAGGATAAGCACGTCGATTGCCTCGTTGGCACACATAACATCGTCGAATGTCGGTTTTACTTTGAAAAAGAGCATGGTCATCTCATAGCGATGGAGATGTATCCTGATTTTGGAGTAGATCCATGTGAGATTTACTTCCATGACTATAGAACAAGCGGTGACCGCACTTTACCGCATAAGATCCGAATTGTTCATGGCGATCTTGAATACGGTGTCCTTGCCATCGATGGCTACACGTTGCCTAGCGCCTCGGAAAAGTAAAGCTGATATGACTAACACTAAATCCACTTTTAAAACGCTTCTCGTGCTTGCGATGTGCTTTTGCGGGATCAACTCAGAACGAGCACGCGCTCAGGGCTTTGTTGGGGCTGCTGTTAGAACTCAACCCAAGATGGTAAAAATCTATGGCGCCGGCGGCCTGCAAGGATTAGAGGCATACCAATCCGGCATCCTGGTTTCTGAAACAGGACATATATTGACCGTCTGGAGCTATGTGCTCGACACAGATCTCATTGCAGCGGTGCTAAATGATGGCCGCAAGTTTACGGCTGAGTTGATTGGGGCTGATCCGCGTCTGGAAATTGCAATTTTAAAGATCGAAGCTGAAGGACTGGATTATTTCGACGTAGATGAGTCGGTAGATTTGTCTCCGGGTGCTCGTATTCTCACGGTCAGCAACTTGTTTAATGTTGCTACTGGCAATGAGCCAAGCAGTGTCCTGCATGGAATCGTTAGCAGCAAGACGAGCCTGAATGCACGTCGGGGAGCATTTAAGACGCCCTATAAGGGGCCTGTATACATTCTCGATGCCATTGCAAATAATCCCGGAGCAGCGGGGGGTGCATTAACCGATCATCGAGGTCGTTTGGCCGGTTTACTCGGCAAGGAACTCAAAAATGATCAAACAAATACGTGGCTCAATTATGCAGTGCCGATGAGCGAGTTAAGTACTGCAATCGATGACCTGATAGCTGGGCGAAGTCGCCCTCGAAGCCAGAGCGATGACGCCACCAAGCCTGAACAGCCACATACGCTTAATCGCATGGGAATCGTACTCGTGCCAGACGTCTTAAACAAGACTCCACCTTTTATTGACTTTGTGCGACCGGGCTCGTCTGCTGCAAAAGCTGGAATCAAGCCTGACGACTTAATTCTGTTCGTTAACGATGGAATGACAGATTCCTGTCGTACCGTTAATAACGAATTGGAATTGATTGATCGCATAGACAGCCTTCGCATGTTGATCCAACGTGGCCAGGAACTAGTGGAACTGGAAATCCCAGGCGAACAATGGACCAACTAAATGCAAAGAGTGCCAGGAATGACCATGCAACGTCTCATACCCATGTTGGTGCTTGGACTATTGTGCCAATCCACTGTCACGCTGATTGCTCAGGATGCCGAGGAAATCCTGGAGCAGGAACAAGCGGCGCTCACAACTGCTGTTAATCGGGCAGCACCGAGCATCGTGCAAATAGAGACAATCGGAGGTCTTGAAAAAGTCGGTGACATGCTTGCCGCAACAGGGCCCACAACCGGTGTGGTAGTAAGTGCTGACGGACTTATCATCTCAAGTGCATTTAACTTCATCACCAAGCCTGCATCTATTCTTGTAACGACACCTAGTGGCAAGCGTGCCACTGCCAATATCATCGCTCGTGATCACTCGCGAATGCTGGTCCTTCTCAAAGTCAACACTGAAGAGGAGTTTGTCGTACCACAAGTCGCCAAGACTGAACAAATGGAAGTTGGGCAATGGACGATTGCAGCCGGAAGGACTCTTTCGCGTGAAAACATAAATTGGTCTATCGGGATTCTCAGTGCGAAGAATCGCATTTGGGGTAAAGCGATTCAATCCGATGCAAACATTTCACCGGACAACTACGGTGGTCCTTTGATTGATATTCATGGAAATATCATGGGAATATTAGTACCATTGTCGCCACAAGGGCAGGGCAACGAAATTGCAGGCGCCGAGTGGTACGATTCCGGCATCGGCTTTGCCATTCCACTGGCCGACGTCATGCCTCGTGTAAAACACATGGCCGAAGGAAATGACCTCCATCCCGGGTTGTTGGGCGTATCCATCAACGTGAAGGATATGTATGCAGACCCCGTGGAAATCGGAGCCGTTCAGCCAAAGTCGCCGGCGTACGAAGCAGGAATAAAGACGGGTGATAGGATTACGGGAATCAACGGTAATCCCGTCGTTCGACATGTTCAATTGCGCCACCTACTTGGTGCGCAATACGCTGGCGACACCGTGGAAGTGACCATAGCTCGTGGCGAGCGATCATTCCCTGTAAAGGTGACCCTTGCAGAAAAACTCCTGCCATTCGAACATGCATTCCTCGGTGTTTTACCAATGCGGGATAAATCCGATGCGACGATACGGTTTGTCTACCCAGACAGCCCGGCTGCAACCGCTGGCCTCAAAGCAGGCGATGTAATCACCATGCTTAAAAAGACTCCCGTGGATTCGTCAGACCAACTCAGGTCGGTCATTTCCAATCTCGAACCGGGCGGGCAGGTCAGCCTTACATTTAAGCGAGGACAAGCCACTCAGACCGTAGACGTTACGCTTGCGAGTCTTCCGAGTGAAACCCCTGAATCACTACCAGCCCCGCGATCAGAAGTGGCAAATGGTGATGGAGATGCGACACGTGGTCGAATCGAAATAAAAATCCCGGAAGAACAAAACGATTGCATCTGTTATGTCCCAACGACGTATGACCCAACGAAAGCTGCTGGTTTGCTGGTTTGGCTACATGCACCAGGTGAACAGGACGTAGACGCTTTATTAGACACGTGGAAGTCTCGTTGCAGTCAAAACAACCTGATATTCCTGGCACCGCAAGCTGCCAACGAAGGCAGATGGACACCTGGTGAATCTGACTTTATCCGCAAGACGATTGATGAAGTGATTAAGACATATAGCATTGATCAATCTCGAGTAGTCATGCATGGCCATCAGGGAGGAGGCAGCATGAGCTACCTGGTTGGATTTGCACATCGCGACATCGTCCGGGCGATTGTTCCGATCGACGCAGTAATACCGGCCCGCACACCTGTTCGCGCAAATGACCCGATCGAACGATTGGCTGTGTATAGCATTACGCCCGCCACATCTCGTTTAAAGGCGGCCATAACAGCTGGTCTCAAACGCCTCGCGAACGCGAAGTATCCAGTGCATGACCGCTCGATTGCCAATCCTGATGGCACGATTGAAGAATCGCAGATTCAAGAAATGCTGCGATGGCTCGACACGCTTGATCGCATCTAGTGTTCACCCCATCCGAATGCGATAAACTGTATAGACGATGATTTATGACTCGGGCAAAAACGTCCGATCACCTGTGTAGATTTACCAATTGAGGAGCAGATTTAATGGCAAAGTGGCCTATTGGAGTATTCACCAGCATTGACGCCGGGCTTGGCGTGAAACTTGAAGTTGCCCATGAACTTGGCATACCAACCATTCAGCTACATGCTCCGGCACAAGAAACGCGGACTGCTGAAAACGCTGCTGCATTCCTAGCGCGTCTTGATGAGCTCGACATCGAATTAACCGCTGTGTTTGGCGGATTTGAAGGTGAGAGCTATGCAGACATCCCGACTGTCGTTGACACGGTTGGACTTGTACCACCTCAAACAAGAGTTGCACGCACACAGGAAATGAAAGAGATCGCAGATTTTGCCAGGATGTTGAACTGCGATGTCGTCGCATTGCATCTTGGATTCATTCCACATGACACGAGTGATCCGTTGTATGGTGAAATCCTCGACGTCACACGAGACTTGCTCGACCACTGTAAAGCCAACAATCAAAGCTTGCATCTGGAAACAGGCCAGGAGACGGCTGACGGTTTACTACAATTCATTTCCGATGTTGGACGAGATAATCTCTTTGTGAATTTTGATCCTGCAAACATGATTCTCTATGGTACGGGAGAACCGATCGAAGCTCTGAAGAAAGTCGGTGCGTTTGTAAAAAGTGTTCACTGCAAGGACGGTACCTGGTCTGACAACCCCGGAGTGGACTGGGGCGCCGAAGTACCGCTTGGCCATGGTGACGTTGGGATGGAGAACTATCTCAAGGCACTTGAGGAAGTCGGTTATGACGGCCCGCTTACCATTGAGAGAGAGATTCCGCAGGAACCGGAACGTCAAAAGGCTGAAATTGACCACGCGTCTTCACTACTTTCAAGCATCAAAGCTCAATTAGCTTAGTTGCGTTGATGGAGTATTGGTGCAAATTGCAGTCAGCCTTCACCACGAATTTGTAAGTATCAAAAGATGCAAACACGCGCACTTATTGGTGCCATTTTAACGACCCTTGCAGCAGTTCTTTGTTGGCAATTTGGTCCTTCAGAATGGCAAGCCACCACCGTTAAAGTACTTTGGCGAGTCTGCATAGTCTTTTGGGTGTTTTGGCTTGCATGTCCGCAGCTCAAATCACTTGGTGACAGCCTAAAAGGCGAAACAGGGGTGCTCGTCGTATTGTGTGCCGTGATCGTGGTGGTCAGTAAACCGTCTGCCAAGATAATTGTCCCGATGCTCATCATCGGACTACTAGCCATGGGCGCAATAAGATTCATCGCAAAAAAGATTACCGATGACTCGTAGCAGTTTAACCGCTGCTAAGTTGCTGACGAGCTGCTGTGATGTCACTACCATCTGACGTTTCATCGCTGTTGATGTCGTACCATTCGTCTTTGAATTCAATAAAGCCACCTTTACCTGAATTCGCAGCCTTGATGGCGACATTGGTAGTCAGTGCAATGACCGCATCTCCAAGTGCAACTTCCGGTCGACACCGCGGCACGTTTTCCGGATCCGGGTTTCGAATGCAGTAAGCCCAGTGCTCAATTTCCTCGGTATAACCACGACTGACCGGACCAGTTTCTGCAGCCTTGGCAACAGGTCCTGCCTCTCCACTAGCCTGGGTATCCATGGTTGGCCCGCTATCGGAATCCTTAACTCCAACACGTGTTGTTGTGTTGGAGCCCTGATACATCAAGAGGTCTTTTTCTTTTTCAAGAACCAATGTTCCCTTAGTGCCCATTACGATTTCGCCATAACCACCGAATCCATTTCCGTTAATGGATGAATAACTTACGACGATCTTCTTGTTGGGGTTCTCAGCATAACTGTCGACACCGTTTTCTGAGTCGTTTCCGATACCCATGATCGGATCGCGATAACCGACATCGAATCGTTTTTCGTAACCTGGACCAGGGAATTCAAACATGCAGTAAACGTGATCGTCAACGTCACGATCATGGCCGAACAGATGACGACCGCCAGTTGCATGCACTGTAAGTGGATGGACCTTTTTGCCATCCTTATCTTCTCTCAACGCGTTAACAAATATGCCTGCGGCGTCGAGTTGATGACTTCCCAACTCTGCCATCAAGCCACCGCCTGTACGATCCCACAATCGCCATCGACACAACTCTTCCATGGCGCTTCGTTTATGCCCCTTTGGCATTTCAAACTCACGGTAACCATACTTGGTCGGGTCGACAAACTGGTCTTTATCCCAGGCTTCCCATTGCGCTAACTGCTTGGTGTACAGAGCAACCTGAAGTGGGTCACTGTTTTCGTTGAGTTTTGCCAGACGCGATCGCAGTGAATTAATCTTGCCTGCGATCTTATCGACACGCTTTCCATCTGGCGAATTGAAAGGTATTTCACCACCAGGGATAGGTTGTTGCCAGCTATCTCGCCCTGGCAAATTACCGCGGTGCCATTGAGCGCGAATGTGATGAATCTCGCCAAGTACGCCCCACCGAATCAGGTTTACGGCATTGTCGTAAAGAACGCTGTAGTGACGCTGGTGACCCGTTGCTAGATGCAGGTTTTGCTCAGCAGCAACCCGTGACATAACCTTGCATTGAGCGACCGTCTTTGCCATTAACTTTTCGGTAAGGACATGCTTATCTTTCATCATAGCTTCCACGGCAACCTTAGCGTGCAAGTGCAATGGCAGGGCAATGATGACAGCTTCGACGTCAGGATCGTTCAACAGGTCGTGATAATCGTCCTTATAGACTTTCACGTGCTTTCTAGCTTCGGTTTCATTCTTCCATTGGTATTTCGTGATCAGACCAGGACGAGCTGCGTTTGCAGCAGGGCTCGCATGATCACCATGAAATGCTCTGTGGATGTTGTATGGCCGGATATCCGCGATGGCCACAACCTGAACGTATGAAGGATTTACCGCGCCGATAAGCACACTACCTTCATCGCCAGTACCAATGACTCCGACCCGAACCGGTTTGGCAACTGTACTGTAATCGAAGTACATTGCACCGAGCCCACCACCGGAGACCGCGCTCGCAGCGGAAACCTTTTTTAGAAAGTCACGACGGTTTTCACCGATCGCGTCGTAGTAGTTTTCTTTTCCAACTTCTTTTTCTTCAGGCGTCAGATTCATTTCTCATCCGCTCCCAACTTCTTTTTACAACAACGTGCACAAAGTGAATTCAGCAGGCTATCGAGGCCGAAATGCCTGCCGGCACCGGCAGCTGCGACAACCAATAATGCACACGCTTCCACTGCTTGATTATAGGTAGGTGTTGCTCCAGCGGCTCCCGGAAATTGGGAAATCACCACCGAAAACAGGAATAACGCGCCAGCCACGCTGGCAACGGGCGTTAAGAAACCAAATACAAGACAAATCCCGATGACCGTATCAAACCAGGGAATGAATGCATCGATTGTATCTGTAGAGATTGCGGGCGCATTTAACGGCTCTAGCTTAAGTACACCTTTTTGCTTTACGTTCTTTGCAAATCGATTCAGGTCATACTCCACCCCGGACCAAATTGCGTCCACTGCGGTTAAGTGCTTTGCTCGCAGGGTATTAATCTCACCATCAAGCCGAGCACCCTGACCTTTTAACGACTCGACATTTGCCATGTCGTTTTGAGCTAACTGCTGGTCACGACGGTCGATTTGTTGGAACAACTGCACGAGTTCCGGTGCAATTTCAGGATCCTGAAAATAAGCGTTTAGCTGTCCAATGCGTCTTTCCAGAATTGTTCGGGCGTTCTTAGACTGCGATTGGTCCCATCCAAAGTGTTTGGTCGCAGCAGACCAGTACTTCCTCCAGTGTGCGATGGTAGGTTCGAGATTTGGAATAGGCGGGTCAGCATCTGCGTCGTATCCCAGACGAATTTTACCATCGGCATCCCAAATGAAATCGTGGAACTGTCCTGCGAATGGCCCAGTGGCACTACTTAGAAACCAGACAGATGAAAATCCGTCATTGAATTTCGTTGTGCCTTCCTTGAAAAAATGCCAGCCTATCACGATCCGCAAAACAACTATTGCAATAATGAACAGTTTCGCAGAGGAAAGGATCCTGGCACTTTTTTTACTTGAAGTACTCAGTTGTCTACTCCTAGTGAATCGTCATCTTCGATTCTGTACGCATCGTATATATTCTTTTCCTCCGTTTCGAGAGGCAGTCGCGTACTCAAACCAGCATTATCCTCTTATATCCATTTCCTGCCAACCATATTCATCACACGATATTGCTGATTTCTGGGGTTTGCGCTTACTTGTCAACATGGACTGTCACAGCCATCATGAACGACGTTAGGAATTCCACTGAGTCACTACCACCAACTACGAACTTTTTTCGAGATATGACTACACGAATTGTCCTGTGTTTTCCGGTTGAAGATCATCATGTCGATCAGTTAGCTGCTGTAAGCGACAACATCGAAGTGGTCAACTCCGGACAAAAGTCCATTGCCGAGGAAATACATTCGGCAGACGTGTTTTTTGGCCATGCCAAGGTACCAATTGCATGGGAAGACGTCGTCTCCGCTGGCCGTTTGAAGTGGATTCAGTCGTCTGCTGCCGGATTGGATCATTGCTTGAAACCAAGTGTGATCAACTCTGACATCATCGTCACAAGCGTTTCAGGGCTGTTCGCAAACCAAGTAGCAGAAACCACCATGGCACTGATGTTTGGTGTCATTCGCAGCCTGCCAACTTTTTTCAATGCGTATAAGATTCGAGAATTCGTTCGCCGACCAACAATGGACTTTCACGGTAAGACGGTCGGCATTATCGGATTTGGAGGTAACGGACGTCGGATTGCAGAAGTGCTTGCGCCATTTGGAAACAGGATCCTTGCAACCGATATGTTCCCTTGGGATAAGCCAGATCACGTCGATGAGCTGTTACCGGAAGATCAACTGGAATCGGTCCTCAGCAGAAGCGACATCGCCATCCTATGTATGCCACTTAATGATCAGACCCATCACATGATCGACGCGAAGATGCTTGCCACAATGCCAGTCGGCAGTATCGTGATCAATGTGGCGCGCGGACCTGTAATGAACGAGGACGATCTGATTGCAGCGCTTGAATCCGGTCATATTGCCGGAGCAGGACTTGATGTTGCTGAAATTGAACCCTTACCAGCAACTAGCCCATTGTGGAATCTCCCAAACGTATTGATCACGCCGCATATCGGGGCTCAATCAGCTTATCGGGTTCCGGATACAATTGACTTCGGCTGCGAAAACATCCGGCGTTATCTCTCCGGCCAAGAACTGATAAACGTTGTCGACAAAAAACTTGGATTTCACACGAGGCATAAGCCGAATAATGGTGTTTAGTTAGTTGATAGACGTCTGTATATTCTCGGCTGTTAAATTGGAACGAAGGAATTGAGAACAGGTCGTGCCATCTCACGTGACACGTCCATTTGGTAGGTCTTACAACGAAGATGTCGCAAACGGAGCAAATTAGCAAACTTGTAATTCATACAACGCAACACGGTGAACCTCCCACCGTGACGCTGGTGAAAGATGCGCCGGCGATCACGTGTGACCCCAAACTGCTCGATGCTTATAACAGCGTGTTGGATTCCCAACGACTCAACTGGACTTCTCACCAATGCCTTACCAGACGTCTTGGAGCTGGCGGCCAGGGAGTAGTCTATTTAAGTGAGCGACGTGGTTCTGACGGATTCACGATTCCACTGGCTATTAAGGTCTTTTCACCAGAACGCTTTGAAGATGAAGAGTCTTACTCAGTTGCAATGCGACGAAACGCAAACATCTCGGCGCGCATAGCTCAAATCCAACACGACAACCTACTGGTCGTACACAATTTCGTCGATCGAAATCGAATACGAATGCTCGTCATGGAGTGGATCGATGGCTTCGACCTAAGGCATCTTCTCAACAACAAACGTGTCGAAAAGATGGGCGAATCGCTCGAAGAAAAACAACGTCAACATGTACATGACGTAGTCATTCGTCCAGGGCCGCAGCAGGCCATTTTCAAACCAGGCATGGCAGTAGCGGTCGTTAGAGATTGTTTGGCCGCCCTTAAATCACTTCATGAAGGAAACATCGTTCACGGTGATATAAAACCCGCGAATATAATGATTAAACGTAGCGGCATGGCCAAGATCATCGATATTGGCTCTGCTTATGCCTTGGATGATGTGCCGGAAAAACGAACTTGCACACCAACCTACGCTGCACCGGAAGTAATCGAGGGCGGTGAAGCAACAGCAAAGAGTGACTTAGCATCTCTTGGATATGTGTTGTTGGAGTTGCTCTCCGGCAAAGCTCCATTTCAGGGATTAAAATCGTATGGTGACTTAGTTCGGGCAAAACAGGAACTGCCCGATCGCATCCCGGAATTACTACCGCCGGAATTATCTGGAGACAATCGGCTCGTGAAGTTCTGTCACCGCCTGGTAGCCTATGCACCGGAAGAACGGTTTAACACAGCGACCGAAGCAAATCTCCTTGAAGAAGGAGCGCTGGGAATCCACCGCCAGTTAGTTGTGTCGCAACAAGACAGCGACTACGACCATGAGTTGCACGAGTTAATTAACACGCTGATGTTAATCGACACAGAGGACTGATCATCAGCGTCTAGAGTCGAATGCGTTGCCCCGTACGACTGCTCTCTCTTGCAGCATCGACTACTCTCAACGCCTCATATGCATCTTCAAGATCTCCGAGTTGCCGCACCAGGCTCGTCACGGAACGGTGAAAAAGTGTGAGCATCTGTTCACCCACCGGGCGTTCTCGTTCAAGAGATTCCACGTGCTGCCCGGCTTTATCAAACCAGATTATGTTGGATGGCAGGTCAACAAAGGCAATACCGTTTTCACAGCTCACTTGCAAATCGGCGGGAGCGCGGAAAGACACGGCCTCCGCACCATGGTCAGCCATATAGTTTCCCGTGCTTATCTGAGCGATCACCTCACCGGATTCCGACCCATGTTGCTCCAAATCGTCGCTGGCAAATCCCAGACTCATCATTTGATAATCCGGAATGCTTTCATTTTCTTCACCGTTGGAGCCAACACCAATGACACTGCTTGGACGATGACCAACCACATAGGAGCACCAATCGACTAACTCCATCAGGTCGTGCGTGACGATTTGTTCTCCGGCGGAGCCGTAACGGCTTCCATTTCTACGCACGTGGTCACTCTGCGGTCGACCTACACGTCCATGACAAAAAAGCAATTGCGGTTGTCCCAATCGTGTTGCAATTAACTCCTTGAGACGCATTGTGGCTGGTGCGTGTCGATATGGAAACTCCGCCATGAACGCCACGCCGGAATTTTCGACACGCCTCTTCACCTCACCGGCCTTCTGTGGGTGAATCTCGAGCGTTGACGCACAGTAAATGGCCTTTCCTTGTTCACAAGCGGCGAGAATGGGGAGCGGGCCGTACCACTCCGGTGCAAGCATCAGTACGGCGTCCACATCATCGCGAGATGTCAATGCCCGCACACCCTCCACAGCTACGGCATCAAAATCCTCTGCCGCACGTTGCGCAAGCGACTGTACCTCGGCACAAACTGCGCTTACTTCAAAGCGGTCCGCTAAAGCCCGAAGAGCAGGGCGGTGACGGTTTTCCCAGGCATCCCCAAGGCCGACCACACCAACACGAAGCTTCATCCAAGTAGTCCAAAGAGAGTTGTGAAGGATAGAGTTATGACCGGTACGCTCTCCACCGGCCGCGTTAACCGTTATTATAAACTCGCCGGTTAAATCGCAACGTTTAAAGTTGAAGTATTCGGCAGATAGATAACACCATCTTTAGTTTCTTGGTTAAGGAAACGGCAATACGCCGACTGCAACCCCACCATGCCCACCGTTTCCGTCATTATTCCCACCATGAATGAGGCAAGTGTAATTGCACGCTGTATCGAGAGCGCTCGTGATGCTGATGAGATTATCCTTGCCGATGGTGGCAGTGAAGACGAGACTCTNTCTATTGCTGAAAAGNATGNAGTCACAANCGTTTCCACCGATATCGGACGGGGAATNCAACAAAATGCCGGTGCCGCCACCGCATCATCTNATGTGCTTTTATTTCTACATGCCGATAACTGGCTATCAACTAACTGTATTGCTCAAATCCGCGAGGCGGCGGATNCGTCCCATNTGATTGTCGGTGCATTTNATCAACACATCGATGCTCGTGGCATCAAATACCGATTGCTCGAATGGGGAAACAGATACCGTGCCAGACGTCGCAGACTACCGTTCGGTGATCAGGGAATCTTCATATCCAGAGTGCTATTTGAACAGCTTGGTGGCTTCGCTGATGTACCNTTCCTTGAAGATGTCATGCTGATGCAATCCATTCCAAGAAGCCAAGACGTTACTGTGTTACCCGGACCGTTGCGTGTCGATGCCAGACGCTGGAAACGCAATGGTGTCATACGTCAGACGCTTAAAAACAGATCGATCCTGCGGCGTTTCAATANTGGGCTGTCACCGGAAGAATTATNAGCTGAGTATCGACGTGATGACCAGCAACGTCGCGGCAATTAGTCACCTGAACGTCTAATGTTGTAACGTTTGATCTTGCGATCAAGCGTAGAACGCTCCACTCCAAGAATTGTCGCGGTGCGACTTTTATTCCACTCGTTATGTTCGAGTGTTTGCTGAATGTGAATTCGCTCTATATCGGACAGTGACATCGGGCGATAAGACCCGGAATCAAGTGGATCAATTTCAGTCGACTCTGAAGCTGTTGACAGATTGCTCAGTGTGAGATTATCCACACCGATTTCATCACTGCGACAGAGGACCACNGCTCGCTCAACCATATTCTTGAGCTCCCGCACGTTTCCCGGCCAGCGGTATTTGCGCAACTGATCCATCGCAGATTTTGAGAATCCCGACAACTGTCTTCCGGTTTCAGCCTTGAACCGATCCAGGAAGTGATAGGCTAGCAATTCAACGTCTTCCGGGCGTTTCCTCAGAGGCGGTACCAGAATCTCGACTACATGTAATCGAAAGTAAAGATCCCGTCTGAAACGTCCTTCAGCCACGGCCACTTCCAAATCGCGATTCGTCGCCGCGATGACGCGGACATCCACTTCAATTGGTTGATTGCCACCGACACGTTCAAAGGGATGGCCTTCCAGTACTCTGAGGAACTTTGCCTGTATCGATGGGCTCATCTCGCCAATTTCATCGAGCATTAAGGTTCCTTGGTCAGCAGATTCAAACTTTCCAATCTTCCGTTCAGTGGCGCCGGTAAACGCGCCCTTCTCGTGACCAAACAACTCGCTTTCAAGCAGCGACTCGGATAATGCTGCGCAGTTCAGGCAAACAAACGGGCCATCCTGCCGCGGGCTTGCAAAATGTACCGCGCGGGCTATCAGTTCCTTGCCTACACNGCTTTCACCGCGAATCAACACCGTCGCACGGCTTGGAGCTGCCTGCATTACGTTTTGTTTGACCTGTTCCAAAGCAGCACTCACTCCGACGATTTCTGACTCTTCGCCAAGCTGAGTGCGCAGCTGTTGTATTTCGTTACGTGACATTGAAAGGTCTTCTTCCAAATCACGTTCGCGGTACAAGTTGTTGATTGCCAGACCGACGTTATCAGCTACAGCGAGAGCAAATTCTANATCGTCGGGTTCNAGTTCCTGATTGGAATCCAGCGAGTAAAGGTGCACGAGTCCAAGCACAACTCCCTCAAATCGTATCGGAGCACAGATCACNCTGGTTAGCAGAATTTCACCCTTNCTGTCGCGTCCGGCCAATGCACTGTCGTCGCCAACGTTGCGAGCTAATACTGCTTCNCCACCTTCAAGCACNGTTGCNGCAAGATAGCCAGTTACCCGTTGATACTTCTCGTCGTCCTGGCTCTTANAGCCTATNACTTCCAGATCCGCGCCTACCANGTCCGCATCATCATCTCCTGTGCCCAGCAGTATGCCAGCTGCTTGTCCGGCCGTGCCTTCCAACAGTCCATTGATCGCAGTATTTGCGATGCCAGTAGCGTCCGGTTGTCCAGCGAGATCAAAAGCAATTCTACATAGTGCGGCAAATGCNTGNCCCATCTTGTCNGACGAATGGGCCTGAGCACGCTCAAGCATTTTCGTCTGATTCTTGCGATGGGTAATCGTCGTCGGCGGTAGATATTCCAGCACATGACTATCGCCTATAAGATTATCATCCGTGCTATCTCCCAAATGGTCTTTAAGCACGCCCGTATCCGGTTCCGGGTTCTCCGGAAATGCTGATGACAAATCCTCGACAAACGAAATATGGTAATTGGCAACGTGAATTCGATCATTCGAATTCAGCAGCATGTCCCCGTGAATAGGTTCATTGTTTACGATTGTGCCATTTCGACTGTCTAAATCACGGAGCACCCAATTACCTTCGGTATAAAAGACTTCCGCATGAGCACGACTTGCTCTTTCGTCGTTGATAACGATTTGATTCGTGGACGCACGACCCATAGTGATAGTACGGCCGATCGTCAGCCGTACGACATCTGTCCATTTAGCGCCTTCGCGAATAACCAAGTAGGGCATCTTAACTCGCTATAATCGTTTCGATCGGCTCAACAGGAATTCAGTTTTTGGAATCACCTGCGAAATATCTCCACCACCAACTGAACTAGCGTGTGGTATTAATTGGGCCGAATTATCGTCAAAATCACTACTATTGTAACCAAAACACCTTTGGCAAGGTGTCTAGTGAAATGGCAATTCAGGTGGTGCGGGTTACATACTGCAATTGAAGTGTAAAGCTGTAACGATTGAGGAGACTTTTCTTGAATAGTTCCCGTGACAGGATTATCCTTAATCGGGATTATTCTTTGTGTCGGAAGCACTTATTTGACGAAGTTTCTTAGGAGTGCCTAAGTACCAGTTGTCTTAAATTGCCAACTGGTCTTAAGGGAACGAGTACACATCGAAGCTATATATAGAACAAGCTTAGTAACGAAGAGCTGTTAATTAGGAGTAGTACCATGTCGAGCCAACTTTCTCGACACAACCGATTGGCATCCGCAGCAACCGCATTAGTGCTGGCGTTTTCATTTGTTGTGCTAACTACCACTTCATGGGCTGGCCACCAATTCTTCCGAAACAACTCGGTTGGTGGTATTGCTATTGATCCTCAGGGGTTTGTCCGTGATGCAGATGCAGCAAGTACTAAAGCGCTGCTTGAGGAATTGCGTAATGACATTAAGCCAGCTGAAGGCGCTATGGCCGTACCAACCGGTTTACGCATGGTCTCGCTGCGTGGATTAAACAGCGCAATTAAAGATGCAATGCAAAACAATCTAGGTCAGCTTCCTGAAAGTGTTCAGTTTCTGGCCGGCCTGCAGCGTATTCAATATGTCCTCGTCTATCCGGACCAAAACGATATCGTATTAGCTGGTCCTGGCGAAGGCTGGAAAGTAAAAGAAGATGGGAATGTTGTGGGTATCACAACAGGTCGCCCGGTGCTTCGATTAGACAACCTTATTACCGCACTGCGNTACGTCGATCAGGCTCGCCAGGTTGGTATCAGTTGCTCAATCGATCCAACCGAAGAAGGATTCCAGCGTGCAAACGTCTTAATGAACCGCGCTCGCCAAAGTAGTGGAAACGTAAACCTTCGCACCCTCGAACCAGCATTGAAACGGGCATTTGGTCCACAAAACGTCTCAATTACCGGCGTACCTGCTGACAGCCACTTCGCGCGTGTTATGGTTGCTGCAGACTACAAAATGAAGCGACTGGCTATGAACATTGACGCATCGCCGGTACGCGGCATGCCAAGCTTCCTTCATATGATCCGAAACGCAACCAACATCCGACCGGACGTTAATCCACGTTGGTGGCTGGCGTGTGACTATGAACCACTTGCTCGCAGTGCCGACGGACTCGCTTGGGAAATCCGTGGACANGGTGTTAAAGCCATGACGGAGACCGAAGTCGTNAACGAACAAGGTCAGGTAGCACAAACCGGTAAAGTTGATCCGCGTGCACAGAAATGGGCTGACATTATGACGGAGAAATACACCGAGCTGACTGAAAAGACTGCCGTCTTTGGTGAACTGCGGAACATTATGGACATGTGCGTTGTTGCAGCACTCATTAGGAAACAGGGATTGTTTGAAAAAGCTAATTGCNAAGTTCCAATGCTTGTGGATGCAGACCAGAGCGAACTTGAAATCGCCAAGTGGCATGCCCCGAAACAAATTGCTCCACATTGCAGCTTCCTGAGAACCAACAAAGGTGTCATCGTGACGGCATCCGGTGGTATCCAGATCGAATCATGGCAAACTGTTGATCACGAACGAATGGATAATACAGTTAAGTCGATTTGGTCCAAGGGTGTTGAAGGCAACAGTAGTGGCGAATTCTGGTGGAACTAACTCCAGAGACGTCTTAACGACCAACACAAAAAGCCCCTCTGAAATTCAGAGGGGCTTTTTTCATGCGCCTTTTGAGATTACGCTACGTTTCGGATTCTGATTCAAATCGCAACGGTGATATAGATTCAAATGGAAATCGTCGGCATAGATATTGGTGGTGCAAATATCAAGGCAGCAAGCACGTGCGGCTTCGTGCATAGTGTGCCGTTCCCGATGTGGTCCCGCTATGACAATCTGTCAGAAGCTCTGGGCGACGTACTTCGTCAGGCACCACCAACGGAGTATCTGGCAGTTACGATCACCGGAGAGCTAGCCGACTGCTTTGAGACAAAAGATGCTGGCATATCGCATATCCTTAATTCCCTTGACCAATCAGATCCTCGAACGGCACGAGTTTATTGCACTAATGGTAGTTGGAAAACGCCGGACGAAGCACGCGCGGACTCCTCATTGGTGGCAGCATCGAATTGGCATGCCCTTGCTAGATTTACTACTGCATTAGATGCCGCTTTTGACGAATCTGCGATCGTACTTGATATTGGTTCGACAACCGTGGATGTAGTGCCCACTGTTAACGGCCAGCCTGTCTTTGATGGCGCAACCGACGTGGATCGGTTAGAGAATAAGTCTCTCGTATATGCGGGAATACAAAGGACGCCGGTATGTTCAATCGTTAATACGCTTCCATTTAAATCAAGGAATGCCCCGATTGCACGCGAGGTCTTTGCAACAACTGAGGACGCATTCGTCATCCTTGGTGACTTGCCTGAAGATNCTGGGAACATGGATACAGCCGACGGAAAGCCAAGAACAAAATCAGCCTCCAAGGATCGATTGGCTAGAATGATTTGTGCGTGCCCATCCGAAGTAACAGATGAAGATGCGAAACTGATGTCCGAATCCATTGCTGAAAGNCTGGCAAGTTTAATTGCACAATCGATCAATCACCAACAAAGCCATCACGAAGTTGATACGTTGCTTTGTACGGGCCATGGTGGATTTCTCCTACCAAGAATTCAAGAGAAACTCGACACACCAATTAACGTATCGTCTCTCGCGAGCTGTCTAACATCTGAACAACTTCGGTGCGCACCGGCTCTTGCGGTCGCCACGCTACTTCAACAACACTTCGTTGCAAAGTCGATTACGTGATACAGACCATCATTAAAGTCGGCGGCAGCTTATTGGATCTCCCTGACCTGAACAATCGATTGCAAACTTGGTTACGGCAATTCGATATCACTCCGGCTTGGCTAATGTGCGGCGGTGGTGAATATGCCGATTCCATTCGTGCCAGACAGCCCTGGGCAGGATGGTGTGATGCCGAAGCACACGATCTTGCAGTGCTGGCTATGGATGCGAATACTTACGAAACGTCTGAGCTGCTCGGCCTCAAAGTTGTCGAATTGGCTTACCCACAATCAGAACAGCATGAAGCTGACTACACCGCCATCGCGGCGTCGCACTTTTTAAATGACGCCGAACCGCAGTGTGAGGGGGTCGTTCTGCCACAAAACTGGTCCGCTACAAGCGATTCCATTGCAGCCCGTATTGCAACNGTATTTGAAATTCCAAATGTAGTCCTGCTTAAATCTGCAGCACCCCCAAGTGAGGATCTTGAGACCTTACAAGATTGCGGTTACATCGATTCGGCATTCATATCGATGCTCCGTGAAAACACGAACGTGCAATTTATAAACCTACGCGAATAGACGACTTTAGTATCACGTCACCGCTGCGTTCCGCCGGTCGATGCTACTTCAATTCTCTACCAGCCGCATTGTCTATCATCATGCCAACGAGGCTGGTATCTGCACTCTTGGATAATGTGCAAAATGATGTTGTTAATCGGGGATTGATTTCAATCACCATATCGTCCGTCGGNGATTCTCCAATGANCATATCGATNCCGATCCATCCNGTTGCNCCGGAGAACAACGGGATGCAGCGTTGAGCAAGACGCGTAGCTCNTTCTGCGTGCTGTGTTGCCACATCGTTCTCGACACCCNTGAACCTTAATGATTGGTCTACAATTTTGATCTGTTGATATAACGGCTGCATAATCACCGGAGCAGCTCCCGTGATGACTGATACACTAACGTTTATTCCATTATGGTATAGCTGAATCAGCGTATCCGGCTTCGGAACCACCGAAGACAACTCTGAAGCGGTGAGAACATTTGTGTCGATACATCCCGCTCCAAATTCTGGCTTCACCACNACAAGAGCATCCTCATTCAATAATGCCAATTCCTTTGGATTCAAAATCCCAGGAGTAGGAACCTTGTGCTCGGTGAGTTTTTGATAGGTCTGGAATTTNCTGGACGACCAACAGATTTGTTCGGCAGATGGCAATAGCACGTTTGCACCACACTTTCGCAGCTGTTCTGCCAACTGGCCGAGCAGGTTTTCTGTTTCCGGTGCGACAGCGATAACATAGTCAGCCAAGACAGCAAGGCGACTAAGTTGCTGTGTGAATTGGTCTGCGTTCGAAATTGGATGACAACTGACATTAGCCAGAGAAAACACATCGTCACTCTGATGATCACATGCTTTATCTAGCAAGACATCAATATGCAAACGGTCACTGCGAATGGCATCCTGCAAAAGTGCTTGCAGCATCTGCCAGCCCTCATCCACGAGTGTCGAGCGCTCATGGTTGTTTCTTGCGGAATCCGTATCGGTGTATATCCCACCACTTGAAAAGAACTCAAGTAGGAGAATGCGCATTTAGGTCACCCCTAAAATATGGATGGCGAGCTGTCGAGAGTTAATCGGGCGTGCAAAGCTATAGGCTTAGAAAATGCCTAACTGATCCCGTGCATCTTCGGTCATGCGATCTGGAGTCCAGGCCGGTTCCATGACGATTTTAATTTCCACATCACCGACACCATCCACCTGTGCGAGCACTTGCTTACTATTAGCAATCATTTGTGGGCCAGCAGGGCACATTGGACTGGTCATCGTCATGTCGATGTGCACGTCCTCTACANCTTCTTCTTCAGCATCCGTCATTTCAACTTTGTAGATCAATCCAAGATCGACAATATTCACGAACAACTCCGGATCGATTACTTTCTTTAGCTCTTCAAGGACGAGATCTTCTGACAGTGCCATTTTATTTCCCTCTGAGTTTCGGTAGTAGTTACCACCAAAAAGAACGCTGCTTCGTTCAGACCGCAGCTAGTTAATCGTTAATTCTAACGAATATATCATCACTTTCGACCTTTACCTCATGCGAACCTGTCGCCTGGGTTGCCGGCATGGTTAGTGCACTGCCATCTGTCACGTCGAATCTCGCACCGTGACGAGGACAGATTAGATGACAGCCATCTAATTCACCATCACCGAGAGGTCCACCATCGTGCGTACACACGTCGTCGACACAATGATATTCATCATTTACCCGAACAACGACAACCAATCTGTCATCTAACTCAAGCATGATTTTGCATTCATCGGCAAAATCAGCAGTACTGGCAACTTTCACAAACTCTGACATAACGGATTATCAGACTCTCTATATAGGGGGGCAATACACCAGATGCTTCAAGAAGCAAATGCCATTTGCTGGTTCTATTCGTACTCACGCACACGACGTGCGATTGCCAATCCAAGTGCATCTCGAACGCTATCTATAGTGATTCGATCAAAGATTTGCTGAAAGAATCCGGTCACAATCAATCGGATGGCTTCGTTTCTTGTATAGCCGCGACATTGAGCGTAGAAAATCAATTCTTCATCAACTTTGCCTGATGTCGAACCATGTGTACACCGCACGTCATCAGCCTCAATCTCCAGTCCCGGAATGGAATCTGCCCGGCAATTATCCGACAACAATAGATTATCATTCCTCTGATAACCATCCGTTTTTTGGGCATCCGGATCAACTTTGATCATGCCTCTCCACACTGTACGTGACTTGTCCTGAAGTGCCGACTTGTAGAGAAAGTCACTGTGACAATTAGGCGCCACGTGATGCTGCATGGTGTGGTAGGACAAATGTTGTTTACCCTCGGTAAACAGCACTCCATTTACCTGACAATCAGCATATTCACCACTCAGCGATACGTGCTGGTTGATTTTGGCAAGCCGACTACCAAGTGCAGCTGAAGTCCATTGCAAACTACCGTTTCTCCCGACATCGGCATGTTGATGACCAAAGTGCCAAACACCTTGCCCCCAATCCTGGAGGTTCACATACCGCAGATGTGCGTCGTTACCGACGACCAGCTCAATCCCACCACAATGAAGTCCACTTGCATCCTCTGAAGTCGAATGCGANTCNGCCAACAGCGTGGCGTTCGCACCATCTTCCAGNATCACGAGTGTNTGTCCCAAATCGACAGCACCATCNCTTAATTGCGACACGGTATGCAGTGGNAAGTCGACGTTGANTCCACGAGGCACATAAAGGAATACGCCACCNGTAAAACAAGCAGCATGTAATGCNGAAAACCGATCAGTAGCAGCATCAAACCCACTGTTCATTAAGTGCGATTCGATCAATTCACTGTGTTCGCCGGCCAATTCGTCCAAGCTACCAAAGATTACTCCTTTGGCGGAAAGTTCCTCGCAGATTCTAGATGAAGTACAGATTCCATCTACATTGGTTACCTGCCCTCCCAACTCGAGGCCATCACACAAAAGTGAATCTACTGTTTGCGATGGTGTATCGACGGCCGCAGGTAGTCCAAATTTGTCGAGCTTAAACAAGCGGATATCTGTTCGAATCCATTCCTCCTGGCGACGTGTCGGCCAATCCATTTCTTCAAACGTCGACCATGCAGTGCGACGCCGTTGCTCCAACCACGACGGTTGCGGACGAGCGGACAAGAAAGATTCAAATCCTTCGGAGTTAAATTGGATAACATCCACAGTATTGGTCATATGAAAATCGATACTTTATTCGGTTTAGCGACAATTCGATTACCGCAAGGCGGTGATTCTGGAACACAGGAAACAGCAACGGCTGAAAACTGATTGCTTTATGCTGTTTCGTGACTAGTCATGCAGAGTGTCTAGCCTACAGATCCTTCCATTTGCAATTGAATCAGGCGGTTAAGTTCTACCGCATATTCCATCGGCAATTCCTTAACAAGCGGCTCGATGAAGCCGTTTACAATCATCGCACTTGCTTCAGCTTCGGTGAGGCCACGACTTTGCAAATAGAACATCTGTTCTTCACCAATACGGGAGACACTTGCTTCATGCCCGATGGATACGTCCTGCTCTGCTATTTCAATATAAGGATAGGTATCACTACGACTCTCGGGGTCAAGAATCAGTGCATCACAAACGACATTGCACTTGGAATTCTTTGCGTCCTTTTCAACGCGAACCAGACCACGATAGCTACTGCGACCACCGTCTTTTGAAATCGACTTGGAAATAATCTGACCGGTCGTATTGGGCGCACAGTGGACAAGTTTTGCACCGGCATCCTGATGTTGGTTCTTTCCGGAAAATGCAATCGAGAGAATCTCACCACGAGCACCTGGTTCCATCATGTAAACAGCCGGATACTTCATCGTTAGCTGGCTACCGAGATTGCCATCAACCCATTCCATCGTGGCATCTTCATATGCCATGGCGCGCTTTGTAACAAGATTTAGGATATTGTTTGCCCAGTTCTGAATGGTCGAATAGCGGCAACGCGATCCTTTCTTGCAAACAACCTCAACCACCGCGGAATGCAAGCTCTCTGTGGAGTACATCGGGGCAGTGCAACCTTCAACGTAATGCACTTCCGCACCTTCATCCACAATGATCAATGTTCGTTCAAACTGCCCCATACTTTCGGCGTTAATCCTGAAGTAAGCCTGCAATGGGAATTCAATTTTGACGCCCGGTGGAATGTAGATAAATGAACCACCTGACCATACGGCTGAGTTCAATGCGGCGAACTTGTTGTCATCCGGCGGGATAATCTTGCCGAAGTATTCACGCAACAATTCCGGGTATTCTTTTACAGCATTATCAGTATCCGTAAAGATGACACCTTTCTTTTCCAGATCTTCCTGTAAGGAGCCGTAGACAACTTCACTTTCAAATTGCGCCTTCACACCAGCGAGGAATTTACGTTCTGCTTCTGGGATCCCTAAACGATCGAAGGTCTCCTTAATTTCATCGGGCACTTCGTCCCAAGTTCGTCCCTGACCTTCGGTTGGTTTGAGATAGTAGTAAATGTCCTGGAAATCGATGTGGCAGTTGCCACCCCAGTCCGGCGTCGGCTTGGACTCAAATATCTCTAGGGACTTGAGACGAAACTCTCGCATCCAGTCGGGCTCGCCCTTCATTTCGGAGATCTGCTCGACGATCTCACGGTCAATACCTTTACGGGCTTTGAAGACGGCTTCTGTATCCGTTTGGAAATCATACTTATTGATTTCGCCAATGGACTGATTATCGTCACCAGTTTGGATTTCCGTTGCCATAATTTTTCTTCCTATATGATTACAAAACTAAACTCAGAGGCATGAGGCTCCTGAAATTCAGCTTGTCAACTCTTCCTGTGCCATTTCCTGATTTTCTGCCTCGGCTTCCGGATACGTTGTCCGGATTCGTTCGTAACCGTTCGAGTGCAATTCTTCAGCTAATTCCGGTCCACCCGTCTCAACAACTCGGCCACCAAGCATAACGTGTGTAAACTCCGGTGGATTATGGACGAGCAGTTTGTCGTGGTGAGTAATAATGAGCAGACCCATTTTTTCCCGCCCGATGTCTGCAATACTCTCGCTGGCCAATCGAACGGCATCTGCATCCAGCCCACTATCTGTTTCATCCAAAACAGCAAACTTGGGTTGCAACATCGCCAGCTGTAAAATCTCTGCACGTTTCATTTCACCGCCGGAGAATCCGTCATTCACATATCTTCGTGCGAATTCGACATCCATCCGAAGCTGTTCCATTTTCCCTTTGAGCTCTTTTCGGAAGTCACGCATCGGGATAAGGTCTTCACCTTCGGCGCGTTCAGGATTGCGAACGTTTGTCGTAGCATGCCGTAAGAAATCAGCCATCTTGACTCCCGGAATTGCTACCGGTCGCTGAAAGGCCATGAAGATACCAGCCCGGCATCGTTCATCCGGTGCCATCTCAAGAATCTCTTCACCATCGAGAGTTATGGATCCACCAGTGACTTCGTAATTTGGATGTCCCATGATGGCTAAACCGAGCGTACTTTTCCCCGAACCGTTAGGCCCCATTAACGCGTGCGTTTCACCATGCTGGATCTCCAGGTTTACACCTCGCAAAATGGGCTTACCTTCAACGCTTACATGTAAATCTTGTATTTTTAGTGTGTGTGACATTACTTATTTCTTGCCTTAGCTAATTGGCATACAAAGTGCTTTNATAATCGNNGTTGCCCTTACAAATCTGNTGGGCATTTCATGTGATTTCCAGATTGGNTAGGTCTNCCAGCTAACCTGTAATCTTCTGGTGATCCGTCACAAAGTCTTCTGGTTCGTTCTCAGGAACCTGTACNAAACCGCTGTGGTGGGGAAGTGGCAGCACGTCGTCGACTTTTGCGCCAACTCGGCCTCGTTTTACTAGCGAATTCTTACGCTTGGCGATACGATGCCCGCGGATCTTATCCTGAATTCGCATCAGTCCTTCGAGCAACGCTTCCGGCCGAGGAGGACAACCTGGGACGTAAACGTCAACTGGGACTACCAGATCAACACCTTTTACAACGTGATATCCGTACTTGAAATACGGTCCACCGCCTACGGTGCAAGCACCCATGGCGATCACGAACTTTGGATCAGGCATCATGTTATAGAGACGGCGAACACGGCTAGCCATTTTATATGTCACCGTACCAGCGACGATCATCAAGTCGCTTTGTCGCGGCGTTGCACGGAATGCACCTGCACCAAAACGATCTATGTCGTACTTGCTCGCACCCGTCGCCATCATTTCGATCGCACAGCATGCTAAACCAAAGGTCATCGGCCATACACTCGACTGACGTCCCCAGTTAATTGCCTGTTCAACCGTGGTCGTTATGACGTTTTCTTCAAATCGACCTTCAATCCATGGTAATGGTTGACTCATTTCAGTTCCTAATTCGATTCCAAAAGTGTGTGTAAGGTTGTGTGTAATCAGACCTGATTGGTTTTGTTAAAAAACAGGTCGCCGTTGAGTTGTTGTTCTGGTTTGTTGTTCTGGCTGTTTATCTGCTGCTGACAGTTCAAAGGTGCAATCGCATCCACCGTCTAAACGACATTGGCTAAGGCGTACGGTTTCCCCAAGAATTTCGGAAATCAGCATTCGCTCCATGCTGCAAACAGAAGGATCCTGCTCCGCAAGTTCCGGATACGGACATGCACCCACGCTGATCACAGGCAATTCGCCCGATTGATCGACCTCCAATGGCAGTCTGCGTTCGGCGAACAATGCTACTAATTCGAGCATCCTTTGTTCAACTGTGGTTCCACTAATCTGATCGGCATACAAGCCAGCTAGCCGTTGAGATACTCGCTCGATAAGACCCCGTCGAACAATAGGATCCTCGATTATTCGTATTTCCTGCCATAGCACCATAGCTAAGTCGGCAAAGTTTTCACCCGTTTGCCGTCTTCCCTTGGTCGTTAGTGAATACTCGTGCTGTGGTCTACCACGTTTAGTTGGTACTACTTCACGCTCGATGCAACCCTCGTCCATTAACCGCGTCAGCCGCTGTCGGACAGCTGTCGCAGTCACACCGAGTGACTTTGCTATTCCGGCAACCGTCATTGCCTGATTCTTGCGCAGTAGATCGAGTACAGCAACGTCGGATTCGATTACATGTTGAACCATAACCTAAGCACTCTTCTACAAGTGGTTATAAAACCACTGTAGCTACCTTGAAACAACGATAAACATCTATAAATAAGGGGGATTAGCGGCAAATGCGAGTATTTAATGCCATTTGTAATTCAGTATTATCTACTTATTGAAAGCTGCGCCAACCTCATTACATCGTAGCGATTTCAAATCTTTTTGACAATTCAATATGTGAAAAATAACATTCGATATTCAAATGACGTAAACCTTTTAACAGCAAACAGTTATAATCGACATCCACAAAAATATTTGCATCAAATAAGACACTCTGCTGAGAGACGAATTAATTAAACCAACAGGCTTAAAATAGCACCTGTACGTCCAATAATTTAAACACCTAACCCCTTCGAATCACCTGGCAATGAAACAACGCTTATCCATCCGAAAATCACTGTTTTGGATCCTCCTTTTAGTTACTGGTTTTGCAACACTTCAATCCGGCATCGCGCTTACGCAGGATGAGTCCGTTACACAAGGGCTTGAAGATGTCACCACGGACGAAGTATTGGNTTTTTCCGAGGCATTAACCCGTCAAAAAGTAACGCCCGATAAAGAAGNTGAACAAGATCAGGCGTTAGGTGAGANAATCGAAGCTACTTTTGACAAGGTAGTGAANAAAATNGNGGNNGTNTTGTTTTATNAATTAATGGCNNCTGAGCGGNAATTCGTGCAGTTTGANCATCGTGAATACTACGTGCGTCCNGTAGGTTCACCACCCGAGACTCCNTANACGAGACTGACCAGTCCNATCGAGTTTAGTCAGAATGAAATTGATCAACTAACGCCATCGCAACAACANGACATCGCAGTTTTCCGTGCAATAGATGAATCCACTGGNTCACCANACTCCATTGCTGCTGACGAGNTGGACAGGAAGTTAATTGCCGGTGAATTCGAACANTCAGAAGTTGCTACTGGAACAACAACTGCGTCGGATGGGGAANAGGTGTCAGTTGAATTTNTCAGCCGCGTGGTGGACNCAGGCAAGTANGTTAAAGTTTCCACAAAGTCCGGCGACGAGTTTCATCTNCTTAATCCGGATCTGCACCAGAAGATCGATTCAGGGACAACTAGAACAACTAACGACATTCAAGATGCTCGTGCTGCCGGGCTTCTAGCCCTAACCGACACGGGCAATTATCTCCAGACCGAGTCTGTAAACGGCATGCCTATTGTCGTGCTTTGGCTAGCGTGTGGAGCTTTGTTTTTTACACTCATGATGCGTGGATATAACATCTGGGGTTTCCGGCACGCCGTGGAAATCGTGCGTGGCAAGTATGACAATCCAGATGAGGACGGTGAGGTTACTCACTTCCAGGCACTTTCTTCAGCACTAAGTGCCACAGTTGGACTTGGCAACATCGCGGGGGTCACCATTGCAATGACAGCTGGAGGTCCTGGTGCGTTCTTTTGGATGTTGATGTGCGGATTCTTTGGCATGACCAGTAAGTTTGTTGAATGCACACTTGGTCAGAAGTATCGCAAAGTGAAAGAAGATGGCACCGTTCTGGGTGGGCCAATGCAGTATCTCCCTCAGGGGTTATCTGAGCTCAAACTCGGTGGCTTAGGGGCCGTACTTGGAATCATGTTCACTGTCATGTGTATTTTGGCCAGTTTTGGTGGCGGAAATATGTTTCAATCCCAGCAAGCAGGCGCCCTGCTTCTATCGCAAGTACAAGGCGAGGATACTGGTGAAATTGCCCGTTTGGATAAGGAGATCAAGGAGCTAGCTGGACAGGGGCGCGTTGGCGAATCTGAATCACTTCAATTGGAACGNGACGAGCTACAGNAGAATGTCACTTCCTTCGAGGGCAAATTCAAATGGGTTTATGGGATCATCATGGCAGCGTTGGTTGGCGTCGTGATCATCGGCGGAATAAAACGTATCGGCAAAGCCGCCGAAAAAATCGTGCCTTCGATGTGTCTGATCTACGTGGCAGCATGNCTCTACATCATCCTCGCCAACATNACTGATGTCCCGGCNATGATCAGTCTTATTTTTAGTGAAGCGTTTTCACCGGAGGCATTTGGGGGCGGCTTTATTGGCATTCTAGTCATCGGTGTGCAGCGCGCAGCATTCAGTAACGAAGCCGGAGTAGGAAGTGCATCGATCGCACATAGTGCAGCCAAGACAGATGAGCCAGTGCGAGAAGGCACGGTGGCATTGCTCGGTCCATTTATTGACACGATCATTGTGTGCTCTATGACAGCACTCGTCATACTTCTGACTGGTGCATGGGATAACAATGCCTGGATAAACGGAGAAGGGCTGCAGGCGGNGGCTTTGACAAGCCGCGCATTTGGAGATCAGATTTCCTGGTTCCCCGTGGTGTTGACCATTGCAGTTGTGCTTTTTGCATACAGTACGATGATCTCATGGAGCTACTATGGCGAAAAATGCTGGGAGAGATTATTTGGGGCCAACAGCATCATGGTCTATCGATTGCTTTTTGTTGCTGCCACTCTCCTTGGAGCACTGGTAGATTTAGGCGCGGTTCTGAGTTTTTCAGACATCATGATTCTCTGCATGGCATTTCCGAATGTATTGGGGGTCGCGTTGCTTTCGCCAAAGGTATACGCCGATCTCAAGGAATACTGGGGACGGTACAAGAATGATGAATTTAAGATTTACAAATAGGCAGACCCCGATTGTAAGTAGATGTCAAATCCTGCCGATTCACTAAAGAGGCGGGCAGTAGAACTGGGGTTCCAGTTTTCCGGCGTTGCTCCGGCTGTCACACCTGAGGGTATGCACCGTCTAGTCGACTGGCTGGACAAGGGTTATGCAGGCCAAATGAGCTACATTGCCGAACGGCAGAATGCATACGCCGATCCCAACCTCGTCCTCGATGGCGTGCGAAGCGTGTTAATGCTGGGGATGCACTACTCAGGCTACGAGAGCATTCCCGAAACCAGCCCGGGCCAAGGTCGCATTGCAAGATATGCTAACGGCACGGTCGACTACCATGATTTAATCCATTCCAGACTCAAGTCGCTTCACGTATTTCACGATGACTTACTACCGGCGGAGTCTAGTCGCGGTATTGTAGATACAGCGCCGTTATTAGAACGGGAGTTTGCACAACTCTCCGGCATCGGTTGGATTGGAAAAAACACGATGCTCATCAGTAAAGAGCAGGGCAGCTACTTTTTTCTTGCCGCACTCTTAAGCACAGCAGACCTGCAAGCCGACAACCCTCAAACAACAGACCACTGCGGAACCTGTACTGCATGCCTGGACGCATGTCCGACAGATGCTTTTCCAGAGCCCTTTGTTCTTAACGCCAATCGGTGTATCAGTTACCTGACGATCGAACATCGTGATGAAATCTCCGGAGACCTGCGTACCGGAATGGGTGATTGGCTTTTTGGGTGTGATATTTGTCAGGAGGTGTGCCCATGGAACCGACATGGTGATTACTGCGAAGAACCAGATCTTCAATCCTCTCATGAATTAGCAAATCTCGAACTTTACCAGCTTTTCAATCTTGATGATGATGCATTTCGGAATCGTTTCCGAAAAA
This sequence comes from Rhodopirellula sp., assembly GCA_002714565.1. Taxonomy (GTDB): domain Bacteria; phylum Planctomycetota; class Planctomycetia; order Pirellulales; family Pirellulaceae; genus UBA11883. Next base: position 56,299 of record PAXU01000070.1, read on the forward strand.
CCCCGTTATGGCGTCCCAAACGACGAGGTATTTTGCGAAATGCAGCGATCGTACTTGGTAATCAAGCACATCTCGAAAGTATACCAGCACTGTGCAAAGGACTATCAGATATCGAACCATTAGTACGCAGTGCATGCGCGTGGGCAATTGGCAAGATTAACTCGCCGGATTCTATTTTGATCCTCGAAACAGCACTCGGGGTTGAAAGCAACGAAACGGTACTTAAAGAACTGCAAAAAAGTATCCATGAACTGCTAAAGCAAACTGCTGATTCGAACGATTAATGCTGATATCGAATTTTTGATTCACCAAAAAATACATGTAGGTGCATCTAAACAGTGAATTCATGTTAAATCACTGTTAAGAAATCCGATCTACCGGTACATTCACAAATAGGGCGGTAGGGTTTATTCCCTATACTGCCTCTCTATCTTTGAGTAGACCACGCGGCGAATTTAATTTTAGTGAGTCCAGTATTAGGAATAGTCTGGCATGCCCAGCCTACTTGTGACGGTTTGCGTCGAAGGTGACAACCTTCAGACGCGTCCAGCCATCATCACCACGAGGAATGGTGAAATGTTGGATCGCGTGCAGGGTCTGTTCCAACAGTACCGCATTCGCCCGACCTGGCTAACGAGCTATGAAATGGCCGTTTGCCCGTGCTTTCAAGAATTCGGCGAGTCTGTAGTACAGCGTCAATCCGGTGAAATCGGTGCCCATCTTCATGGCTGGACTTGTCCACCCCATTACATGGTCTCTGAAGATGATTGCTTCTATCAGCCGTATGGATTTGAATGGCCACAAACTGTTCTGCGTGACAAAATCAATTACCTGACAGATGCTCTTGAGGACGCCTTTCAAACGCCTATCACCACTCATCGGGCAGGTCGATGGGGAATCGACTCACACTACATTAAATGTTTGCACGACAGGGGATATCGTGTTGACTGCAGCGTGACACCATTTGTGTCATGGCGTAAAGTGCCTGGTGTACCAGGCGGTCGCGGTGGCAGCGATTATCTAAATGCCCCATACCAACATTACCTCATGGATCTTGAGGATCCACTATTACCAGGCAATTCCTCCATGATGCAAGTGCCTGTTTCGGTGCGACCGGTTCATCGAAATCGCATCGCACATGCATCGGTTTACGCCTTGCAACGGATGTCGCTCAATTACGTTCAACGTGCAACTCGCCGGCTCTTCCCAAGCGTTATTTGGCTGAGGCCCAACGGTCGAAATCTCGTCTCCATGATGCAGTTGATTGATGAGGCCGAAGTTGCTCAGCAGGATTACGTTCAGTTAGTGTTAAATTCATCCGACTTCCTAATGTCTGGAAATGCACGATTTCAAACCGAACGAGAAGTGCATGAACTCTATGAAGATTTAGAACAGTTGTTTGAACGCATTACACGGAAATTCCACAGTCGGACGATGTCGGAGTTTTACGATCTCCACACTCAGGACGTCACGAGCCGAGAACCTGTATTTGCAAGCTAGCAGTCCCCACACGGTTCATAATCGGCAGACGCTGGACACCGCGAACCATTCCGGTAACCCCCGCGCTTTTTAATGCAGCAACTCTCCATTCGCTCTTGGCCAAACTGCCTGTTTTCGCTAATCTACCGACACTTTATCAAATATAGATTTACGAAGCCTGTGAATGAGCGTAGCTACTCATGCACGATTCCTGTCATAAATCGTTAGTGATCTCTAAGATGAAAACAAACAAACAGTTATCAGTTACATTATCGCTGTTTGCCTTAATGGCGTTAGGATGTCAGGGTGCCTTTGGTCCAATCGGTAATACGACAGTCCCGGCACCAGGCACAACAAATGGCGAAACAGTGTACTACCAACAGCAGCAAGATCGGATCGGTAGTACGGCAACTACTCCACAACAGGTTACTGGAGCTGATTCTTGGTCACCGCGTGCCAGAGATTCAATTCGCGTAGCCACCGAGCCCACAATTCAGCCTATGTCGTATCAGCAGGACGTATCCAACACACATTCATCGTCCGAATCGGGCAATAGCAATGGAGTAATTCGAATTCCGGTTCGCCTTGGGACCGATAATACAACGGGAACTGTCACTGATTTGGAGTCGACTATTTCCCCGGAAGCTGTGA
>PAXU01000071.1 GCA_002714565.1 Rhodopirellula sp.
ACGATGGTCGGCGAATTGGGCAACCCAGACACACAGATGAAAGCAATCGCAGTCACGTGCTTTCAAGCTGGAGTAACCGTGTCCTTTACTGTCGCGCTTACATTAGTCGGCTTGAAACTGATGGCGTGTCGAGTTAAGGCTACAGGTAAGATACTAGCAATTGAAGTGGAGCATGCAGATTCTCGTAGAAGCCATCGGCGTTCAAATCGATCATATATCGTCCGCCGCCTGCGCTATCGTGCTCATGTAGAGTTTGAGCACGACCACAATCCGTTACATGTTTATTGCTTAATGGGAGCAGCAAAGTATCAGAAGGGGGACCATGTCACGATTTATTACAACTCTAACAACCCACGACAAGCGCGCATTTCCCTTTTCAAACCAGTTGCGATTCTCGCTATCCCACTGTGCCTCGTCGTGTATTTCGGGTGGTACATTTACGACGTGGGGACAGAGTATTGGAGTGAAGCAGCCATTGAATTCGCAGAAAGCATGGGAGAAGCAGCTCGCGACAGTGTTAGGGATCAGAGGGATTACTAATTCAAGCCGTTATCGCCTAGACCGACCCGCCTGATCAATTAACACACTGTTTGGAACGGAATTGCCAAACGTATCAAACATGTCGAGTATCCAGACCACTTCTTTGGTTTTGCGATTTACTTCAACAAGCAATGGCTGTCCCGGCCCGGCGTGACAATTTCCGATCACCACGTTGCCGTTCTTTAGCACCTCTAGTGTGGTCACCCACGCCAGACGGATACCAGGCAGATCATCCTGATGTATTTGCCAAACAACTTCCTTCTCAGGTGTAACTTCAATGACTGAATGACCGTTTCCAGTACCGATTAGTGTATTGCCATTCTTCAGTCGCACCGCTGAAAACAGCTGATTACCAAATGCCTCCGGGCCGTGGCCACCTTTGCGCTCTTTATTAAACAACGGGACGGTATATTCCCAAACTACCTCTCCGGTATCTCCGTCATACTCGCGCAATGTTCCATCCGCTTCGTGGCAAGCAAGGTAGTTTCCGTTTTCGAGTTTTCGAGCCAGGCGTGTATCACGGTGTGGATTCGGGTTGTCGACTACAAGATTGATTTTCTTTAACAGTTTGCCATCGCGATTGACTTCAATGATGCGTGCCGGCCCCGATTCGGCGATCATCACATTACCGTTAGCCAGCGGTTGAAATGCGTGCACTTCAATCCGTTTGCCTTCGTTTCCATTGGCTGTGGAGCTGTCATATTTCCACAGCTCCTTACCTGTTTCCAAATCTAATTCCACCACCTGCCTCATTTGCCGTTGCAGCATGACAGAGTTGGACTTCTTCAAGTAATGGATGTCGTGAATTCCGCCCCAATCTTTCGACCAGCTGATACTTCCATCTGCTTCGACGAGCGCTAGCTTGCCATTACCTTGAATGAGAACACGATGCTTCGCATGCAGCGGCAATGTGATGAGTGAGATGAACAAGATGATGNCGATAAGAATCCGGCGTTGCATTGGGGGTATTCCTGAGANTTATGACCTGTGTTTGATCTGACTTTGAGTCTTTAGTTATACGATAGATTTAACCCNCCTTGGTCGCATCCCCCGTAATCCTCCGACTCGATTGTAACAGGCCCTNCGGGTTNNGCTNCGCCGATNCCCNCNCTTGNATGCCCACTCNANTGCATAGCTTTTGNNACACCAATCAGGTTAAAATCAATGNATGAGCAATACTCTACGAAAAGCCTACGGCGCACTAGTCGTACAACTGATCTGNACNTTAGNCTGCGCAAATTANTGCGTCGCGCAGGATNAAGANACNCCNGAAGCAGAAGCTGCCATTCCGCAATTTGAGTCCGATGTATATCCGATTCTTAAGAANCACTGCTTGGCNTGCCACAGTGGTGCNACGCCNAAAGCTGNTCTCGACTTAAGCCTTAGATCNTCAATTCTCAAGGGCGGTAAATCCGGNCCCGCGATANGACTGGCATCNGCTGANACNAGTTTGATCTGGGAAAAACTGGCAGCAGANAAGATGCCTCCATCGGGCGACAAACTCACGAGTGACGAAAAGGGAATCATCCGCAACTGGATCGCCGAAAACGCACCTGGAAAGGATGAAGACATCGCCAGCGACGACGCTGAGAATGTGTACCCTGATGCTGATTACGAGCACTGGGCCTTCAAGGCTCCGATTCGACCAACTCCGCCTGTGTACACTTCGGACCACGACATCACGACGGCGATTGATTCGTTTATCTATGCCAGGTTAGATGAGCAAGGTCTAACGTTTTCACCTGAAGCATCTCGCCAGAAACTGATCAGACGGCTTTACCTCGATTTACTTGGAGTACCACCGACACCAGAACAGGTCAGCAACTTCATCNCTGATGAATCGCCGATGGCCTACGAGGAACTTGTCGAAAAGTTGCTATCCGATGCGCGTTATGGAGAACGCTGGGCAAGACACTGGCTAGATGCTGCAGGCTATGCAGATAGTGCCGGNGTTTTGTATGCCGACCAGCAGAGGACACTGATCTATAAATATCGTAATTGGGTTATCAAGAGTCTCAACAGCAACATTCCGTTTGACGACTTCATCACACTGCAACTAGCGGGTGATGAGGTTACCAATTACTGGGACCACTACAACAACTCTGAATCCCTACCGGTTAATGTAATCGACGGATTAACGGCCACAGGTTTTCTACGCACAGCACCTGACTCATCTCGNCCNGACTTCAACACGATTAAGAATGTTGAAGGTCTGTATTACTACCCAACGATCGACGCNCAGCTTGAGGTGATTACATCCTCCTTAATGGGAATAACTTTTAAGTGTGCAAAGTGTCACAATCACAAGTTTGATCCGCTCACNCAAAAGGAATATTACGAACTCCAATCGGTTTTCATGACCGTTTACGACCCAAAGAACTGGGTGCCACACCGCGACCGCACTCGAACTACCATGACGAAAATGGAGGAAGAAGCCAGTGCTGCTGCTGAGAAGATCTTCAACGAATTCAAGAAGCAAGAAGAAGACCTGCGGAAAGAATACGTTGAAAAGCTTTATCAAAAGCGTCTGCTCGAAGTAAATGAACAAGTCCGTGAGGATGTCGACGTTGCGCTAAACGCAGAAGCAGAGAAACGTACTTAAATCCAAAAATATCTTGCCGACAAATTTAAAGGCTATGTGCGTGTGCCCCTTGCTTCAGATACACTCTTCGCCGAGCACTTCCCGGAATACAACGACAAGTGGAAACCACTGACCGTCGAGATTGAGAAACAACGACCACTCATTCGCACTCCGGATAACATTTTTGCGACTTATGACGTCTCACCTTCACCAGAGTCTCGCCTTTTGTATCGAGGCGATGCTCAACTCCCCGGGCCGAAGGTTACTCCAAGCACTCCACGGATGATTCCTACATCCACTCCCTACACAATCCCTGAAACCACTAATGAGCAACCTACTTCATACCGGCGTCTCAACTTTGCCAAATGGCTTACCGCAGACGACCATCCGCTTACCGCACGTGTTTTTGTGAATCGGATTTGGATGCAGCATTTTGGCGAAGGAATCGTTCGCACTGTAGACGATTTCGGCTGGGCAGGGGACTCTCCCACCCATCCGGAACTACTCGACTGGCTCGCCGTCGAATTTCAAGAGTCGGGATGGGACATTAAGAATCTGCATCGGCTGATCCTTAATTCCCGTGCATATCGTCAGCAAAGTGCCATGGACACACCCGAGAGCGAAGGTGCGGCAACATTGGACCCGACAAACAAACTTATCTGGAAACAAAACTTGCGGCGACTTGAAGGCGAAGCCCTGCGAGACAGCCTGCTGGCAACGGCCGGTGTTCTGGATCCGCATATGTTTGGTCCAGCGATTGGCGTCGCGGAGCAGCCCGATGGTGAATATCGCGTTGCGGAAGACACATTTGCCCGGCGACGGTCTATTTACATTCTCGCAAGACGCATGACACCCCTATCTTTCCTAAGGTTATTTGATCAGCCCGTCATGGAAACCAATTGCAGCCGACGCGCCCAGTCCACGGTCTCATTACAAATGCTGGCCGTTCTAAATAGCCGCCTTGTCGAAACATCATCATCCGGTTTAGCCGACCGTGCCACACGCGAATCCAATGACAACCCCGGAGTGCGTGCCTTTGAACTGGCCCTAGCCAGAAGCCCTGACGCAAATGAAGTCATAGCAATCAACGAATTCCTTGCAGCTCAAACCAAGCAACATGCCCAGCTTCAGGAAGGTAACGAGGTATGGAGTTATGGCCACGGAGTATTTAACAAAGAATCAGGAGTAGAGTTTGTTGAATTCACTGTGTTCAAAGCAAATCGATGGCACGCTGAGCAAAACCTCCCTGGTGGCAAGCTCGGCTGGGTTTCCGTGTGGCCTGACGGTGGCCATGTAGGCACCAACCGTGACAGCGTGTTCCGATTTACTGCCCCCGAATCAGGAACCTATCGAATCAGTGGATATCTGAACCATCCTTCACCCAACGGAAACGGAATCGAGTCCGTCGTTGTCATAAACAACAAAGAAATACAGCGCAAAGCGATTGCTCATTCTCAAATCGACTTTGACACTGTTGAAGTTGTTTTGGATAAAGGACAGACGATCGACTGGCTTACAAACATGAACGGTGAGTTGACATCCGATGTTTACCAATTGAATACGTCGATCGAATTAATTGGGGCCGACAAGGTGACTATACAGCGATGGAATACTATCGAGAATTACCACGGACCACTCGACCCTGCGAACGGTAATTGGTTGCTAGACATCGCAAGCGAAAAAGCGCTCGTTGATCTTTGTCACATGCTTTTAAGCAGCAATGAATTCGCATATGTGGATTAGACGTTTCGCCGATACAATAAATAACAGTTAATTGGAATTCTCAGAAATGCTTACACCAAATCAATCAGTCAATCGTCGTCGCGCCTTGCAGCAACTTGGCGGTGGCTTCGGTGCATTGGCACTTGGTGCGGTCATTAATCAGGCACACGCTGAAAAACCCAGTGTATTTGACACTAGCAATCGTCCAGCCCTGAGCACTCCGAGAGCCAATGCCGTCATTCAGTTNTTCATGCATGGCGGCCCAAGCCACGTGGATCTACTGGATCCGAAACCTGAATTGAACAAACGTCATGGCGAGACGCCTCCGGGTGAAGTTACTGACGATGAAAAACGTACACATTACCTTTTGGGGACACCGTTCAAGTTCAGCAAACACGGTGAAAGTGGCTTAGAGTTTTCCGAACTTTTGCCGGGAATTGCTAAGCACGCTGATGATATAGCAGTGGTTCGTTCTATGTTCACAGAGCACCGGAATCACGAACATGCATTATGGATGGCTCACACCGGACTGATTGTCCCTGGGCGACCAAGTCTCGGTTCTTGGNCAGCCTATGGACTTGGAACAGTGAATCAAAACCTGCCGGCATACGTCGCATTACCTGACCCGAATGGCTATCCCATTGATGGCATNCGCAACTGGTCCAGTGGTTGGCTTCCACCTGTTTATCAGGGTACGGAGTTCCGAAGTCGCGGTGCGCCGGTTTTNAACATTTCGCCATCAACACCGCGTCACAAGTCAATCGATGATGGTCGCATTTCCTTTCTCAAGAAGCTGAACGCCAAACACAAAGCTGAGCGNCCCGGAGAACTCGAACTGGATGCTCGCATAACCAATCTGGAACTGGCGGCNCGTATGCAATTCGCCGCAACGGATGCTATGGACATCAATCAGGAATCGCAAAANACGCTGGAGATGTACGGAGTCGGGTCCACTAAGACCGACTCATATGCCCGACGATGCTTAATGGCACGTCGCCTGGTAGAACGCGGAGTACGCTTCGTTCAAATTTTCATGCACAATCAGCCATGGGATACACACCAGGAAAACGTCGCGAATACAACTGATTGCTGTGCACAAACAGACACTCCAGTCGGCGCATTACTTACCGATCTTAAGCAACGTGGCTTACTTGACTCGACGATTGTCACATGGGGAGGCGAGTTTGGCAGGACACCCGGTGCCGAACTACGTGGGGAAAATGTCCAAAAGGGTAGTGAAGGGCGTGACCACCATCCCTACGGATTCAGCGTGTGGATGGCGGGGGGCGGAATCAAAGGCGGACAAGCATACGGTGCAACAGATGATTTCGGCTATCGATCCATAGAAAACCGCACCCAAACTGCCGATTACCATGCGACTATTCTGAAACTTCTAGGGCTCGACCACGAATCTCTGACCTACCATCACAACGGTCGCGACGAGAAATTAACCGATGTTTATCAGGCTAATCCGATCGATCAGTTAATCGCTTAAACCAGTTGTTATTGAGTTCCCATTCGTTACGCACTTTCTGTAGTCGTGACAGACTCCTACCACTCCGGCCTTATTTCACTGAGACGAACCTCACATGGCTAAGATCATTTCCACAGCTCCTGTATTCCCTATTTGTCATGACTTACTTGCAGATCACGGCACTGTGGAGATCTGTCCAGACATGAGCATCGACACGCTTAAGTCCATGATCGCCGATGCAGATGCGGTGATCGTTCGAGGAGAAGCGCAAATCACCGAAGAGGTGATGCAGGCAGCTAGTCAGGTAAAAGTCGTGGCACGCACCGGTGTTGGCTACAACAACGTCGATGTCGACGCGTTGACCAAACGAGGCATCCCGCTTGTATTTACACCGGGAGCGAATGCCCGTGCCGTTGCTGAAGCATCGATGGCTGCAATCCTGTCTTTGGTAAAACACTTGCCCATCTGGAATGAACGCATGAAAGCCAGTGACTGGAACAGTCGATTTGAAATCGATAATGATGATCTGGACGGCGGTGTTCTAGGAATCATTGGCCTCGGTAACATCGGACAGACTCTCGCCAAAATGGCAGCTGGTTTTAATATGACCGTTCAAGCCTATGATCCATATTTACCGGAAGAAGTCGCAACAAGCGTCGGTGCAAAGCTCGTTTCACTTGAAGAATTGCTCAGTACTTCCAAGTTCATCAATATCCATGCAACGATGACCGAAGAAACCCGCAATCTCGTCAATGCGGAAAACATGAAGCTCATCCGACCCGGCAGCTATCTCGTAAACCTCGCTCGCGGTGAATTAGTGGACAGCCTGGATAGCGTGCTGGATGCACTCAACGACGGGCGTCTGCGTGCAGCACTGCTAGATGTATTTGCACCGGAACCACCGGACTTCTCTCATCCGATATTCCGTCATCCCATGTGCCTCACAGCACCACATGCACTTGGCCTATCGAGACAAGCCATGACCAACATATTTCAGATGACGTGCGATGGAATCAAGGCGGTACTGGATGGACACACTTGGGATAAGGTCGTAAACCCGGAAGTCTTTAAGTAGGCGTTTAATCCTCNCACGCTGAATTGGACAATGCGACTCAAGCCCCGCGAAAAGTTCTCGACCGCAGATGTGCGTTGCGTGGTGACTGGTCAATCAGCATTCCACCACAACTTCAGCGCATTCAGGCCTNCAATCTTCTCAANNGCCTCGGTCGGAATGGGTAACAGATCGTCGAGCAACAGCAGCAAGTCTCTGTCATAGTCGGCCAAGTCTCCGACAACCGGAAAGTTACTNCCCCAAANNAAGTGATCCTCGCCAAAGGCATCGTAAAAGGCGCCAATCAAGTCGTNCAGTTCTTCGTGCGGATAACCACAAAACATCTTCATGCCTGAGAGCTGTACAAACACNTTTGGAAATGACGCGAGGGAAAACACATCTGCTGCTTCATACCGGCTCAACGCCTGATCGACGCCAGGGTCACCCATATGTGACAACACTACGGTTGCTTCCGGCGACTGTTGTAGAATTCGCTCTATTTCCCCGATAGTTCGGTCGAGGCCGTCGGGGAAGTATGCGACGATATTTAAACCAAGTGCGGCGGTATGGTTTATGGCTTCGTCGTGGTTAAANCCAACAGGTATGGGCCATCTGATACCTTTGCATATCCCAGCAGCCGCGATCTCATTTAGGTCATCAAGTACGCGTGACGATTCAGGNTTAACCAAAGCGACACCGGCAAACATCTCCGGNTCAGCTTGCACAACACTTGAAATNTAGCTGTTATCAAACTCACCGAGATGCTGGGCGAGCACAGCTCGCTTAACCCCAANTTGTTGCATNACCTGCTTTACATTTTCGATTGGCTGGTACTTGGATATACCGCAATGGCAATAAGCGTCAATGATCATCATTAAGCCCTTTACTCGATGACAATCGATTGCAGATCATCTTCGGCCACTGGAAACTGAGGATTCATCGTTTCCAGTGTATCAACCAATGTTCTTGCGATTGCGAGGTTTCGATACCACTTCTGATCTGCGGGAACAACGTACCACGGTGCATCAGCTTTACTGCATCTACTTAGGATCTCCTCAAACGCTGCCATATAATCATGCCAGTGCTTCCGTTTTTCCAGATCTTCACTTGAGAACTTCCAGTTCTTCTCCGGACGCTCAATTCGATCCAAAAACCGCTTCTTCTGTTCTTCCGGTGAAATGTGCAGATAGAACTTCAGAATTTTGGTACCCGTTGCTGCCAGGTACGACTCGAATNCATTNATCTGTTCAAATCGTTCTCCCCANACGCTTTTGTCCACGATGTGGTGTACTGCTGGCACGATGATGTCCTCATAATGCGATCGATTNAACACATGGATCATGCCCGATGGTGGNATAGCCTTATGGATACGCCACAGGTAGTCATGCGCAAGTTCTTCTTTGGAAGGTTTTTTGAANGAATACACCCTCACACCTTGCGGGTTTACACCGCGAAAGACCTTTCGAATGGTNCTGTCTTTTCCGCCAGCATCCATAGCCTGAAAGACAACGAGCAGTCGCTGGGTACCTTGCGCATAAAGTCGCCGCTGAAGTTCAACCAGCTCATCTCTAAGTTGTCGAAACTCTCGTTCAGCTGCTGGACGATCATCCGAGAACATCTCTGCACACGTCGGAATGGCTGACAAATCAACCGGCTTATCCGGTTCTACTAAGTGTGTTTGTGGCATGTAAGGAATCCCATAATTCTTGCTTTAACTCAGTTATAACCACCATGCGAGTCAGTCCGAATCAACAATTCGTTAAGACTTTATTGTGCTCGTCAAAATCATCTTGCCACGGAAAGGCTGGTCTTGTGATTCTCTGGAATGGCAAATGTCGACACGTCGCTGGTGTCGGCCCTCGTGTATCAAGCACCATCATCAAATCACTGTAATCCGAGAATGCCATCCCGTAATTCATGGGATTCTTAGCGACAATGATTTTCATTTGTGACACGTCTATTTCGAAGGCATCGTACTGCTCCCCGCACCATTCATATGTAGGATGCGTTGCAACACACACGTGTACGCCTCCAACTTTTATCACCGCCGAGGAACCCATGTGACCTTCGCATCTATCCCAAATGCCACCACGATATGTAAACACACCGTCGTTCAGCTGTATAATCGTTCCGCAAACGGGGACCGGATCACCCCAGTCCGGGTCGTGACGAAATCCGATTTCAATCATGATTTCATCGCCTACGGAGTGCTTGTGGCACTCCGCCGCTACATGCGCATCAACAACCGGAATGACGGAATGAATGTCTGCCGTAAGAGCCATCAAATGCGGAAGTAGCTGAACACTGTCACCTGCCGCACCGCCTCCGCAACAATCTGACGTTTCAACCAACACCACGCAACCGTCATGTGCAAGGCTACGCTCGATAGCACTTTCAACGCCGATCAATTCTGGTTCCAGATCATGCCTGCGTGACCAGTAGTATTCCGTTATTTCTGTGGCGAGTTCACATGCAAGGTCTGGATCATCGTTAGTTATCACCAATCCACCGCCGCCCATATTTGGTGCATCCAGATATGGATGCACAAGGAATGCGCTGGTCATGTAAACGTCGTCGCGTTTCTCAATTCGTTTCGCCAATCGCATCGTATCTGCAAACGGACCTTCACCTTCCGTGGTCCCATTTATGGCGCCAACAAGCACAGGTGTAATTCCCATCGCCATGCATGGGATTAGATTACCATCAACAATGTCGAGCAGAGCCGTAGCACCACGTTGCCCCGTCTCAAAGGCGTCACGATGAGGGTATGTATCCCAGGCCACCAGCACATCTGAGTTGCTGACCATTTGTTCTGTCATGTAAGCATGAAGATCGAGGGTTGCCACAAGTGCAACATCTGCGCCGATCAAATCTCGCACGGACTCGAGTAAGTCACCCTCAAGGTCAGGAATTCCATCGACCGCCGCTGCCCCGTGAAGTGCCAGCAAGACTCCGGCCACTGGTCCTTCAGAAATCGCTTCTGAAATACCAGTTAAGATTTGTTGCTTGATGGCACTATATGCCCGTGTGGTGACAGGCCCGCCGGGACATGCAGTAGCCGCAATCGTTGGGATCACTTCAATATCACCGGCACGCGGACTTAGCACATCGTAATACCCGCCAAGCGTTCCATCTGCAATCTCTAATACATCCTGCCCAGTGATGTATTGAGTACGTTTGAACGAATTAAGATCGGTGGGAATTCCACCAAAGTGGTTACATTCCACAAGCAGAGCGCCAATGACGATTCGTTGTTTCATCGATTACCTAATGTGCGAAGACTCACGATTAAGAAATTACTATTGCAATGTACCTCTAAATCTACACGATATGGGGTGTGGATCGTGCGAACGCAGCATGATGAACTGACGACCACGAAGGAGTCACCAGGTACAACGGTGACAGAAGTGGAAGCTGTATAAACGAAAGGAGGTGATCTGTGGACCATTACGACTGTACAAGATTAAGAGGTGGAAACGCCTAATGCCAATCGGCGGATTGCCCGCATGGGCGTCCACCCACCTGAGACCGGTGCCGTGAAAACGGATGGATCAGGTCATATAAATGGTGCAACCGTGTCGACGACTTCGGTAGTCTCGGCACGGTTGTTTTTTTTTGCCACGGCATTATCGGTACTAGACCGGGCGATTCGTGAGAGCAGAAGAAAAACCGACTATAATGAAAATCCACACCAACACATCTCACTTCTTAGCGAGTTGGCTTTTACATGAACCGCTGCTTTATCATCTTGGCATTGCTATGGATGCCATCACAGCTAACCGGGCAAGAAGTAGCTGATCTGCCATGGGCTTTCCGGTCGCCACAATCGCCCGCCGTACCGATGGGTGATCAAATCAAGCATCCAGAGTTAGTACTGAACTCCATCGATGCCTTTATTCAAGCACGCCTCGACAGCATGAATCTTGCTCGTGCACCAAAAGCGGAGAAGCATACTCTGGTGCGACGTGCATATTTCGATCTCATCGGGCTACCTCCATCTCCGGAACAGATCGAGGCCTTTGTTAACGATGAGAGTGGAAATGCATGGATCAATCTAATAAACAATTTGCTCGAGTCACCCCAATATGGAGAACGCTGGGGAAGGCACTGGCTGGACGTTGCTCGATATGCCGATTCGCAGGGATTCGAAGGCGACAACTCCATACCCAATGCCTGGCGATATCGGGATTACGTCATCAAGTCCTTTAACGACGACAAGCCGTACGATCAATTTGTACAGGAACAGATAGCGGCCGACGAAATCTGGCCGGACAACCTGGATCTGGACCCCAAGCGTGTTTACATCCTGGCCGAGTCAAAACGTCGCAGCATGGAAGCACGCGTCGGCACAGGCTTTTTCGCATTAAGCCCTCAGGTTGCTGAGTCAGCATTGGATGCGCACAGGCTGAAGCACGAAACACTTACCGACTGGGTGGATACGACTACATCGGTATTCATGGGGCTGACCGTTGGCTGTGCACGATGTCACGAACACAAGTTCGACCCGATCAGCCAGGAAGACTATTACGCGATGCAGGCTATTTTCGCGCCGTCCACCAAAGAATATCTGCATTTACACACACCAATGATGCGTGGTGACTGGCACTGGCTTTATCCGAGGCTAACAGCTGTAGAAGAAGCAAAGATTGCCTTAAAAGTGTTTCGATCTCGCACCGGCGGTCGCGAGCTAAACGACGATGAAAAACAGCAACGCGAGCAATTACGTAACGCATTGATTGAGAGCGTAATGCGATTACCTGACAATGCAAACTCGGTGCCGAATGAGCCATTTGACATTTTAATGACGTCACCAACTGCAACAGTACTTGGGCATGATCATCCCAAACTTTTGAAACCTGTGCACTTTCTGGATCGTGGAGAATTAGGTCACAAGGAACATGTGGTAAAAGCTGCAATTCCTGTTTCATTAGCTAACTCAACCGACCGTGACCCGGCCATCACGAAACCGTTTGAATCTCGCAAGGAATTCGCACTTTGGCTGACGCAATCTGACAATCCACTAACAGCGCGTGTCATGATGAATCGTATCTGGCAGTGGCACTTCGGCCGCGGCATTATATCCACCCCCAATGACTTCGGAGAAATGGGAGCAGCGCCAACCCATCCGGAATTACTGGATTGGCTAGCTCTGTCATTCATCGAACACAAATGGAGCATTAAGGAGATGCATCGCTTGATCATGACCAGCTACGCATATCAAGCCTCGAGCCAATTCGGCACCGACGAACACGAGCAGGTTGATCCTGACAACAAGTATTTTTGGCGGATGAATCGTCGGCGCCTCGAAGCTGAAGCGTTATGGGACAGCGTACATGCTACTGCCGGCACAATTAACTTGAAGATGTATGGCCGCCCGGTTGTACCACCTCTGGCACCTGATGAAATCGCTGCATTACGGGAGAAATGGCAATGGCCTATTTCCGGCGATCCTGCTGAACACACCCGCCGTGGAGTGTATATCATGGTTCGGCGCAATTTCCGATTCCCAATGTTTGAAGTGTTTGATGCACCCATTACATCCGTTAGTTGTCCGCAGCGCGATGTCACTACGGTTGCACCTCAAGCACTTTGGACGCTTAACAGCCCTTCGGTTTATCGACAAGCAAAGCACCTCGCCAACCGCCTGGTTCAAGCCAGCCCTAATGACCCAAACGTGTGGGTGAAAACTTTGTGGAAAATCACGCTTGCCCGAACAATCACCGATCAAGAACGGGCGGAGGCCATCGACTTGCTTAATGCACTGGAGTCAGATGCCGCAGAGAACTTGGAACAAACCAAAGCCAACATTGGTCAATTGGAAACGGAACTGGCAACATTAACACCGCAACGAGCTGCGGGACTCATCCATCTTTGCCTGACCGTTTACAACCTGAATGAATTCTCATTTGTTGACTGATATCGAAACAGTAAAGAATACGAAATGAATAATCCCTCAACGAATTGTTGTACTCAACAGAAAATGCCAGGCGTCTACACGCGTCGTCAAGCACTTTCACAATTTGGGATGGGATTAGGAGCATTTGGTCTCGCTGACCTTCTTGCCCGCGATTCGTATTCACAGGAAGGGGTAGGGGCGAGAGAGGACTCCCTGCCAGGCACGGCGGAGCACGTCATCTGGCTTTTCATGCAGGGTGGACCTAGTCAAGTTGAGACGTTTGACCCAAAGCCAGCTTTGGCTAAACATGATGGAAGCCTGTTACCAGAAGAATTTAAGAAGTTTGATCTGGCCCAAATTAACACGGCAGATGCCAAAGTCTTCGGACCGCAATTCGAATTTGCAAAGCATGGCGAATCAGGGCTTGAGATTTCCTCACTGTTCCCTGAAATCTCAAAGCATGCCGACAAGCTGGCGGTCGTACGTTCGTGTTATCACGAACTATTCATTCATGGCTCGGCCCTGACCATGATGCATACTGGCACTCGTCTGCTTGGGCACCCAAGTGCTGGATCGTGGGTCGTGTATGGCCTGGGAAGCGAGACGCAAAGCTTGCCAAGTTATGTTGCCATGACCGATTCAATGTTTAGAAACGGGACAGCTACGTTTAGCTCCGGATACCTGCCAGCGATATATCAGGGTACATACTTACGCACGACGGGCATGCCAATTCAGAATCTGGGAAGACCGAACGGACTCACAGAGACCAGCCAGAAACGCGTGCTAGATCAACTCAAGAAGTGGAATGGTCGGCACCGTGACAACCGACCGATCGATTCAAGACTAGATGCCCGAATTTCGAATTATGAACTTGCTTTTCAAATGCAAATGGCCGCTCCGGAGCTGATAGATCTTTCAAAGGAAACAGCGGCCACCAAAGAGCTTTACGGCATCGATGGCTCGGCGACCGATGCATTTGGAAAAATGTGCTTGATGTCTCGACGAATGGTCGAGCGTGGCGTGCGTTACATGCACCTAGTTGATGCGGACTGGGATGCACACGGTGATGTAAAGGGTAATCATCAGTCCAGAGGGAAGGCCGTGGACAAACCCATCGCGGGTTTACTTGCTGATCTGGAGGCGCGAGGTCTTCTGGAAAAGACGCTTGTGGTTTGGTCAGGCGAATTTGGACGAACGCCCATCATGCAAGGCAGTAATGGACGTGACCATCATCCATATGGTTTCAGCATCTGGATGGCAGGTGGCGGCATTAAAGGCGGTAAGGTCATCGGCGCTACTGATGACTTTGGCTTTAATGCCGTTGAAGATCGATTTCACGTAAACGACCTGCACGCCACGATGATGTCTTTACTCGGAGTCAATCACGAAGAACTTACATATCTCTTTGAAGGTCGAGAACGCCGGTTAACGGATGTCGGTGGCCAAAATGACATCTCACGCCGATTGGTCGAAGGCTAATCAATATTCTGTTTCGCACAAACAATTAACAACCATTGTGCCCTGGAGTCTACCACATGCATAAACTTCCTCTTGGACCACTTTACTACGAATACAGTCGCCATAACGAGCCACGTCTTACGATCGAATCTGGTGACAGCGTCGAAGTCGAAGCGGAAGATGCGTTTTCCGGTCAAATTCGAAGCAATGATGATCGACGTGACAAATCCAAGCGTCCGTTTGGAAATCCTCAAACCGGACCTATTTATGTGAACGGTGCTAGTCCCGGAGACACGCTGGCCGTGAAGATTGAATCGATCGAACCACTGAACGGTCAATGTGCGACGCGAACGAGCGATCCTAACCAAATGTGCCAATGGTTAGGAACGGATTGTCACCACGGAACACATGTCTGCCCGATTTCAGATGGTGTTATTCACTGGAGCGACGACTTGAAGATCCCATATACACCAATGCTTGGCTGTATTGGCACATCTCCGGCAACCACCGTACCGGGCACTGGGCCGGCAGGCCCTCACGGTGGCAATATGGATATCATCGAAACTTGTCCAGGCAATACCATTTACCTGCCGGTATATGTCGATGGAGCATTTTTGTACCTGGGAGATGCACACGCAGCTATGGGGCATGGCGAACTCTCTGCATCCGGCCTGGAGATGGCGTCGCGCAGCGTCATTACGGTCAATGTTCTAAAAGGTAAGACTATCGAGTGGCCTCGTATTGAATCCCCCGATGAAATCATGGTCGTGGTTAGTGAGACACCAATGGAACGCAGTATTGCTCATGCTTCCGCACTGCTTATCCTGTGGATGGAGGAGGAGTTCGGTTGGGACCGTTGGCGGGCTTACGACATTTTGACGCATGTCATGCAAATCTCAATTGGGTATTACGGTATAGGCACCGTTGCCTGCAAGATTGCTAAGGAGCACCTTGCCAAACCGAGCGTTTTATAAACACACCAACTCAAAACCCCTATGGCAAGAATCTTAATAACGGAACAGATCGATGGTGCGGCTGTTGATCAGCTAAGTCAGAACCACGAAGTCTTGATTGAGCATCGCTTGTGGTCAGATATGGAGCAACTTAAAGCACGATCGGTTGATATCGATGCCATCATTGTTCGCAATCAAACCCAGGTAACCGCGGATCTCATACAATCTGCCAGTCATCTGAAAGTCATCGGACGCGCTGGAGCAGGGCTCGATAACATCGATTGTGATGCGGCAAGTAAAGCCAATGTCGTCGTCTGCTATACGCCTTCAGAAAACTCGTTGAGTGTCGCCGAACTGGTGATGGGGTATATGCTCTCACTGGCGCGGGATATTCCTGCAGCACAGCAAAGCACATCTAAAGGGAATTGGGAACGTAAACGCTTTACCGGAAGCGAATTGTCCGGCAAAACACTGGGGATTATCGGATTCGGTCGCATCGGTACCCTTGTGGCAGAGCGAGCCAATGCATTTGGTATGACGGTCATCGCACATGACGAGTTTCTTACCCCTGATGCACCTCATCTTCTGGAGAACGATGTTGAATTGATGGGATTGAGCGACCTCTTGAGCCAGTCTGACTTTGTGTCTTGCCATACCCCGTTAACCGAAGATACAAGAGGCTTTGTAAATAGCGACTTTCTTTCTCAAATGAAGCATAACGCCTACCTCATTAATGCATCGCGAGGTGAAGTGATAAACGAGTCGGATTTGGTGGTGGCATTGGAATCTGAAAAACTTTCTGGAGCAGCACTAGATGTGCGTGAAGTTGAGCCACCGATTGCGGGTAAGTTGGAAGAGATGACAAATGTGCTGTTAACACCACACATCGGTGCATTTACGCGAGAAGCTCAAGACCGTGTCATCGAGCGAGTTTGCCATGATGTAGACGCTGTATTGCATGGTGAGCCGGCAACGAGTTTTTTCAATTTCCCCCTACCCAATTCCCAACCGTGACATGAGAGCCGAAGCTATAGCAATCACGACGATGGTAAAAAAGAGCCATGCCACAGCCGTCGCTGCTTGGATTCCTCTTCTTGTTGCACCCGCCATTGTAATATCAGTCTTCCCGCGAGAACTCCCGAAATGGGCATACATGTGGACTCTTGCATTCACCATTTATTGCGGTTGTAAATGGCTCACGTGGAGAACGTATAAAAGTGAAAGAAACAACACTACCACCGTAGCCCGACAATTCGCCTACATGCTTCTTTGGCCTGGTTTGGATGCAGATGCATTCCTAAATCAAACGAAAGTTGATGATCAGCCAACGCGATTAGAACTTTTATCAGCAGTAATTAAGACATCCGTTGCAATCGCCTGTCTGATTTGGGTAATGCCGCGAACAGCTGAACTTCCTGTCTACCTAAGAGGCTGGTTTGCTGCCATTTGTATTGTCTTTATGCTGCACTTTGGTCTGTTTCATTTATTGAGCATCGCTTGGCGGTTCAACGGCGTCCAAGCACGCAAACTAATGAATGCGCCACTACTCTCAACTTCGCTGACGGAGTTTTGGGGGAAGCGATGGAACGTGGCATTTCGCGATCTAACACACAAGTTCCTTTTTCGACCGCTGCTGCGAAAACTAGGAGCAAACGGTGCGTTAATCGTTGGCTTCATCATGAGTGGGCTTATACACGACCTTGTCATTTCCGTGCCAGCTGGTGGTGGATATGGTGAACCCACACTTTATTTCATGATTCAGGCCATCGGCGTCTCCATACAGAAATCTGAATTTGCATCCGCCTTAAAACTGGATCGTGGTTTTAGAGGCTGGGTTGTTACCACAGCATTTCTGCTCGGCCCAGTGGTACTACTGTTTCACAAACCGTTTATGGCAGAAATTATGGTGCCGTTTACTGATTTGATCGGAGGATAACATGGAGAATTGGCGTGAGATTCTGATCACACTTGCCGGTGCAGGACAACTATGCGTGCTTGTAGCTTCGGCATTAGTACCCGCAAGGCTGAATTGGAAACAAGATCTTGCTTCGCTTAGCCGGCTTCATCGTCAAATGTACTGGACGTATGGCGGATATGTCGTGATGGCAATAATTGCCTTCAGCGTCATTAGCTTACTGAATGCAGGTGAGTTGGCGGAAGGAGGCTTGCTGGCCCGAAGCATTTGCGCTTACATCATGGTGTTTTGGGGAGTACGTCTAGCGTTACAAACCGTGTTCGATGTCAAAGAGCATCTGACTACATGGTGGCTCGTGGCAGGGTATCACACGTTAACCCTGTTGTTCCTCTTCTTCACCATCACTTACGCTATCGTCACTTTCGGATTCTGAAGTATCATCTACATCATCGCTTTGCTGTTTGAGCATGTGCTCACGAGGACTAGCGTGTAAATCTGTCTCGTCGGCAATCGGTATTCCCACAATGGCTTCGAGCAAATCTTCATCACTAACGATTCCGACCACCTGACCGAATTCATCCGTTACTGCGAGCATTTTGTGCGTGTGTTTCACCATAGACTCAAATGCTTCGTAGGCTGGTTTAGCATCAGATACTTCACTTAACGGGTACGCCATTTCTGAGAGCGGTATATCCCGTGAATCAAGTTGAGCTTCGAGTATTTCGCTGTACATTGCATACGAAACCAGCTTACCGTCGTCTTCAAGTGGGATACGTGCGAAGTCTTTGGGAATGTGATTCGCGACAAACTCGCTTACCGTCATGGACACCGGGACATAAAACACAGCGTTTTGTGGTGTCATCACGTCGCGAATCGTCATACCCCGCAATTCCAAAGTGTTTTGCAGCATTTCAGCTTCTTCATCTGTGATTGAACCTTCTTCACTAGCGAGTCCAGCAATGGCAATTAACTCAATTCTCGAAAAGCCACCATGTTCTCCTTTAGCAGACACCAGACGCGAACATAGTTTCAAAGCCCAAACAACGGGGAACAATAAGATAATAAGCCACTGAATGAATCGAGCTGTAATGCCGGCCAATCCGTTGCAGTAACGTGCACCAAGTGTTTTGGGGATAACCTCAGATAAGACAAGAACCAGAATTGTCAAAACTGCTGAAGCAAGTCCCAGGTAGTTATCACCAAAAACAGAAGCGACCTCTGCACCAACCCCTGCCGCACCCATGGTGTGGGCGATCGTGTTAAGGGCAAGGACCGCCGATAGTGACTTGTCCAGATCTTCTTTTAGCTCTTGTAATAAAACGCCAGACTTTTGACCACGGTCGATCATGATTTGGACTTGGCCGGGGCCAACCGACAAAAGAACAGCTTCCAGGATCGAACAAAGAAACGACACGCAAAGTGCTAACGCCAGGTAAAACAACAATGGCACACACTGTGAAAGTGTGACCGGGTCGTTTTGTGCAATTATTAATTCCATCATTTTATTACGATCGTTCTGTTAAAAATAATGACTGTTGGGTATAGCTATGCGGCAGTCATTCAAGCATGCAGTTTATCAACTCACGAGGGGCCTGTCCCCTGTGGAGGCACGGGCCAATGGCTACCTCGCTGTAACGACAGCCCACGCTCCGGNGGCTCGCTTGGAGGTGCTGCGAGTCCTACAAGGTTACCATCCTGAATCAAATCCAAATCCGATCCGTAGCATTCCGTAATGAGTAAACCTGTAAGACGCTGTTGAACTTCAATCACGTCCGGCTGAGAAATCAAATCTGTCAGCTCTTGTGGATCGTTTTCCACATCAAAGAGTTGAAGGCGATTTCCGGCAGCGTAATACACTAACTTAAAGCGTCCATCATGGATCATTCGTGTTGCTTCAAATCCTTCGCCGTACTCACCGTACATGTGTGACCGTTTTTCTTCACCGACCATCGATAGTCCGTCGACGCTTTCGGGAATCTCAATACCACACAGATCGAGGATTGTCGGCATCACATCCTGTAATCCAACCAGACGATTGTCCGTAACACCGACTGGCACACGCGTATCACCTTTCGCACCGACAAGAATCATCGGTACTGCCGCTGAATCTTGATAAAACATTCGCTTTGCCCACAAGTTGTGGTTGCCGAGCATATCTCCATGATCCGCAAGAAATACGATGATCGTGTTATCAAGCAATCCTTCTTCACGAATCGTTCCCAAAACCACTCTCATCTGATGATCAATGTGCGTACACAGNGCATAAAATGCGCGACGTGCTCGACGAATGTCATCCTCATTCATNTGCGATGTTTCAATGAGNCGGTTATTCATCCAGGCGGGCATTTGGTCATGATCCACTGGCCATGTGCCGTGATACGGAAGNTCAATNTCTNCCAAACCGTACATATCAAGATATGTTTGAGGCGGCACAAGNGGTGGATGTGGATGCGTGTATGAGAGATACCAAAGTGACGGACGTGTTGGATCACGTCGCTGAATAAACCGACTCATTTGCCGAGTNGTCCAGTTGGTAACGTGATGGCGTTCATCAAGATGCCATGGCCGTGTCACATAGTCATTATTGCTCATACCGTGGAGGAATTGCTCACCGGCATGTCCCTGATCTCCCAGGTAGATTTCGTANTCATCTGTTGGCCCGAGTTGTGGCCGTCCTTCTTCGGACAGCATGACTTCATCAAATCCGGCTCGCGCACGTGGCGGATAGACGTGTAGTTTCCCAGCGGCAAATGCCTGATATTCGTTATCACGGAACACC
The DNA here is from genome assembly GCA_002714565.1 of Rhodopirellula sp. GTDB lineage: Bacteria > Planctomycetota > Planctomycetia > Pirellulales > Pirellulaceae > UBA11883. Next base: position 20,370 of record PAXU01000071.1, read on the forward strand.
TGAGCGAACGTAGGCATGTCACTCATCGACGGCATTGGCAATTCCACCTGAAACGTGCGGTCACCGTGAGTCCGAGGAGTTGTGCCGGTCAACAAAGTGCGTCTTGCGGGGATACAAACAGGGCATTCGGTGTATGCATTGGTGAAACGAACACCGTTACGTGAGAGGTGATCCAACGTGGGTGTCTGAATGACGTCATGCCCGGCACAACCAAGAAGTGACGCAGGCCAATGATCACCGGTAATTACGAGGACGTTTGGGTTATTGGACATTGATGTCGCTTTTTAAGGGGTAGTTCAAGTAAGTTATTGTACTTGCTTTTTTTCGACCTTAGCGCCCTCTTGGAGGATTGATTGCATCTGTTAGAGATAGAAATCCTCCTTAATATGTTTCCCATTTATTCCCCCCCAACTCCCGGAGTCGCAAAATGAGACAATTACCTATTGGACTATACTTACTGGCCTTACTCGGATTCTTCCTTCCGTGGTCAAGCTTGTCGTGCACAATACCCGGAGCCGGAACTGTTGGGATTTACCAAAGCGGGCTTCAGATGGTCACCAAAGGCTATACCGAAAAGAAACCAAGCGGTGGTATGGGCGGCGGCATGGGAGATATGGGCGGCGGCATGGGAGATATGGGTGGAGGAATGGGTGGAGGAATGGGTGATACCGATGAAATGGCTGAAGACCTAGAGCCAGCTTTCCTCCCGATTGCGACTGTTTTGCTCACCATTATCGCATTGGTACTCGCTATAAAATCCAGTTCTGCTGCCAACTTAGTTGGAATTCTCGCAGGAGCAACTGCCTTGCTTCAGATGGTCATTGGATTCCCACTTAAGAATGTGATCGAAAGTAGCGAGGGAGGTGGAGAAATGGGAATGGATTCAGCTGAGATTCTCGCCGAAATGTATCACATCGAATACGGTTTTTGGATCACTGTTGCTGCTAGTGTTCTTGCTGGAGTTA
>PAXU01000072.1 GCA_002714565.1 Rhodopirellula sp.
CAAATTCCGGTTCGGTCCACTCGAATTAAGACATCGTTCGTGCCGACTTCAGGCTCAGGTACGTCTTCAAGCCAGAGTCCTTCTGATTGTTCACGTTTGACGAGTGCCTTCATGGCTAATCTTCGCTTCAATTAGCAGAAAAGTGATTAATGCAAACGGCTGCAGTGGTGGAAGTATTCTAGAGAGAAATACACAATAGTCGAGTAGTTAAGTGGTTTCTTGTCTCAGATTTACTAACATATATGCACACGATGAATTGTACTCTCACACCAAAGGCTCACCATGTTTAATCAACCAATTTCCAGACGCCGTTTTGTTCAGTCGTCCGCTGCAGTTGCCGCGCTGTCTACCGCACCAAACCTTCTTGGCGCCAACGCTCGAGGAGTGAGTTTAAAGGGCAAGTTATTTAAGACGCTTAAGATTGGAATGGTTGGTGTGAAGGGTAGTCTGGCCGAACGATTTGCAGCGGCCAAGGCAGCTGGTTTTGGTGCGATTGAGATGAATTCTCCGGGCATGAATGTGGAGGAAACGCTTGATGCCATCAAGCAGTCAGGCCTGCCAGTTGATGGGACTGTATGCTCGAGNCACTGGAATATACGTCACAGCGATGCAGACCCAGAAAAACGAAAAGTTGCTCTGGAACATCTTAAGACCGCTCTAAAAGACACCAAAGCAGTTGGTGGCGACACGGCTCTACTGGTTGTCGGCCATGGCAACGATGGAACAGAAGATGAAGTATGGGAGCGTTCAATCGCCAATATCAAACAAGCCGTTTCACTNGCAGAGGAACTTGAAGTAGCAATAGCGATTGAAAACGTTTGGAATCAGTTCTGTTACGATCACGGTGGCGACTCATCTCAAACTGCCGCTAAGTACAAACGATACGTAGATGAATTCGAGAGTGAGTGGGTCGGTATGCAGTTTGATATCGGTAACCACTGGAAGTACGGCAGTATGGGCGACTGGATTCGTGAATTGGACCACCGTGTAATCAAACTTGACGTCAAAGGGTTCTCACGGGAAAACGACAGGTTTACGAAGATTGGTGAAGGTGATCTCGATTTTGACGATGTTTGCCGAGCTCTTCGTGAAATCAAGTTCAAAGGCTGGTGTGCAGCGGAAGTCGGTGGTGGTGATTCGGCACGGCTGGACGAGATATCCGCAAACATGGATCGCGTCTTCCATCTAAGCTAGTGCCGCGTCTGACGTTTGAATTCGAATTAGCCTAGCTATTCACTTTCCGTTCGTTCGCTTTCCTGAGATTGCGTTATGCGATCACGGTGTTGTTTAGCAAAGCCGAAATTGCCAATCGAATCATAGTAGGTCGCAAGCAAGGAATTTGCCGAGAGATGATCGGCATCAAGTGCAATAGTACGGTTGAGCCACATTAGGCTTTGGGCCGGGTCATTGTAATGCATGAGGATTTCGCCCACGGCAAATTGAGCATCAGCGTTGGTTGAATCGGCATTTGCGACCTTTACGAGCTCAGGAACCTGAGCCATAGCAATGCGTGCTCCCTTTATGTAGGCAAAGTGGACCTTCGCCATTTCAATCTGGTCACTTTCCTGTAATGCAGTTGCTAGTGAGTGGCGGATATCTAAATTCCATGGCTGGGTTTCGTGAAAAGGCATGAGGATTGCAATCGCCTGCTCGGAGTTTCCTGAGTCCAATTCAAGTTGTCCAAGTTCAAGTGATGCGACGTTGTAGTCCGGGCTCAATTCTAAGGCCTGTGTCAATTGCTGCCGCGCCGAACCAAAATCTCCGGTCTTGCGATGAAGTTTCCCGGAGTACGTTAATGCGACTGGATGTTCAGGGTATTTGCTTAGATATCGATTCAGGTGTTCAGCAGCTTGCTCGTAGTCCTGTAGTTGCAATGAGGCTTCGCCCATGAACAACCACGACTCCGCGATGTAAGGAGCTTTGGTATATGTGATTTCAAATTCCTTTAGTGCTGCCTGAGCAACTTCTCGCTGGGTTTGGCTTTCAGCGCGTGCTAAGTGCAATCTTCCACGGAACAGAGGAATTAATGGGTCGTTAGGATAGTCGCGTTCCCATGCTTCGATGACTGCATCAGCCATTTGATGGTTTTTAGTTGTGATAAAACCCCTGGCAAATGATTCGCATAGATCCATCCCATCATTGGTGTCAGAGGCGAGCAGTTGAGCGAGTTGAGACTGACCTTCCCCGACCACTCCGATATGGGCCATGGCATAGGTTTGCTCTCGCCGACATCGTATGGGATCAAAACCAAGTTCTTGGGCGAATTGTAAGTGACGCCGTACATTATCAATGTCGCCTAGCCGACGGTAGGTGCGTGCCAGAAAGAAATGTGCTTCACTGCTTTCCGGATCAATTTCCAAGGCATTGTCAAGATGTTCTGAAGCGGTGTCCGTATCACGTATCAGCAAAGCTGCTTTAGCACGCGTTAGTTGTAACTGCAGATTAATTGGATTCCACGCAATTACAGCTGAAACAATGAGCGCAACGGCGCTAAGAAGTAATCGCGACTTGGTTTTTGACTTTTTTGCCATGAGCAGGCGGGTTAACTAACGGTGCAATAGGAATCGGGTGCGAACAAACAGTTGTCGAACTAACTGCGTATACATCATATTGTTTCAGCGCTGTCTTAAATACAGCGCCATTTTCCGGGCGTGTGCTATTATACAGAAACAGTTTCTTTTAAGGCGATTCCGGTCGAAAAGCGGCATTGAGACGACGTATATAAATAGATCGAACGAATGAGACGATTAGCCAACCTTTTGTCGACTACCGCCATTTTTGCATTTTTGACGACGTTTGGCGGTTGTACGGATGGATCGGCCGAGCCGGATGTCGATTCAATAAATACGAAGCCAAGTGACGAATCAATTGAACAGTCGCAGGGGCTGTCTGATAAGGAATCGCGGTATCTTCAGGATGCCGAGCATTTGGGCGGATTTGTATTTGGAGATGTTGTTCTACCAGCAGTCCGTGACGCAATCGCAAAAAGTGATCGGGCACAACTGGCNCGTTTTTTAGCCCCTTCCTTCAANGGTGGTATATATGACGTGCAGCAATTCGGCAACGCGGATTTGCAATTTGCNTCTATCAACACTTGGACGGATGCAGATGGAGTTGTGAGTTGTACTGGTGAAGAGTTTGTCGACTGGCTAATTAACATGCGTTCCGAATTCGCCGAGCTACAGTCCGCTTCCATTAAGGTCATGCAAATGAGTCCCGTTGAATACGGTGAATTCGAAAAACAATGGAACGGTTCCATCAAGTTGCGGCTCGCTGGNCGACTTGAAAACGGAGATCTGAGAGAAACTGTTGTGAAAATGAATTGCTCAATTGATGGAATTGACGACGACATGCAGGATAGNGACGAATGGTTGCTGCAGGCGAGTGCCTATCGTGCTGACGTCGCAACCGGTACCGGATANCTCATGCATGATGTGACCAGTAGTACTGGTGTGGACACTTCGCAGTTTAGAGATAACTGGGATCATGTCGAGGAANTGCCGATTCCATTTCTTACAGGTGGTGTTTACGTCACTGACTTTGACAAAGATCAATTGCAGGACTTGTTGATCACAGATTTGAACGGCGTCTTTTTCTATCGTGGGTTGCCAGGATTGAAGTTCGAACAAGTGACCGTCGATGTTGGATTGCCATCGGTAATTGCCAACAGCGAGAAGGCACCTTTAGGTGCTATGTTTGCTGACCTCGATAACGACGGTTATGACGATCTGATTCTTGGCCAGACTGTATACCGGAATGACAACGGAATGCGATTTCGTCGATTGACCGCTGCGGATACTAACATCAAACTGTCAACCGCCTCATACCGATATTCGGTGGTTGATTTTGACCTGGATGGAAAGCTAGATATCTATGTTGTTGGTTTGAGAGTTAGTGCCGAGAAGGCTCAGCCATGGATTGGAGATGTNGAGGGGCATCGCAATCAGCTTTGGAAGAATCTCGGTGATTGGCAATTTGAGGATGCAACGGATGCTGCTGGTATAGCNGGTAGTGGCGGACCAACGTTCGCAGCAGTGTGGTATGACGCGAACGGCGANAAATGGCCGGACGTCATGACTTCGATCGAGATGGGGCAAAATGACTATTTCCTGAATAACGGTGACGGTACATTTCGAAAAGGTGAATTGCCGGAAGGCTATGGTGGATTCTCCATGGGCATCACCGTAAGCGATATTAACAACGATGGATTGGGCGATCCCTATGTTGCAAATATGTACAGCAAGGCCGGTGAACGCATTTTGGGCAATCTGAATCCGGAGTTGTACGATAGTGAAATTGACAACTTGATGCGGGACTTTGTCACGGGAAATGAACTCTACCAGAACAACGGTGACGGTACGTATTCACGCATTGGCCAGTTGGCGGGTGTAAATGATGTGGGCTGGGCATATGGCGCGACGTTTATGGATCTCGACGGCGATGGTCTGGAAGANATGTACGCGCCGGTTGGATTTCAAAGCGTTGACCCGAATAAACCCGACGGCTGACGGTGTGTTTGGTTGGCTGTCGTGACACAGCCGTTTGATCACACATATGAGGCGAAAAACCTTCGTAAGCTTGATAAGGAAAAAGGAGAGTTTTGGGTCGGTAATCCGTGGTTGTTCCCTAAAAGTGGTGAAAACTTGAGTGCTTATGAACGTAATGGCATTTATCTAAATGGTGGCGACCAGGTCTTTCACGACATGTCATTCTTGAGTGGCGCGGACAGTAATGGCGATGGGCGTTGTGTGGTTGCCACCGATTTGAACGGTGATGGTATGGTTGAGTTGGTGGTTCGGCAAGCGGGTGGTGGCCCACTGCTCATNTACGAGAATCGCTTTCCAACCCNAAGTTGGCTGAAAGTCAGCTTTGAAGGCAAAACTAGCAATGCGACCGGAGTAGGCGTAAAGATTGCTTGTACGATTGGCGATCGTGTCATTCGGAGGGAGAATTATCCGATCGTAAATTTCTTGTCACAAAAGCCTGCCGTAGTTGAGCTAGGTCTTGGCAGTGCGAAACAAATTGACAAGCTCGAAATTCAATGGCCGTCTGGTCATATTCAGGTGCTTAAGGATGTTGAGGTGAACCAGCATCTGATTGTCGAAGAGGCAATTGCGGAAACCACCGCACGTGTCTCTGGAAGTGGTTTATAATGCCGGCGGTGCTTCACGACTCTTTGGCATGCGAAAAATGCGTAGTCTTCTCAGTTATCTTGGGTTAATCGTTTTTAGTGGAACGATTGCGCATGGTGCCGATGCAGCAGATGAAGGCCTCGAATTCTTNGAACGCAGAATCCGTCCGCTNTTGGTTCAACACTGCATGGAGTGTCANAGTGCCGATAAGGAAATTGAATCAGGCTTAAGCCTTGACGGTCGAACGGAGCTACTGAAGGGTGGAGACCGAGGGCCGGCGNTTAGTGTTGACGANCCTAAGTCCAGTCTNCTTCTNCTCGCANTATCTTATAACGATGCAGATCTACAGATGCCACCGGACGGAAAGCTAAGCGAAAAAGATCTTAGCCTGTTCGGCGAGTGGATCAAAATGGGGGCACCGATGCCGAAGGCTTCAACGGCAGCCACCATTCCCTCAGAGATTGATTTTGTGGCGGGGCGAAGTCATTGGGCTTTTCAGCCACTAATCCAGAGTGACGAAATTACTTTCGGTCAGGGCAGAATTAGTAAGATTGATTCGATTATTGATCAACAATTACAGGAGAACGGAGTCCAGAACACAGGGAGGGCACCACGGGAAGTGCTCATTCGCCGACTGAGTCTCGTTTTGAGAGGACTGCCTCCAAAATGGTCGGAGGTGCGACAATTCGTCGAAGATCAGCGTGTCGACGCCTACCAGCGATTAGTCGACCGTTACCTGGCGACGCCTCAATATGGAGAACGTTGGGGACGTCATTGGCTCGATCTCGCTCGCTATACAGATGAAACGGCGTCGTGGTTAAAGCGGACAGATAGCGCATTTAGATATCGGGATTGGGTCGTCAATGCCCTGAATACTGACCTGCCGTATGATGAGTTCATCCGATATCAGCTGGCTGTCGATATGCTGCCTAACGCCAGCACGTCTGATCTTGCAGCCTTAGGCTTTCTTGGGTTGAGCCCAACCTACTGGAAAGAGCCTCGCTTAGATCCGGAGGTAATCAAGGTGGTGGTTGCGGAAGAGTGGGAAGAACGCATCGACACCATCGGACGTACATTCCTAGGAATGAGTCTGGCCTGTGCGCGGTGTCATGATCACAAGTTTGATCCCGTGACAACAGAAGATTACTATTCGCTTGCCAGTATCCTTGCCAACACTCGCCTAGTGGAAATGCCCTTGCTGCCACGCGAACAACGAGATCGCGTATTAGGTGTGATGCATCAGATAGAAATATTCGAGAAGGAACAAGATGTTCTCAAGTATGCGTCGCTTACTGCTGAGGGAGATGCTAAGAAAAAGATGACAGACCGAATGGCGGTCATCAAGGAGGAGATTGAAAAATTAAAGGCAGATACATCTGGTTTTGATGCTCCTCGCGTAAATGCTGTGCTTGACTCCGCAGTTACCGTTCGCCAGTTCGAGACTTTTTATACAGCGTTGGAATTCGACCCTAACGGGAACGTGGACCTCCATGTGCAACTTAGAGGTAATCCCTCGACAAAGGGTGCACCAGTAGCCAAGAGGTATCTTGAATTGTTTAGCCCGGAGAAGCCGAGCTTTAAGCAGGGTAGTGGGCGCGTTGAATTGTCAGACTCGATGTTAAAAGACAGTCAATGGTTAATAGCGAGAGTGATGGTAAACAGGCAATGGATGCACATTATGGGTACGCCAATTGTAAGAACTCCAAGCGACTTTGGATTTCAGGGTGCTTTACCGTCTAATCGATACCTGCTTGATCATCTCGCCTCGGAGCTTATCAGAAGTGATTGGTCGCTAAAGTCACTGCATCGAGCAATAGTGATGAGCGATACATTTTGTCGAAGCTCCGATATTATCGACGATAGTCGAAATAACGACCCAGAAAATATTGATCGATGGAGGTACTCACCAGTGCGTCTAGAGATTGAAGCGTGGCGTGACGCAATGCTTTCTGTGTCGGGTTCGTTAGACTTGCAGTTGGGTGGTCCCGCCAATAATCTCATAGACACCAGTAATAACCGCCGGACGCTTTACGGGCGAATCAATCGCCGAGATCTGTCCACAGTTCTTAAGTTACACGGATTTCCTGAGGCAACGGGACATAGTCCCAAGCGGGAAGCAAACGTTTCGCCCTTGCAGCAACTCTTCGTGCTCAATAGCGAGTTTGTTAGAGGTCAGTGCGAATTAATCGTGGACTCGATCAATCGGTCATTAAACAAAGACCACTTAATTCAAACCTTGTTTCAAACCATCCTGTGTCGAAATGCGACGGACGATGAGACACTCAGAAGTGTCGCATTTGTGGAAGATTCACTGGAAGGCGGCATAGAAGAACGCGAGGTCTGGATTCAATTTGTGCACGCATTGTTGATGACGAATGAGTTTGCATTTGTGGAATAAAGAAACTAGTGATTGATCGCATCCAACCAAGTCGAAGAGAGTTCGTGAGCCAGTTAGGCGCAGGCTTCGGGTCCATTGCGATGGCGCAGCAGTTACTCGCAGAGGCAAGTGATGAGCACCTGCATCATCGGCCGCGGGCGAAAGCTGTTATTCAATTGATCATGAACGGTGGTCCGTTTCAGGGTGACATGTTTGACCCAAAACCGGCATTGAATAAACACGAAGGCCAGCGTCCGGACGAAGTTGACTTCAGGACTGAACGCAAGACGGGTGGCTTGCTGGGATGCCCCTTCAAATTTTTGCCAAGAGGTAACAGCGGATTGCCTGTAAGCGAGTTGCTGCCAAGGCTTTCACGTCATATCGATGACATGAGTATTCTGCGGTCTGTCTATACCGATAATCCCAACCACGGACCGGCGTTGTTGATGCTGAACAACGGAACCATTACACCGACAGTGCCAAGTTTAGGGTCGTGGTTGATGTACGGCTTAGGTTCGGAAAATTCTAATCTGCCAGGGTATATCGTGTTGTGTCCAGGTCGACCTGTACGCTTTTCCATACTTTGGACAAGCGCATTCCTACCACCACAGCACTCGGGCACTTATGTAAATCACTCGACTATCGATCCGGAAAAAATGATTCCCTACTTATCGAATAAGTCGGGTAGTTTGAGTCAACAGCGTCGACAGTTGGATTTGGTCAAGAGTCTGAACGATTCGCGTCGAAATGCAAAGGGAAGCAATGCAATTCTTGATGCACGAATTGATGCGATGGAAACTGCTTTTCGCATGCAAACATCGGCAAGTCAGGCATTTGATATTGGGTTGGAGACGAAGGAGTGTCGAGCTGAATACGGTGAAGGACATTTTGCTAACGGATGTCTATTGGCGCGCCGCCTGGTAGAACGAGGCGTGCGTTTTGTACAGGTATACTACGGGAACGGGCAGCCGTGGGATACACACGAAGGGCATAACGATAAAGTGCCCGAATTGTGCCGGTCGATCGACGGTCCCATTGATGCGCTACTAACTGATCTCAAACGGCGAGGGTTATTTGACGATACGGTCGTTGTTTGGGGTGGTGAGTTTGGCAGGACTCCGGTCTCTGAAAACGGTAATGGTAGGGACCATAATCACTATGGTATGACGATGTGGATGGCTGGTGGTGGCGTACGGGGCGGTTATGCTCATGGTGCAACGGATGATTTTGGATTCCGTGCCGTTCAGGATCGAGTCCACATGCATGACCTGCATGCGACTGTGTTGCATTTGCTAGGGATCGATCATGAACGACTTACGTATCGCTACGCCGGGCGAGATTTCCGGCTCACAGACGTGGCAGGAAACGTAATAGACGATGTAATCGCATGAGCCGTCTGTAGTTATCGGCGACGGTAGATAGGCTTTCCAATGCTACCTTTGATTGTGGGATCCTGATTTTCTTCGACCGTAGTGCCAAGTACAACGTTGAATTCAGCGGCAAGCGATCCGAGTTTGCAGCCTTTGACGGGCTTAAAATCCGCCATTACTGTTTGTTTTGCCTTCGGGTCTTTGATGGCCCTATATAGTTGGTCTTGGGCATTCAACGCTTCTCCTTTGATAAGGATTTGGCTGGTGAAAATGCGTTTGCCGTTCAGGCTGACGCCAATATGGATGTGTGGAGTTCGGCCCGGATAACGTACTGGCTTAATCGTCCGGAAGTAGTATTCGCCGGAAGAAGCCGTCATGAATCGCCCATAACCCTGAAAATTCGCATCCCATTTTTCGCGATTACTACTTTGGCTGTGCAGGTATGATCCGTTTGCATCCGTTTGCCATATTTCGACAAAGGCATTTCTGAGTGGGCTGCCATTTGGACTCAGTACTTTTCCTGTGAGATGTGTTATTTCGCCAACTGCTGGGGTAATGCTATCGTTAATTAAGAGCAGATCATTGTCTGTATCAATGGGAAGTTTGTCCGGGTAGAACGGACCTTCTCCCATACTCGCTGTTGGCATTAATTGTTCCGCAAACAGCCCGGGAGTTGTAAAGAAGGCAGCACTTGCCGCGGTAGTTGAAATAAAATGTCGACGATCCATGCTGTACCTACTTATCAATTAAGTTGTAAAAGTCTCTATGACGTTTTTGGTGATTTGAGCTACGTGGTCATCCACAAGTATACACGCTGGCCAGGTAATTGAGCCAACCGAGAATACTTCACCTCCTGAGTCGGTGGTGTAATGCACCATATGAGCTCCGCCTTCATCGGGATTGAGACCTTTGGCGAGCAACTGCGTATTTGGAGGAGATTGGGCTGTGATCTTATCGGTCTCATGACCTGATGCACCTCCAGGAACGCGTTGATGAAGGGAATGCTCACCAAATACATCACCGTTTGCGAGTCCTGTGTTTTCGAAACACCAGTGAGAATAGTCTGCGACTTCATATGGAGCGGCTGTCATGATACCCGCGGTAGTAAATGCGACTCCCAGAAGGTTTGCTTCNGATTCTACACGGCGATCCATCCGACTCTCATTTAAAGTGCCATCAGCATCATAATTCGGTTCTGAATGACTCCAGTTGGTGTTGTGGTAGACAATCCGATGGTCGTCCAGGAATTCAACTTCACAATTGAGCCCGTTACCGCCGAGATAAATCAATCGACCCCCATCTTCATGCACCCATCTCTTCAACCGGACATACATGGAGCGAGACCAGTATTCCGGATGAGTGCTTATCAGAAGAGCTTTATAGCTTTCAAGAGGAACTTGTTCGAAGTGAAACTGCGTTTCACTGTAAAGGTCATAGGCAATGTCTTGTTGTTCCATCCAGCCAAGCAATCTCCACTCTGCAGACGCCATGTGGCACCCCTGTCGACCTGCAATGGGGTCTGATAGTTGTTCGTCAAATGGAATGTGGTTGTACGGGTCGGGACGATCAAGTGATAGTGGTTTGTACTCCTCGGTGTTGTATGTGCGATGTTCAGGCTCTGTATAGCGTTTTAATTCCAACCGCGAGTTTATTGTTGGTGTGCTTGGAAAGGAGCTAGCGTGTATGTAGTTGCTGCGACCGCCGAAACTGTTGTATGCATTCCAGTTGATATCTGACGCAAACACAGCAAGTTGACATGTCGGAGATTTTGGTGCTACTACCCATGGAAATCCGAATTCAGATCCGGATTTAGACTTAGCGTGAAAATAGTAGAGTCCAGATCGTTCTGGCGCTTCAATTGACTGTCCAAGTATTGAGCTGTGGTAACCGTCTTTATTGAATTGAACACCAACTTGTGTATAGTCTCCATCAGGCGTGATTTGCATCGTGGCTCGAGGTCCGTGTTCATCAAATGTACCGATACGTTTNACAAACTCTTTTTCTTTACCGTAACGCCATAGTTCCAGTCCATATTCCTCGACGGAGTGNACCCGGAATTCTGATCGCTCACCACTCTTTACGCATTTTGGCCAGGCATAGCCAACGAGACCATCTGTAAGTAGGCGAAAGTGAATTAGACCGGTGTGTGGTAGTTCAATAGACGTGATCTTGTTTCCAAAGCCAGGCTTATGAAGCACCACCTCGTAATTGCCATCTGGTACATCCACTATGATTGCCCCGGATGCAGTTGACCGAGTTGTTGCAATAATTCCGGTGGTATTGCGAAATTCGAATAGCACATCTGGTTGTGCGACATATCGTTCATCGCTTACATATCCAATTAGCATGATGCCACTCCTAGGTATGGTTATTTGATTTCGACGAATCCGAGGTATTCAAGTCGGCGTTGTACCAAAGGTTCGTCCACTTTAATTTGTGAAGGATCAATTCGCAGATTGTTCACAGATCCAGAAAAGCCACCGTCGCGTAAAAAGACAATCGTGTTCAAGATCATTGCTGCTTCCGCGTTTGACGTAGATTCGTAAAGCAATGAGACAAGTCTCTCCGCAACTTCTTCACCACAGATGCCAAGGTATTCAAAGGCTCGCAATCTAACGAAGACAGGTGTCGAGTCGTCTAGTGCGTTGGCTGCATGCCTGAGCTGTCGGTCATTGGTCCCAAAACATGCGGAAATGTTCCACGCCCAATATTGCTTGAGAGGGTTGTTACTCTTGATGACCCGACGTAGATGTGGTTTTGCCTTATCAAACGGTAAGAGTGCTAACTGGTTGAGGTCAATTAACTGGCTGATTTGCTGATTCTGCTTTACTCCGAAAGTAGTTGCGACCGGCAAAGCGCGACGCAGCATCTCGTTTTCCGGGAACAGACTTAGATCATTGATTTCCTTCATCTTGTCTACAAGTGCATTGCGCATGGAAATCANTTTGTCGGCGTATTCTGCCGATTCTGCTAAGTTCTTCGTCTCGTGCGGGTCGGCCTCCAAATCAAACAGCATCTCAGCAGGTTTCGCCTGAAAGAACCGGCGTTGGGTTTCATTTAGTTTGTCTTCGTGAAATAACTCTCTCCATTGCTNGAACGCTAACATGCGATAACGATAGTTGTTTTGTAATCCATCAGCGTAGTGTTGCTGGAAATTCCGGATGTATTTGAATCGACCAACTCTCAAACTGCGGCAGAAATCATACTTTTCATCGAAGCGGTCAGCATGACCAAATGCCGTGTCCCGTTTGTTCACGACTTCAGCAGTGATGCCATTGCCGAGAAATGGCGCGCCATCCATGTCTTTTGGAGTCTNAATCCCAGCNAGATTAAGCACGGTTGGCGCAAAATCGATGAATGACACAAAACCATTTGGACGAGAACCGCTCCCAAATGGTGAAAGATGTTGCCACTTTTCCGGCACATGGACAATTAAAGGAACATGTAAACCGGTTTCGTACAAATACCCTTTGCTTCCAGGCAGTACGCCTCCATGATCCCCGAAATAAAATACGATGGTGTTTTCAAATAGCCCGTCAGATTTGAGTTGGTCTATTACCGCACCAATCTGAGCGTCTACTTGAGAGATCTTGTCGTGATACCGCGCGAGGGTGACGCGAAAGACTTCAGTGTCTGGGTAGTAGGGGGGCACACTCACGGCATCTGGATCGGTCTTGACTTCGCGATTTGTCACGACGGATTTAGGGAAGTGAAGTGAACTCTCATGNGACGTCCCGAAGGACTGCATGTGGAAAAAGGGTGTTTCTTTGTCTGGACGATTGCGCCAACTCGCATTGCGAGATGATTCATCCCAAACCTTGGAGACTTGCACGTTGTAGTCTGTTTTGACTTTGTTGGTGACGTAATAACCGCTGCGTCGAAGATGTACTGGGAACATAAAGGCACCGTCAGGCAGAGAAACCGGCGTTATCTTCCTGTGGTACTGGAATCCTACACGCGGTGCGTGCATCCCGGTCATCAGTGTCGTTCTTGCAACACTGCATACAGGGGCACACGAAAACGCATGTTCAAATACCATTCCTGTGTTGGCAAGTGCGTCTAGATGCGGTGTGTCAGCAAGCCTGTTTCCGTACTGTGGCATGTAGTGCACGGAGTTATCTTCGGATAACAACCAGACTATATTTGGTCGATCTTCAGCACAGACTGAAGCAGAGAACAAACAAAAGACTGACAGCAAGTAAAGAATATGACGAGCAGCGTGCACAGGGTTTGACTCCCAGGGTCGGGCGATACGAAATGACTAGTTTTCTTCGATGCAGTATAGGTAGCGGTGCCCACGTAAGATTAGTTGGTTATTCACCGCGATCGGAGATGCGGCAAAACTATCATTAAGGCGATTGAACGAAATAACCACGGGGTTGTCCTCATGGGTCAACACCAATGTTGAACCACGGAGGTCCGTAAAATAGATCTTGTTGTCCGCACCGATGGGTGATGCATAAAGATTTGAGATCGGACCAAGGCGAAACGGGCCGCTGGGCTCTTCACCAGTGTTTAGGTCTACTTTGGAAAGAATCCCCTGGTAGTGCCGCAGGAAGTACACCGTCCCGTTGTACAGGAGTGGCGATGGTACATATGGTGTACGCGTCAGTCGATCCCAAAGCACATTTTCGGAGTCCGTAATATTTCCCTTTGCGCCGTCCAGTCGAATAGCGAACATGGCTTGTTTTTCATAGCTGCTCGCTGCAACTACAATACCGTTGTCATGGACGGGAGAGGCGACGACGTTAGCGGACAGTCCACCGCACTCCCAAAGAATCTCGCCATCGGTAAGGTTGTATGCTCGTATCCTTTTTGTTCCACTCACAATCACCTGTGCTTGACCCTTGTGCACTGCAATGGTCGGTGACGCCCACGAAGTGACTTCATCCCGCAAGGCTCGCCAACGCTCTTTACCAGTCTCTGTATCAAGCGCCGTAACAAACGACTGACCTTCGTGGTCCCAGTTTACAACGATGGTTTTGCCATGTAGTACCGGCGAGCTACCTTCGCCATGAGCGTGCTTGCTCTGCATCTTGCCGAGTGACTTGGACCAAACGACTTTCCCCTCAAAATCTAGGCAATAGAGACCTTGTGAACCGAAGAATGCATATACATGTTTTCCGTCGGTGACCGGGGAGGCTGAAGCTAAACTTCCCGTGTAATGGCCGCCTTCATGTGGCAAGGCTTCCTTGACGGTCGTCTGCCATTGGATTTCGCCGGAGGATCTGTTCACGGCCAGAACTATGTACTTATGGCGTTGAGTGACGTCGAGATTGTCATGAGCTCCCGGGGCAGTTTGAGGAACAGGCGGTAGCTCAGCNCCAAATGGAAGACTCGTTGTTAGAAAGATNTGGTTTTGCCAGACGACGGGAGTGGAATGTCCTAGTCCAGGTATTTCAGTTTTCCACTTTACATTTTTAATTTCACTCCACTCGGTTGGTGGAATGGCTTTGGGCGCAGACCCATTTCCCAATGGACCACGCCAGCTTGGCCAATTTTGGAGGACTTCATCATCTTCCCCAATAACAGTATTGGTAAAGACAATGAATAACAGGAATAAGATATTTACGCAGGGACGGAGCATTCTACACGTCAAATGACAATGGGTAGTCGATTCAATGCAAACTACTCAGCTAAATATAGTCGATTTGNAAGAGTGACGTATGGTCGCCCTTACAACCTGAGGCTGGCAACTCTAGCTGCCGCGACTAAAGTGCTCAACAACGGGATCGTATGATGGGATTTCATCAAGAGGCCAAACTGGTCGAGCNCATATCGTATGGCCAAGCTGCCGTACATCTGCACTAGTGGACCCAGGTGCGTCTACATCAATGACTAATNCNGCCCAGTCCGCAAACATATGCGGTTCNCAGTGAGGTGATTTCACGACCACTGCATCAAAACGCTTTGGATCCTGACCGTGTGCATAGAATAATGCGCGATCAAAAAGGCTGACGGCGCGAGAAGTTGCGATGACAGTGTAATTCNCAAATGTNAGCACGGCTGTTCGGCCGGCATTCCATGGCAATCGNAATGTTTCGCTTTCAAATTGACCGTCGGTGAGCATATGTACCGTAGCGCTGACCGAAACAGGGGTGTATCTCTCTTTATCAAGCTGGCCNCCGAGAGTTACGTCTATTGTGCTGCCGATGCCAGACTCAAAGGCAGAAGAAACGGCGGCAGGATCTACGATGGGAATNAAGGCACTACCTTGATAGCNCTGTGACAACAACTCGGCGAGGATNGCATTNCTATCGCCGGATGCACCTGAGCTGGTTGCGTCGGCAGCATCTTTAAGAATGACGGTCCCTTCGACATCTTTGGCCATTTGCACTGATTCATCGAGAGGTTTTAAAGGCACTCGCATTTTCTCGTGGTGGTGCCAAAACAGCTCAGCCATTTCACGTGCATATGAGCTCGCCAATTCTGCATCGCCGTCCATTACCACGAGACTGTTTGTGCGCAATTCGGGAACATCCGTAAACGGATTCCCAATAAGCATGCCGGCAGCTAGTCCCTCGTCGGACTCTTCGATCTGTTTTGCTAGTTTGATACATTCGCCGAAGGAACCTGATTC
>PAXU01000073.1 GCA_002714565.1 Rhodopirellula sp.
GTAGACACGTCCAGATCACCAAATAAGGTCATGGTGACCGTGCGCGGTATTGGCGTAGCCGTCATGACAAGATAGTGCGGGTCAACACCTGCTTTCTTCAACGATGCCCTTTGCTTAACACCGAACTTGTGCTGCTCATCAATGACAACAAGACCAAGATTCGCAAAGACGACGTGTTCATAACTAACGGCATGGGTACCTATTAGTAAGTCAACCTGCCCTGTTCGTACAGCCTCGAGGATTTCTTTTCGTTCACTTCCAGTGACCGATCCGGTCAATAATTCGATACGAACGCGACTGTCCTTTAAATCCCGACTCAGTGTCTGCAAGTGTTGCTGCGCCAAAATTTCGGTTGGTGCCATTAGGACTGCCTGATGGCCGTTGGCCACCGCCAGCAACATAGCATATTCAGCAACAACGGTTTTCCCACTTCCGACGTCACCCTGAAGTAACCTATTCATTGGATATTCACGGGCTGTATCCTCGGTAATTTCCTGGATCACCTGCTGCTGATCTTTCGTCAGCTTGAAGGGAAACCGTCGCGTAATACGAGAATGGATTTCTGCGCTCGATTCAAAAACCGGAGATCGTGCTTTCTGCTGAATCGACCACCGCTGAAGCGCCAACGCTAACTGTAGAACCAATAACTCCTGGTAAACGAATCTTGCCCGCGCGTTTTCCGCCTCGCTAATGGCTGTTGGGCTATGTACTTTTTGGACAGCGTCGATAATTCCAAGCAGACCTTTTCCATTTAACACCGACTCTGGAAATACCTCTTCAAGCTCATCAGCTAGATGCTCGACTGCAAATGAGATGATTTTACGCATCTGCGTTTGATTTATTCCGTCGGTAAGCGGATAGACCGACAGCACTTCACCGTCTGGAACTTCTTCATCATCATTTAACACGATCGACCGCGGGTGGCTCATTTCCCAAATACCTTTTTTGAGCTTCACGGCACCCGACAGTAAGATCCGCTGACCCACTGCAAACTTATCTTTCATAAATGGCAGATTAAACCATGCAGCTCTCAACTCGCCGGTGCCATCCTGTAACACTAGGTTAACAACAGATTTACCCCCGCCACGTAGCCTGCGAAATCCGACTTTGGCGACCGTTCCCACAATGCTCACGGTGTGGCCATCTTCCAGTTCAGCGACCGTCGCTTGAGCGCTCATATCCTGGTAACTACGCGGAAACTGAAACAGCAGATCGCTGGCAGTCCTTAGCCCGAGTTTTGCCAGCAAATGTGCACGGTCCGGCCCGACCCCTTTGAGAAATTGAATCGGGGTTGATAGTTCAACGACACCGTCGGATTGCTTATGAGCGTTTGCGGCCATGCACGTATTGTATACGTCTTAGTATCCGGTCAAGCCTGCGAAGTAACAGTCGACATCAATTCACCAACTGATTCGGGTTCGATGTAAGCAGGTAATACCACCTTGAATGTACTGCCCACGCCAATTTGACTCTCCAGAGAAATCTCTCCGCCTAGAATGCGACACATTTCCTTGATAATCGATAGGCCCAGTCCGGTTCCGGAAAATTCCCGTTTGAAATTGTCGGCCGTCGGTGAAACACCACCTTGTCTGAACTTCTCAAAAATGACTTCCTGGTCTTCTTCTGAGATTCCAACTCCGGTATCCGCAACCGTCATTTCGATCTGCTCATTGCGAACGATCGTGGTGACCGTGATTCGACCACTCTCTGGAGTGAATTTAATAGCGTTGGACAAGAGGTTGGTGAGAATCTGCTGAATCTTCGACTGGTCCTGGTAAACCAATTGGTCGCCGGTCTCAACTCGCTTCTCAAGATCGATACTCTTTTCGTTAATTAGTGAGGCGACCAGATCACACTGAGCTTCTACGATTGCCCGCAGGTCTATTTCAGCTGGCTTGACTTCCATCTTACCGGCTTCGATCTTTGCAAGATCTAAAACGTCGTTGATCATCTCCAGTAATAGCTGGCCGGATGATCTGATATTTTGGATGTAACGGTTTTGCTTCTCATCGAGATTAGGGTTGTCCTTTAAGACATCGGAAAATCCCAATATGCTGTTGAGCGGTGTTCGAAGTTCGTGGCTCATGTTGGCAAGGAAGTCGTCCTTNAGCCGATTCATTTCGTAAAGCTGTACATTGACCTGAGCCAGTTCATCGATTTTACCATCGAGATTTAGATTTACATTCTTAAGCTCATCCTGAGCTTCTGTCAGGTGTCGCACCATGCGATTAAATGAAGTTGCAAGGTGCTCAAATTCATCATCCGTTGAAATGTCCGCGCGTTGCTTCAAATCACCTCGCCCAATGGACTCGCTAACCACTGTTAGGTGCTTAAGTGGTCTTACAACCAGAAGCCGTATGATTACGTAGAGTGCAATCATGGCTACAAACACAGTCACGATGGCCACCGTGATCAGCAACGCTCTGGCGTTATCCATTGCCTGCTTTGTCTCATCAAATGGCATGACCATCTTCAGAACCGCAAACATGTCAATNTCCGTATCCGCACCTTCACCTACAGCAAGTGCATCTGAGTCGATCTGGCGATGACACTGAGTACAAACATTTGCCCAGTGTATTTGTTCGTAATAGTGATATTCATTTTGCTCAGCGACAATGCGTTCAGCTGCCATCACTTTTTCGTTCACGTCGAAGAATTGCACACCTTCGATTGCTCGGACTGGCCCTTCGTTGTTGTTTCCGTCTCCCTGTGTTTGTCGATCCCGATAGCGTTCTTTGAGAGCCGTAATGAGACTGGTTTCAACTTCAGACTTCGGCGTGTATTGATCTTCAGAAGATTCACTACCAATTGCCGAGTCCAGCAGCGTAGGGACCGGATCGCCATCCAGAATCAGTACGCTAGTGTTATCGGCAGTCGCTGCGCGATCCCAGATCTGACTGACAATCTCGTCAGAGAACAGGGTAAAGTCCTCTCGGGTATCAAGAACGTTGAAATGGTGACCTAGCAGTCGCATTTGGATTTGATCGTGGGTGCCACTGCGAGTGTTTTCGATGACTAGGTCATAGGCAACACGATCGACACCCCAAAACGCACCGCTGATCAAAACGGTCAGCCAGAATCCGAATAACAAACGGCACTTGCGTTCCAGACTCGTCTCACCAAGGACGTTTTTCCAAGATCGTGCCATCAAATTTGCTCGTCAGTCTAAACAGAAACCTGTCTGTATCATGTTAACTGCAATCGACCGGAAGTCCTATGTCATTGTTTGATACATGTGATTGGTAGGCCCTGTTAGCGATACAGCTCCTCCTGGCTGATATACGCCTCCACCGCTCTGGGCGTTTGAAACCGCACGCCGATGTCTTTCGCAATCGCCGACCGTAATTCGCGACTGCTCAATCCTATCAGTGGCATATCCACGCGCATCCAAACCGGTGAGTCCACTGGAAACATGTCACCCTCTGGCTGCGGACTATCAGGACGGCAGACAACCGCAATACTCACCAGCTCGCAGATGCGCTCTGGATTCTTCCACTGTCTTAAATCCGCGAGGCTATCGGCGCCCATGATAAACACAAATTCGGTGTCCGGGTTTTCGCTCGTTAAGATCTCAAGCGTTTCATAGGTATAACTCGGTCCGTCACGGTCAATTTCACTGCGACAGATCTCAAAAGCATCATGACCACCAATTGCCAACTCGAGCATTTCCACCCTTTGCCCAGGAGTCGCACTTGGGCCATCCTGCTTCAGTGGATTCATTGATGTCGGTAAGAACCAAACTGCTTCCAATCGACACTGTACGCGCGCGCGCTCGGCCATAATCAAATGGCCATAGTGCACTGGATCAAAAGAGCCACCAAGAATTCCTATTCGTCTGGACACACTGCGTCCTCAATTTCGCTCGATATGCATTTCCACGCCGCCACGTCGGCAATTCTGAAATCACCGGATAATCCGACGTCATCGCCTAGTATCCGTTAACAACTCCGATTTTAGTAGGGTACCCTAACGGTTTTAGGCCTGTCACTCCTGTACCACGACGCTTCTATTAACCCATTGCGCAAGCCACCTAAGCGTGTAGAATACGTCGTGGCTCGAATGGACTATGATCAAGCCAGTCGTTAAACAGATGATGTTGCAGGATGTGCTTCGTAAATGCGTCAGCAAGGATTATTCGATAACACGCCGGAAAACGTGGAGGCACCCTGGATTGCCGACTCTGCGTCTGACCAAACCGTTGCGACTATCATTTTTAGTGAAATGCCGTGGGGACCATTCGACTATAGAGTGCCAAGTGATTTGATGGAGTCCATCGCACCGGGCAAGCGGGTTGCCGTTCCGTTAGGTCGTGGAAATCGCACCGTAACAGGCTTTTGCGTTGCACTCACACATGAATCCGGTGGTCAGGTCAGTCGGCCTCACAAGCTGAAATTCGTTGACGAAGTCGTCGATGATCGCGTGCTCGCGTCGGACCACATGCTTCAGCTCACCAAGTGGATGAGCGACTACTATCTGGCTCGCTGGGGCCAGGTGTTACAGGCAGTCATTCCCTCCGGCGTGCGTACTTCAGCCGGCACACGTGAGGTGACTTTTTACGAGCTTCATTCAGATTTCGATCATGAGGAAATCGAAAAACTTCCAGGCAAGCAACGAAAGGTAGCTCAGATGCTTGCTGGCAGCCCCATGCCGCTAACCGGAGATCAGCTTTCCAAAATGGCTGGATGTACCATGGCCCCCATCCGAAGCCTCGTCAAAAAGGGAGTGCTCAACACAACCAAACGCCGAATCAATACCGGTAACACCACTAAAACCTCTGTAACCAAACAACCAAACATCCCACTCAACGCCGATCAATCAGTGGCATATGACGCCATCATTGAAAGTCTACGTGCACAACAATACGAAACCTTGCTAATGCATGGAGTCACAGGAAGTGGCAAAACCGAAGTTTACATGCAAGCCATTGAAGAGGTGATTCGGTACCGACGGCAGGCCATTGTACTTGTTCCGGAAATATCCCTTACACCTCAAACATGTGAACGATTCCAATCCAGATTTGATACGGTGGCCGTCCTTCACAGTCATTTAAGTGACGCTGAGCGCCACTGGCACTGGCAGCAAATTGCGGATGGCAATGTCCAGGTGGTGATCGGGGCCCGCAGCGCCATTTTTGCGCCAACACCACATCTGGGTCTAGTGATTCTGGACGAAGAACATGAACCAACATTTAAACAAGAGACTATCCCCCGTTATCACGCCCGCGACGTTGCAATCAAGCGAGCACAGCTTGAGGGAATTCCATTGGTACTCGGCTCAGCCACTCCATCGCTAGAGAGCTGGCAGTCTGCATCCGCCGGAGAATTCAAACTACTGTCGATGCCAAGCCGTGTTTTGGATCGACCGTTACCACATGTTTCAACCATTGATCTGCGTGCAGAGTACAAATCGAAATCCCACCGTGGGGTAATTAGTAGGCCACTTGTCAACGCAATTAAAGAAACCCTTAATGACAATGGTCAAATTATCCTGCTGCTTAATCGACGCGGCTACTCCACGTCGATCCAATGTCCATCCTGTGGCCACGTTGTAAACTGCCCGCAATGTGAGATCCCGCTGACGCACCATAAGTTTGCGCCAAATCAAAAGCTCAGTGAACGCGCAATCTGTCATTGGTGCGAATATGAGATCAATGCACCGGAGCGATGTCCCGACTGCTCCTTTGACGGTATTCGTTACGGCGGAGTTGGCACACAAAAACTTGAAACAGAGGTCAATGCCCGCTTTCCGGAAGCAACCTGCCTGCGGATGGACAGCGACACTATGACACGTCCAAACAGTCATGAGAAAGCGCTGGATCGATTTCGAAAAGGTGACGTTCAAATCCTGGTTGGCACACAAATGATCGCTAAGGGATTGGACTTTCCAAATGTCACACTCGTTGGCGTGATCAATGCAGACACAGCGCTTCATCTACCAGATTTCCGTGCCGGTGAGCGTACCTTTCAACTGGTAACACAAGTTGCGGGCCGCACAGGGCGAGGAAGCCGCGGTGGATACGTACTCGTCCAGACGTTTACTCCTGAGCACCCGGCGATTCAAGCCGCTGTAAAACACCAGTTTGAGATGTTCGCTGAAAAGGAATTACCGGGACGGCAACAATTTGGTTACCCGCCATTTTGCTCCATGGTTCGTCTCATCGTACGCGGCCCCGACGAGCAACAGACAATGGCATTTGCTGATTTACTTGCCAGGAATTGCCGCAATGATCTCGAAGGCAGTGACGCTAGAATTCTCGGACCGGCACCGGCACCAATCGCGCGCATCCGTGACAAATTCAGATGCCATGTACTTCTGATGAGTGAAAATCTCAACATACTTCAGCAATCGGTGAAGAAGCAAATGGACAGCCTTAAGTCACCGAGTGAAGTCCAATGGGTGGTCGATGTAGATCCACTCAGTCTGCTATAGCGACGCTTCGGTTCGGAAGTGCAACCTAGAACTGATACGCTGCACCTTCAACCACGATGATCACCGGTTCAGGTATTTGCAGGTAACGCGCGACCTTCTTGCCATGCTTTTCCACGAATTTGAAGTAGGCATCCCCAAATCGCTTGATCTCAGAAACCTTCTTCAATTGTCCTTCGGTAACAACAGAATCTACCCATACACCGTTACGAAGATAGAAAGTCTTGGCACCAATATTGCGAACACTTTCAACAGTCACTTCTTCATCCGTTTCAAGATCGCGGAATTTTGCCTGTCTACCGCCACCTAATCCACCCATTCCACCAGGCCGGGTGGCGAAGCCGGCTGGTGCATCAGCTGCCTCAGCTCCGAAGTTTTCGTTACCTGCTCGCTGCAACTCACCCTTGGCGGCTCGCTGCGCGACACCACCGAGCCCGGTCTCCGTGCCTAGTTGAGAAAGCTCACGACGGGTTCTATCGAAGTTGGCCTCGTGATTGAGGATCGAACTTGTCTCATCCGCCAGAAATGCAGTGTACGGTGTGATAATCCCATGGCGAGTTGAGAGCTTTACTAGCTCATCGACCAACTCGTCGTTTTCTCCATTAAGGTCGATGTCATCAATGATCTCGCCTATGCGTCGCATCGCCCAGATCTTCTCGACAAACGAATTTGTTTCGTTACTGGAGTGATCCGTTAGACGAGCCTTGTAGTGCAGAGTTACATTATCGCCACCTAACTCACCATCAAGCACTACATCAAAATTACCCGCTTTTCGATAACGACCAACAAGTACTACCTGTTGACCGGCGAACATATCAAAGTCACCCCGCGGATAAACACGGTTAATCACTTTGCCATTTTCCACCTTCAGCTTGTTATTTTCAAAGGACAGCTTGATGTTGGTCATGACCGGGCTGGAGATTTGGTTATACAGCTGCGCCACCGGTGCTTCGATGTCTTCATTCGGCCTTACAAATGTACTAACGCCACCGCACTCACGCGACAGTTTGTCCAGGAGTCGACTGTTCACATCGTAGCCGACACCGAAACTAAACACCCGGGCACCTACTCTGTTTTGCATCACGACACTTTTTACTATTTCAGCACTATCTTTGATGCCCGCCGTTGGAATGCCATCTGTCAGAAATACGACGTAACTCGGTGTTCGGTCGTCCTGCATCATTGAAACGGCTTGTGTCAGTGCACCGCTAATATTAGTGCTTCCACCAGCAAACAGCGAATGCACAAATCCAATGGCCTGCTTACGCCGGGAGTCATTGAATTTCTGCATTTCCGGTTGGAATACTTCGACATCCGTGTCATACGCGACAATGTTAAAAAGGTCATCAGGATTGAGTCCATTTAGTACTTGGATCAAGGCCTGCTTAGCCTGATCCATTTTTTCGCCACTCATACTGCCGCTTCTGTCCACAACAAACACGATCGACTTGCGCGTCGGTGGCTCTACCAGTTGAATGTCCGGCGCAGCAAGCAACATAAAATATCCCGGCTCTGATTTATCCGGACGATACGAGAGGACATTTACACCGAGCTGCTTACCGCTTGTGTCATAAAACAAACGAAAGTCACTGGTTGGAATCACGTGTTTCTGAGCAACTTTAACCGTAGCTGATTCCGCACTCGTGCGTTTCATTTCGAGTGAATGAGACGGCGAATAGATGTTCTTAATCTTTGACTCTTCAACAACATTGACAACCAGTTCAAATGATCCGATCGGTCGCGTCGTGAATTGTGCTGCACGCAGTGGGAAAGTCCATTCGGTCAATCCGTTGTACTTTCTACATACCTGGCTGTACCGAATCGTCACGGTACGACTGGCATTTGCCGGTATGGGAAACACACTTGTACGGAACATGCCATTTCCGATGAATTCCAACAATGCCGGATCCTGGTTTTGGCGGACATAGTTTTCATAAATAGATCGAGCTTCTTTTGCATCCAGCAACTTTGCATCGTATTCCTTGCCGTCTACCAGGAACGTCATGCGATCAACCGCACCGTCATAAGGTAATGGAAAAACGAAGGAGGCTTGAATGGTGCGATTGCTGACGTTTTTAATTTGTTGGGTCACTTGAACGCGTGCAACTTGCTGAGAAATCGAGGAGTCAATACGAAGTTTCTCAATCCAATATGGCGCAGATGGTACAGGACGGCTCGGACCAAATTCCGGTGATACAGTCGGTCGCGGCAAACGGATGAGCCTGTCATTTTCGCTTTGGATAACAACCTGTGCACGGACTTCTGAAATCATCCAGGACATCAAGCAGATGGCTAACAACAGCAACTGCGAACGACGCTTCAGATTAGTGATCGCTGATCTCATAGCTAATTCCTTACCAAAACAATCTATAGATAGATTGGATAGATACCAATGTCTAACTGCTTGGTGATTGGACGCAGTTCCGGCATTGAGAGTTCCACTTTTCTAAATTATTCAAGGGTTATTTAGGTTGCTATTTATTTCCGAGCAAGCGTAGTGGCAATTGTTCTTGCAGTTTCTTATCTGCCCTCATCAGATGCCACTTTTAACCAGTTGATGATTGACGATGGAATTATACGGACGCAAACTCGGGTAAGTCCAAAACGGTGTTGCCCCATCAACTTAGTTTTGACAAACTTCCCGTCGCGCCATGAATGATGAATCAATTGAATTCATTATAAACAAATCATCTATATCAACGCATTTCGGATACCGTGATCGAATCTCCGCCGACAATCAGATTTTCGTTAAATCGGCTGACGACGCAGCTACTGCTCGTCGCCGTTGCCATTAGCTTGTCTGGTTGCTTCAGCATGAACGTTTGGCAGTGGGGTAAGAATGGACCGCCACAAGAGCAGCAACTATTACAGGAAGCTCAAAATCAACCGCGTCTTGAAAACCCCTTAATGGTACCGGTCGTGAACCGAGATGTCCTTTGGAACCAAATCGTAGATACCGTGGACGACTATTTTCGAATTCGTCGCGAAGAACCGATTCAGTTGGTTGGAAACACGCTAACCGAGGGATATATCGAAACGATCGCTACGGATGCAGCAACCATCTTAGAACCGTGGAGAAAAGACGGCGTTGCGGGATATGAACAGATTCACGCAACACTTCAGTCCATCCGCCGCCAAGCAGAGATACGGGTTCGACCTGTGCAAAATGGCTTTCAGATCGAGATTATCGTCCATAAGGAACTTGAAGACCTCGACCATCCGCAATTCGCCAACGTCGGTGGAGCAACCGTGCGACACGATGGATCCCTTACCAGGCCCAGGCCGGGGAATAAGTATGATCGCGAAACCCTTGGCTGGATCCCCATGGGGCGTGATGTGACACTAGAACAAGCCATGCTTAGAGACCTGAGCCAGCGGCTATCGGACGCGCGCTGATCGCTCAATGTCGGCGCGCACGCCGACCACACAGTTGAACAAGTTTTTACAGTTGAATCGCAAGCTACATTAGGCAGCGTGCATATGCCAGTACTCGGCCAGCTTCTCAGGCACTTCCACTAGGTGTATTGCCGGATCACTGGATAGCACTGTTCCGATTTGATCAATCTGCTCAAGGCTATTGAGCGCAACGTCTACGAAAATCCAGCGTTTTCCACCGAATTCGCAAAACCCGCTGCTTGCACCACCGAGGTATTCGTATCGAATGTTGTACCCAAGAGACTGGGCTAACTCGATGGCCTGATCTAGAAAATCAACAGGTGCCATAATCCTAATCCTCTCCCGTGCCGCTGAATCTTGCTTCGCAGCAGCACATATTCTTTTTTATCTAACTTCTATTTCTATTGTCGGATTATAGCGAGAAGAGATTCAGTCGCACATGCCACTTCACCGATATCTCACAAAGAGCGTAACTCCTTTGCGCACAACATGTTAAGCCATGCGAGACAGGTAAATCAGAGGAAACAAGCTCGACCGGATAACACAGCTAAACCTTAACGATTGGTAAAACATTACCAATTCGGGCATTTGGAATTGAAATCATCGAGATGGAAACTCCACAATCTGACAGCCAAAACGGCCTTGATACTTGCAATCAGGAGGTCGAAATCCTGCGTGATCAAGTTGAAGCTCTCAAGAGACAACTGATCGACGCTCAACGTCTAACGGCACTAGGCGAACTCGTTGGCACGACGACTCATGAGTTCAATAACATCCTCATGACCATCATGAATTACACGCAAATGGCCATGCGGCATGATGATGAGGAAATGCGGCAAAAGTCGTTTGACCGGATTTTGGATGCCAGTCAGCGAGCCGCCAAAATCACCAACTCGGTTCTCGGCATGGCTCGTAACCGATCCGACACAAAAGAGCCGACTGATTTAAGCCGCATCATCGATGATGCACTCGTGCTGCTCGAACGGGAAATGAACAAATACCGCATCTCTCTCGACGTGCAAATGGATACCGTCCCTCTTTCAGATGTGAACGGAAATCAAATTCAGCAGGTGCTACTAAACTTATTAATCAACGCCCGCCAAGCGATGCCAGATGGGGGTAACCTCTGGATACGTCTGAACCATGACAAAGATACAAACTGTAATCACCTGATAATCCGCGACGCCGGTTCGGGCATTGCAGAAGAGAAATTGCGGAAGATATTCGATCCGTTCTTTACGACAAAAGCTGGCCCGGATAAAAGTGGTAAAGGTGGGACAGGTTTAGGGCTATCTTCCTGTAAGCACATCATTGAAGACCACCAGGGAAAGATGCGGGTGGAAAGCACCGTGGGAATCGGAACCCAGTTCACTATCATGCTGCCGGTTTGCGAATCATCATCCAATGCTGATGCAGCGTAATCTTGTCGACCTGCGCAAGATTCTCTTAACGGACGACCTTGATCTCGATACGTCCAAGCAAATTCACGATGGAGATTAATCCACCTTCATCACCATCCGCCAGCGACGAGTCACTCAGCTTAATATGTGCGGATGTAATACCGCCGCGACCGAGTGTTGCATCGAGCGAGTGCCAATTTCCATCAACATATACCTCGGTCCACATATGGTAGAAGAACTGGACAACCGGCTCATCCGACGCGGGTGCCTGCACACCGATCAATCCCGTAGCAACCCGTGCCGGCACATCCACAGCACGACAAAGTGCAACGAGTAGAACAGAATGCTCTGTACAGTCACCTTCTTTCTTTTCCAAAACCGTTAGTGCGGAATCAAACACNTTTTCATAATTGGCATCTGTAATGAGCCGACTAACCTCCACTTCAAGCGCCTTGGCGGTCGCAAGTGGATTCTCCTTCTTGTGTTTGCGTGCGAGAGACTTTATTTCATCTGCATCCGACTGAATGAGTGANCTGCGTTTCAAGCAAGCCGCCGCTGGCTTTGGATGACTTGCCTTCGTTAGGCTCACAGAGGAATCTCCAATGCTGGAAAACGTCGTAATTGACGTCGACCTCAATTTTTCCATTACCTGATTCAATATTTGATTCGGACCATTCTTGAGGATTTTCCAATTGTCATCTTTNAATGGAATTGACTCGTCGCGTCGCACGCTGATTCGAAATGTATGGCTCGCGTCATTCAGCAAGTCGACCTGACCAGATGCCTGGACACTCGTCAGTCCGTTAATATCTACCGTATCACTGCTCTGTTTGATGGCGTCTTCTTTCTTGACNCGTTCCATGGTCATGCCAAATCCCGGAATCACACTCTTCAACAACGATCCATCACTTGCGAACCAGTTTGTGCTGTTGATCGTACCGCCTTGAATTTCCTGTTTCATGATCACATGTAATCCCTTATCCCAGGGTTTTTCCAGTCCCGTATCAGAAATACCTTTTATAGTTATGGTCACCTTTACCGCCGACATGATCTGGGCATCAAACGCAGAATATATGGATTCGGGTTTAGCATCTGNATCTTTTTGNTNTTGCTTGTATAGGTCGCTGATGAGATCGNNTTGCTGTACGTTACTCAGCCAGGACTCGTCTATTTCGATGCTGCGTTTCGAGTCATCGCTGGAATTCGTAATGTGCAATTCTCCTCCACGGCTTACGCCTTTAATTACGACTTCGTTTTCACCCATTTCCTGATTCACTTGGAATCGCAGCAAATTCCCATCTGCATCTTCTACAAGCAGTGACGATTCTTTTACTTCAGCAACATCTCCATCCCGATTCAATCGCATGAAGAAATCAGACTTATGTTCCATGACCTTTGAACCGTCATCAAGCTTTGACGCTTTCGAGGTCAAGTGAATTCGCCCAACGGGTTTTTCGGCAATGCTCACCCTGTACCAGACATCCATTTCATGCGTCGGTGAAGTATCACCTTTGTCATCAGTACTTGCCTGGCAGATCAGAGGCGAACTGAATAAACAAATGGTCATACTGCATAGCGCGACGAGAATCTGTTTCGGGAAAATGGATTTCGGTTTGTGAATGCAATTCATAAGTGAAATCGACCTCTTTTAAATAGGCGCTCGTGACAGTTCAATAATATCCAACTTAGTGCTACGCACGCTACCAATGGTTTAATGACCTCTACAGGCACTTCTGTTTTTCTATAGGTAGATTCTCGTTCTACACGCAGATTCCAACCAAAAAGTTTCACTAAAAAGTTCCAGAAGTTTCTCGCACACGTTACACGGTAACCTACGTTTTGGTGTTGGCAGAATCCGGCGAAAGGCCGGCGAGTCACAGGTTGTGCAATCGTCACAGCCCGAATAAATAAATCCCCACACCCCGTAATCGAAACCCAAAACGAGGGTTTCAAACTACCATGTACCCCCAAAACGACGACTTAAAGAAGATCCAGACAGCACGCGGACTTCGCAAAAACAACCCTGGTAACGAACAGCATTTAGAAGAACACCTGGCTGTTAAACGCTATGGCAATTTTCTCCTGACCGATGCAATTCGACCCTCATATAGCCTNCCAGTTATCCCAAAGCAAGGTTATCGTCACGAAGTGTATAACGACCCGAAAAGNGGCAAAGAATTACCACTGGTGATGGCCTCGGCATCCAGTGAGATCCTTTTTTCAGTCTTCCTTGATTTGCTGGATCCGTTAGGTGAAATCGTCGATGTGATTTTGGAATCCAGCCATATGAATGCGGAAGGATCGCACGAAGATCTTTACCGGTCGCACATCGACATGCCTATTCTCAAGAGTAAGCTTTGGGATTTTGAAGAAATGCTGTTAAACGACGGTTGCTGTGGTATCGCCGTTATGAACCCCGGTAACGAATGTGAAGTCCAGTTTGATGAGCATAAAATGCTCGTCATGTATGGAGAGCCGCTATCGATGTATACCGAAATCCTTCACGAACACGGCATTCACTTGCAAAACGAAATCCAATTCATTAGCGAAGCAGATCACGTACATACGTCGAAGGATGAGTTTCGTAGCCAGTTTGGTGAACTAGCCTATTCACTTGGTGTGACGTTATAACGCATCCGAATTCTTCTTTAGATATTTTTNAGCGTAGGCAAGCAGCGGGTCTATCGTCTTANGTTGGAGCTTGTGAGGTGGNTTCCACTTCATCCATTCGTAACCACGGTGCTCCGTAANCNCTAGCGTACGGTTGTATTGTTGGTTGCGTAGTCTGGCAAGAAATACGACGAGCGTCTTACGAGCCTTTTTTGAGCGATCACGTTTGTCGGTCACATCGTATTTCAGNTCAAACCGAAACTTGCGCACTCTGCGCAAGTGACGTCTTGAAAAACCAGTTTCTTCCTGCAACTCTCGGTAGGCGCACTCAAGATCGGTCTCCCCTTTATCCACATGACCTTTGGGGATATCCAGTCGTCTAGAATGTTTCAGAATCAGGAATTCCAATTTTCCCGAGTTCTTGTCCTTACGGAAAATCAGGAATCCGCAAGATCGCACTTCACGTTTTGCCAAAGATACCTCCCTCGGCCACCAGCAATTCAGCGACCGCGATAAAAATATCCGTTCACCTTCAAAACAAGCAATACTGTCTCTAAATGCTCACCTAATCTTCATGGGGGAATACGAAGTCAGCAATAAACAACTGGCTTGTACGTTCTTTCGTACGTGTNGTTGTCCACATTAGCTTTTTGCCGTCGGGAGAAAACACAGGCAAAACATCTGCTGACATGCTGTCGGTTATGCGATGCACTTTACCAAGCGTGAATTCACCATCCTTTACCGTATATTTCGACAACCACAAATCATAATTCGGACGTGCATTAGGATCTGAATGATCTGCACCAGACCAAATGAGGTAGGGTTTCTTGGGATGCCAATAGGGGCCCCAGTTGACACCAGTTGTCGCCGTCAATGCCTTCTCGTTCTTACCATCAATCCCGATGACATAGATTTGCAGGAAATGTTCTTGTGCGCGGTCACTTCGAAAAATCACCCATTTACCATCTGGAGAAATAAATGGTCCTCCGTCGTAACCCGGAGCATTGGTCAATTGGCGAAGTCCGGATCCGTCTGAGTTCATAACGAACAAATCCGGGTCACCGTCACGGGTAGAACAAAAAGCNATAAGATTTCCGTCACGCGAATAAGCGCCCTCTGCATCGTAGCCTTTGGCATTTGTTAGCTTCTTCGTAATATTGCCGCGCAGGTCGCTTTCATATATCTCCATNTTCTCGTCAAACGGCCAGCTATAACGGCGGCGTACTCCGGACTTGCGATCCGCTTCCTGTTGTGCAATCTCCTTATCTTCTGTTTCTTTCAAATTCGAGTCCGTGTGACTTGAAGCAAACAGGATCTTCTTGCCATCCGGAGAAAAGAAGCTACAGGTCGTTCGACCGCGGCCGGTACTAATAAGTCTCGGTTCTCCACCTTTAAGCGGCTGNGTATAAATCTGATAAAAGGGATATTCGGCTCTTACAGCTTGATAAATGATTTGCTTTCCATTTGGTGAAAAGTAGCCTTCGCCCGCCTTAACAAATCCACTGGTTACCTGAGTTATGTTTTTCAGGTACTTTCCTTCGATGCTCTCAGTTGCGGGTTTTTCCGCAGCCGGTTGTGCCATTGCCAGAGCAGGCAAGAAAAACAAGCATGCGGTTAGTATTGCTTTGCATGTCATAAGATTGTCGCTTNCAAATCTGTTTGCGATAAAAGTACTTCTTAAAATCAAGCGATGTGTGTGCGAGTTAGTATAAAGCCCGAGCAGGTCACTTGTTAGTGGTCAGCCTGCTGTACAAGTCTGAGGCATTCTCTATTCAGACGTCTCCGAATTCGGNTTCCANGGTTGCTCCGTTGTACAAGACTCGCGATTTACCCATCGTGCTGCTACGAACAGAAAATCACTGAGTCGGTTCATGTATGCGAGTACTGTGTCACTGATCACGGTACCTTGATCACAAATCCTGATAATTGAGCGCTCTGCTCGCCGTGTGATTGTACGAGCAAGATGTAATTGTGCTGCCGACTCGCATCCTCCGGGTAAGATAAACTGCCGCAACGGTTCCAGTTCCTGTTGAAGCGAGTCTATTTGCTTCTCTAAATCTGCGATAATTGACAAATCCAATTCCACCTTGGAATCCAGGTTGGCGGGCGTGGCAAGCAGAGCGCCGATATTAAAGAGATGATGTTGCACTGCCTGGCAAATATTNGCGATCCTATCAGGGACGGCGCCTGCCAAGACGACTCCGAGCATGGCGTTTAGCTCGTCGACNTTTCCGATCGCGTCCATACAANTGTGGGATTTAGACACGCGAGCTCCACCTACTAAGCCTGTTTCACCGTAATCGCCGGTTTTCGTGTAGATCTTCATTCAAGTCCTCGCCTAGTTCCTCTGANGTCGCGTCATGAGATTATAAGTCAATTGTCACGCCCTGCGTATTCAAGCGATGATTGTATGAAAAATCCGCAAGAACCGTGTGTGGAATGGTGTCCTTCAATCTACAATCAGAGGTAATCAGAACGAAACATCTGTGGTGGTCGGCTCTCCAATTTACCGCCGCACGGAGGAGCAATTCACAATGAAGAAAATCGAAGCCGTCATACGTCACTTCAAATTGGAAGATGTTAAGAATGCCTTGGCTGAACAGGGGATTCACGGAATGACCGTTGCTGAAGTCCGCGGGTTCGGGCGTCAGAAGGGGCACTCTGAGATGTATCGTGGTACTGAATATGCCATCGACTTTGTTCCAAAGGTAAAATTAGAAATTGCCTGCACCGATGAAAACATGCAGCTTGTCATTGATACCGTTTTACAAGTTGCTCAAACCGGGAACATCGGCGATGGAAAAATCTTTGTGACCGAACTGCAGGATGCTATCCGGATCCGCACCGGAGAAATGGGAGAAGACGCGGTCTAGATTCGTTAGTCCGTTAACTGCGTCATGTCATTTGCGTCCTCATTTAGCTCCACCGTCATTGCCGCACGCGAGTCGCTTGAAGCGGGCCGCGAAAAGCTACGCAAACAACACGAACAAGGCTCGCCCGGCATTCAAGTGAGTAACGGGCTAACGAGCATGCTCGATGATATTCTACTGATGCTCTTCGAATCTGCCATTGAAAACGTGTGTGAGAGCGATGCGCATCGGCGAGATCTAGAAAGCAATATTGCCCTGGTAGCACACGGTGGTTACGGAAGAAAGGACATCGCGCCCTACTCAGATATGGACTTGATGTTGCTTTGTAGTAACGGCAAGCATGCGGCTGTGGCACCATTGGCCAAACAACTTACACAAAGCATTTATGATGTCGGACTTCAGCTTGGTTTCAGCACCCGCAGTCCACGAGACATCATGAAGGTGGCCTTCAAAGATGCCAAGATCTTCACGTCCCTCGTCGAATCAAGATTACTGCTTGGTGACAAGACGCTGTACCGCTCATATCGTTCACAGTTCAAACGCCGCTCTCAAAAAAACACAACCGGACTGCTCAAAGCCATCAACGAAGCACGTCAGGAAGAACGTTCACAATTCGGTGATACGAATTACCTACTCAAGCCCAACGTCAAGCGATCCAGAGGTACGTTACGAGATTTGCAATTAGTACGGTGGGCCGGATTCGCAAGATTCGCTGAACGTGAAACGAGCGATTTAGTTAAGCAGGGTCATATGAGCAAAGAGGATCGTCGGATTCTGAGAGCAGCNCGTGACTTCCTGTTGCAATTACGTAATGAATTACATTTCTTCGCTGGCAAATCACAGGATGTACTAACGCGTCACGAACAAGTTCGTATCGCCAAAAAANTTGGATATGAAGCATCCCAGGATTCACTACCCGTCGAGCGATTCATGAAGGAATACTTCGACCACACCAGCCAGGTCCGCTATGTGACGGCACATTTTCTCGCAACTTGCCGACNCGAACGACGCAGCGAGAAACTACTGAAACCTGTGTTTAGCAAACGCATCAATGATGACTTCCGAATGGGGATTTTTCATATCAGTGCAAGGCCCGGACGACTCAAGAGCATCCAGGATGATCTCGTCAAAGTCCTGGAACTAATGGAACTGGCTAACAAGCACAACAAACGCATCGATCATGCCACCTGGCGCGGGATTCGTGAGTCGATGATGAGCCTGGACGAAATCCCACTGACTGATGAAGCTGCTGCAAAGTTTCTCGAACTCTTAAGTTACCCAAATCGTATTCGGTCGTTACTGCGACGACTGCATGAAATGCGCGTACTCGAAAAGGTCATTCCAGCTGTTAAGCATGCGCGCAATCTCCTGCAATTTAACGAATACCATAAGTACACNGTCGATGAGCATTCGATTCGTGCCGTAGGCGCCGCAGCATCTTTTTTGAATGAGGATAGTTCTGTCGGACGTGCGTATCGCAAAATCACCGATAAGACNATCCTGCATCTCGCCTTGCTGCTGCATGATCTTGGTAAGGGATTTGAAGAGGATCACAGCGATGTTGGACGACGCATCGCTACCGAGACATCAGAACGACTAAACCTACCGGACCACGACCGCGAGAANCTGGAGTTTCTTGTTCACAAGCACCTGATCATGGCCCATGCAGCTTTCCGGCAGGATTTAAATGATGAACAGACAATTGTTCAGTTTGCATCTCAAGTCGGTTCACCAGAACTACTTCAAATGCTTTACGTACTAACACTNGCTGATTTAAAAGCCGTTGGTCCGGATGTGCTAAGTGACTGGAAACGCGGATTGCTTGCTCAACTGTACCGAAAAACCCGCAGCTATCTTACCGGACAGAGTAGCGATGAAGCATCTTTGCAATGGCTAAGCGAACAGCATGCCGAATTCCTTGCAGCCGCAAATNACACGTTTGACATTGCTGACGACCACAAACTCTGGTGGAAAGAACAGGCTGAGAACCTGCCAATCGCATTNCTAAACCCTGATTATCGCGAAAGCGTATTGAAATACCTGNGAGAGCTCTCACAACTACCGGATGGNGAAGTCGCATCATGGTCCCGATACATCCCAAAACGCAACGTTGTCGAATACATTATTGCTGCCAAAGATACTACCTTAGCAGGGTGCTTCCATCGGCTTACCGGCGTATTTACCAGCTACAACAATGCGATTCACTCTGCAGAGATCTTTGAATTGGCGGACGGTTATGCAATTGATCGTTTCTACGTAGAAGATCTGGATTCAAACGGCATGCCCTCCGGTCAACGCCTACATCAAATCGAAGAGAAACTGAAGTCTTCTGTCCTGCAGCAGGAAGAACGAAGCCCGAAGTTCAGACGAACTTGGCAAGTCGATTCCGATACTCAACCTGAAGAAGTTAAGCCACTGCCAACACACGTCGGTATCGATAACTCCACAGCACGCGATATGACGATTATCACGATTTTCACATATGACAAGATTGGTTTGCTGTACCAAATCACCAGAACGCTCTTTGAATTAGGTTTAGAAGTGTGCATGGCCAAGATCAGCACACACCTTGATCAGGTTGTCGATGTGTTTTACGTCACGGATCGCGATGGTAACCAGATAAGTGGTGATGACGAAATCCACGAAGTCCGAAACCGTTTACTTGAGCAGCTGTAGTTCAATTCCTTTAAAACTGAAAACGACCGCATGCCTGAATTGCCTGAAGTCGAAACCATGCGTCGCGGGATCAAACCTGTCGTCGGTGCCAGAATCATCAAAGCGGGACGCACTCGCTGCACACGAAAGCCAATTACCGTTTGGCCCAACGATCGTACGGCTAAACGACGTATCGAAGGTCAACAGATTACCGGCACCGGACGCCGCGGAAAGCGTGTTCTGGTACATCTNGAGAATGAAAACACGATTGTCTTTGAACCGCGGATGACGGGGCTCGTTTTACTGTCAGATCCACCAACGATGGAACANCTGCGTTTCCAACTACAATTGAGCNATGCCAAAACACCGACACTACAATACTGGGATCGCAGAGGTCTTGGCAGTGTTCATGTCTTTACGCCCGACGAACTGGAAGAACATCTCGGACCTGGAAGACTTGGGCCTGATGCCCTGGCAGTTACACCGGAAATCCTTGCCGNNATCTTCAAGGGCAGCCGCAGACCCATTAAAGTAGCGCTGCTTGATCAAGTAGCTCTGGCCGGTGTTGGAAATCTCTATGCATCCGAGATTCTCTTTCGTGCACGAGTACACCCAAAAAAGCGATGCAGTGCCATGTCGCAGCAACAGTGGTTACTCGTCTACACGGCAATGCAGGACATCCTGACCGATGCGATTAAACATGAAGGTTCAACACTAAGTGATGGTACCTACCGCAACGCGTTAAACGATCCGGGAGGCTACCAAAACCAGCATCAGGTGTATGACCGAGAGGGACTGCCCTGCCCTGGCTGTAACAAAGCGTCGATCGTCCGCATAGTACAGACTCAGCGTAGTACGTTTTTCTGCAAGAAGTGTCAGGGGTACTAAGCGGCACGCGATCGAGCGAATAAACATCCCCTGCGGGCCGTAGCTCTGCAAATGATTGCCCGCATCCAATTCCCGCNTCGCCTAAAGGCTCCTTGGAATATGGTGTNNTTGGGAACTACTTGCCGTCCGATGCTACGGCAACCGCACGGCTCTACAGCGCCGATCCCATAGGAGGAATNCCNGGACTCGTCCGCTAGTCCTTGAGAATCGTCGTTTTCTTGATGTAGTCCATATCCGGAAAGTCGCTTTTCAGATAAGCGTTTCCGTGTTGCTGGATAAGGCCCTGGTTTGGACGCTGGCCATATTTACTGGTGATCTTATCNACAGCTTCCATACCCTTAACGACTTTGCCGAAGCCAGCAAAACCAAGCGAATCAAGGTTATCGTTGTCTTTCAAATTGATGAACAACTGAGTCGTTCTTGAATTAGGTTTCATNGTTGAAGCGAAGCACAACACTCCCCTTTCATTTCCTAGTTTTACCTTGTCATCTTCGATCGTGGCGTCCCGCCATAGTTTNTGTTCCTTTGGATCACCATTGATTCCAAACTGAACTACGAAATCNGGCACAACGCGAAAGAACCGGCATTCGTTATAAAATCCCTGCTTCACCGCATCATAAAAACGGTCANCGCCATTTGGNGCATCTTCNCGATGCACTTCAACGATAAAGTCACCTGCAGATGTTTCAAACTTCACCTTNAACTCTTCCGGCGCTTTCACATCTTCACCAGGACCAGCAGCAAACACNGAGAAGGTGGCAACCATCACGATACAAGCAGCGACAAACATTCGTTTTTTCATTTTNATAAATCCGTCAAACAAGATCTCAAGAATAACAAGGACGTAGTGAGGTGACTGAATTACTTTGCAAAGGAAATAGAATCTCCCCTCGCAACTAATTGTGACTAATGCATCGCGGCAATCAAGTCATCAACAAGTGAACCGATCTCATCAAGCGTCGATTCTTCATTCAAGTCTGACACTTCCGCCATTTTTCGTACGATTGCACTGCCAACAATCAAGCCATCAGCCACAGGACTCAGTAGTTTTGCATGCTCAGGACGACTTATGCCAAAACCGATACAAATTGGAATGTCGGCTCGTTCTCGCAACCAGCTTACCTGATCTGTTAGTTCAGCCGGTAACTCTGTACGTTCGCCGGTAATACCTGTCACTGAAACGTAATAAAGAAACCCACTTGAAGTTTCAGCGATTCGAACAGCTCGATCTTGTGGTGTGGTTGGCGTGACGAGCTGGATGAGTGAGAAATCTTCTCGATTACAAATCTGCGAAAACTGATCTGCTTCTTCTACCGGCAGGTCGGGCACAATTGCACCAGCCACACCTGCGTCCTTCGCCCGAGCAACATATTCCTCCAAACCAATGCGGTGAATGATTGCATAGCTAACCATCATCACAATCGGCGTCTCAACCTGTTTTGTCCAATCGCTGATGTGACTCAGGATACTTGAAACTTTAATCTGCCGATTTAGTGCTCTGGTATAGGATGCCTGGATCACTGGTCCATCGGCAATGGGATCACTGTATGGAATACCGATTTCGCAAATACTCGAACCGCGATGCGCCAATTCCGCGATGACTTTACCGGTAAANTCCAAACTCGGGTCGCCGGCAGTCACAAACGGAACAAACGCCTTCTTGTTCTCACTGCGTAANCGCTCAAATGTTTTATCAATTGCTGACATCGGTTTAGAATCCGGTCTCTTTCAGTCTCGCGATTTCATTACTATCTTTGTCGCCACGACCCGAGAGACAGACAACAACCCGTTTACCGGCACCAAGTTCACGAGCCNCCTGCATACCTTTGGCAATCGCGTGTGAACTCTCCAGAGCTGGCAGGATACCTTCANAGCGTGTCAGCACATCAAAAGCTTCCATTGCATCTGCATCCTGACAATACGTATATTGCACNCGGCCTGCNTCTTTCCAGAAGCTGTGTTCAGGACCAACACCNGGATAATCAAGGCCAGCTGAGATCGAATGCACATCACAAGTCTGTCCATCTTCATCCTGCATGACGTAGCTAAAGCTGCCGTGCAGCACACCGGGGTCTCCAAAACTCAGTGGCGATGCGTGGTCACCACGTTCTGAACTTCGTCCACCCGCTTCAACACCCAACAGGGCAACATCTTCATCATCGATGAACGGNTAAAACATACCAGCCGCATTACTACCCCCACCAACACAAGCCACAACTTGATCCGGTAACGCGCCAAACTTGTCAAGTGATTGCTGTCGAGCTTCCGTTCCGATTACTGATTGAAAGTCACGAACCATGACAGGAAACGGATGAGGTCCCACAACAGATCCGATGATATAATGCGTCGATTCAACTGAGCTCATCCAAGCCCGCATCGCTTCATTAATGGCATCGCGTAGAGTACGGCTTCCACTTTCCACTGGTCGAACTTCTGCACCAAGCAGTTTCATACTAAAGACATTTGGCGCCTGCCGACGTACATCTTCTGAGCCCATATAGACGATGCACTCAAGGCCAAAACGGGCACATGCCGTTGCAGTGGCCACTCCATGTTGCCCGGCNCCTGTTTCAGCGATAACACGCTTCTTACCCATTCTGAGAGTAAGCAGTGCCTGCCCGAGCGTATTGTTGATTTTATGAGCACCTGTATGGTTGGTGTCTTCACGCTTTAACCATATCTCAGCGCCGCCACAGTGTTCGGTTAATCTCTCGGCAAAATACAATGGAGAGGGTCGACCCACAAAATCATTGAACAACGATTGCAACTGTGCCCGAAAAGCAGGGTCCTGTTTGGCCTTTTCGTATTCAACAGCCAGTTCATTGAGCGCTTTTGTCAGCGTTTCCGGTACATAGCGGCCACCGAAATCTCCAAATCGTCCTGCCGTGTCAGGGACATTGGAAAGTGGTTGAGAATTGCTCATGGTTGCCAGGTAAAATTCGCGATCGTTGANTCCATTCTCAAGCAACATAAATACCTGAGAAATCCAGTNNTTTATCTTAGCTTCTCATTGTGAAATACGTTAGGCGGCATAGATTGTGGTTAGGTAGATGATACGATGAATTCCAAGGTACTTAACCAGTAGGTTCCGTTATCCNGTCATTTTAAACAATTGAGATAAATCAAATGGCAACTCCCGCATCACTCAACGTTGAACAAGCGGTCACCCAACGATACTCAGGGGCGTCACAGCAACAGGAAGTAGCACTGTGCTGTCCGGTTGAGTATGACACAACCATGTTGGAAGTCCTGCCGGATGAACTCATCGAACGCGATTACGGCTGCGGTGATCCCTCGCGCTATGTACAAGAAGGTGAAACCGTCCTCGACTTAGGTAGTGGTGGCGGTAAAATCTGCTACATCGCCTCACAACTTGTTGGTGAAAGTGGTCNCGTTATCGGCGTGGACATGAACGCCGANATGTTGGATTTAGCACGAAAGTATCAGGGAGAAATCAGCAAAGCCATCGGTTGGAATAACGTTGAATTCTATCGCGGTCGCATTCAGGACCTCGGCTTGAACCTCGAGATGTTTGAATCGCATTTGGCAAAAAACCCAATTGACTCAGCAGACAGTTATCTTGACGCCAGCCAAATAGCCGATTCAATGCGTGCTGAAAANCCGATGATCGGCGACAACTCAGTCGACGTTGTCATTTCNAATTGCGTCCTGAATCTGGTCAAGGAGNCAGACCGNTATCAGTTGTTTAGCGAAGTGGCCAGAGTATTGAAGCCCGGCGGTCGAGCCATCATCAGTGACATCATCAGCGATCAGGAAGTACCCTCTCATTTAAAGTCAGATCCTGAACTTTGGAGTGGCTGTATTTCCGGCGCATTTCAATTGGAAGAGATGATCATTGCATTCCTACAAGCCGGTTTGGAAGCAGTGGAGATATTGGTTTGGCAGGAAGAGCCCTGGGTTGTTGTAGAGGATATCCCGTTTAGATCCGTTACGATCCGAGCCTATAAGCCATTTACACCCAATACAACCGATGATGAAAACGAGTCACAGCTTTCGGCAATTTACCAAGGGCCGTGGGAAGCCGTAATGGATAAATCAGGCGTGACGTTGTATCGAGGGCAGGAAACTCAAATAGATCAGGTAACCTATCAGAAGATGAGTCACTCGGCATATTCAGGAAAGGTCATCCGCTTCAAGGATGATCAGGGCAAACGAAAAGTGGAACCGGTTAATCTGGACCTTCCCATTTCCGATTGTTGTACACCAGGCGGTGACTGTTGCTGATCCGTGCCGGACAATGCACAATCCACAATCATCTCTGCCTATAATCAAACGAAACCTTAAAAGACCGCCCATTTCAAACCGGTAACCAAAGCTCATCAGGAAGACACAACATGATTCACGTAATTGCCACAATCAACCTTGCTGAAGGAACACGAGATCTGTTTTTGGAAGAGTTTCACAAACTCGTACCAGATGTGCATGCTGAAGACGGTTGCATTGAATACGGCCCTACAGTCGATGTAGACAGTGGTTCCGACGCGCAAATCCCTGTTCGGTCCAATACGGTTACCGTCGTGGAGAAATGGGAAAGCCTGGATCATCTGGCCGCTCACTCAGTTGCACCGCATATGGAAAGCTACCGTGAACGTGTTGCCGATTACGTGCAATCGGTATCACTTCAGATCCTCTCACCAGCTTAGTTCGTTCCATACCAACCAACCTGCCAAAACTATTCACCAGACTTCACTATGCGAAACCTGCTTAAAGAAATCCTGGAGCTTGCCGATGGTGGAAGGGATGCTGCTTTCTGCCGCTTGGTCGAAACACGCGGTAGCACACCACAAAAGGCCGGAGCGACCATGTTGGTTTACCCGGATGGTTCACAGGCTGGTACGCTCGGCGGTGGATGTGTTGAAGCGGAAGTCAAACGCAAGGCGCTGCTTATCATGGAAGATACTGCAAGCCAAATAGAGTCTTTTCAGTTAAACAGCGATTATGGCTGGGACGACGGACTCATTTGTGGGGGACGCATGCAAATCCTTGTTACCCCGGTCAACAATGCATCGGCACGCGAGTATTGCGGTCACATTGTGCAATTGCTCGAACAGGAACGAGGATTTACCGAAGCCGTCGTATTTGACGAAGCGAGTGACTTTGAGCTTGCGGATCGCGTCTTACTCGATTCACAACAGCAATTTGTTGCTTCAACATCGGGTGGCACAACCGATTCCTGTGATGCCACATTCTTGCGGACCATACAGGACCACAGCAAACCAATCGTGGATCGCCCACGAGCATATGCTCAATCCGGAATAGCTTTCCTCCCGTCGCTTGAACGATGTCGACTCGTTATTGTCGGTGGCGGACATGTGGGAAAAGCTGTAGCCGATCTGGCCTATGATTTGGATTTTAATGTCTGGGTCGTCGATGACCGTGATACGATCGTTTCCGAAGATCGATTTCCACGTGCGGAACAGCGTCTGGTCGGGGGAGTCGACGAAATACTTCCTGACTTGCCAATCGACTCAAACACCTACTGCCTCATCGTGACACGAGGACACAACCATGACGAAGAGGCACTTTACCACCTCGCAGAACGTGGTGCACGGTACGTCGGGCTCATCGGCAGCACACGCAAAATCAAAATGATCTATGATGATCTGCTGGAAGAAGGGGTTTCTTCTGACGCATTACAGAATGTCTTTGCTCCGCTCGGTATCGATATCGGTTCGCAAACCGTTCCTGAAATTGCTGTCAGCATTTGTGCCGAACTGGTTTCACACAGAAACCAGTCAGGCTATGTCCCTGGCCGCCCTGAGCCAATTCGCGTCTCTGCAAAACCAGAATCGCTTCAACAACAGGACTAACGCGTGAAGTTCTTTGCTATCGTTCCCGCTGCAGGATTAAGCAGACGCATGGGACAACCCAAGCTGGTAATGCCCTGGAAGAGCAATTCTATAATCCAGCACACTCTGGCAGCCTGGCACGAATCACGCGTGGATCGCGTCATCGTGGTTGTTCGACCCAATGATACAGAGTTACAGCAGCATCTCGACGGAACAGCAATCGACCTGGTTGTTCCCAGCGTAGACCCGCCTGAAATGAAGGATTCAGTTCTGCTGGGAATCAA
Source organism: Rhodopirellula sp. (assembly GCA_002714565.1). GTDB lineage: Bacteria > Planctomycetota > Planctomycetia > Pirellulales > Pirellulaceae > UBA11883. The sequence goes on from PAXU01000073.1 coordinate 26,340, forward strand.
GTACATCCAAACTCATTTTGGCCCCAGTGTGAATGACGCCATGCTTCTGGCACCTGCCGACATGCCTGAGCTAAATAGTGTTGTCATCGATAAAGTTATCGAAGCCCATGATCCACAGAGAGCGGCGATTATTGCGCCGATTCACTTGGGCAAAAAGGGGCATCCCGTTCTATTTCCCTGGCCGTTTACTACGGGTGCATATCAACTGCATGAAAACCAAGGATTAAACGAACTCTGGAAGATTTATCACAATCGGACAATTGAAGTTTCCGACACCGGCAGCTTNCTGGATGTGGATACACCTGACGACTTCTGCNACAAACAGTGAAGCGTTTCACTGACCGCGTTTCTCTGTCACTTCGATTGCTTTGAGCAGCCCACGCGCTTTATTGAGAGTTTCCTGATATTCCAACTCAGGATTACTGTCGGCCACGATACCNGCACCGGCCTGCACGTAGACCTGATCATCTTGAATGACGAAAGTTCTAAGGGCGATACAGGTATCCATGTTTCCTACATAGTCGATATACCCTACCGCACCGGCATACGGGCCGCGACGATGTGGCTCAAGTTCATCGATNATCTCCATCGCACGTACTTTAGGAGCACCGGAAACCGTCCCTGCCGGGAGACATGCCTGCAACGCATCAAAGGCATCTTTACCCTCCTGAAGCTGGCCAGTGACATTCGATGTAATGTGCATTACGTGACTGTAACGTTCAATCACCATGACGTCCGATAACTCCACGGATCGATATTCGGCAACACGACCAACGTCATTTCGCCCTAGATCCACAAGCATGACATGCTCTGCCCGTTCTTTTGGATCAGCGAGAAGTTCATCGGCTAACGCCTGATCCTCTTCTTCGGTGTGTCCTCGTTTTCGGGTACCGGCAAGTGGCCTCACCGTGACTTTACCATCCACGACACGGCACATGATTTCNGGGGAACTACCCACCAGTGTCACATCCTTGGTTCGCAGAAAGAACATAAACGGACTTGGGTTAACTACACGCAACGATCGGTAGACTTCCATCGGGTCAACATCGCATTGGATTTGAAGTCGCTGACTGATCACAACCTGGAAGATATCACCTGCCTTGATGTACTCGACACATTTCTTAACCGCTGTTTCAAATCCCTGTTGATCAAAATTTGAGGTATAGGTCGTCTCTGCATCTGCTCCGGTGTGATTAATATCTGCAGCGACAGCAGCTGACGACGGCTTCATCAATTGTTCCACAAATGCATCTATACGTTGACACGCATCGTTATATGCGTCGACAGTGGACGGGTGTTGATCCGGTCGCGTCATCGCGATAACAAAGAGTGTCTTGCTCACATTGTCAAACACGACGACGCGGTCGTAAAACGCAAATGTCATATCGGGTAGCTGACGGTCGTCTTCCGGCGCATCGGGCAAGTGCTCGGCATATCGAACAACATCGTAACCGGCATATCCTATCGCTCCACCAGCAAATGGCGGTAANTCATCTAGGTGAATGGCTTGATAACGGGTGATCAGTCGACGCAAGTCATCAAGTGGATTATCCGACTCGAATGAATCCACTTGGGAGTCCGGATCACCGAGGTTTTCGATCGTGACCTGGTTGCCAGATGCCCGGATTTGAAGAAATGGATCAACGGCCAGAAAACTGTACCGTCCAACTTTCTCTCCACCAATGACGCTTTCAAACAAGCAAGCGTTTTCGCCATCATCCAGTTTTTGAAAGGCACTGACCGGTGTTAGAGAGTCACTAAGCAAACGTCGATAAACCGGTACCATTTTCCCGGATTCAGCGAGTGATTGGAATTCTTCGTTTGTTGGAAAATACTGCATAGGTGACTCTAACTGCAATAAAACAGAGTAAACGCTCGGTCACGCCAACTCTGGGAAACATGGAGGGCTCAGCTTACTGAGGATGAATCACGCTGACAACGTGAATCTATTGCGGTCCACNNGTTTTCATCAATCTTGACAGCCTTACAGACGTCGATAGAATCCTATCAGAACGCAACTCCATACTGGAATTATCCTTAAGCAACTGGATTTTTCACAGCCCCCTTGGAAGTCTCAGGACTTTGTCTCTTTCAGGATGCGGGCAAGGAATGCAGATAAATACCATGAAATGCCAACACTGCGAAAAACCAGCTACGTTTCACATTACGGAACTAACCGGAAACACACCAGAAGAATTGCACTTGTGTGAAGAGCACGCACGCATGTATCTGATGCAGNCAGACCAACCTGAAGAACCCGTGCCAACCATTGCTGGTGCATTAGCTCAGCACCTTAAAATCAGCCAGACAGCCGAAGAGCTCTCGAGCCTNGATCAAGAGAGTTGTCCGGTTTGCGGAATTACTTTTTATGAATTCCGACATGTAGGCCGCCTCGGTTGCCCACACGACTATGTGCACTTTGAACAAGANCTTGAACCTCTAATCGTCAACGTTCACGGCAGCACTGTACACGTTGGNAAAAAACCGGAACAAGGTAGTACCGANACCGACGCNCGTACCGAGCTNATTCAACTGAGAAAACAAATGCAGGACGCGATTGCCAAGGAAGACTACGAAAAAGCCTCGGAAATGCGTGACCGAATTAACAAGATCAATAACGAATAAGGGGATTTGCAAGTGTCGATTGATGAACTTGCCCCAAAATGCGGTGAATGGTTAAAAGGCTCCGGCCCNGAATCAGACATCGTGATCAGCAGCCGAATCCGGCTGGCACGCAATCTCGCGGACTTTCCGTTCATTCGNAAATGCAGTGATACGGACCGAATGGAAATCGAAACCACACTCCATAAAGCTGTTGCCAAAATCGATAGCTGGCAGGAACGCGTTGAATATGTCGATGTTTCTGATCTTTCTGAGCTGGATCGCCAATTCTTAATGGAACGGCAACTTATCAGCCGTGAACATAGTGAAGGATCGGGCGCACGATCCGTGGCNATTGACTCGAGCGAACAATTCAGCCTNATGATCAATGAAGAAGATCACTTGCGGATNCAGGTCATGCAAAGCGGATTTGACCTGCATACGTCGTATGACTTCATTGACCAGATTGACAACCTGATCGAGCAAAACGTCAACTTTGCGTTTCATGCTCGTCTCGGCTATTTAACGGCATGTCCAACCAATGTTGGCACAGGGATGCGGGNGAGTGTCATGTTACATTTGCCGGCACTTGTTATGACCAGGGAAATCGACAGGGTTCTCAGAAGCATGACCAAGATTAATCTGGCTGTACGAGGGCTCTACGGCGAAGGCTCACAGGCCATGGGCGACTTTTATCAAATCAGCAATCAGGTGACACTCGGCCGCAGTGAAAGAGATCTGATCGACCAGATCAGCGAAGTGGTTCCCGTCATCATTGAATATGAACGAAATGCTCGTGAGTTTCTGAAACAGGAAAGTCGCAATGAGCTCAACGATAAGGTGAAGCGGGCACTGGGNATCTTNAATTCCGCTGAATCGATCAGCTCGGAAGAAACCATGCACTTNCTCTCAAGCGTGCGAATGGGCGTGAATCTNGGAATCCTGGATAACGTCCAGATTCCAACAATAAACAAGCTATTTATCCATACCCAACCAGCACACCTGCAAAAACTCCATGGTATGGAGCTCAGTTCCGCTGACCGTAATGCTGCTCGAGCACAGCACCTCCGCCGCAGTCTGCAAAACTAGTAGCGCTTAGATATTAGAAGACAAACGCTACTTAAGACTCTTTAGCGTCGTAAAACTGATTAGNCCCAGCCCAAGCGATGANACGACAAATCCGATGTCAGCAAGCATGCTGGCGCGNTGAAATGGAATACCTATTGAGAGATCAAGCACAAATAACACAAACAATAGCAGTGCTACGGCGAGTCCCATTAAACAAAATGCCCTGGGCATTAACTGTATCCTTCTTGGCCTATCATGTCTGGCCCATGTCAATGATGTCGTCTGGCGTGATAATAGTATAGCCCGTGACGATTGTTTGTCACTCTAGTCTGATTCTATATATCCACGCAATGCGAGTTAGTAGTGTAATTACATTATCGCCTGTTTGTGGACAGGGAATTCATTTTTTTAGGCTGGACCCATAAACCATCGCTGATATGTGCATTTATGCCATAACAAATCTACTGCGTCAAAATCAATATGATGCCCAACGCATGGTGTAATGGGTTAACCTGAAGAGAGTCTGTTGGGTAACGGGCATGGATGTGCTGAACGCAATTCATGCCAGACATATAAAACTAGGCCATTTATTTCAAATATCAATTCCATAATAAAGTAAATGACAACCGACCCTTGGAAACAGATGCGTGAACAGATGCCAGTGGTNGCGCATGCATCCTATTTGGATCATGCCGCTGTAGCGCCGCTCAGTGGACCTGCTGCAGATCGAGTCACACGTTGGAATCAAGAAGCAAGTGAGCAAGGCGACCTCATTTGGCCAAAATGGGCTGCGGAAGTCGAGAGAATCCGTCAAACGGCTGCCTCGATGATCAACGCGAAATTGGATNAGATTGCCTTTGTTGGCAATACAACAATGGGAATCCACTTCGTTGCCGAGGGGTTTCCATGGACGGATGGAGATAATGTCGTCACTTTCAGTAATGAGTTTCCGACCAATGCCTATCCGTGGCTGAATCTTGCATCGCGTGGTGTCGAAGCAAGACTTGTGTCTGTTGATGGCCCCGTACCCGATATCAATAGACTTTTTGATACATGTGACGANCGCACACGACTAATTTCGATCAGCTGGGTGTCATTTTCCAGCGGTTGGCGACTCGACTTAAAACCGATCATTCAAGAAGCGCACCGCCGCGGCATACTCGTCATGGTTGACGCAATTCAGGGTCTGGGCGTTTTTCCATTGGATACGAAATATTTAGATGTCGACTTCGTCGCAGCNGATGGACACAAGTGGATGTTAGGCCCAGAGGGTGCCGGGCTTTTCTACCTAAAAAAAGAGCATCTCAGTACGCTACGTCCTCTCGGTGTTGGCTGGAGTAGTGTGGCAAGGTCATTTGATTTTGACACGCTCGACTGGACACCTCGCAACGAAGCACGTCGATACGAAGGCGGATCTGTGAACATGGTGGGGATTCTTGCACTTGGTGCCAGCCTGGAACTCTTGATAAGCAAGGGGACGAGCCCGGCTAGTTCAGCCGTAGGTGAGCGAGTGATACAACTAACAGAAACGGCTTGTGACCGATTGATAAATGCCGGGGCTGAACTGTTCACCGACCGCACTCCTGGTCACGAAAGCGGCATTGTGAGCTTTGATGTACCAGGCAGCGACTTAAAGGCCATACGTCGTGAAGCCACTGCGAGAAACATTGCACTTAGCCACCGTGGAGGACGACTGCGAATCAGTCCACATGCCTATAACAACAGCTCGGATTTCGATGGCCTCATCGAAATCATCGAATCTGGATCTCTAGGCTAGATCTCTAGGCTCATGAAGTTATTGCAATTATAACGACATGTAGGAAACCAACATGACAGAACGAACAGCCGTTTATACAGGATCATTTGATCCCATCACGTTAGGGCACGTGAACATCATCGAACGCAGTCAACAGCTTTTTGATCGACTCGTCGTTGGCATCGGTTTAAACACTGAAAAGAAAGAATTGTTCTCACCCGAGCATCGCAAGTTTCTGGTAGAGCGTGTGGTGTCTAGCTGGGATAACGTAGAGGTTCGCACGTTTACCGGACTGGCTGTCGACTTCGTCCGTAAAATCGGATCAACGACCATGGTACGTGGAATACGTCCGCTGACAGACTTCGCGGGAGAATTCACCATGATGATGGCTAACCGACGCCTTGATGCAAGCATTGAGACAGTATTTCTAATGGCCGATGAAGATTACGCGCATGTCTCGAGCACATTGATTAAGCAAATCGCCAGCCTTTCAGATGATGAAACTCTAGCACGATTCGTACCACGTGAAATCATTGCTGATCTTCGTAAACAGCTGCGTGAAGATGAACCTGGCATCTAAACATTGCAATTAAGTAGACCTGCCAATCACACGTAGCATCAAGCCGCGGGGCGAATATCCGAGTGCGATTGGCTCTTCTGTACCACGCGACGCGCCACGTAGCAAAGACTGTTTACAGGTGAAATCTGAATGCGTCCACGATCTCTCATTTGGCTCAACTGAACAATCAGTTGAACGGCGCGTTTCCAGCCTGCCGCATCCATAAGCTGACCGAGCTGCATATTCAGATGCACACAATTTCCCCGGTGAAGTTGCTTAACCATCTGTCGGCGAGCGACCACGGTTCGCACGTTACGCTGCGTCAACTCGGTCAGCGTATAGGGTGCGGGCAATTTCCAGATACCGTACCGTTTCGAATCATCATTAAAGGGTTGGAGCCCGCGCACTGCACTGGACGTTGTGTCGTTTAAATCACGTACTAATGAAATACGTTGCTTAACCAGGATATCGAGCGAGTCCGCCGGCAAGCCTTCGTCAATTGCAACGGTTGACACCCGTGCCCCAATTGCGTGCAAGCGTTCACACCGAAGCGACAGTTCTTCATTAAAAGCCCGCCGGTCTACCTGATTACTACACCAATGATTGTCCGCAAGAATGGCGGCTTCATGATGATCGACCAAGGTGTCGGATATAACCTGAAGGTCTTCAAATGCCTCGTAACGACTAAACCAGGTTATTGGAATCATTCGTTCAGATAAGAAAGCGTTCAATCGCAATACGATACGTTGTTGTCCTGCGAGGCTTGAACCAGTCGCATGATTCTCAATCGAAACAACGACCAGACCTTGTTGTGTTATAGGTGCAATCATGTGTAAGTGTCGAAAAAATGCACTGATTAATGCTGTGACAAAGCCGTTGGGCTAATCACACGACAACGCAACTCATCAACACTTATCGTCCATCTGGAGAAACGGAACTGAAGATTAGGTAACGGCAGACGGTCTAATCCACTGAGAATCTGTGGATTTATTACAGACTTTGACGATTGTAAGGATGAAATCGATGCTTTAAGAGTCGATGATAATCAATGAAGATTGATATGAGATTTGCACTATAATTCACGTATGGCAGTGGTAAACGAACATATCGAGCATGAATTGGCCGCAGAGCTGGTTGTCGACGACCAGCCACAGTCCCAATCGCGCTCACTTGCAAATATCGGATCCCTCGGTATTTCCATGATCGTACATACCGCCCTGCTCGTTGCGCTTGGTGTGTTTACGGTTACTCCGGACATCCTCAGCTCGTTAAACGAAATCGTCTTTGACACTGAACCGGTTGAAGAAATCGAAGTCGATGAACTGATTACAGTCGAATTGGATGTCGTTACCGACCCCTCTGAAACACTTACCAATAACAACTTGACCAAGGGTGAAGCGGTAGGCGTTGAAAACGGTGCCAACGCGGCCGCCTTCACTGCACCGCAGCTTGATCCCGTCGTCATGGAAGCACTCAATCCAGTAATTGAAATTGAAGGTCCAAGCGAAGCATTTTTGGACTTCCCGACTGAGCAGCTTCTGGACGAAGTGCCTGAAGGTACGCTTGGCAACCCTCGGCAAGTGGTCGACAACTACGACCAAGCGATGGATCGTATTACGCAAGAGCTAATCTGGATGCTCGACCGAGGCGATGTATTGGTCACCTGGATGTTTGACCAATCGGTAAGCATGAAGGGAGACCAGCAAGAAATTCGAGAGCGAATTAATCGCGTCTACGTAGAATTGGGATTAACCGAAAAATCCGACAGCGATCATCTATGGACAGCCGTAACCAGTTATGGCAGCGGTTACATCCGGCATACCAAAAAGCCGACGGGTAATGTCGATCTCATTAGAGAAGCAATCGATGCCGTGCCTGTAGATCCCTCCGGATTGGAGAGAATGTGTGAAGCGGTCATCGCTACGGTGGTCGATCATCGAGACTATGTAAAAAATCGGCAAATGGCAATCATCCTCGTCACCGATGAAAGCGGTGAACGGAAAACAAACAATGCTATGCTTGAGCAGGCTATCAACACCGCGAAAAGTGTTGGTTGCCGAATCTATGTACTGGGCCGTGAGGCCATCTTTGGTTATCCCTACACTTACATGCGATGGCGACACCCGCAGACGGGCGACGTGCACTGGCTTCAAGTTGATCGTGGACCCGAAACTGCCTTCGTAGAACAACTGCAAACAAATGGCTTCCGTCGACGTCGAGATGCCTTTTCTTCTGGATTCGGACCCTATGAGCAGTGCCGTATGTCTGTGGAAACCAATGGCATCTTCTTTATGCTGCCAACAGTAGAGGTAGATCAGGTAAATGGCCAGGCTGATAAGCGACGGTATGAACTAGAAGCCATGCGCCCATACTTACCGGATCTAAGCAGTCGGTTCGAACAGCTCTCTCTGCGCGGTGAACTACCCATGAGAACACTAATCTGGCAAGTAATAACGGATCTAAATCCATGGCGAGAAGACGTGCGAGATGTGACGGAAGTCCGCATGAGTTTTTCGATCAATGCCCAGCAATTTGTTGCTCAAGCAAGAGAGGAGCAACAGAATTGCATTATTTACCTGCGTTACCTTGCCAGGGCACAGAAGATGATGGAAGAAGCGTATGAATTGCGCACCAAGGAAACTTCGCGCCGGTGGCAGGCAAACTACGACCTCATCTATGCCCAAATCGTTGGCTACCAGGCCCGCATTTATGAATACGGTGCTGCACTCGAGGCCTTCATGAGAAATCCACCCGTTGTTCCTGCAGTAAAACCGCCTAACCTTCGTTTGGTTGATTGGGACATGAGAACGACAACTAATCTTGTTACACCGGATATCAGTCAACCCTATATTGATAAAGCAACCGAGCTATTCGAACTGGTAATAGAACGGCATCCTGGTACAGCATGGTCAGCACGAGCAGAGGTGGAGTTAGCTCGTGGATTTGGTATGGAAATTATCCCAGACTACCGGGCACCAAGACGACGGCCACCGTTACCGCCTGGTACGCCTCGTATCCCTATTCCGAAGTACTAATCTGTCATCGCTGTGACTATCCAAACTACAATCTGACACTTATCACGTTTTGCATCACCATTCTCACCGTTATTGAGATGAACAAGTTTTCCAACTCAACAAGTCATGATGACTGCGCTCAGCGTTGGTTTACAAGTCGTTTTATACCCGTACTGTTTGGGCTATCATGCCTGATACTTTGGCTCGGTTGCTCAAGCGATGACAGCTCGTCAGATTCTGAAGGTGCTGCACAACAAGATTCACAGAGTGATTCCGAGCAAGTCTCTCAAATGGAAAACATTGCTCCAGTTCCTACCATCCATACTGAAGATGGCTACGTTGGCTCAGATTCCTGCGTTAAATGCCATCAACAGCAACATGCAACATGGCACGATTCATATCATCGAACGATGACTCAACTAGTCGATACCGGGACGATCAAGGCGCCTTTTGATGGTCGAAATTTAAAAATCGGACTTACCAGCTACAAGGTGTTCAAAAAGGATGAGCAGTTTTGGGTGCAAACGCCAGATCCTGACTGGGAATTCTCGCGATTACATGACTTGGTAGATGTTCGACTCATCAGTAATCCACCGATGACTGAACAGCAAATCCTGATGACTACCGGTAGCCACAAAATGCAAATGTTTTGGATGGCAAGCCCAACACGCGCCAATGAAATGCGCCTGTTCCCGTGGGTCTATCAGATTGATCAGAAGGAATGGATTCCGTACGAGGATTCATTCATTGTGCATCCGACGATGGGACGTCCACCAGCACACTGGAACAGCGAATGCATAGCATGTCATAGCGTCGCTGGCAAACCTCAACAATCTGAGACGTCTTACCAATACAAGACCAAGGTGGCGGAATTCGGAATCTCATGTGAAGCGTGTCATGGTCCTGGGAAACCTCACGTGGACAAACACACTCCGAACGGTCTGACCGATGTTTCAGCATTTACCGGTGAAGACGATTCCATCGTTAATCCCGCACGTCTCGATGCAAAAGGACAGTTACATGTATGCGGTCAGTGCCACAGCAATTTCGAAATGAATGATCCGGCACACTATGCCAAAGAGGGTAAGAGTTTCCGACCGGGTATGAACCTAGAGGAGCATCAGGAATTAATTGGTGAAAACAGTGCGCCTGAGAAAGTACAACGTTATCAGGATATGTACTGGAACGATGGAACCGTGCGAATTGGCGGACGGGAGTTACAGGGTCTTGTTATGTCCAAGTGTTACACCGTAGGTGAGGCAACGTGTATTTCATGTCACAGCATGCATAACTACGTCAGTGCAGATAATCAGCTTGCACCTGAGTTCAATGGAAATAAAGCCTGCCTTCAATGTCATCAGGAATACGCGCAGGTAGAAGCACTGACTGCACACACACATCACAAATCCACTTCGTCAGGTAGCGACTGCATGAATTGCCATATGCCTCACACGTCGTATGCATTGATGGGCGCACTGCGCAGTCACAGAATCGACTCTCCGAAATTTGATTCGGCAATGCAATCTGACAAACCCAATGCATGTAACCTGTGTCATCTCGATAAGACGCTTGGTTGGACCGTTGAGAAACTCGCGGAATGGTACAACCATGAACCTTCGGAAATTCCTGAGCCGTTTAACGAAGTAGCAGCAAGTATCGTTTGGTTACTCCAAGGAGATGCTGCCCAGCGTACAATCCTGGCTTGGCACATGGGCTGGACTGAGACGTTTAAGACATCTCGAACCGGATGGCGACTACCGCTTCTTGTCCAATTACTTAACGATGAATACTCCGCGACGCGTTTTGTCAGTGCATATGCAATCTCTCAGCTCGATATCATTGGCAGTATTCTGGATGATTCCAAGTATCACTTCATCGCGCCGGCAACGAACAGAAGAAGCTCACAGCAATTCATTGTGAATCAGTGGCAGGAAAAACTCTCCCGGCAGATCAAACCCAATCCACAACTGCTAATCAATGAAGATGGCACCATCCGCACTGATGTACTGCAGTTGCTACTGCAAAATCAAAACAAACGCCGCATGATCATGTCTGAGTAGACTCTTTCCTCAGGCGACTATGTGCATGCAACCGCGGATGTCGGCGCAGCCGAACCCGCAGGGCCTACCACCGCACGCGACCACAGTCTCGGATAGCTATTCTCGCGATTTACAATTCGTGTAGAATGATACGCAGGTATCTTAGATTCAGGAATCTAAAAGAAATGAAGTCTGACCTAAAATTCAAATTAAGTCGGCGGCAAGCACTCGGTTCACTTGCTTTAGCATCCACCGCGCCGGGCTTCCTTTCAAAACCTGCGAATGCCGCAAAACAAGTACCTGCATGGAAGACATGCATCAAGAAAGGTCTTGATTGGATTAAGCGAAGTCAGTCGTCGTTGGGGCACTGGACCGCCGGGAACTATCCGACTGCAATGACGGCGCTTGGCGGAACAGCACTGCTGATGTCAGGATCAACAACGACACAAGGTCCTTATGCAAGTGCTATCCGAAAGTGTGTGGACTACCTCACCACGAAATCCCGAAGTAACGGCCTTATCGGCGACCCGCTGTCTGATAACCGCTATACATACGGCCATGGATTCTCCATGCTGTTCCTATCTCAGGTACTCGGTGAAGAAGAAGACATCGAACGCCGGGAAGAACTCATCGACATACTAAAACGGGCTGCAGATTTCAGCGGCAAAGCCCAAACGCCATCTGGTGGATGGGGATATGTAAGCGCCAAAGATGGAAACAACTTTGACGAAGGTAGTACGACGATCACTCAGGTACAGGGACTACGCGGTTGTCGCAATGCCGGCATTCCCGTTCCCAAAGAGATCATCGATAAGGCGAAAAAGTACATCTATCAGTGCAAAAATGCCGATGGCGGAATTTCATACAGCAGTCGCAACCGAGGTAGCTCCCGCCCGGCCATTACAGCAGCGGCACTCGCAACACTTTATAACGCCGGTGATTACGACAGCGAAAATGTACCCGACATGATGAAATATGCGAAGCAGTATTTGCATAACATCACCGGCAACAATCGCACATTTGGTCATTGGCATTACACATATCTGTACTATTCACAGGTGGTGTATCGCCAGGGTAAAAACGAGTGGGATTCATTCCGCGACAAGCTCTATACGAAAATCGTCAACGAGCAGACTGACAATGGAAGCTGGACAGGAAATATCGGTCCTATCTACGTGACAAGTTGCAATCTAATTATGATGCAATTGGACCAGGCATTCCTGCCTATCTATCAGCGCTAACTCGACAGCGCACTTTGAACTTGAGTTAGAAAAAGAATACTGCCACTAACAGTAGTTATGCCACGCAATACCGGCTACTTAAGCCTTTGAACGTTTGATCAATGCCTGCAAGCGACTCTTTAATCGTGACGCTTTATTACGATGAATCAAACTCGAAGCGCCAGCGCGATCGAGTTTCTTTTGCGTTAGGCGATAGAGTTCATTAAGAGACTCAAGTTCCGCAGCCCCATCACCACCTTCTGCACGAACACCTTGCAACGCGGCTGCAGCGGTTCGAACTTTCTTGATATGAGTACGAAGGTCACTAATCCGAGCGCGATTTGCATCACGGTGTTTTATGTTTTGGCGAAGTCGTTTTTTTGCGCTGAGTGTATGTGGCATTACTTAATTGGTAATTTGTATCAATCTTTGAGTCATGGAATTAGTTTTCGCACACCTTGATATAAGACTAAGGTGGGAAACTTCAAATATCGCCGAAAAACCGGACCTTGTCTAGCCGTCAAATACGCAAAGATTAATCGACTTTTGCTATCGATTCTACGATTTCTTTCCATCTATTTACCTGTTTTTGTCGTTCCATCGCATCGGCTAGCTGGATTGCGTCCTGTATGGCTGAAGTTGTCCAATCACAGCAGTCTGTAATTCCAAGATCCAGTAGTGATTGAATCGCGGCCTCGTAAGATTCCATCGCCATATCGAATTGACGCACATGCTGACGACACCTCGCTAAATTGAACTGTAATCGCAGGCTTGGATTGTCATTCTTTGTGAATGCATCGATCTGCTTAATGGCTTCCCAATAGTTTCCGGCCTGCATTAACAGGTCAACTAGCCTGCTGATTAGATCCGGGTCTTGATTTGCAAGCTCAGCCTGGCGAGCGACAATATCCAATTCAACTCGTATGGCCTCGTTTTGGAGATCCTCGATAAGCTCTTCACCTCGAGGTAACAAATCGTCGTTGTGTAACTGCAATGCGGCCTCCACTCGCTTTACCGCCAAATCAATTTGCAGATTGTCCAACACTGCCTTGAGTGCGACGTTGCCTGATCGACTGGATATGGCCTCTTCTGCAAATCGAATTGCAACGCTGATATCCCCACTCTCGCGCAAGTTTTCACAGGTACAGAGGATTTCTGAATCATCGACTAAACCTGAAACCTTGGGAAAGTCACTTGCAGTCGACTTTCCAAAATGGGATTCACAAACACTTAGAATCTCTTTCCAGTGTCGCGACATTTCTGTTTCATCGGAGATCTTCCGAGCCACTTCTGAAAGCTGGTCGAACCGACCCCCGTCGAGGATAGCTCCGAGCATCTTTTCAAACACTTTGGCTTGATCAATACCCACCAGGTACGCATACTCCAAAAGGCACCAGCGCGTATCCTGCAATTCCAGTTTGGCAGCAGCGGATTCGGCCATGAAGAGAAGAGTCAGATTTGACGGTGTATCTCTCAACAGCTTCAGGGCTGTAACAAGTGCCGTGGAATAGTCCGATGCATCCAACGCACGCTCAACAGCTGACGTGCTAAGTGAATCGATGAACCGCCTCCACCAGCCCCGTTTTTTTCCGTTATTGCTGCTGAATTCCGTCTCTTTCAGCTGGAAGAGTACATTTAGATAAGTGTGCACGTATGCGGCACCGGCCGGATCACTCTCAATGCACTGCTGCAAGTACAAAACAGCACGTTCCCGTTGGGGCGGATCCGATTCGAGGTAGCCTAATGCCGTTTCGAATTTCTCGTGTATACGTCTGCGCTGACTGACACTTAAGCCCTGTAAATAATCAGGGGTTGATGCATGCTTACTTGCAGATTCACTTGGTTCGATGTTCAATCGTAGTTGTCCTTTGGCTTAGCAAACAGCTGCAAATCTACCGTACCAACTGTCGCTTCAGAAAGCATACACACCATGTCCACTGATTCGCAATCTACGGGATCAGTGTATCTCGTCGGAGCTGGGCCTGGTGACCCGGGACTAATCACATTACGTGGTGTGCAGTGTATCGCAATTGCCGACGTCATTTTATATGACTACCTGGTCAATCCACATATTCTTAGACACGCGCACAAGGACGCCGAATTACTTTGCCTGGGAAAACACGGCAAGACACGCGTCTGGTCTCAGGATGAAATCAACCAGACCATGGTTGATCTCGCGATTCAAGGTAAGTCCGTTGTACGTTTAAAAGGTGGCGACCCATCGGTGTTTGCACACGGGGCCGAAGAAGCAACCGTGTTAGCGGAAGCCGATATTTCATTTGAAATCGTCCCCGGAATCACAGCGGCCCTTGCAGCTGCTGGCTACGCAGGAACGGCACTGACCCACCGTGATCTAGCTTCAGCGGTAGCCTTAATCACTGGGCACGAGAACCCGGAAAAACAGGACTCACTGCTGGACTATGAAGCCCTTGCAAGATTCCCTGGTACCCTTGTGTTCTACATGGGAGTAACGACTTCCGAACAATGGGTAACCAAGCTCATAGCAAATGGCAGGCCGGCCAATACCCCAGCCATGGTTATCCGAAGGATTTCATGCCACGACCAACAGACCATCCGGTGTACACTGGAGGAAGTACCCGTGAGACTTGCCGGCCCGCCTGCAATTCGACCGCCAGTACTGACCATTATCGGAGATGTTGCACAGGCCCCTCAAATGCTGGCATGGTTTGAATCTCGACCGTTGTTTGGACAGACTATTCTCGTAACACGCAGCGAGTCACAATCTAAAGATCTCATTGATCAATTCGAGCAACTCGGTGCGCAAGTTCTTAGTCAACCAGCGATTGAGATCAGCAAACCGGACTCGTGGGCAGATGTAGATTCCGCCATTTCCAATATCGGTACATATGACTGGCTTGTGTTTTCAAGTAGCAATGGCGTCCGCCACTTTTTTAAACGTTTATCTGAACTCGGTTTAGATACCCGGTCTCTCGCCGGTAACAAAGTTGCTGCCATTGGACAGGGCACAGCCAGAACACTCGGCGAGTTTAACATCNCAGCGGATTTAATCCCCGTCGAATATCGAGCGGAATCGCTCGTTGAAAGCCTTAAGCCTCACGCGGAGCAAGGCGAGAGTTTCTTGCTACTGCGTGCCAACCGTGGTCGTGAGGTCTTATCAGAAGGCCTTGTCAGTGCAGGTGGAGCGGTAGATCAGGTTGTGGTTTACAACAGTAACGATACACAATCACTTTTACCGGAAATTGAGCAGAAGCTGGCATCCGGAGAAGTGACATTGGTAACGGTAAGCAGCTCGGCAATTGCCCGAAGCGTGATGAATCTACTTGGTCCGCACGCTGGAAATGTACAGTTCGCTAGCATCAGCCCGATTACGAGCGAAACGCTCCGAGGCCTCGGAAAGTCACCTGAAATAGAGGCAAGCGAATATACGATGGACGGATTGGTCAGAGCCATTTGCGAAAACAAATAAGCGAGTACTCTGGCGAGTGACTCTTAGTGCCACACAATCTTCTCAGCACAAAACACCGGGCCATCCACACACGTGCGTTTGAAGTCCCAGTCTCCGTCATCCATCTGGACCTTGGTGACGCAACTGAAACAAATTCCGATACCGCACGCCATCGGGGTTTCCAGCGATACCCTGCATGGAATGTCGTGCTGAGATGAAACAGCGGCAACAGCCTCCATCATTGGCTCCGGACCGCAACAAACAACCTGCATGGTTGACCCATCCGGTCGCTCGTTGATGACCTGGGTTAGCAAATCAGTAACGAGACCATGATGACCTNNGGAACCNTCGTCAGTGCAAAGTCTGACATCGATACCCAGTGCTTCGAAATCCTCCACACCTGCGAGCAGGTCGTTACGCCTTGCACCGTAGCAAAACGTGATCTTGCTTGCTGATGCAAGCTCCCGCCCAAATGACTGTGTACCCAGATACTCTTTTGCCAGACAAAGGAATGGTGTTTGGCCGATACCACCGGCAACCATCACGAGGTGATCCGTATCGATTGGTTCGAAACCGTTACCTAGCGGCCCCCAGATGTCAACTTTCTCGCCAGGTTGGCAGTCAACTAATCTGCTTGTCAGATTTCCTTTGACGATGTACATCACGTCAATCAAGGATGGCTCTCCGGATTCATCCGGGAGAATNTCGTAAAAAGCAAGTGGGCGACCAATAAGCGGGTCATTGCGATCATTGATCCGCAACATCAGGAATTGTCCGGGTAACGCAACTTTGGCCATTTCCGGACACTTGAAACGTACTCGAAACGTACCTTCCGCCATCTTTTGGTTATCGATGATAGTTGCAGTCCGTTGCACGGCCTGATCTGCATAAAAGTCCGCATGCAGTGGATTGGCCATAGATTCGCTAACTCCTTGTGCGAGTATTCTTTGATCGTCGTCGTGACGAGCTTTTTCGTGAGGTAGCTTTTCTCACGGTTCTCTTCTTCGTCGCACTGCGTGACCGCTGCTTATTGTCCGATACACGAGCTTCTCCGCGACGAGATGGCTTGGTTCCTGAGGAGCTACCATCAGAACTCTTGTTTTTACCAGATTTGGATGCGGCACGTCTTGTACCTGAAGACTTTCTATTCGTATTACCTCGTTTTGTACTTCTTGAATTCGAAGGTCCTGATCTCCCCGATCTCGCAGATCCTGATTTCGACTGGCTTCGATTACCGGTTGAACTTCGATTAGACGGTCGGCGTTCCGGTCGCCCACCACCAGTGGATGTATTGTCACCTTCAACAAGACGCATCAACTGTTTTACTTCTTGAGGCTCCAGCAAACGATAATCACCNGGTTTGATNGAGCCAAGTTTTAATCGTCCAATCGCAACCCGCTTGAGACTGAGCACTTTGTGTCCAACACGGGCAAGCACACGTCGTATTTCCCGGTTGATTCCCTCGGTCAGAATCATCTCGAGATCCGTACTCTGCTTATGACGGCGTTTGATTTGAATCGATTCAACCCGAGCAAANCCATCNGACAGATAAATCCCGCCGGTTACTTTTTTGATATCACGATCTCGCATGACGCCGGCAACTCGTACCTGATACGTCTTGGGTACCTGGAATTTTGGATGAGTCAGCTTGTAAGCTAGGTCACCATCATTAGTTACAAGAATCAGACCCTGGCTCTCTTTATCGAGGCGACCGACTGGGAAAAGATGCTTCCGATCGCCAATCAAGTCAATGACCCGAGATCGTCCGTCCGGATCAGAATTGGTGGAAAGCACGCCGAGCGGCTTGTTCACCATGTAATACGACAACCGCGGTCGGCGAAGTGTCTCGCCATCCACCTTGATCGTCTGCGTGTTGGGATCTACACGCGTTCCAAGTTCAGTTANGACCTTTTTATCAATCTGGACCCGACCATCGGTGATAATCTCTTCACACGNCCTACGGCTGCCAAAACCAGCAGACGCCAATACACGCTGCAACCTAATTCCGCGGGGATCCTGTACCGCAGAGGCGGGCGCTGAGGCTCTATCATGTTTTTGTCGGCGTTTGGCCATCTTGTCTTCTTTTTTGCGCTAANGANTGCAGACTTGCACAGTAATACTTGGCATCAGGTTAGCGCAGACCGTGATCTGGACTAAGCCGGACTAGTCCGGGTCGTAGCCTTCTTCATACGGGTTCTTGGTTCGTGGCATCCACTTACAAAGTAGAATCCCCAGAAAATAGAGCGCTGTCAGTGGAACGGCCAGCATNAGCATGCTCACCGGATCAGCAGGAGTAAGTAACATGGCGGCCACGAAAATAACAAGTACCGCCACTCGCCACTTTGATAAATATGCTTCGATCGTGAGAATTCCAATCCGATTGAGCATGAGCATCACAAGCGGCAATTGAAATGCAATTCCGAAACCAACCGGCAGGAACAGCACGAATCCCAGCCATTCACTGATACGTGGATCCGGGTCGATCTTCATCATGCGGTTGTAACTGAATAGGAAGTCCAACACAGGATGCATAACGAGGAAGAACGCAACGCAGGCGCCACCGAGAAACAGAATCGTGCTAAATGGTAGGTAGATGTAAACATATCGGCGTTCGTGTGGGTATAGCCCTGCAGCCACAAATGCCCATAGCTGAAAGAAAACCCATGGGCTTGCCACGACAAAGCCTGCAATCACTGCCGCTTTTAACCAGATCATGAACGCTTCGTGAGCATTGAGCGTCTGGACCTTGATATCAATCTTCTTCCATACCGGGATTTCAATNGTCGCCGGCCGTGGAGTCCTCAAATACTCAGGGAAGATTCGGCATAAGACAAATCGATTGAGACGACGTGTCAGCGATGACTTTTGCTCATCGGACGTTTCATTCTCAATACGATCCTGCATTTGTTGCACAGAATCTTTGACACGTTGCGATGCTTCCAGGTCTGACATCGCATCGGTGACAGCATCCANGTGTGGCNTTAACGCACCGTCCACTAGCGTTGGATCGTTTGCAAGTGCATTCATGATTCCGAGTGCATCTTGCATCGTGCTGTTATTTTCTTCGGATGCAAGTGACGTTACGATTGACTGCTGTTGATCGTCAAGATAGCTAAGAACAGCGCCGCCAAGCGAATCAGCTTTTGCTGACTCTGCTTGAATCTGGGCGAAAAAGGGTTGATACGGTGCGACAGTTTCCGCCAGACCGTCCGCCGGTGCAAAATCCGTTGACACGAATGAATACGGCAGGTACTGAATCACCCCGAGTTGATCTGGTGATGCTTCCTTGAGTCGAAGAATGAGCTGATCCAACTCGATATTCATCATATCCGCGATCATGCCCTCCTCTTCAATCAGAGCACGTGCCGATTCGGTATCAATTGCGACGCCCTTTTCTTTGAATTCCTCCATCTCCTTGATGGAATAGAAATCTGTCAGCGCNGCTTTGAGCGGATCCTGGATGCGTTCAACGACCCAGTCAGCTACGAACAGGCCGATCGCAATGCCCATAACTACACCGATCAGGGCCTTGGCAAGCCTGACACGTAGTTCTTCNAGGTGCTCGCCAAACGTCATCGTTGATTCGGCAAACAGATCTTCCTTTGGATTCTTAGCCATGTGACGCTATCTTTTCGTCATTCTGAATTTGTCGGGTACGCAATCGTGACTTGTTGCCTGCAGAGAGATTCAATTTCTAAGGGTTTTTGACACCGGTTACTTGATCTCATGGCATACGGAAGGAAGCTGCCGCACCAGCTGATTACAAATGCCTTGAAATCCGCTTGTCACAAGGGTTTTCACTTGCATCTGATACTTCGATAATANCAGCGCAACTTGCCGTGTCTAGTAGTCCATACGCATCGGGAATTGCAATTCTCTATTCGCAAATAGATACGCTACACTAGTGAAATCNTTGCTAGCAGCAGTAATTCAAAAGTCGTTGACTTCATGATTTAGTCGTATGGCACATCTTGACTACCCTCTTCGTTTTGAACCGATCCTCAAACAGTATATCTGGGGTGGCAGACGTCTCGGGTCGATGCTCTGCAAGCCCATCGGCAGTGAAAACGACTATGCCGAGAGCTGGGAAGTCGTCGACCACCGAGATGGACAAAGCATCGTCAGCTCTGGACCACATGCGGGGATGTCACTTGGCGACCTCGTATCACAACTGCCAGAAGAGTTATTCGGTACAAAACAACACAATCGCTTTCCGTTGCTCTTTAAATTTCTCGATGCTAATAAGACGCTGAGTGTACAGGTCCACCCTGATGATGCATATGCGCAAATTATGGATCCGCCAGACCTTGGCAAAACGGAAGCTTGGGTGGTAGTTCATGCTGACTCTGGAAGCCTCCTGTACGCCGGACTCAAACATGGCACCACGCAGAAGGACCTCGAGAATGCAATCGATACTGGCACGGTAGCGGATGTGTTAAATGAAATTGAGGTCGCCGACGGTGATTGTATTTTTATTCCTGCAGGAACAGTTCATGCTCTTGGCGACGGACTTGTGATCGCGGAGATTCAGCAAGCGAGTAATACTACGTTTCGCCTATTCGATTGGAATCGGCTCGGCGCGGATGGCAAACCGCGAGACTTACATTTCAAGCAATCACTCGAAGTGACGGATTTCGAAAAAGGGCCCGTTCGATTACAAAAATCCGAACGAATCGATGATATCCGCGAAGTGCTTGTAGAGTGTGAACAATTCCAATTGCAGCGATGGACGGTGACTGCGGGTAGCGAATGCGACTTTCATGGCCACGGTGGATTTCAAATCGTCTCGGTATTAGAAGGGGCCGTTGAATTGGCTCGCGATCCAAGTACGAGCCTTCTGAATATGGGGGAGACATGTCTGTATCCGGCTGCATGTACCAATCGACGGGCTACGGCGGTGAGTGATAGCGTACTGCTGGTAATACAGGATGGCGGCTAAGAGAGTGCGTTCCAGTGACAGGTCTTGCGGGTTCAGCTGCGCTGAGCCCTGCGGTTACAGGCACTTGGGCATTCCCAACCGCACCATATTGCGAGGAACCCTTGGAGACGAAGCAATTGGATGCGGGCAATTCTCCGTGAAAACAAATCGCATTTTGCCTATTTGTTGGTCGTCTGCTGCTTAAAAGATAGACATCCCGCTCAATAAGCAAGCACGATTGTAATTATTTCAAAAAAGCGATTCTTTTCTAATGGCTCACCTGAAATGCTAATTTAACACTTGTTTTTGAGTACTTTCTGTAATCACTGGGTCCGTTACAGACATAGCAAACCAAGGCATCCGAGCCGTTTCATGGCACGGCTTTTGCATCAACAAGGAAAAAGTATTCACGCCAAGTGCATGGACGCGAAAGACGTGCAATCGGAATTGTAATTTAAACTTTTGTCACTTTTGAGACACAGCCGAGGACAAGGGTTAATCGGCTGAAAATCCTTCTGGAATTACGGAGCAATCAAATGCAAACCTCATTGGCCACAAGACGGTGGCTGCGGCCAAACCTTTTGTTACTATTATTTGGCTTTTTCGCGGTCAATACACTGACCACGGATATCGCCTTTGCTCAAGAAGACGCTGCGACTGAAGAGATCGCAGAAGCAGTAGATTCAAGTGAGTCTACAGCTGAAATAATCTCAACCGATGCACAAGGAGTGGAAACCGAACTCGATCTGTACAAGGCAGATAATGATTATGCGATCAATACGTTAATCATGTTTCTTTGTGCTGTGTTGGTTATCTTCATGCAAGCTGGTTTTGCCATGCTTGAAGTCGGGCTCAACGCATCTAAGAACACGATTAATATTCTGTTCAAGAACGTGATGGACCTCTCCGTAGGTGTTTTGCTTTTCTGGCTAGTTGGTTATGCACTAATGTATCCAGGTGGGGACTACGAAGGGAAATGGTTTGGTCACGGTGGAGCAGCAGGCGTTGCTGCAGGCGATGCAGGTGGATGGGACAATTATGCTGATTTTGTCTTCCAAGTAGCATTTGCCGCAACCGCTGCAACGATCGTCTCTGGTGCAGTTGCCGGACGTATGAAGTTTGGTGCTTACCTAATCTACAGTGCTGTTTTGACTGGTCTCATTTACCCGATTAGTGGTTTTTGGAAATGGGGTGGAGGTGCCTTAGCGGCGGATGGATTCCAGGACTTTGCAGGTTCTATTGTTGTACATGCGGTCGGTGGTTTCGCTGGTCTTGCTGGTGCAATTGTGCTTGGTCCACGCATCGGACGTTTTTCAGAAGATGGAAAATCTAATCCGATCCCCGGTCACAACATCACACTTGCTGCACTAGGTGTATTAATCCTCTGGGTCGGTTGGTACGGCTTTAATCCTGGTAGNCAGTTGACATATTCAGGATCTGCAAATGCAACAGCAACAGCATTTATCGCACTTACCACAACACTTGCTGCTGCAGCTGGTGCGGTTGGAGCGATGCTTCTTGGTTGGTTCCTGTTCAAAAAACCTGATGTAACCATGGCACTTAATGGTGCTCTGGCGGGACTCGTCGNCATCACAGCAAACTGTGATCGAGTTACTCAGGAAGAAGCGATTATGATCGGTTTGGTCGCTGGATTCCTAGTTGTCGCCGGTATCATCATGCTTGAAAAAGCCAAGATCGATGATCCAGTCGGCGCATGGCCTGTTCACGGTCTTTGTGGTGTCTGGGGTGGTATTGCCACTGGTATCTTC
>PAXU01000074.1 GCA_002714565.1 Rhodopirellula sp.
TGATCATGTTTTGTCTTTTATGGTCGGAAAGAAGTTATTCTTGGATGAGCCCAATTATAGTCACCGAGGAGTCAGTTGACGTTACTGGATTTTGTGGTTCATAATTCTCTTTCACTTTTGCGACGTACTCGCCGTTCGCCTCTGTCAAATAGTCGATTTTGGTACGCTTCAACGCGTCAGCGATTTGGACGGTCATACTTGGCAAATGTAATCTTACAAGTATGGGTTTTGGGCGGCTTGAATTCTCGTGTCTCCATGAAGTACGCACCTTCTTCGATGGTTTCGTACTCTTTCTCGATCTTGGTGATATCCGGCATAAACATATGTAGATTATCCGACTCGATTGCAAAATCAAACACGTCGGCGAACGGTCCTTGTACAGTGAATCGCCAATACGAATAAATATGCGCTTCTTCGCGCATTCTAGTTGCTTGAAGTCAAAGCGGATAACATGAAGCTTGCCCAGACAAAAATTACATCATTAAAAAAGGAAGACCTAAGTTGATACGTGCTATCGTGATTCTATCGACCGGTTTCTTTGTTTTTGGTATTTCATCCTTTGCTATCGGTCAGCAGGTTAAGTCGTTTCCGGAGAACCGATTGCGCGGATTCTACAAGACTCAGGCGCAGTCATATCTTGAAGGTGGAAGGAAATTACCACAGATACTTCCGGCTTTTCCAGGTTTAGACTATGGGCGATTTGGACATTGGGGACAGTATCCGGAGTCCAAGAGTGTTGACGGCTCCTGGAATGAAATGGATCTGGGAGGAGTTTGTGCCGCACTGACTTCACACTTTGGAAAAAATACGAACAAGGCTGTGAATGTGGTCGTCAGTGAGGACCCGCCGCTGACTGCAATCTTTGATACACAACAACTGACATTTACGGATACCTGGAGCGGAGAGTTGTTGTCGTTTAGTAGCAGTCGCTTTGGAGTACTTAGCTACGCAACCCCCCGCGGAAATCAGTGGCTGAATTTACATGCGTCTCATTGGAATACAAGTGAAGCCGTTGACCGTCGTTTTCTAGGATATTTTCGCCATGCACATGACGTCGTGTTTAAGTACCGCCTTGGAAAGGCCACGATATTAGATCACGTTCGCGGATCGGAAAAACAGATAACACGTACGCTTGACGTGGATGGCATCGTTCATGATGAACCCGAGCTAATCTTGTTCCGACTGCCTGCGGAACGTGCATACGTTTCCATGATGGATAAAACGCAGGTGGTTATGTTGAAGCAGGGTGAGGAGCGAGTCATTGTGCAGCTCGACTCCGAACACCCGCTTGCCAAGTTCACCTCTTCAACCAAAGANGGGCAAACCACCGTTGGAATAAAACTATCCAATGGGTTTCACGAAAAACCGATACGATGGCAAATACTTAAAGGAACAGACGAAGAGCTTACGTCGGTCGCCAAGTCATTTCTTAGCTCTAAGNCAATTGACTTACAAGAGCTTACCATCGGTGGAGCAGCCCNATGGGCTGAACAGTCCATNACAACGNATGGAAGAAATGGTGTATCGGATAGTGCTTATGCTATCGATACCATTGAGATTCCTTTTGGCAAGGCAAACCCGTTTAGCACTCCGATGCGTCTGGGNGGCGTCGATTTTTTGCCCGATGGAAGATGCGTTGTGTGCACGTTATCTGGTGATGTGTGGCTTGTAGACGGTCTCGAAGGTGAATTCACCAGCCACAAATGGAAACGAATTGCGGCGGGGTTGTGTCAGCCTCTTGGGCTGGTTGTTGTCGATAACAAGATTGTTGTAAGTGGCCGGGATCAGCTGACCAGACTACACGACTTAAATGGCGATGATGAAATCGACTTTGTAGAGTGCATAACAAGTGACTTTATTACAAACCCCGGACACGACGTCGTTACGTGTCTTGATGTGGACGACGAGGGAAACTTCTATTTTGATTCCTCCGTNCAGGGAGTATTAAAGTACCTGCCGGAAACAGATACCGTACAAGTGCTTGGTTCCGGACTTCGCAATCCTAATGGCCTTGGTGTGCGTGGAGACGGCGGCGTGGTGTTAGCCACTGTGCAGGAAGGCAGTTGGACGCCGGCATCTGCGATCCACGAACCGGCAGCAGGTAGTTTTCATGGACTAGGAGGTCCACGTGAGGGTGCTGGTCAATATGGATTCAAAATGCCGTTGTGTTTTGTACCTCGCGGAATTGATCATTCCAGTGGCGGTTTGGATTTTCTGCCCGCTGACAAACGGCTAGGGCCGCTGTCTGGAAAAATCGTAGGATCGTCGTTTGGGAATTGCACGCATTACCTTGTGCTTCGAGAAGAAATAAACGGGAGATCACAGGGCGGTGTCGTACCATTGACCGGTGATTTTTTATCCGGTGCTCACAGGATAAAGTTTAACAAACACGATGGCAGCTTTTACGTTGCAGGNTCTTCGGGCTGGCAATGCTACTTTCAGGATGTCGGCAGTCTTCAGAGGGTGCGGTACACTGGCAAACCGCTTTACATTCCGACCAACGTAAAGACGTATAGAAATGGGTTTATCATTCGATACAACTGTCGATTGGATCCTGAGTCTATCAGGCTTAAAAATGTACTTTGCCAACAATGGAATTACCTCTACAGCGCCGGCTACGGTTCGTCAGAGTTATCATCAAGAGACGCGAGCCAACGGGGACATGACCCGGTTAGCGTGTCCTCTGTCCATTTGTTGCCAGATGGAAAGTCGGTCTTTATTGAGATTCCTTCGCTTGCACCTGTAATGCAATTCCANCTGTTTGCGCAATTTGCAGCCAAAGAGTCTGATGCATCAAATGTNTTTGATACGGATATTTACTANTCAGTATTTGATCTGGGGAAACCNTTCGCCGACTTCGATGGCTATGTTGAAAGAGACTGGAAAGAATCTGTACAGAGATTTCCGACACCTGAACAACTTCCAGTGGATCCGCGNATTCTGGCTCAGGAAAAACTGAAATTCCAATATGGCACGTTGCAAGGTATCCGTGCGGTTACCGTACGTGCAGTCCCCGGACTCAAATTCGATCCCAACGTCATACGGGTTAGTCCNGGTGAATTGGTTGCTATCCAGGTAAAAAATGATGACCCAAGTATGCCGCACAATATGGTTATCCTTCAGAGAGAAGACCTGAANGAAATTGGTCAGGCCTCAATGCTACTCGCAGCAGATCCAAAGGCGTTAGCATTGAATTACGTTCCCACACACCCGGGGGTAATTTATCTAACCCCAGTACTGTCGCCCGGTGGAAGCTATACCGTCTATTACAAGGCGCCATCGGAGAGTGGCATTTATCCATTCGTCTGTACGTTTCCNGGGCATTGGAAAGTGATGCGCGGCGTCATTCACGTTGCCAACGAAGGAGTTAAACTGCCAGAAGTCCCGGAATTGCAGGCACCGACTCGACCCTTCGTGAAAATGTGGATGACCAAAGATCTTGTGCCCGACCTGAATGATCTCGGTGGCCGATCTGTTGCGAGAGGACAAGAGGTGTTTACGNTTGCCGGGTGCATTCAATGTCATAAGGTCAATGGAAAGGGAGCNGACCTCGGTCCGGATTTATCGCAGGTGACAAAACGATTTAAAGGCGNGAAACTCTTGAATCAGATCCTGAATCCGTCAGCCGAAATTCACAAAGAATATCAGGCGGTTTCAATAATCACCGTGGATGGTGAGACANTAACAGGGCTTGTNANGAAAAAGTCTGACGAGGCACTTANGCTGCTGACTAATCCACTCAAGCCGACTGAGCTAACAGAATTAGCAACGGCTGACATCGAGGAATTGATTCCGTCGAAGGTCTCCACAATGCCTAAAGGCCTTTTGATGACATTTACCAGAGAAGAGATTCTGGATTTGATGCGATTCCTGCACACGCAAGGAGATTAAAGCGANGTGCGTTTCTACTCGGTCTTTGGTTCGGTAAGCGTTAGCGGTTTTTCTAAGTCGACACTGTCGACAACTTGAGTGATCCCCGACGGCCAATGCACTGTTACTTGTTTGACTANGT
Source organism: Rhodopirellula sp. (assembly GCA_002714565.1). Taxonomy (GTDB): domain Bacteria; phylum Planctomycetota; class Planctomycetia; order Pirellulales; family Pirellulaceae; genus UBA11883. The sequence goes on from PAXU01000074.1 coordinate 4,013, forward strand.
CGTTTTCAGGGATTCCGAAAAAGACACGTGGGTCATGAGTGGATGCAAAGCTAGTGCCACCCTTGATTTGTCGTTGCCAAGTTGAGTTTTCTGACGTGACAGTTATACGTGCCCCAACCGCGGCGCGATTTGAGGCAACTCCGCGAAGCTGAATCACCAGAGTCTTNTTATTGTTTTCAGTGCGATTNATGAGAATAGCAGGCGCGTCATTCACATGTGAAATCACCATNTCGACCATTCCGTCATTGTTGAGGTCGCCCATTGCGATCCCACGTCCTTCATGTTGCGTGGTGAAATAAAGCCCTACACTTTGGTTCACCTGGTGAAAACGTCCATCGACATTTTCCATCGCAACGGGCATCTGGCTCACGGTGGCGTTCAGTGGTGATCGCTGCACGTGACCATTGGCGACGAAAATATCTTCGTCCCCATCTCGATCGGCNTCCAGAAAGACTGTTCCCCAACCGACATAACCACTGCTAAGTGTCAGCATGCCAGTAGAGCTGCTAACGTGCTGGAACATACCCTGTCCTAAATTGCGATAAAGTGCGAATTGCTCGTTTTGGAAGTTTGAAACAAAAAGATCTGGNAAGCCATCCAGGTTGTAGTCACCCAGATCGATCCCCATGCTCCCATCCGCTTTGCCGCTGTTGTCAAACCCCACTCCGCACACGGTTGCCGACTCACTAAAGATTCCGCTGCCATCGTTCTTATATAAGAAGTTTGGTGTAGTGTCATTTGCTACGTAGATGTCCAGATCACCATCCAGATCGACATCGGCGAGCATAACCGCCAGCCCTTTGCCGTCATCTCGCAGACCAATCTGTTTGGATATGTCTACAAGCTGGCCGTTGTCATCAAACTTGTAGATGCGGTCTGCCAGTCCATTGAATTCACGAGGTGAGCACACTTCCCGCTCTGGAGTCTGTGGGGATGTTGCTCCGTCAAGGAATCGGTCATTAGCGGTGGAGCAACGAGGATTATTTGCAAACGACCAATCAACATAATGCCCTACATACAGTTCCAATGTGCCGTCACCGTCGATNTCACCCCACGCAGCACCGACACTCCACGATGGATCGTTCAATCCCAGAGNCGATGTGACATTGNTGAATGTGCCGCCGCCTTCATTATGCAGTACGGCGATTCCACCATAGCCGGTCACAAGTAAGTCTATATTTCCGTCGCTGTCGTAATCTTGGGCAAACATTCCGTGATTGTAGAACGATACCGAGTTCGCTAAGCCGGATTCATTGGTAACGTCCGTGAATTTGAGTTGACCATCGTTTCGGTATAACTTGATGCCATTTGATGAGATCTCAGCGACTGAGTCTTCGTCACCGCTGAACGTGCCACCAAGTGCAAAGGCCAGATCCATGTCACCGTCATTGTCATAATCAAGCATTGCAACGCCACCGCCGAGCGTCTCGAGCATAGTGAAATGACCGGATTGTTGGCCGTTTTGATACTGATGATTGATTCGGGAAGTCTCATTTGAGATCATTTCGAATCGAATATCACTCTTTCTTTGCTCAGGAATTGCTTCTTCAGTTGTGTTGTCATCATCTTGGGTTTGTTCGNCCCGCTTCGTCGACGCAACGGCATCATCACTTGTGTCAGGAGGAGATGTGCCAGTTTCGCTTCCACATGCCGGAAGAGAGAGGATGAGGGCAAGGCTGAGGAGATATCGCATGCGGTATAGTATAGTCATCGAAAACAGAAAGTCGTGTAGTGGAAATATCGGCTTACTTATATACGTGACGGTAGAGTTACCAGTTTTGTTCATCACTATCGGTGAGGAATTCAATGAATAATCAACGTGGTAAGAGAGTTCTCATAACAAGATTCATTATTGTTTTGGCGAGCATTTGCTTTGTACAGAATTTAGTGGCAGACGAGCCAGTCTTTTCCATCGATGTTACGCTCGATCTCGGGGAAGATATTGGTCAAAGTTTTGGAAGCGTGTTTGAGGCTCAGGATGTAGCAGGAAATGGAATCATTGGTGCAGGTTTCGCCGATGTGTATAACACGCAGTTTAGAAACGATCGTCATGTTTTGCAGTTTTATGTGAAACCGNACAAAACGGCCCGAAGGAAACACACGATCACACGTCTACCGTTTCCAGGATTGGGAACTGGTGCATATCTTTTTGATTTGGATCAGTCGCTCTATGCATGGGATGACTCTGAAGGATTGCGTGTTCGAAAANTCAATGATGATCTGANGACGTGGTCTATTGCTGATGANATTGTCCGCGGCGGAGTGCGGCGCGGAGACGGATTGATTCGGGTAGGAAATGGAATTCTCAGCTACTCACTNGATGGTGTGTATTTCGATGACAAGCAAATCCTTGCGCCAGCCAAAAGNGGATATTACTACAAGTTCTATTACGCCAATGGTCGGTTGTTTTTCTATCATCGCACCACAGAGAATGGCGAAGAGTCGACGGTAATTAAATGTGCTCCATGGAAACCGGGCCAGNAGCANGTAGATATCAAGCAGGTTGAAACTAGTAAAACGAACTATCCTCGTAGCAGCTCATTTGTGTGGGCTCAACTTGNGAATCAAGTGATCACGGTATGTAATTACGGCGGTGTTCACGTATTTAAAGACGGAAAATGGGAGATCATCCTCGAGGGCAGTGATCAAACCAGTTTTCAAATCTATTCAGCGGTGAACTATAAGGATATCCTTTACCTGGCGCAATATCCGACAGGCCATCTNTTTGAATACGATGGCCAAACNCTGAGTCACAAGAAAGATTGGCCGCCAAAATCGCCCGTCGTTTCTCCATCGGCTCGNGAAGCGCAAACCACNACNATCTATCGTGGTGAATTACTCGTNGGTGTTTGGCCTTGGGCGGAAATCTGGCGACTCAATGGCGATGACCAGGTCTGGCAGTTCTTGGGGCGCGCATTCACCCACCCNGAACCTCACAACAAAACCGTTCATCCATATGAAGAATTTGCAGAACAGCACAATCTCGTTCTAAATAGCTGGGGGCAACGAGTTACGGGCATGTCAGCGATTGGCTCGGACTTGTTTCTTTCCACTTCGTCAAAGGGACTATACGTTTGGAAGGACGAGTACATGTTCCTAACGCAGTCTCAACGGGAAGAGTACGGAAGTGTCTTGAAGCTGAATATGGATGGAAATCTGGCAGCCTCCATTAATTGGACGGGAAAGCCACTGGATTTGTCGTTCAAGCTCTACAAATCACGACTGGAGATTTGGCAAGATGGTGCGNTGATAGGAAAGACATCACACGAGGTGGATCTTTCCGTTCTTAGTGGTCTCTCTCAAATGCACTTAGGACAAGGATGTTTCGGAAAATCACCGGGTGAAGTTACGCTGAGCCGAAATTAGCTCGCGAGAATATCTTCAAACCGCTCATTGCTGACAATGGGGCAATCCAGATCCGAAACGAGGCGTTCAACTGATTTTGGATCCTTAAANCCNGATCCAGTAATTGGGCATACAATTATGTCATCCGCTTGTATTTCACCCATTTGAAGTGCATTAATTGCTCCACATACAGATACGGCAGCGGCAGGTTCGCAGAACACTCCTTCGCTGCGTGCAAGATCTTTCTGTATCTTCCATACAAATTCATCTTCGACAAGGTATCCGGTGCCATCAGTTTTACGGCACTCGGTCACAGCTATATGCCCATCAGTGACACTAGCGACCTGTAGACCACTGACCTTTGTGGTGCACTGGATATCACGTGCTTGTGCATCTCCATCGCGAAGTGGTGTAGCGATGGTGTCGTTACCGGTAGGTTGAACCACATGCACTTTAGGCACTACATCGATCGAGCCTTCATCATGCAATTGTAAGTAGCCTTGTGCTGCACCAATCGCCAGTCCGCCGCCACCTGCCTGACAGAAAACATGATCAACAGCGTCAAGCTGCATTTGGATTTCGTATGCGATGGATCTAATGCCGCTCATCCCCAACGGGCTGTACCGAAATGCGCTGACTTGTAGTGCTGTGTCCTGAGCATCTGACGCCGCTTCCAGTAAGGCAAATGTCTTAGCGGTTGCCTCGACATCGATTCCAAATCCCTCGATCCGATAAATATCAGCACCGTAAGACATCATTTGTTGGAGCTTGCCAAGCGGTGCTGTTTCAACGATCGCGATTCTGCATGAGATCCCAGCTCGTGCACAATAGGCTGCAAGGGATGCCCCGGTGTTGCCACTAGAGGTAGCTACACATTTAGTTTCCCCTGCTGACATCATGTGGGAAACTGCTACGGCAGCATACCGATCTTTGAAACTACCAGTTGGATTACAATGATCAAGTTTGAAGTATAGATTCGATAGTCCGTTGGACGGGCCGACAGACTTGGACCGCACAAGCGGTGTGTTTGCCTCGCCAAGTGTTATCTGATGACTCAGGTCAACGGTGTCAAACGCGTGTTCCCAGTCAAAGATGCTCATTTGCGAGTCAATCAAGAAGTGAAATGTTGGAGATTGGTAAGTTGATAATCGCTAAACCGTTATATCTGGATTTCTCTCTTTTCCGACGAATTCCAGATCCACGTTCAACACGTGAATTGCAATATTCGCATCGACTGGCGAATTACCAGCATTGGGCTTCTCGCGTATCTCGATGGCGACACCGAACCCTAAGCCAAAAGAGAAGTTGCCTCGTGGGGCGAGAAATGCCCTGGTGAATTCAACGGCCTGAGGTTCAGTAATCGCTTCACCCGCAAACGTAGGTGTAAACTCCAATTCCGCCATGACGGATCGTTTGTCAATTTGTTTAGCCTTTTCGGTGAATTGGAAATACACCAGGTGGCACGAGTATGAGTCGTTGAAGGCCTTTTGAGATGCTGCTGTACCACCGACCGCGACCAACTTCGCATGAAGGCGATACGTACCGGGAAATGGACTACGAACTTCCTGTCCAACAAATGTACTCGTTGATGTCGACTCGCTCTTAGTCGCCTTAAATGCCAGGTGTTGGGGTAACTCGAGTTTGCCGATGGTCGTTGGTTTATGAATTTCGGCTTCAAGAGATTTTGAGTTAATAAACCTCCACCCTTTGGGTCGAGATGGTACGGTTGCAGGTTTTAAAACCTCTCTTCCTTGGAAAGAGGTTTGCCGGATCATCATCGATTCATCAAAATCAGGCACTCTTGCAACATCGCCTGTTGATTCAGTTCGCTCAGCGGTTGCGGGTTGATCGCCTAACAAATCCCACAGCACTGGTTGCTTGGAATAGGCCAATTCACGTCCTGCTGGATCTGTAAATGTGCCTTGGTAATCTAGGCCAGCCAGATGAAAGATAGTAGACGTTAAATGACCGGGATCTACTTTGTCGGATTTAGGATAGGCACCGTGTTCATCTGAACTGCCGTATACCTGACCTCCGCTGATGCCAGCACCAGCAAGCGTCGCACAGAATACCGGTCCCCAGTGATCCCGTCCACTTTTTGGATTGATCTTGGGCGTGCGGCCGAATTCACCGATGGCAACGACTAGCGTTTCATCCAAAAGGCCTCGTTGCTCAAGATCTTCAATTAACGCTGTATATCCAACATCGAAAATCGGGCAAAGTACATCTTCCAGACGATCAGGGTTTTGAGCATGTGTGTCCCAAAGTGGATTGTCAGTGGCGTTGTCGCCGGGCTCGCGAGGCCAATTCACGTGGACCAGACGAGCACCTGATTCGATCAACCTGCGTGCAAGCAGTACGCTTTGACCCCATCGGTTCCGTCCATAGCGATCGCGGATTTGATCCGGCTCTTCCTGGATATTGAAGGCATTGCGTGCCTTGCCGGAGGTAAGTAATTCGTAAGCCTGCTGTTGGTAAGTAGAGAGTGTATCTACTGCCTTGCTGTTTTCCGCATTTCGAAGTCGATCTTCGATCTTTGACTGTAGCGAGCGCCGACTTTTCATGCGGTCGAGTGTGATCCCTAGTGGCTCGAAACCTTCAATTTTGTAATCCGATCGTGACGGGTCGCCTACAAAATGTTCAGGTGACCACTGTTGCCCCATGAGTCCACCCATTTGTCCGGCAGGAGTCACGTTTTCGTTTTGACGCACCATGTCCGGAATCACGATTGAGCTTAGCCCAGGCATGGATTCGCTGGGTTTGTATCGCTTGATGATAGAACCATAAAACGGCCAGTCGCTGGGCTGTAGCGTTCGCGAATTTGGGCCCTGATATTTGTAGCCGGTCAAAACCCAATGGCCACTGCTTGAGTGGATGTTATCGTCCGTCGACATGGAGCGTATAACAGCAATCTTGTCTGCAATCCCAGCGGTACGCGGAAGCAATTCGCAAAAATTCACTCCCGGAATATTTGTTTGAATTGGATTGAAGGGGCCACGTATTTCAGCTGGCGCATCCGGTTTTGGATCAAAGGTCTCATGCTGTGGGGGCCCGCCACATAAGTAAAGGAAAATAATGTTCTTTGCTTTACCAAAGGATGTACCGTAGCCATCAGATCTGGGCGCGGCATTAACCAGATCAGCGATCCCCAACCCACCGAGTGTGAGTCCGCCAANACGCATTAATTCTCGTCNGTCAAACAGCTTGATACTCATTAAAGAGCTCCACGACATTCAAANTTTACAGCACTTTCNATAGCACTNATTTTATCACAAGAAGACTGGGTATTACGCGAATAACCNCTCTTCTTGTGTGTATCGGCATCTNATTGATGATTGNTTTATGCTTTGATTAATTCGACCGCATATCATCGAGAACTTGTTGAAGCTNTTGTCTTGCNGCNTTACTTGCTTCCGTCTCATGGCGCCGTCGAATCGGTGTTGATTCTCNGANGTCTTTTGCAATGTCGTATAAATTNCCGTCATCNTAGAGCTTAAATTGCTTATCNCGGACAAATCGATGNAACGTGAACTTNTCCTTGTCCCATCCTGGTCGNGGGTCGTAATGGCAAAATACCCATGGACGNATGGGTCCCGCTTGANTTAACAATTGNGGGAAGAAACTAATACCATCCAAATTAGCTGCTGGTGNNACCGGTCGTTGGGCGGCATGTAGAACGGTCGGTAAAATGTCAGTCGAATCGACTAGGTTCTCATTGATGCCTGGTTGAATGGTACCTTTCCATCTGACAATCAGTGGCACGTGAGTTCCCGCGTTACTCGTGCTGCCCTTGCCACCGGTGACAGAACCAAAAATAGTCTGCGATACCACTCTACGGTCCGTCCCGTTGTCTGAGAAGTAGATGATCATGGTGTCTTCTGCTAAGCCAAGAGAGTCCACCTTGTCCACGATGCGGCCTACCACCTCATCCATATAATTGACCATGTCACCAAAGTATTTTGTGTCACCGCCGGTTGTTCCTAACGGTGGGTGCATTTTATCTTCGACTCCCCAGTCCTCACTATTTGGCGTGGGGACAAACGGCCAGTGGGGTAGACACATCGGGTAGTACACAAAGAATGGCTTTTCAGATTCTTTGTGACGGGTCATGTAGTCGGTAATAAAGTCGACCCAGATATCTTCGCCGTACTTGCCTTTTGTATCTTTGATGAATTCCCCGTTTTGAAAGATGACTGGGTCTGCATAACGGTAGCCCTTGTCTTCTGTATGACCCACATGCCAGCCCGAATACTCATTAAACCCGGCATCCTGAATCTTCATGCCTTTTGAGCGACGAAGTTCTGCTCCGGGATAGTCCGGTGGATCGTAACTGTGAAGTTGCCACTTGCCGGCAATGCAAGTGTGGTAACCGGCATCTTGCATGTAGTGACCAATGGTTTTGGCGGATGGATCCAGACATCCGAAGTACAACCAGTTGCGGTTGTTGTATAAACCAGTCATCAACTGGATGCGGGTGTTTGTGCAAAGGGGCTGGGCATAAGCATGAGTGAATCGCAAACCTTCGGTTGCGAGTTTGTCTAGTCGCGGCGTGCGGTATGTTGTGCCGCCGTAGCAATTTAATCCGTCGACTCCCAAATCATCAGCCAGGATCAATATGACATTCGGCTGTTTGGCAATTGTGGTGTTTGCGGTGATGCTGCAAATACAAGCAGCAATCANTAATGAGGANTTAAGNAATCGTCGAATAAGTGTCATTTTCTGTCTGCGATTAGAGTNATTNAAGTTGTGACGGAGATTCACTTGCCAGTGACTGNTTTGGGAACGCGAGCCCAATAGTTTACNCCGGGTTTGTCGTTTGATAACTTTGGTCCGGAGGTGGTCCGGCCGTTTTTCCAAGTGGTTGTAATGATGTCGAATAGCTCGATTATCAGTTTAGGATTCGCCTCTGATAAGTCCTGAGACTCCGTGGGATCTTCCCGAAGGTTGAACAGCTGGACAAATGGGTGACTGAGCAGTTCCTCGTAATTGGGCCTGCGGCCGAATTGATCAACNGCATCATTCCATGCATCGTCCCATTTAGGAGTGTTTCCGTAGACACCTCGCGCTCCGCTACCAGGACAGAGCGTCAGCTTCCAATCCCCGCGGATTATTGTGTAGGACATCACACTCGACATGATCATTGCTTCTCGCGTGGCGGTAAGGTTCGGATCACGGAGTAGGGGAGCATAGCTGATAGAGTCAGGGGCCTCTGTGTCAGCAACGACTGCACCGGATACTTCAGCTATTGTCGCCATTAGGTCCTGGAGTCCGATCAATCGATTACACGTTTGTCGTGGTTTGACCATGGCCGGCCAGCGGACAACATACGGTACTCTTAAGCCACCTTCATACACTGAGAATTTGTATCCGCGGTAGATTCCGGCTGGATAGTGCCCCATTTTCTCAAGGCNTTTGATGTTGTTGTATGTCGCCTTTTTTATATTTCCGGCATAGGATGCAGGCCCATGATCTGAAGTGAAAACGACCATGGTGTTGTGGTCGATACCGTGTTTCTTCAGAGCCGAGAGAGTCCGCGCAACACAGTTGTCTACTTCACTCACAAAGTCACCATATAGACCAAGTTCGGTTTTACCTTGAAAGTCCGGATGTGGGCTGGTTGGTGTGTGCGGTGCAGTTAGTGCGAAGTACAAAAAGAATGGCTTCCCGGACTTTGATGGCGTTGCATTCTTTTCAATGAAAGTTTCGACCTCGTTTGAAAATGTGTTGAGGACTTCATAGTCTTCAAAGTTTTCTTCCGTTGGGCCTATGCGATTAAACGCACTCCATCCCCGTTGTTTGTTTACATTTCCCACCCACATACCGTTTCGGATAAAGACGTAGGGATACATGTCGAGGGAACCGGGGAGGATGAAGCTATAGTCAAATCCGTATTGAACAGGTGATATCGTTAGCGGTTTTTTGTAATCGACGTTTGTGATGCCTTGGTTCTTGCCGTCGGTGGTTTGCATCTTAGTGCCGAGGTGCCACTTGCCGACATAGCCAGTTGTGTACCCCGCCGCTTGGAGCATTTTCCCAATCGTGTTATGTGTGGTTGGGATGCGAGGGTTGAGGAATCCCCAGGGGCCATCGGGTTGAACGCGATTGAATCGCCACGGATATCGACCTGTCATTATGGCCACACGCACCGGTACGCATACGGAAGAGACGCTATGCGCATTGGTGAATCGTAATCCTTCTGTAGCGAGTTGNTCGATTCCCGGAGTTGGGATTTTGCAGCGGTCTTGACCGAAGGGTTTTGCATCACCNTAGCCCATGTCGTCTGCCATGATATAGATGATGTTAGGCCGNGGAGCATCGTTGACACNNGTGCCANCTGCCGCCTNNGTGACACCATATGNCATTAAAAGTGCAGATACGNTCAAGCNGATNAAGCACGNCTGATGAACTCGGATTCGCAACATTTCTTCAACTAATTCCTCTCNGCTGAATGCTCATCCATCTTACCGCCTCCCACAATCATGGACACCCATCAAAATCCGGCCAAGAATATAGGCTGTCTATGATTTACAGCACTAGAGTTTCCCCTTGTACATCTGGGTGCTTCTTTTAGGTCAGTCTATGTATCCCCTCGATTTGCCGAATTCGATCTGAGCCTGAAAGTAGTCAGTCATGACAGTATAAAGCGTCTGATCCCGGGTCATATGTTGTCTCTGGATTCAGCGGATAAATTGGTCGCGGTAGGTGTTTCCAATTGAAGCCGTCAATCTTGCTCATGGTCATGCCCTCAGTATTTACGCGAATTATCTCAGCTGTCCAGTCTTTGTAATACTGAAAATTACTCGCAGTTTTCAGCACGACCATTTTTGCCGCGCTGACATCAATACCAAAGTGTTCGTAAACCGCCGGATGATTACCACCGATTCCTTCGGATTCACTTACCACGATGTGTACATTGCCAGTGCGAAGATGCACAGCTCGTCCAGCATTGAATGAATTCATCCCAATCACATCAGCAGCAATTTCACCGCCTCCAATTGCCATAACCGTGGCATTGATCTGTAGCGGCGAACTGTAGATATCGTCCTGTTTCCCGCCAATATGCACGTCGATCTCCGCACCAATTCCAGCTTGAATTGCAATGTCCACAACTTTAGCATCGTTCATCGGTACGAGTGCGACCTGCTGAACATCCTGAGCTAGCAACTCGGTGAGGATGATAGTACTGTCGCCCGGAGCACCGCCAAAAACGCTGTCACCGGTGTCGGACAAGATGATCAATCCGTCCTGAGCATCAACTGCGCGACGGACAGCCTCCTGCACTGGCACACTTTCCAGTGTTAAAAAACGATCACGATTGTCCCATGCGAATGTTGCTAACTCCGTTGCCAAATCTTCGGCCTGTTGTCGATTGCCATTGGTTGTAACGGTTACGCCCCATCCACCTTCTGGAACATCCAGCCATGGTTGCATGGGAAAGGTAGACGTACCAATCACGCCTTCGCGAGTTTCCATTTCTCGTGCGAGCTCGAACCATTCCCTCATTGGTCCTGGGGGAGCGGTTAAGTATTGTTCCTGATGTGTAATCAACGGGATCTTACGAAATGCCGTCACCGGCTCTATTCCTTCACGCAAGATTCTGAGCATTACCTTTCCACACTCGTAGCCGGTTTCATATGGCAAGTGTGGCTGTGTTTGATGCGCAACCAATGCATTGCAATTACGAACCATTCTGGCAGTGATGTTTGCATGGTGGTCCAGAGCAAGCAAAATCGGGCATTCATCTCCGAGGATTTCCCGACATCGCTCCAACAAAAAGCCTTCACTGTCAGGTTCTGATTCTGTTTCACCAGCACCGTGCAAGTCGAGGAAGAGTGCATCGATGTTGCCACAGTGTCTCAATCCATCAGTGATGGTGTCCAGAATGTGTGCAAACGTCGAATCTTCGATCACACCACTTGCGCCTGCCCATCCGCGTATGAGTGGTACGACTGTCCATTCTTGGTGATGATCTGCCAATGATTGTTTGAAACCGGCCAGTACACCGACATCGAATCCTCTTTTGAGCATTTCATCGCCGTGCAGCAACCCAAACTTTTCAAATGTTTGAAGCGTGGTTTTGGTTTTCGAAAAGCTGCTTGTCTCTTGTCCATATTTTGCAACGGCAATTCTCATGGGATCACTTAGCGATTGAGTTTTTGGATTCGAATCGACGCTGAAGCGCTTCGACGTCTACGAGTTTTCCTGTTCGTCGGTTCCACCATTGTTCGGCCTTATCCGGATCNTAATCCGGATTGGCAGTNGGCATGCGTGCATCTGTGGATTCACGCCATCGATTCAGNTCTTGGCGCATCTTGNGGGCAACCCTTGTTTGTAAACCAGCGAGATTCGTGGATTCTCCGATGTCAGACTCNAAGTCGTATAATTCCAATTNTCCGGTATCGAGAAATTCGATTAGTTTTAGATTGCCTGAGCGAATCGCAGATGCAGGGCGCGAATGGTGGTAATGAGGGTAGTGAAAGTAGATACTCTTTCTGGGCATTCGAAGCCCCGGACGCGNGAGGACTTTACTAAAGCTCATCCCATCGATGGTTTGATCGGGCTTGATTGCTCCGGCCAGATCACAGAAAGTCGGTAATAAATCTGCCGTAGTGGTAATCGCATCAGTCGTGAAACCTGCCGGTATTACATTTGGCCAGCGAACAATCATGGGCACACGAATGCCACCTTCATAGAGTGATCCTTTCTCATCCCGCAACGGATCATTGGTAGTGAATGTATCACCGACACCTGTNGCCGTCTTCNGAAGACCACCATTATCGGATGTGAATACGACAACTGTCTTTTCTGAAAGATTGNGTTTTTCCAGAGTATCTAATATTCGGCCGATGCTCGCATCAAGATCCTCGGTCATTGCGGCGTATACCGTGTGGTTTATGCCCGTATNCGGTTTGGGTTTTTGAGCGTACTTCGTCTTGGTTTCTTTGTTTGCTTCTACAGGGATGTGAACAGCACGATGTGATACGGTNAGGAAGAATGGTCGTTCCTGGTTTTCCTTAATAAACCAGATTGCTGCATCGGTGAAAAAGTCGATGCGTTTAGGGCCGTCCCCAAGTCCGACNCTGGACCGCGTGAATGCGTCACTAAGTTGGTTTTCAGTGACTTGGTATCCGAAGTGATCCGGTTGATGCTCTCGCTTTGTTCCNAGATGCCATTTTCCAAAGTANCCGGTTACGTAGCCAGCATCTGCGAGCAGGTGGCCCGGTGTTTGAATCNTCGTGCTTAGATGGCTGTCAACTTTGGGTACGATGAGTTTTTCAAACGGCCGCCAGTGGCCGGGAATAAAGTCTGTAATACGGGTACGTGCTGAATACTGACCACTTTGGATAGTGGACCGTGTAGATGAACAAACTGGAGTTGCGGCATAAAAGTTAGTGAAACGTACACCATCTCGTGCAAGCTGGTCGATCACCGGCGTTTCGTGAAACTGATGACCGTAACAGGCCGGATCTGCCCACCCCATGTCATCTGAAAGTATGAAGATGATATTCGGTTTATCCAGATCGCTCGCATTTACAGGTTTCTGATTGAGCAGTGTGATGGCAGCAATCACTATCGTGACTTTGAATGTGTTTATGGTGTTTAAGTTGCCTAACATTGCAGCGATTCGGTTATCCAGTTCGTTAGAATAAGGGATGTCGTGATTGTGACTTACCATTTTGTAAGCTGGGTATTGTGTACCCGGCCACAGCACAATCATACCGTATATAGAAGAAGCGGCAGATTCGACTCGAAATGGTTCGGAGCTAAGGTGATGAATAAACCTACGTTGGAAGTATTCTCAGATTACATATGACCATGGTGTTATCTCGTTACCGTGCGTATCGAATCTCTTAAAGACANGTTTCCCATCGATGTAGTGTTCAGGCAGTTTCCGTTACATCCGGAAACGCCGGACGANGGTCAGACGTTAGAACAGTTGTTTGCTGGTAGAAACCTCGATATTCCAAAACTNCAGTCTGACATGGTAGATCGCATGTCCGCCGAGGGTCTTGAATACGGTGAACGCACGATGACATTCAACAGTCGCTTAGCGCAGGAACTTGCAAAGTGGGTTGAGGGTATCGACCCGGAACTCCCGATTCATGATGAGTTGTTTAAGGCATATTTTGTAANCAACAGTAATTTGGCAGATCACGACGTGTTACTCGGAATNGTCGAACGGTTAGGGCTGGACCGGGACATGGCTCAAACGGTTATCACTGATAGAACAATGCGATCACTGGTCGACGANGATTGGAATAAAAGCCGCGANCTAGCAATTACAGGGGTTCCAACATTTGTAATGGGTGAGCATATTCTNGTTGGCGCTCAACCTTTGGAAATGCTCGAGAGATTGGTGTTATTTNATATAGATACCGTGGAAGAGTGACTATTTAGAAGATGCCACANCCGATAAGTTGAGCTGATTGTGTCAGCGACACTGTATAGATTGAGCGCAAGACCATATCCTTAAGGGTATAAATAACGACCGCAGATTTAGTAGTCTTCAGAATCACTGTTGGAATTGGAAACCTAGATGACAATTCAGTTCAAATGCCCCGCGTGCCAAAAAGTCTATAACGT
>PAXU01000075.1 GCA_002714565.1 Rhodopirellula sp.
GAAAATTGCACTAGCAACATCCTCCGAGGCAACTTGATTCCGGCGAATCACGAGCGCCAAGAGCTGGCGCGTTGCAGATAGTATTTCTTCACGATTGTTCCCATCAACCGTAGTTGCACCACGTATACCCCTGCAAATCATACCCACATCCGTATCGAGAAAGCCCTGAAGATGAACCTGCTTATCAGCTTATCCGGCCTGCACGGCAAAGTTAAGCCTGCAGGGGGTCTTTATTTAGGGGCAAACCCACTTATTTCGTACTATCCATGGGCCACCGAAACGCCCCTAAGGTCGGCGATGTAGCCTGAGAGCCTCTCCGTGACTTATTGGATTGTGCCTCCGAGCCCGCCACATTCCGGACCCTACCCTCCGCGCTCGCAATCGCCACAGAGTGCGTTTCTCTACAGGGTACTTGGGAAGGCTCTGAATAGTGAATTTAACAAAGATATTCGGATTGGAGGCTAGATTGGCAGATACCTCTGAAAAGAAACCAGAACTTGGCTTTAGGGCCGTTGACAGCTAGCCGCTGATGGTTAGAATTGCGAGTCTCAGCAGTGTGCGGGGTAATGCTCCTAAGGGGCCGATTTCCTCGCAGCTGGGTGTTATCTTGCTGGCCTGTGGGTTGCATAACTCAAATGGTTTGGCGAGGTTTATCAAGCTCTTTGACAATTCGGTTAGTGACTTCTATCAATTTAAGATTTTGAAACCAGATTCTTTGTAATCTGGATATTCAATTTCTTGAGTTTTGCCAGCACAAGACTGTACGGCTGAGAGGTGTGCAACGCTCTTCGGAGTGTAAGCATTTCTTGGCTTTCAAACACTACAAGATGGCTCATTTCTTTGGACTCCCCTTAGGGGGTGAACAAAGTTAATGCATATACCAAATTGAAGGGTTTGATCCTGGCTCAGAATGAACGTTGGCGGCATGGATTAGGCATGCAAGTCGAGCGAGAAGCTTTAGTTTGACGCTTCGGTTGATTTCTAAAGTGGACAGCGGCGCAAGGGAGAGTAACGCGTAGTTATCTACCCCGGGGTCCGGAATAGCTGAGGGAAACTTCAGGTAATACCGGATGATATCTTCGGATCAAAGGTGTGATTCCGCCCTGGGAGGGGACTGCGTACTACTAGCTTGTTGGTAGGGTAATGGCCTACCAAGGCTTTGATGGTTAGCGGGCGTGAGAGCGTGGCCCGTCTCACTGGGACTGAAACACTGCCCAGACACCTACGGGTGGCTGCAGTCGAGAATCTTCGGCAATGGGCGAAAGCCTGACCGAGCGATGCCGCGTGCGGGATGAAGGCCTTCGGGTTGTAAACCGCTGTCAGTTGGGAGGAAGGGTCTGTGAAGAGCAGATCTTGACCTATCTTCAGAGGAAGTCCGGGCTAAGTTCGTGCCAGCAGCCGCGGTAACACGAACCGGACAAACGTTATTCGGAATTATTGGGCTTAAAGGGTGCGTAGGCGGCGATGTAGGTGGGGTGTGAAATCCCTCGGCTCAACCGAGGAATTGCGCTCCAAACTACTAAGCTTGAGGGAGATAGAGGTGAGCGGAACTGATGGTGGAGCGGTGAAATGCGTTGATATCATCAGGAACACCAGAGGCGAAGGCGGCTCACTGGATCTCTTCTGACGCTGAGGCACGAAAGCTGGGGGAGCGAACGGGATTAGATACCCCGGTAGTCCCAGCTGTAAACGTTGAGCACTTGATCGAGGAACCTTCCACAGTTTCTCGGTCGTAGCGAAAGTGTTAAGTGCTCCGCCTGGGGAGTATGGTCGCAAGGCTGAAACTCAAAGGAATTGACGGGGGCTCACACAAGCGGTGGAGGATGTGGCTTAATTCGAGGCTACGCGAAGAACCTTATCCTGGTCTTGACATGCTTAAGAACTCCGGTGAAAGTCGGAGGTGCTCTTCGGAGAGCTTTTGCACAGGTGCTGCATGGCTGTCGTCAGCTCGTGTCGTGAGATGTCGGGTTAAGTCCCTTAACGAGCGAAACCCTTGTCCCTAGTTGCCAGCGAGTAATGTCGGGGACTCTAGGGAGACTGCCGGTGTTAAACCGGAGGAAGGTGGGGATGACGTCAAGTCCTCATGGCCTTTATGACCAGGGCTGCACACGTCCTACAATGGCGCGCACAGAGGGAAGCTAACTCGCGAGAGCAAGCAAATCCCAAAAAACGCGCCTCAGTTCGGATTGCAGGCTGCAACTCGCCTGCATGAAGTCGGAATCGCTAGTAATCGCGGGTCAGCATACCGCGGTGAATATGTTCCTGAGCCTTGTACACACCGCCCGTCAAGCCACGAAAGTGGGGGGCACCCGAAGTCGTTGAGCTGTAATNGCAGGCGCCGAAGGTGAACTCCGCGATTGGGACTAAGTCGTAACAAGGTAGCCGTAGGGGAACCTGCGGCTGGATCACCTCCTTTCTAAGGATTTCTACTCCGNTCATTGGTGACAATGATCCGGTTTAAAGTGGATATGGTGCTCAAAGAAGCTAGTATTCCGCAGTGTCCTAGACACTGCACCAGCCAAATTAATAAAGTCGGCCCCCTGTTGCTTAGCCAGCAACAGGGGGTTTTTTTATGCGCTGGCAACCGAGAAGTTAGGAATCGGCGCTAGCCGAGGGCTAGACCTGCAGGGCTTTGCCCGCTGACCAGAAGCGGACCTAACGTCGCTGCGCTCCTTCGGACCACGCTATTAATAACGGCGGGCCGTTGGGTCTTAAATAATTCTCATCCGGTGCAATGCCCGTATCCTCCGTCGACTTCGGTTGACGCCTCATTCGATGGGAGTTGCGGTTAGCAGTGCCTACTGACGACAGGCNCTGCGGGTTCAGCGGCGCTGANCCCCGCGGTTGCGTGGAGTGTGGCGACGCTGGGACACCCATGTGACCTCAATCCCTATCCCGTGAC
Organism: Rhodopirellula sp.; assembly: GCA_002714565.1. Classification (GTDB taxonomy): domain Bacteria; phylum Planctomycetota; class Planctomycetia; order Pirellulales; family Pirellulaceae; genus UBA11883. Next base: position 2,903 of record PAXU01000075.1, read on the forward strand.
ACGACTTCTCAGCTTCGGCGTGGATTGCTAGAATAACACCCTGTTAACTTAGGTATGTGTCATCCCGGAATGCGTCGGAAAAAACGAGAACATGAATCAGGCTATTGCTGGTGTTGTAGGTCTGGAAAACGAAGTTGAAGTAACGATCGTTTACCCCTCGATCTCTGCCCTACCGCTCGGAAAGTTCTTCGGCACCCTTTTCAAATTGCCGGTGATTGGATTTCCAATTGCACTTGGATTTGCGCCGATCTGCGCATCGATGTACCTTGGGCGATTAGTAGTTGGTAAACGCGTACGCGTTACATCGCGGCAAATTGTCCTGGAAAACGCACTTCGTGGTGGAACAGCTCAGAACACTATCTCGCTTGATAGCTTTGACAGCATTACCGTCAAGCAGCAGTCTGGCCAACGTTGGTACAATTCAGGCGATTTACACTTTATGACTGGTGATCAAACGGCCGGCGTCATTTCAGATATTTCGCATCCGGAAGCATTCCGCATGATGTGCTTGAAAGCTCAAGAGAGCTTTGTTGGCGTTAAAGAAGCTATAAGCTAAGCCAATTGTGTCTGGTTGCAATCAGCCATTCGGCTGAGTTATCCTAAGAGATATAGCAACGAGACATATTTACGTGCTTTTGAAAAAACACCACCGGTTCGAAGACGATCGATTCGGTGACGGAGATAAACATAATGAAGCGTTTAGTATCAGTAACACTCACAGTGTTTTTTGTTTCTCAGATTGCAAACGCTGTTCAGGCGCAAAGCATCTTCGAAGACAAGAATCTGGAAGCGGTTGTACGAAAGTACGTTTTTGCCAAACGCAACAACGAAGAGCCGCTAACTGAGCAGGACGTAGAAAANATCTCCACGATTGAAGGTAAGGCCAAGGGCGTCACNAGTCTAAAGGGCATGGAGAAATGCCGAAGTCTCGCACTTCTTGATTTAGAAGGTAATGAGATTACGGATCTNGCTCCAATCGCNGGATTGAAAAACATCCAATCCCTGAACGTNGCCAACAACAAAATTACAGATGCTGGCCCGGTAGCAGAACTTGTGGGGTTACAGTATTTACAACTTTCCGGAAATGAGCTGACNGACTTAACCCCACTTAAAGGGCTCGCTAATCTCCGCTCACTTTATCTTTCAAACAACCAGCTCACCGATCTGACACCAATTGCAGAACTTGGAAAAGTATGGTCGCTTTATGTTGACGGCAACAAGCTGACGGACTTGAAACCAATAACCAAGCTCACGAAAATCACATCTCTTGATTTGAGAGGCAATGAAGTTACTGATCTGTCTCCAATCGCTGGCTATACGGAACTGCGATATCTGTTGATAAACAACAACAAGATCGCTGATCTCAATGTGCTTGTTGAAATGGCAAAGAAGGATTCAGAAGGTCAAAAGAGATTTGCACCATTCTGGCGTATCTACACAGACGGCAATCCATTATCTGATGGAGCCAAGGGTCAGCTTGATGCACTCAAGGGACTCGGTGCTCGCATCAATCCTAAGTAGCGCTGTTTTGACANCCTGTTGAAAAAAGCTGAAGATAATGGCTTATCTTGTAGCGCAAGGCCCGGCGGCACACCATCGATGGCGGCGTTCTATTCCTACGGGGAAGACGGTTACGATTGGCCGTGCTGACGATTGCTGGCAAGTGGACTGGGATTCTCAGGTTTCCCGTAAACACTGCGACCTAACAGCTAGTAGTGATTCGTTGGTGATTTCCATGCGCAGCGAAGCGAGCAATCCCGTTTTTGTTAATGGGGAGGCCATTGAGTCAACAGCTGTTGTATCGCTATCTGAACGATTTGTAATCGGCCAAACTTCGTTCCACTTTGTCGGTGATGAAATCCTGGCAACGATCAACCAGGATCCACCGTTTATCGAGCAGACTTTTTTAGTGCATGACTTGCACAAGCTCGCATTTTCAGATCCTTCGCAACGTATCGAACTNCTTAGCCGTCTGCCAGATCTGATGGCAGGAGTGACAACGGATGATGATTTGTTTGTCAAACTCACTCAGTGGCTACTTGAAGGTATTCGTCGAGCGTCGGGTATTGCCATCGTAAGTTTCGATATCTCTGCAGAGATGGAAGAGGCGGTTACCGTTTTTCATTGGGATCAACGGTCTGAGCGAGACGGTGTATTTGCTCCCAGTCGCCAGCTCATACAAAAGGCCGTTACAGAAGATGTGACGGTCGTGCATTTCTGGGATCACGGCACTGAGAGTGATTACACGCAGCTCCAAAACACGGATTGGGCTTTTTGCATTCCCGTTGGTGGCCATCACTGTCCAGGATGGGCAATCTATGTCGCTGGTCGTGGTGAAATCGCGGTTGGGGGGATTCAGGATACGGCGTTCCAGTCAGCGATCAGGGATGATTTGAAATTCGCGGAAGTTGCAGCTTCAACGGTTGGTAATATCCGCGGGATAAAGAAACTTCAGGCGACTCAAACTCAGTTGCAGCAGTTCTTTCCAGAAGTCGTTATGGATGCCATCGAAGCCAGTGAACTTGACGAATTGCTACAACCGTCTGAAACACGCGTGACCGTGATCTTTTGCGATCTGCGTGGATACAGTCGTAAGAGCGAACAGTTGATGAACGACCTCACNGGGTTGCTCAATAGAACCAGCGCTGCACTTTCAATCATGACTCGCCATATTCTTGCCAANGACGGAGTTGTAGGGGACTTCCACGGTGATGCAGTGATGGGTTTCTGGGGTTGGCCCGTTGCAGATGAAAAAATGTGCCAAAAAGCAGTAGATACGGCAGTTGCAATCATGGAGTCATTTTCCCATGAGCAGANNGTGGAGGATTTTCATGTCGGTATTGGTCTTGCCACCGGTATGGCGGTGGCAGGCAAGATNGGGAGTGATGATCAGGTAAAGGTATCGGCACTCGGTCCTGTCGTAAATATTGCGTCGCGATTAGAGAATCTAACACGTGCTGTTGGCGGCCATGTATTGTTGGATGAGGAAACCGCGTCTGCTATTTCCAATCCAAATCGTAGATTGGGGCGTGTTCAACCATATGGAATGAGTGCCGCGGTGAGTGTGTTTGAGTTGATTTCAAATGATCAGCTGGCAGAGAATCTGGAAGGATTTCGCCAATTCGAACGAGCACTCGAGGCTTTTGAATCAGGTAAGTTTGATGAGTCCTTAAGCCTGTTGTNACCGATAGCCGATCAAACCATGGTGGGATTACTAAAGAGTGCTGTAGAGCGNGAATGTAGTGACGGCATCATTCGACTGGAAAGCAAGTAGGTCNTCCATCTGTACATCGGCCGGTACCCCTAAATGGTCAGCTAGATAGTAGAATGAAGCTTTCCGACGATTTCTCAAGAACCCTAGTTTTGCGTTAAAAGATGCACAACACCTACATCGAAAAATCTCTCTTAGTGACTTTTTTATTTGGTCTTTGCACATTAGTTTGTGCGCAAGAGAAGCAGATTCCACCGGCGCTCCAACGCAAGATCGATTTCGCAAAAGACGTTGCTCCGATCTTTCAGCGCCACTGTGCTGACTGTCACGGAGCAGAAACACAGGAAAGCAACTTGCGTGTTGACTCAAAGGCGTCATTGCTTCGAGGTGGCGATCTTGGAGAACCTGCCATTGTTCCTGGCAAGGGTGCCGAGAGTTTTTTGGTTCAGGTTGTGGCGGGTGTACATGATGATGTAAGCATGCCGCCAGAAGGTGATCGCCTTACAAAGGCGGAGATAAGTATATTGCGGACCTGGATTGACCAGGGAGTTGTATGGCCAGGCCAATCCGGAGTCGCAAAAATAACGACGAATCACTGGTCGTTTCAGAAATTGAATCGCCCGGATGTTCCTGCTGTTACGAGCGACTGGCCGTCCAATGCAATCGATCAGTTCATTTATCACTCCTTATCAGAAAAAGGACTAGAACCATCACCACGAGCAGATGCGATTGAACTGTTGCGGCGGCTGCGGCTAATCAATCACGGTTTGCCTCCCACTGCTCAGCAAATGCTGGAGTATGCAACCACCGAGTCTTATGGAAAGCTGGTGGATGAGATTCTTGAGAGCCCGCATTTTGGAGAACGGTGGGCAGCACACTGGCTGGANNTGGTTAGATTCGGCGAAACAACGGGCTTTGAAGTGAATCGTGAAAGACCCAATGCGTTTCACTATCGTGACTTTGTTATCAAGTCCTTTAACGACGATAAACCATATGACCAGTTTGTGAAGGAACAGATAGCCGGTGATCAATTTGGAAATGACATTGGTACTGGCTTTTTGGTTGCGGGGCCGAACGACGTTGTAAAGAGCTCTGACGTGAATCTCACCATGATGCAGCGTCAGGATGAACTAGCTGACTATATCAATGCCACCAGCACGACCTTTCTTGGCCTTACCGTTGGTTGTGCGCGTTGCCACAATCACAAATTCGATGCCATCACCCAACGGGACTACTACGCACTACAGGCTGTTTTTGCAGGAGTGCGGCATGGCGATCGGCCACTCAAGCCCAGTGTCGAGGACCTCAAGCGAGAGCAATTCGTGACCACAAGAATTCGAGAGCTCGAAACAGAACTGCTGCAGTTTGTGGATGTTCCCAAGGGCAGCTTGATTCATATTGANGAGTTAACCAGCGGGCGTATTGGTGTGCGAGGATTTGAAGAACTCCAGCCAAAACGCGGTCCGGTCCAAAATGCAATCGGAGTTGGGCATGGACAAAAGAGTGATGCTGGCAGTGCTGAACGATTGCCAAATATCAGCGGCGGTTCCTACATATGGTGGGATCATGAAGATAATCCTGACCTTGGTCGCTACCATATGCTGGCGCGAGGTCGCTATCGGATATGGCTATCTTGGGGAGCCGGGCCTTCAAGCCACTCGGTCGACACACAATACGTGCTTGATCGCGATGGCGATCCGGATAGCAAGGACGATCAGTCCGTGATTGCAGAAGTTAACCAGCAACACTTTGCAGACGGCACGAAACCCGCTGCGGAAATGCCAGTGTGGAGTGGTGCTTACAATGCTGGCGTATTTGATCTAACACCGGCAGCAACGATAATCGTGCGGCGCAAGTCTTCCGGGAAGGCCATAACAACAGACTTGTTACTGCTTGAACCAGTTGGCTCTGAAGTGGTCAACGCCGGCGATAATAGCAAACCGCTTAGACCGAAACTACGAACAGCGGTAACATCCACCATGAATACGGAGCTATTCCGTGCTGTGGAAGCCAAGTACATAAGGATGACTATAACCGCGTGTTCGTCGAGCCAGCCATGTATCGATGAGTTGTCGATATTTGCAGGTGCAGAAAATGTTGGTTTATCTTCGTTNGGCGCGNAGGCGACCGCTTCGAGCAANCTTCCCGGTTATGAAATACATCAAATAAAACACCTTAATGATGGTGTCTTCGGTAATGCCAACAGCTGGATATCCAACGAGTCTGGCAAGGGATGGGCACAAATCGAATTGCCGGAAGTAAAAGAGGTCACGAGAGTCGAATGGGCACGTGATCGACAAGGGAAGTTCACGGATCGAATTGCAACGAAGTACACGATTGAAGTTTCGCTAGATGAAAAGAAATGGCAGCAAGTGGCGTCTAGCGNTGACCGTGTTCCATATCAGGTTAGCGCACCTATCGAATTGATTTACCGCTTTGATNATTTGCCGGATAAAGAACGAATCACTGCTGAACAGAAGTTTAAGCAGCTTAAGGATCTCAAGAGTGAATATACAGAGTTAAGTACACGGACAGCTGTATACGCTGGGACGTTTACTAACCCTGAGGTAATCCATCGACTATATCGTGGAGATTTCAATGCACCTCGTGAGGTTGTTAATCCTGATGCCCTCGAGGTTTTTGGCACGCTTGGATTAACTGCCGAGTCGACCGATGGAGAACGTCGGGCAGCTTTGGCGAATTGGATAGCGAGCGAAGAGAATCCATTGACGGCCCGTGTTATTGTAAATCGCTTATGGCAATTTCACTTTGGAACGGGAATCGTNGATACGCCGAGCGATCTCGGAGAGGCTGGCACATTACCAACGCACCCTCAATTACTAGATTATCTGGCTTCAGAATTGATAGATCATGATTGGAGCTTGAAGCACATCCACCGATTGATCATGGAATCGTCCACATATCAACAATCCAGTCGACCGAAACCAAATGCGATTGCNGTGGATGCAAGCGCGCGATTGTTATGGCGTTTTCCACCTCGTCGAATGGAAGCAGAAGTGATTCGCGATAGTATCCTTCAGGTTAGCGGTTCGCTCGATAAACGCATGGGTGGATCGGGTTTCCCGGGATTTATGGTTCAGGCAGAAAACGTGAGGCATTACTTCCCGTTAACAGAATTTGGACCACAGCACTGGCGACGTATGATNTACATGACAAAAGTGCGGCAGGAAAAGGACTCCATATTCGGCGTGTTTGATTGTCCTGACGCGAGCCAGGTTGTCGATAAGAGGAGTCGTTCAACGACACCATTGCAGGCGTTGAATCTGTTTAATTCCCAATTCGTCATTCAGCAGTGTGAAATTCTGGCGAAGAGACTTGAAACTGAATTCCCCAATGCGGTAGAGCAGCAAGTACGTCACACATTGCAGTCTGCCTTTGGACGCATTGCTGTAAAAGAAGAAATTGACGACGCGGTACGCTTTGTCAAGGAAGCTGGATTAATCCAATTCTGTCGAGCGGTCTTTAATGCAAATGAATTTGTGTTTGTGCACTAAAGTAATGCGAGCGATTTAGGTGATAGAAAATGAAGAATGAATCACGTGACATGTTAGGGCGCCATTTACTTAGCCGACGTGAATCCATGGGAAGCATGGCGTTTGGTCTTAGTTCTATTGCCATGACAGGGTTGCTNAGTCGTCAGGNTGCCCTTGCTGCGGATTCGGGAGAAGATGGGCCACCTATTCGTCCAAAAGTGAACGCGGCAAATCCGAATGCAAANCGCGACGCTCATTTTGCTCCGAAAGCAAAAAATGTCCTGATGATCTTTTGCTCAGGGGCATGCTCTCACCTGGACACNTTTGACTACAAGCCAGCGATCATCGAGCGAAATGGACAGCCACTTCCCGGTGGTGACGAACTCATTACCTTTCAGGGAAAGCAAGGGAATCTAACGAGAAGCCCTTGGGAATTCAAACCTCGTGGTGAGTCGGGCAAGATGGTTTCGACACTGGTGGATCATATCGGCGAGCACGCAGACGATATGGCGTTTATCCACTCGCTCACGAGTAAAACCAATACTCACGGGCCTGGTGAGAACTTCATGTCCACGGGTTTTACATTGGATGGATTTCCCAGTATCGGCGCATGGGTGACCTATGCATTAGGATCTGTGGTCGACGANCTGCCAGCGTTTGTAGCCATTTCTGATCCGCGTGGCACTCCCCAGTCGAGCGTTAATAACTGGGGGCCGGGATTCCTGCCGGCAGCATTTCAAGGNACGGATTTCAATGCGTCTAAACCCATTGAGAACTTGAATCCACCCAAGGGTATTACCAAGGGTACAGATACAGCGACACGGGGATTCTTGCGGAGGCTAAATGAACGGTACCTGGAACGATTCCCCGGCGATGCTCAGCTCGCGGCCCGGATATCCAGTTATGAATTAGCCGCGAGAATGCAGTTATCCGTACCCGAAGTGAGTGATATGAGCTCGGAACCAGAGCATATCCTAAAACTCTATGGCGCAGATGANACGGAAAATANCCTNAAGGCATCATTTGCGAAGAACTGTATTCTCGCTCGCCGGTTAATNGAAAAGGGAGTGCGGTTTATCCAGCTGTTTAACGGTTCTTATCAAACCGGGGGTGAAGGAACCAGCAACTGGGATGGTCATAAGCAGATCAAGAATCAATACAGTGTGCATGGACCGATTTTAGATCAACCGGTGGCCGGTCTTTTAACGGACATGAAACAGCGCGGATTGTTAGACGACACACTGATCGTGTGGACAACAGAATTTGGCCGGATGCCAACGTTTCAGGCTGGTGCCAGTGGTCGTGACCATAATCCATCGGGCTTTACTGCATNGATGATGGGAGCAGGAGTTAAAGCACCTTTTGAGTATGGTGCAACCGATGAATTTGGCTACAAGGCTGTGGAAAATGTCGCAACAGTATACGACTTTCACGCAACGATACTGCATTTGCTCGGATTANACCACAAGCGACTTTCCTTCTACCATAACGGCATTGAGCGACGATTGACCGATGTGCATGGACATGTGATCAAGGACGTTCTGGCTTAGAGACGATGTGCAGTACTGGTGAGTACTGATACGCTTGCTTCAGTACGGGCGGGCTCCATAACTAACGGCGTCGTCGGTACGCGTTTAGCCGCTCCTTAACGCCAGGTACAATTCTTGCTGCGTTTTCATAATAGATTTGTCTGAGTACTTTTTCCGGCAGATGTACTCCGTAAATCTGCCAAAGTCCCTGAGGTGGAAACTCTTTTTCCGAATAGGGGAAGTATTCATCATTCGTTTCCAAAAATCGCCAATAGAGCTTAACNCGCTGCTCGGGCCANGGGCCGTCTGTCGAGAAAAGGACNCGNTCTGCATATCGAATGAGAAATCGGCGGGCTGTATACGGTTGGCGACCTAACTCGCTAATGCGAGAAGCAAACCCAACGTACATGTTGTCATATTCTTCTAACCAGCTTGCCACCAGACTCAGGTCATGTGCGGAACTCGCTACATGNGCGCAAATAAAGTTTGTTCCCGGATGTCGCGCGATTACGCGATTGCGAGCAGAGATCAGCGATTGGTATGACGGGTACTTGTCTGCTGGAAAACTCCATTCCGGGTGTCTGCTAAGCTCTTCCCAACGTTCATTCGTCTCATCGATAGTCTCAAAGAAGGCAATCGGATCTGCGGTGTGAATGATCACGGGAATCCCGAGATCACCGCATGCCTTCCATATTGGGTCAAATCGTTCATCGTCGATTTGGATGAGCGTTCCGTCGGCATTGCGATGCGAGAGNCCAAATCCTTTGAATAGCTTTAGCCCACCGACGCCTGACTCAACGGCTTCTTGGAGTAGGTGTACAGTGTGGCGCACAAAACCGGCTTGATTACAGTCCCATGTTTCGGGCGTGTCATCATGNCCGCTTCCTTTCCAGTTGATGTTTGCAAAAATCACAACCCTGTCGTCATAGTCTTTGAGATAGTGNCGGTGTTCCTCGAGACGATCGCCGAGCATTCCGTCGAGGCTGCATGCAACTGCAATGTTATTGCGATCCATCAATTCGATATAGTCATCTCGTGCTACATCAGCATGTTTAAGGCGATAGTAAAAATGCGAATGTACGTCGACCGTTGGAAATCTTGCCTGTGTTANATTTGTTTGTTTTACACGTAGCACGTGGTTAGGTCTGAAGTTCCNCAGTAGTAATTCACGACCCTCTCTNCCGTNAAGTTCAGGAGTGTCTTGAGCAATTGTTGATTCATTGCAACAGACTGCAATTGAGAATAACAACACTGCAGAATTGAAGANGCTTCTAATTTTGGGCATGTCACGCTCTCGGAAATGTTCTGGCACGGTGCAATACACATGCATTTATCGCTCTGACGCGATATACATTCAAGAGACTTACTTCACAGGACTCCGAAATCGTAAAATCTGCATGGAATGATAAGTGGTNGGATATACCAGCACGCTTAAGAAATTAGATAAATCCTGAGTGATACAGACAGCAATTTTCAACCAAGATGTGATTATCTATACAGGACCCAAGTACAATGTTATTCACACCCCGTTGATTTACTAGCTGTTCATAGAACATGAGCTTTGACCCTACAGAACGCCAATCCGACATTGACCACCAGCGGTCAAAACAACTGAGTCTGCAGCAAGACGAAGTTGCGCTGGAGGTGCCAGGATACAAGTTGAGTGCCAAGCTAGGCACCGGTGCGTATGGAGAGGTGTGGGTCGGCACCAATGTGAATACCGGCAGCAAAGTCGCAATCAAGTTTTTTAGCCACGAATCTGGTGTGAACTGGAACCTGCTCGCACATGAAGTTGAGAAACTGGTGTCTCTGGCAACAGATCGATATGTGGTGCAATTGCTAGAGGTTGGTTGGGAGTCCTCGCCCCCATATTACGTGATGGAGTACCTTGAGGAAGGTTCTCTTGATCAATACATTGACAAGCACCATCCGGTGGANNTCGAGTCAGCGGTATCCGTATTTCGGGAAATCGCACTGGGGCTAAGTCATGCTCATCGAAAAGGTATTTTGCACTGTGATCTGAAGCCTGCAAATATCTTGTTGGACAATGACCAACGACCTCGATTAGCCGACTTCGGGCAATCCCGATTATCACACGATCAATCCCCAGCGCTTGGTACGCTGTTTTACATGGCGCCGGAGCAAGCCGATATGAAGGCTGTCCCGGATGTTCGCTGGGATGTCTATGCACTTGGCGCGCTACTCTATTGCCTATTAGAGGGAGANCCCCCGTATCGCAGCGGTGACCGCACAAGGGAAATAGAACAATCAGAATCACTGGTCGGTCGACTCGAGATGTACCGGAGTTTGTTTACCGACTTGCCCGCTCCGAGTAAAACACTAACCAGGACAGATGTTGATCCAGCCCTGCGAGAGATTATCGATCAGTCGTTAGCTATATCGCCCGAAGATCGCCTAAGTACCCCTCAGGAGATTCTCAATAAGCTTGATCGTCGCGATGAATTGCGACGCCGGCGAAGAATGCGAACCATCGGCATTATTGGTCCATTGGTGTTGCTAATCGTCATGGGAGTTTTTGGGAGTCGCGGATATCAGCAGTCAATCTCGGAAGCTGAACGTGCCGTGAGAACACGTGTGCTTGAAAGTAATTCCTGGGTTTCACGGCACGTGGCACGCACCGTGGAAGAAGAGATAAATGATCTGTTTGAGATCATACAGGCCGAGGCAGCAAACCCTGAATTTATCAAACATCTNTCCGAACTGTTCGAGACGAACACTTACCGGGAATTGAAAGAAGCTCAACAATCCAGGATGGAATTAGTTGATTTGCAACAGGCTCTGATTCAGACGCAGCAAAGTCACCCGGTTTCAGAACACCTTAAGGACCGAATTGCGTTTTACGTTGCACGTCTAACGGCGGATCCATCGCGGCCGAAGCTTGCCAGCCTGTTTGTTACGGACAACCAGGGAACCATGATGTCTATCGCGTATTCTGCTTCGGAGATCCAGACGCAGAGTGTATCGAGAAGTTATCACTGGCGAACGTATTTCCACGGGCAATCAGAAGATCTGGACCGTGAAGTGCCGGTAAATTCGGTATCACCGCTGACTCGGACACAATTGTCGACGGTGTTCCAAAGTACAACGACCAAACGATGGAAGTTGGCCGTGTCGACCCCGGTATACGCCGCTGGCCCGGAAAGTAATCAAATCGTTGGTGTAATGGCCTTGACGATAGATTTAGGTGATTTTGCCTTTATGCGTAACGAAATACAGCAAAATCAATTTGCTGTATTTGTTGATGACCGAGATGGTCAGCGCCGTGGTATGATCCTGCAGCATCCAATCATGGACGAATCAGCGGAAGCTGCAGCTCAATTGGGGCAACAGGGTATCAAACTAAGTTCGGACCAACTTGATGATTTGCAGACCGTCGCGGGTCGACTGAATTATCTGGACCCNGTGCACGAGATTCAATCAGGGGACGAGTATGCCGGTCGATGGATCGCCGTGCCGGAAAATGTTCGGCTACCNACCCCGATTAATTCAGAGCAAGCATCCGAAGAATCTGAGTTNATCATCCTCGTTCAGGANCGGTATGAAGCTGCCACAGCGCCCGTGCGTGCTCTTGCTTTGCAACTGATCGTGGANGGTGTCCTGGCGCTTCTGACCGTGCTGATAACCCTGTTTGTTTTTTGGAGAACGGTAGCAAGACGAGCTATTTCGACGACATAGCTTTTGACGATGTCGGCGACGCTATTCACCGTCATCAGACTTCGGTGCCTCGGGTGCTTTCCACTCCGGATCTTTTTCAAAAAACATCATGTGTTGCCAGGGTAGTTTTTCATATTCCTTTGCCAGTTTGAATCCATTGGCTTTGTATTCGACCATGATTTGCTTCTTGCTCATCTTNTGAAGCGGTTTGATTGGTACTTTTGGATCTTCTTCACGATATTCAAGCAGAATGATCTTACCGTCTTCTTTGAGNCTGTTACGCATNGCGCGGAGCATGTGTTCCGGATGTGAGAACTCGTGGTAGACATCGACCATGAGGATTACATCAATCGTGTTCCTAGGCAAATGCGGGTTNTGGAATGATCCGAGAATCGGAGCAATGTTGTCGATGCCTGCCTTATTCATACGCTGCCGCATCAGGTATAGCATTTGCGGTTGGATATCGACGGCGAGAACGATTCCCTCAGGTCCAATCATCTTCGCCATTTGCAGCGAGTAGAAGCCATTTCCGCATCCCATATCACAGACGGTCATACCGGTTTTGAGATCCATATTGGACANCATCAGTGAGCATCGTTCTTCATTCTCACGATTCTCACGGATCAGCCACGGTGCACCTTCATAGTGCATCGTTTGTGCGATACGTCGTCCTTTATAGAACTGTAGTGCTGATGGCGTTTTACTTTCTTCATCGTCCTGAGCCATTAGCTNAGCAACAGGTTGAGCAAAAGGAAAGCCCGTGCATGTAATGAGTAAAGTGAGTGTCCAGACAAGTGTTCGGGAAAGCCGCACAAGGCACCTCCAGTGGATTTGTAGATTCACGCTAAACGACACGCAAAAATAAAACGCGTTTGACGAGTCAGTCTATGTTATATCTAACTTGCGTGATTCGTTCCAACGACTGGAATCCGCGATCACAAGCGGTTACATTGCGAGTGTCACTGCAAAACACCAAAGGGGACTCGGAGTATAGACATGACTAACATCACACGACGCGATTACCTGATGGGGACGGCAGCCATCTCAGCGGCGGCACTGACATCCAATCTGTGCGCTCGTCCGAAGAACAAAGTTCTGCCGGGTAACAATATCCAATACGGTCTGGTCACATATATGTGGGGCGCAAAATGGGATCTTGAAACGCTCATTACTAATTGCGAACAGGCAAGGTGTTACGGTGTTGAACTACGCACGACGCATAGCCATGGTGTTGAACCATCGTTAAATGACGAACAGCGACGTGATGTGGTAAAGCGGTTCGCGGATAGTCCGGTGACGATGGTCGGTATTGGCAGTAATGAACGATATGACAACCCGGATCCGGCGGTTGTGAAACAGGCAATTGAGAAGACCAAGGACTTTATCCGGCTCAGCCACGATGTCGGTGGTACGGGTGTTAAGGTAAAGCCAGATCGTTTTTACGATGCAGTTCCACGGGAAAAGACTATTGAACAGATCGGTATGGCTCTTAATGAGCTTGGCGAGTATGCGGCAGGTTGGGGACAACAGATTCGCCTTGAGGTGCATGGTCAGTGCGCAGAATTGCCGACGATTAAAGCGATTATGGATGTCGCTACAAATCAAAACGTGGCGATTTGTTGGAACTGTAACCAACAGGATTTGCAGGGCGAGGGACTTGAGCACAATTTCAATCTGGTAAAGGATCGCTTTGGCGCAACCGCACATGTCCGACCTTTCTATGTTGAGGATTATCCCACGGTCGACTATCTGAGGATGCTGATTGAAATGGATTACNCCGGTTGGTTCATGCTTGAACAAGGTGCATTGCCAAAGGGTGATCTCGTCGCTGCGTTGCTTGAAGAGACCACTCAGTTTGCCCAAATCAAGGGCGGCTTGCAGCAGGAAGTTTACAAGGCTCAAAGGCGTAAGAAACCGTAGGAATTCAAAGATAAATCCCATCTGCGGTCACGGAGACTTGTTGCATGCCTGTGTGGAGTCTATCGCATTTTTCATTGCGCATTTAACATAAAACAACTGTCCTACCGCATAAGGCAGTTGCTAAACATGTGCCATCGTCGATTGAGAAATGCACCGATCAAATGACTGAAGAATCAAACGTTAACGAATCAAATGAAGCATCCGAGGTTCAGGAGGATCACGGGTCCCTCGTAGCAGCACGACGTGAAAAGAAACGTCAAATCGAAGAACGCGGGATTGATCCGTGGGGTAGCCGATTTGATGACCGAATTCTGATCGGCGATATTCGCAGCCGACTCAATGAAGTTAAGTTTCAAAAGGAAGATGGTACCGTCATCGACTTGCCCGAGTTGCATGAAGATCCGGAACAGCGCATTAATATGCGACAGTGGCGATCAGACAACGGGCCTGGGACAGAAATCGGCCCTCAAGTCCGGGCAGCAGGTCGCATCATGCTGCAACGCGATAAAGGTAAACTTCGGTTCATAGATATTCAGGACTGGACCGGAAAAATACAATTGTTCGTCGGTCAAAAACAAGTTGGCGAAAGTGATTTTGAACTTGCCGGGCTATTTGATCTCGGTGACTTAATTGGTGTCGACGGTCGTCTCGGCGTTACAAACACCGGTGAGNTGACGATTTTTGCCGAAAAACTGCACTTCCTTACCAAGTCGATCGAACCACCGCCGGCCAAGCATGTCGGCATGACAGATCCTGAATTACGACAACGGCGGCGTTATGTAGATCTGGCGTATAACGATGGCGTATTAGATNGATTCATGAATCGGTCTAAAATTGTTCAGTCCGTGCGTCAGACATTAGCCAATGACGGGTTTGTGGAAATTGAAGGTCCGACGTTGCATTCCATTGCAGGTGGTGCAGCCGCACGTCCGTTCNTCACACACCATAATGCTCTGGATNTGGAACTCTATATGCGTATTGCTTTGGAATTACATCTGAAGCGATTACTTGTTGGCGGCATGGAACGCGTNTTTGAGCTTGGNCGNGTTTATCGTAATGAAGGCATCAGCCCCAAACACAATCCGGAATTCTCGATGCTTGAGGTCTATCAGGCATACGGTGACTATCAGAGCATGATGGATTTAACTGAGCAGGTAATCGTTGATGCGATTGAAGCCACAGGTCAGTCATTTGTGCTCCCATGGGGTGACAAGGAAGTAGATTTTACTCCACCATTTGCACGGAANACATACAACGAGTTGTTTGAACAATACACCGGTGTTGATCCAAGCGATGCTAATGCCGTTTCGAGTTACGCTGACTCACTTGGGTTCGACACGAATGGCCGGCACATTGACGTCATTAAGAACNAAGTCTTTGAAGCAAAGGTCGAGGATGAGTTGGTTGGTCCGGTGTTTGTGACGGACTATCCAGCAAGTATTTGCCCGCTTACAAAACGTAAGGCGGACGATTCAGACATTGCCGAGCGATTCGAATTATTTGTACACGGCATGGAAATTGCCAACGCATATACCGAATTAAATGATCCGGATTTGCAGGAGGAGTTATTCCAGACTCAACTCGAAGGCTTGGATGAAGAGGACTCGATGGCAAAAATGGATAATGACTTTGTCAGGGCACTGCGTCACGGTATGCCGCCTGCCGGTGGTCTAGGCATCGGCATTGACCGTCTGGTTATGTTGCTGACCAACAGCCAGACAATTCGTGAAGTAATCCTATTCCCTCTTTTACGCCCTGAAGGGTAAGATATGGCTCCGTTATGAAGTGAGATTTGCACGGACTGGCAAATCGCATAACGGTATATCGTGGTGCCGAAGGATTGGCATATGTACAAGTGGTTACTGTCGTGGCGATATCTTAAGAGTCGCTATATTGCGCTGGCATCGATCATAAGCGTAATGTTAGGCGTTGCAACTTTAATCGTTGTAAACAGCGTCATGGCGGGTTTCTCAGCCGAAATGCACGACCGATTGCACGGTATCCTCTCGGACGTCGTTCTGCGCAGTCATAACCTAGATGGATTTCCTGATNCTAACTGGCACATGGAGGAAATTCGCAAGCAAGTCGGTAATGATCTTGAGGGCATGACGGCTGCTATACAGGTGCCAGCCATGGTTAGCTTTAGCCATAACGGGCAATGGGTAACACGTCCTATCAGCCTAGTGGGGATTGATAAGGAAACTTACGGAAGCGTCTCGGAATTCTCAGAATTTCTGCTTCATCCGGAAAATCGTAAGAAGCTGTCATTTCTACTTCGCGAAGAAGGGTANGGCAAAGGAAAAAAAGTAAGTTTTCCAGCTTCAGGGTGGAAGCGTCGACGTGTGCAGGCTGAATACGAGCAAGCTGTCATAAAACATCAAACCGGTGCCGATCAATTCCACTCTGGTATAGCTTCACCGGACGGGTTTGATCCAACGCAACTAGATCCGCCGGAAGATGTTAGCCGAGGCGAAACGGTGGGAGACGATGCAGATTTACCACCGCTGCCGCCGNTACCAGAGCTAGACATCCAGTCTGATCAGATAGAAACGAATTCGGTTGTCNACGGCATCAACAGCGTTCCATTTCAGCAACCGCTTGACTCAATTGAATTTGATCCTATGACCGAGCAACATATCGGGATCGTCCTCGGAATCTCGATTTGTTCAATACGCGGTCGTGATGAATCCGGTGAAGTTCAGGATTATTATTTGTGCCTGCCAGGTGATGATGTAAAGATCACGTTCCCAAATTCAGGGCAGCCTCCTAAAGCAGTCAGTGATACGTTCACGGTAGTCGACTTCTATGAAAGCGAAATGAGTGAGTATGACTCCTCCTTTGCATTTGTACCGATTGAACGCTTGCAGCACCTTCGGGGAATGATTGACGCTCAATCCGGTGTCGGAAGTGTCACATCGATTCAAATCAAGCTGAAAGAAGGTGCTGATCTTGCCGTTGTACGCGATAAGTTACAAGCGAGATTTCCAGTCCATCAATTTGGCTACCAGATAAGCACCTGGCGTGATCTACAAGGACCGCTGCTCTCGGCTGTACAAATGGAAACAACGATATTGAATATCCTCTTATTCCTGATTATTGCGGTAGCGGGTTTCGGTATTCTGGCTACATTTTTCATGATCGTTGTCGAGAAAACTAGAGATGTGGGTGTGCTAAAGAGCCTTGGAGCATCCGANGGTGGTGTGATGAGGATATTCCTGGGATACGGACTGGCGTTGGGGATTGTCGGTTCGGGGATTGGTATGGCGATGGGGCTTGCATTTGTCGCTAACATCAACGAGATCGCATCCTGGATCGAATGGTTGACAGGTCAGGAAGTGTTTGACCCGACGATTTACTATTTCTCAGAAATCCCGGTAATTGTTAAGCCGATCACTGTGTTGTTTGTTGTGCTGGGTGCCGTAGCCATTGCCGTAGGGGCGAGCGTGTTGCCAGCAAGAAAGGCTGCACGACTAAAACCAGTNGAGGCGTTGCGATATGAGTAGTGCATCCCGACTAGACTCCTTTTCGGAATTCGATGCTCCGGAAACTAGAACACAAAGTAACGACCAGCATCCACGNCTGGCTTCCTCACCAGTGCTGATGCAGAGTCAGGCTGTGGTCAAAAGCTATCGCAAGGGTAAGATCGAGATTCCCGTTCTGCATGGGATTGATTTTGAAGNGCGCGAACAAGAGATGGTCTCCATCGTGGGNGCAAGTGGATCCGGTAAAAGTACATTGCTGCACTTACTTGGCACGCTGGATGCGCCGGATGAAGGCGAGATCTATTTCGAAGGAAACCGGATTGATAATNTCCCGGCTGCTTCGCGGGAAATTCTAAGAAACCAGTACTTTGGGATGATTTTTCAGTTTTACCACTTGTTACCGGAACTCACGACGCTCGAAAACGTCTTGATGCCATTAATGATCCAGCACCCTTTTATGAAGTACTTGGGGAAACGCCGGGCTCTTAAAAAGCGAGCCAAGGAATTACTTGAAATGGTGGGGTTATCTCACCGGCTTCGCCACAAGCCAAAGGAGCTCTCTGGTGGTGAAATGCAGAGAGTGGCTATCGCCAGAGCACTGATTTCTGAGCCGCGGCTTTTACTTGCGGACGAACCAACCGGAAACCTTGATCGTGATGCTGGGATGGAGATTTTGGACATTTTGCGTACCTTGAATGACCAGCATAACCTCACTATAGTCATGGTTACGCACGATCTCGCGATTGCCGAGATGACCGATCGCANGGTACGACTTGCCGAGGGCTTGGTTACGAGTGTGTAGCCTACGGGGCTGATTAATTGGCCCTTCTCTTTCTCTCGATGACTGGCATATGACGCTGAAAGTTTACATCAACGGTACGCTATTCGATAAAGAAGACGCAAAGATCAGCGTCTACGATCACGGATTGCTCTATGGNGACGGCGTGTTTGAAGGCATGCGTAGTTATGCGGGAAAAGTGTTCCGNCATAAAGAACATCTAGAACGCCTTTGGNAGTCGGCAGCGAAAATCCANCTGACGATACCGATTTCAAAGGAAGAGATGGAAGACGCTGTAAATGCTACGCTCGCGGCGAATGAAATACAGGATGGTTACATTCGTCTGGTAGTCACTCGAGGTGTTGGGACNTTGGGACTGGATCCGAATCGGTGCGATGTACCGCAGGTAATTATCATCACGGATTTCATCGCACTTTACCCAGACGAGTTCTATGAAAACGGACTGGAAATCATAACGGCTAAGACCATTCGCAATCATCCACAGGCTCTGGATCCAACGATTAAGTCGCTAAACTACCTAAACAATATTCTCGCCAAAATTGAGGGGTTGGAGGCGGGTTGCGTCGAGACACTCATGCTCAATCATAATGGTGAAGTGGCAGAGTGCACGGGCGATAATATCTTCATCGTGCGGGATGGCAAATTGCTGACGCCTCCGATTGAAGCTGGTGTGCTGGACGGTATCACACGGCGATCAGTCATGGAACTTGCTGAATCTGCAGGTGTTGAGGTCGTCGAATGCACGATGATGTTGGACGAAGTCTATGCGGCTGATGAATGTTTCTTAACCGGAAGCGCTGCCGAAGTCGTGCCTGTGGTTAAGGTTGATGGGAACACAATTGGTGGCGGATCCCCTGGTCACATTACGCGCATGCTGACCGATTGCTTCCGACAGGCCATCGTCGAGTAATTGCTCTTGTTGCAACTCGCTTTTTGCAGCTAGTCTTACCGCTCTATGAACGGGATATCTCCTTCAATTTGTTCGAACGTACGCGCGCATCTTTTTCAGATGATACAATCTGTGCGCGCTGTCCTACTATGTGCCGTTTTATTATGCACTAGNACGTCCATTGCACAGGAACAGGTGACACCGCTTCACGCCGACGGATGGCGAGCCATCGGTAAAAGTATGCAGGAGAGATCTGCCTTTAACAGACGTCAGCAACCTCAGGTAAATAAAAGCGAATCACCGAGGGACATCGATAGCGGTGGAGATTTGGCTTATTCAACTGCCCAGGAGCAAATCGATGATTGGATTCTCGATCGCGATGTTTGGGACGGATCTATCAGTATGGGGACGGACGGTACTCGGGGGAATTCGGAAACGGAGCGAATTCACGGTCAGGTCGAGCTTGAACGATTAACGCGGTGTGGGTTACTCGAACTGGAATTGGATTACATTCGCAGTGATGCAAATGATCAACTAACTAAACATCACGCGTTATTTGAACTGTCGCATCAGTGGATCAGAGAAGACTCGCCAACGAGTTGGTTTGGCGAATTCGGTATTGAATATGACGAATTCAAAGCCTTTGATATGCGTCTAAAAGCCAATGGCGGTATCGATCGGACATTGTTCAAGANTGAAAGAAANACGATTATCAGNCGATTTGGCGCTGGTGTATCGAAGGAAGTGAANGGGCCGGATGACCGCGTTGTGCCGGAAGCGGTNTTCGGTTTGGACTATGCGCACTCAAAGGATGATTTTCAAACGTGGCAAATACAGTTCGAGTACTTTCCGGACTGGACGGACTTTACTGAGTTTCGTATCGAGGCGCGAGTGGAATGGGAAGTCATCCTGGATAAGGACTACGGTCTTAGCCTGAAAATGCTCGGAATTGACCGTTACGATTCAACGCCGATTAACCGTAAACCGAATGACCTGACGTACTCGATTTTGCTGTCTTGGAAATTGTAGACGGTGAACTGGTCTATTTGGGAAGGTCGCGAGGGAACGGTGGGTCTTCGTGCGGCGGTGGCACCTGACCATTCTCTAATTCCCAAAGGTATCGCTGGGCATCGTTTGCGTAATACGTTAGCCATGCGTCTGGGTCTGAGTCTGAATCGACGAGTCGCCACCGTAGCGGTTTGCTGAGCTTATCAATTCTCTTTTCCGTTGACGGAAGAATGTCCCGATAGAGTATCGCGTACAACTCNCGGTCTGACAGGTGGTCGGTATATTCAAGAACGATATTTCTGTCAGCGAGCCGATTGATGGCATCCCAAAGCAATCGGCTGAGGACGGCATCAGAAAGCGTGTCTGGTGGAGGTAGTTCCAGTTCCGGCTCAAACCAGTGGCTGATCGGCAAAGCTGGTGCTCGTTCCCACTGTAGCATTGATGCAAGGAATTCGTTTTCCCGGGCAGTAGACATCGCAGCAACATCTACGAGTTCCACAGATTCGTCCAGAAATGGCTCGAGTTCATCTCTCAAACGAGCGTTTAAGAGTAATTGATCTACTTCGCTATTTGTAAACTCTGTCGCCATGTTGACTGTATCTTGCCCCGCTTCGTTCAGCTGCCCATTCCCGATCTGCCGAACGATTGTCTCCGATTAGTATGTGTGATTTCGTTTCCTTGTGTAGTCGACTGTACTTGAGAGGGAATACAAAACAAGCCATACCGGATTCAATATTGCATAGTAAAACAAGGCATTTTGCGCACGATTCGGCGCGATCGTTACTATCGGTTTGGGCGGGGCTAATCACAGCTGAAGAAGTGCTATAACCGGTATAACCAATCGCCGAGCTGCGAGTAGAAATCGATGATTACTCGTCGATTGCGTGCTTTTCAAGATCTGAAATCTTGTCGATTCGGCGTTCGTGTCGACCGCCTTCGAATTCCGTTGTGATCCAGAGTTGAACGAGTTGATCGATGCTGCGTTGGCCAAGCATGTCACCGGAGAGGCAAAGCACGTTAACATCATTATGACGACGGCTCATTTCTGCAGTGATTTCATCGTGACAGGTAGCTGCGCGAACGTTGGCATACTTGTTGGCCGTTATAGCCATACCGATACCCGTGCCACATATCAGGATTCCACGTTCCACCTCACTGTCNGAAACTTGTTGACCTACACGCTTTGCAATGTCAGGATAGTCCACGCTCTCGTCGCTGTTAGTGCCTACGTCGACCGTCTCATGGCCAAGCTGGTTTAATAGCTCGATCACTTTGGACTTAACCTTGTAGCCACGGTGGTCACTGCCAACGGAAATTCGCATCGACTGTCTTCTCCAGATGTTATTGTCCGGGAATGCTTGAGATTAGCGTTTTCAACTCAGGCATTCGCCCTTCCAGGAATTGTTTAATTTGTTCCGCACACGCTTTATAAACTTCCAACGGACCACCAATCGGATCGGAAATATCATGCCCGCTCGGTGCAAGTACGGTTGTCTTGTTTATCCATTGTGGCCAAGTCTGGATGATCGCGTCACGGTGACTGTTTGTCATCGTGAGTATCCAGTCGGCATCACGTGCAAGCAGCGGTGTTAGCTGCTGACTCGCGTGGTCTTTTAAATCCAGCCCGACTTCGGTCATGGACTGGATCGACTCGGCTGATGCCGGGCTACCGTTCATCGCAGCAACCCCTGCTGACTCAACCATAATACCACGACTTTGTAATTCGTTTAATTCGCAGTCTAGGTGTTCTGCAAGTAGTTTTTTCAATAAGATTTCCGCCATCGGGCTGCGACATGTATTTCCGGTGCATACCAGGGTAATCATGACGCTACCAAGTTGCCGTAAATCTTCAGGGCTGAGTGCCCCTTGTCGTAGTATGTTAATGCCATCGTTATCAATGGATGCGACCGTTGACGGTGTGTTGAGTTGGCATGGACCTCCGTTTAACACTAGGTCGACGTCATCTCCAAGTTGTTCGATGACCTCCTCTGCTGTGACGGTATCTGCTTCACCGCTGCGATTTGCACTGGTAAGGACTAACGGGCCCGTTGATAGTTCAAGCACGTCGAGCAAAGTGTTGTTTTGTGGTACACGCATGCCNACGCGTCCGTTTGATATAACACGCTGCTGAACGAATTCTGGTAATTGAAAGACGGCGCTGTCTGAATTGCTCGCATCCAAAACCAATGTCAGGGGGCCGGGCCAGGTTCTCCGCGCCAGACGACGTGATAATGGACACATTGCCGGTGCCAAATCTAACGCTGCCTCATATCCCTTAATTGCAAGTGTCATCGGTTGATTTTCAGGACGCCCCTTTATCTCAAACAGTCGATTCACAGCATCTTCGTTTAATGCGGAAGCACCGATTCCGTAAACTGTTTCCGTCGGAAAAGCGACAACCTGCCCTTCAGCGATGGCCTGTACTGCCTGATGCACGCTGTCACGCTGCATTTCGGGAGATTCAATGTCCAAGACCAATGGTGCCATTTGTAGTTTGCTNAGCAGTTGATGAGTTTTGATCGACGGTGATTCTCGGTGGTTAACGTCCGAGTTTGAATTGTGCGATGAGCGACGTGAGTAGGTTGTGTTTTCTATGCGTGCAATTCAGCGATGAATTGCAACTACTATTTTGGGGATATAGCACCATTATGTGCAAGATGGGGCAGGATTTAGAGGGTGTNCGTTGCGTCTATTACCCGAGTTCCTATTGGCTGTCACATCATGCGCTAGGTGNTCATCAGACAGCTGGATTGCGCCTCACCTTTGACTTTCTCTAAACTTATATACTTGACTGAGTTGATAAAGATAAATAGGTTTAAGTATTGAATTNTACGGAAAGTTCGAGTGTTTAGATTACGGCCATTGGTTTTTTACGGCGCGAATTAGCCACCAGACAAAATGACAGACGTAGACACTACAAAACAAGCTGATTCCGATGAAAAAGAGAAGGGTACTCCGACCGTGACACGGCTTGAGCCAACAACGGAATTGCTTGCCGAGATTGAATCCAAGAGCCAAGAGCTCGAAACCGCGACTCCACAGGAGATACTCTCGTGGGCGAGCGAGCGGTTTGGACCTTACTTCGCAATGGCAACGGCATTTGGTCCGGAAGGCATGACGATGATTCACATGCTTTCTGAAATCGCTCCGGAAACGCCTATATTCAATCTGGAAACGGGGTATCAGTTNCAGGAAACTCTTGATTTACGAGATCAGGTAAATCAACGATACGGCATCGAAGTACAGCTGATTACACCGGAGCTCACTGTAGAGCAATACGAAGCTAAACATGGTGGACCNTTATACGAAAAGGATCCGAATCAGTGTTGTTTCGACCGGAAGATCAAATTGCTTCAGGATGTATCCCGCCGACTCCACGCGTGGACGAGTGCCATTCGTCGTGATCAAAGTAGTCATCGTGCACAGGCTCCGATTGTTGGATGGGATAAAAAATTCGGATTGGTAAAGGTCAGTCCGCTTGCTAATTCCACGAAACAGGACGTCTGGGGAATGATCACCAAGTACGACATACCGTATAACCCATTGCACGATAAGGGTTATTCAAGCGTCGGATGCTGGCCATGCACACGGGCCGTATTATTTGGTGAGGATGAACGCGCCGGGCGGTGGAGCGGAACAGCTAAGACAGAGTGCGGCTTACATTCGATTGACGACTAGTCACAGTGAAATATCAGGTGTTGCCTGTGAACATTTCAGCCAAAACTGAATACGCTTGTCTAGCGGTCATGGAGCTTGCGGCTCGATACCACGATCCGCATCCAACACGGCTCAACGACATTGCTCAACGTCATGGAATCCCAAACGGGTTTCTCGTGCAGATACTCATTCAATTGAAGAGTGCTGGAATTGTATCCAGTGTCCGGGGAAAGTCCGGTGGCTATCGACTAGTTCAGGATCCCGCGACGGTCTCGTTAGGATCAGTCATGAGCGCCGTAGATGGAAGCACGGGAGAGGTAATCCAAAACTCGGAAACCTCGACACCATTTGGTGAAGTATTGAATTCCAACTGGAATTCGATTTCTCAAAACCTATCCTTGCAGCTTGCTGAGATCACTATCGCCCAGCTGATTCAGGAATCGCGNGATTTGGGCGAATCGATGTATTACATTTAAGCCGAAGGGNACCGTAGAGCATTTTCAGAGGTCATGGGACGCATGCAACAGGTTTATCTTGGTGTCGATATTGGTGGCTCGAGCGGTCGCGTGGTCGGCGGTACATTCGACGGGTCGNTCATTTCCCTTGAAGAAGTNCACCGTTTTGCAAATTCCGGTGTTCAGGTCGGACCCTATCTNATGTGGGATACTCCGCGTCAGTGGAGCGATGTAAAGGACGGGTTACGAGCGGCGGTTANTAAGTATAAAGACAGTATCGTCAGCGTAGGCGTTGATACGTGGGGAGTCGACTTTGGGCTTCTTGGTGCCAATGACCAGTTATTATCGATGCCCATGCACTATCGTGATCCGTATCTGGAAGGAATCCTTGAGCATGCATTCAGCATCCGAAGCAAGGAAGAAATCTTTGCTGAAACCGGTCTCCAGTTTATGCGAATCAACTCGTTGTTTCAGTTGCTGGCACTCAAACGCGAAAAGTCACCGGTATTGGATGTTGCCGAGCATTTCCTAATGATTCCGGACATTTTCAATTGGCTGCTCACCGGCGAAAAGGTAAACGAACAAACCAATGCGACAACCACGCAGTTCTATAATCCGAAGACGGGTAATTGGGCACNTGGCGTATTAGAAGCCTTTGATTTACCAACACATTTCCTTGGTCCAATTACAGCGGCCGGAACATCTCTTGGAAAAGTGAGGTCATCGGTAGNCGACGATATTGGCAATGGAAATATCAATGTCGTTTTGCCTGGAACGCACGACACAGCAAGTGCGGTGATGGCAGTACCTAGCACAGAGCAGGTTACCGATAGTCCAACCTCGTGCTATATCAGCAGTGGAACATGGTCATTGATGGGAGCTGAAGTAGCCAATCCGATCGTTAATCCAGAGTGCATGGAGATGAACTTCACAAACGAAGGTGGAGTGGGTGGCACGACACGTTTACTCAAGAACATTGTTGGTCTTTGGCTGGTGCAGGATTGTCGCCGTAGNTGGCAACGTGACGGTAAGGACTATTCATGGAATCAGCTTGTAGAGATGGCTGCAGCTGCTGAGCCACTCCGGTCGGTAATTGATCCTGACTCGGATGCGTTTGTAGCTCCGAGTCATATGCCGGATGCGATTAGCGAATTTTGCCAACAGTCTGGTCAGCCTGTCCCTGAATCTCCCGGCCAAATAATCCGCACNGCACTGGAGAGTTTAGCACTGAGATATGAAATGGTGTTGGGCATGCTTGAGAAGCTTACTGGTTCCACCATTGAGTTGATCCATATTGTTGGTGGCGGAACTCAAAATAAACTGCTCTGCCAACTAACAGCGGATGCCTGCGGTCGACNCGTGTTGGCCGGACCAGTCGAAGCCACAGCNATTGGGAATATCATGATGCAATTAGTAGCTGAAGGTGCTGTAANTAGTATTCAGGAAGCAAGAGAAATCATCGCAAACAGCTTCCCGCTCGATGCATATGAGCCGACAGGTGCGGTAGACTGGAGCGATGCAATCGGTACATTCCGCTCACTACTCTCTGCTCCATAAGTTTGATTTTTTGACAGAGCAGACATCGCAAGCTGAATGTGTGGTAATTCAATTCCATCTGCTGGGACGTAAAGGTAGTTGATTCATGGTTAAAGCTGGTATCGCAGGCATGGGATTCATGGGGTGGATCCACTATTTGGCATATCAAAGGTGTGAAAATGTTCAGTTGACGGCTTTTTGCACCAGAGACGAGGCCAAACTCAATGGTGATTGGACAAGCATCAAAGGAAATTTCGGTCCTGCTGGTGAAGTGGTCGATGTAAGTGATTTGAAAACCTACTCGGATCTTGATGACCTGATCGGTGATCCGGAAATTGACTTGATTGATATTTGTCTGCCGCCGATGCTGCATGTTGATGTAGCNGTTGCTGCGTTAAATGCTGGCAAGCACGTGCTCATTGAGAAGCCAATGGCACTTAGCACATCTGAATGTGATGCGATTGTTGCAGCTGCGCAAGCCAATGGTAAACAGGCATTGGTGGCACACGTATTGCCATTCTTCCCTGAACACATGTATCTGCGNGGTCTGGTGGAGTCCGGAGAATATGGTGCATTACTCGGCGGTCACTTTGACCGGGTAATTTCTGATCCTCTATGGCTCGATGATTTCTGGGACATGGAAAAAGTCGGTGGGCCACTNGTAGACCTGCACGTGCATGATGCACATTTGATTCGCGTATTGTTTGGTATGCCCAANGCTGTATCGACAAATGGCCGTATGCGTGGAGACGTCGTCGAGTATTTCAATTCGCAATTCCTGTTTGATGACCCATCGCTTGTTGTAAGTGCAACGAGCGGTGTTCTGCGGCAGCAGGGACGATCGTTCATGCACGGNTATGAAGTGCACTTTGAGCAGGCTACGGTGCAATTCCGATCGGCCTTTCACGTTGATGAAGCAGATATTTCTTCATTGAAAATTATTGACTCGCAAGAGCAGGTAATTCGCCCGGATCTCGGTGATGCAGATGAAGTCAGTGCATTTGNGCTTGAAATCAGTGAAGCGGCAAATGCAATCGAGTCAGGAAACGCATCAGCGTTGCTCGGTGGTGATTTGGCTCGAGATGCTATCGAGTTGTGTCATGCTCAGGCAAGCTCAGCAGCTGGCGGCGAAGTCGTCGTAATGAACAACTAGTCAATACGATTGGTTTCGGAAACTGACTCCGCATGTCAGGCAGCTAATCTCTACAACCCATCTAACCTGAACTCGTGGGTGTAGTTAGTCCGGTTATTTCAGTTCTACATGAGCTGTTTTTCACTAAAAAAACAGCCTGTTTTCTGCTGTGTCCTACTCTTCTCTTGGCGGCAGAAATATAGCTCCAATTTCGCGTTAAACGTAATGCGATCTGCCGCANAAGCACTAATNAGAGAAGTTGTTTGCGGTATCACCGAATGACCACAGCGGATTTCAATTCAAAAGCCAACTGCACTGGAAGTGGCTTGCGTCGATGCTTGNTAGCATTAGCGGTATTGGTGTTCTCCCTGCTCGCTGGTGATTACACAGCTTCTGTATATGGTCAGACACCTGGTAAATCGNAAGCCACGCTCGCNGCACTTGAAGATGCATTGAGCACTGGAGAACGCTTNGAGGAGCGTAGTCAGTGGGGCGATGCTCTTCGGCATTACCAGAAGTCGGTCAAGCAGTTTCCTCGGCAAGCGGAACTACGTCGGCGGTTAATTACTGCAAAGGCACACGTTGACGTTGACCGCCGGTACAGCGACGCGAGTTTCTCGCGATCATTACGNGTGCTTGACCATCGATTGTCCATTGACGTTTTGGAAGAGATTCTTCTGAAAATTGATACGTACTATGTCGACACTCCGAATTGGAATCGCATGTGTGAAGTGGGTAGTCGGTTTGTTGCTGTAGCACTTGAATCGCCATCGTTCCTTGAATTTCACGGCGTTGTAAATAATAAGGCACGAATTGCGCCAGCCCGTAAACAGATCTCGGATTGGGCAAGCACGAGTCGAATCCAAAGTCGCAGAGACTTGATGACACATATCTCGATGGCATCTCATTACGTCTCCCGTCAGACTGGAATCTCTTCGCAAAGTATCGTGATGGAGTTTGTGTCCGGTGTGATGTCGTCGATGGACCGATATTCCGCATTCCTGACGGGTAACCAGCTAGACGAGACGTTTTCGCAAATCGAGGGGAATTTCGTCGGGTTAGGCGTTGAGCTAAAAATTCAAAAACAATGTCTGGAAATCGTCCGTGTCATTCCAGGTGGACCGGCTAGCGTGGCAGGGGTGGTCTCCGGTGACCGCATTGTGGAGGTAGAACGTCAGCGAATTGGTTTGCTTCCGTCAGACGTAGCTGCTGACATGCTAAANGGCCGTGAAGGCAGTACAGTGGAATTGTGTTTGACCACTTCTGAGAATCAAACCAAGCGACTCACCGTAACGCGTAAACGAGTTGTGTTACCGGGTGTTGAAAACGTCCACATAGCCGACGACGAGAACGGTGTCGGTTACATTCGAATTGCTAGTTTTCAAAAGACCACTGACCGCGACGTCGAGGCAGCACTTTGGAAACTACACCGTCAGGGNATGAAAAGTCTGATTATCGATGTACGTGGAAACCCAGGTGGGTTGCTTTCTGCAGGTGTTCACGTCGCCAATCGATTCCTAAAGGACGGTCGGATAGTCGCGACGCGTGGTCGTAGCGATAACGAAGATGTTGACTACACTGCAAACGCTATTGGCACATGGAGCATACCGCTGGTGGTGCTGATCGATGGAAANTCAGCCAGTGCAAGTGAGATATTTGCCGGTGCGATTGCCGACACGAATCGCGGCACTATTGTTGGTAGTCGTAGTTTTGGTAAGGGCAGTGTACAGGGTATTTTCCCGTTATCATCCTTCAATTGCGGAATACGATTGACCACAGCAAAATTCTATTCACCCTCGGGTCGTACAATTAGTATGAACGGCGTGAATCCCGACGTGGTAGTCCAGCAAGTCGCCAAGCCGATGAGTGACGGGACGCTTCCGCTTGCTCAATCCGATCCGGTGCTTGCGGTTGGTATCAAGCGAGCGATTTCTAAATAGACCAACCCAATTACTCTTATTCCGTGGTTTTGCCCAAGACAGGCAATGCGCAATCTAAGCACACGCCGCGTTCACCTCGCGAAAATGTAATTTGTGCAGCTTAACAGGCGCAAAATATGCATTGTCGCCTAGGTGACAATGCAAAAATGATGGGTTATAAAAAATGCTTGTTCCTGCTTTAGTTGCCGCAAACAAATGGTAACCAACGAAGTAGTTGGTGCTTGTTTTTGCGGAGTAAAGTAATAACCACCGTTGATCAGGCCAAATTAGGCGGAGTCTGGTTCATTGTGGTTAACAAATGAAATATCGGAGTTTACATCGAATGGCAATTTCAAAACTCGAATACATCTGGCTCGATGGTTATGCACCAACCCAAAGCCTACGATCAAAGACACAATGTAGAAGTGACTTTGGCGGAACACTTGAAGAATGTCCAATGTGGTCGTTTGACGGTAGCTCAACAGAGCAGGCTGATGGAAGTGATTCAGACTGCTTGCTAAAGCCAGTCGCGATCTATGCTGATCCGGGCCGAAAGAATTCGTATCTGGTGATGACCGAAGTTCTTAACGCTGATGGCACACCTCACGCCACCAATGGACGTGCAACCATCGAAGACGGCGATGATGATTACTGGTTTGGCTTTGAACAGGAATACTTCCTGTGGGACACGCTTACTGACCTGCCACCAGGATTCCCGGCACGTGGTTTCCCACGTCCTCAAGGACCTTTTTACTGCTCAGTAGGCGCCAANAACGCATACGGTCGCGACTGTGTTGAAGAACATCTTGATACATGTTTGGAAGCCGGCTTGAATGTTGAAGGTATCAACGCTGAAGTTGCAGCGGGTCAATGGGAATTCCAGATTTTCGCTAAGGGTGCTCAAAACGCTGGCGACCAAATCTGGGTAGCTCGTTACCTTCTGGAACGTATTGGTGAATCCTACGGTTACGCNATCAACTGGCACCCCAAACCGTTGGGCGATACCGACTGGAATGGTTCAGGNATGCACGCTAACTTCTCAAACAGTGATATGCGTGANTCNGGCGAGGAAGCCACGTTCACCAAGATCTGTGATAAGTTCGGCGAAAATATCGAACGTCACATCAGCGTTTATGGAGCTGATAATGATCAGCGACTAACCGGTGCTCACGAAACACAATCAATCGATCAGTTCAGCTACGGCGTATCTGATCGTGGTGCTTCGATTCGTATCCCGGTTGGAACGATTGAAGATGGTTGGAAAGGTCGATTGGAAGATCGTCGTCCAGCATCGAATGCAGATCCTTACAAGGTTGCTGCAGCGATCATCAAGACATGTAAAGAAGCATAAGCAGAGAGTATTCTCTGAGCTGCTCTTTACACTTGAGCAAAATCAAATAGGCGTGGTCGTCTTAGTGATGACCACGCCTATTTTTTGTAATTCTTGTGATTGGTCTAACAGGCGAGTGCACTGTATGGCCCGCACGCTTCACCGACGCTCTGCTCGCCATCACTAGCAGTGAAGTGACTCAGGACGCCGACCGTAGATCTTAAATATCAACTGGTGATCACCAGTTCGTTCGCCAGGTCGATCTCACAAATGGCACACGGTCAGGCTCCTCTAGGTACTCAGCGATGACGTCATCGGTTACTTCACGCAATGTGAACAGTGCTACGTTTCCCCTCTGACATGTTTCGGTCAGGATTCCACCGTGGGCAAGGTTTGTTATTTTCCGTCCGGTCTTACATGCGGCTATCCAATGTGCGAGATGATCGTATTCAGTAACTGTTGTGATAAATCGCCAACTAAGGTTTGCCCCTGAATTGGGAATTAGTTGCGGTTTTCCACCTAATTCCGGTATGAATACTCGGCCGCGTTCTCCAATTACCATGACACCGTTCGCAGGAGGTCGGTTTACTCCGATACGAGCGAGTGGTAATTCCCATCCACCGTCGTACCAGTGGATCGTAAATGGATCGGCATTTGGGCTTGTGACATCCATTTCCACGACGCTTGCTTTCGGAAAGTGGTGAGNGCTCGCATCTTTTGCGGCGGCACGCACGCGAGTGGGCAAGGATAGACTCAGCCCTTCAAACACTGTGTCGAGTAAATGTGGTCCCATGTCACCAAGAGCACCGCAACCAAATTGCCACCAACCTCTCCATTGAAACGGNTGCAGGTCACGGCGGAATGCGACGGGTTGGGAAGGNCCAAGCCATAAATTGAAATCCAGCGTTTTGGGTGGTCGCTGTCGGCGTGGCTTTATGTTGCCTTGAACCCAAATGGGTCGATTCGTCCAGGCATGACATTCTTTGATAGATCCGATCAGTCCTGATTTGAGCAAGGCGACCGCCTCCCGATAGCCGGNCTTGCCGTGATGTTGGTTTCCCATTTGGTGATTCAATNTAGAACGAGCATCCAATGCAATCAGATCACGGACTTGTTGAATGGAGTAAGCAAGCGGTTTTTCGATGTAACAGTGGATTCCGAGATTGTCGGCGGCCGTGGCAATGTGGCTGTGTAGATGGATCGGTGTGCTAATGACAATGGCATCCAATTCGCATTCATCGAGCATCAGCCGATAGTCTAGGTACTGTAAAGCATCAGGCACCTGTTCTGAGGCAACCGCTAGCCGATTTGTATCCGGATCGCAGACGGCAACGAGTTGTTCTGCGCTGCAGCCGCTAAGATGGTTGATGCCGTGCTGACCAATACCAACGATCGCTATACGCAATGGACTTTTCTGAGNAGCGGATGTGGTGAGTGCACTGGACGTAAGCAGGCCTGCTGAGTTATTCAGGAATTGTCGTCTGGTTGGTTTTAACATTGNCTTGTTTTATCCTCTTGGCCTGTGTTGATTATGACTTATCCTTAACAAACAAGCCTTAGCAATTGTGCGGCTGCTTTTACGTAGCTGCTAAATCACGACTTCATATCAGGACCTATTATTCTTGGCCGATTCACTTAAAGACGTTCTGGAATCTCATCAAATCGCATTGTCTGATCATCAGATCCAGCAATTGGAGGAATACTGCAGGTTGTTGTGGTCGTGGAANAAGAAGATAAATCTCACACGCCACACCGACTATGAATTGTTTGTTACGAGGGATTTGATCGACACGATTGAATTATCCAAATTGATTGGTGAAGGGCAGGAGGTGCTTGACTTTGGAAGCGGTGGCGGAGTGCCTGGGATTCCGCTTGCGATACTCAGGGATGATATTGACGTGAGTCTTTGTGAATCTGTTGGTAAGAAAGCCAAGGCACTGGCGAATATCATAGGTGAACTACGGTTGCCGGTTCCAGTAAATCATGCGCGTGTGGAAGATTTACTAGATGATTTGAGATTTGACGTCATTACATGCCGCGCCGTTGGTCCNCTTTGGAAGCTCTGTTTCTGGTTGCATGAACATTGGCATTCCATCATTCAGGTCCTAGCAATTAAAGGACCGAAGTGGGTAGATGAACGAGCAGAAGCCCGGCATCGCGGGTTAATGNANGGTGTGAATCTCAGGAAGGCCGCGAGTTATCCGATGATCGGCACGGAATCGGAAAGCGTCATCCTCAAGATNTGGCCCGGCTATCGAGANGAGCCTTAAGAGGTCAGGCATCGTGACATGGTTCTCAACTNTGCCAAATATTAGGTAGTAGCCTGTGGCGCAAATACCGGAATCGAGAATCAAAACCTTACCGTCTGCCATAATCGCCGACGATAATCGCTAGAACCGTAATATTCGGACACCTACATAGCCACCGCTGCTGGCGTTCACACATTAGGTCAGTTGTCGATATTTCGACCTTGGCCTAGACTGAAATATTACCCCACCATCGAAGGCATGGACCTTTGATAATAAAACCTTACTAGCGGTTCGGCTGCCGTCGATCACATGAAAATAACAGGCAATGTCCGGATATAANTTAACGCACCTAAAACAGCTGGAAGCAGAAAGCATTCACATCATTCGTGAAGTTGCCGCGGAATTTGATAATCCCGTAATGCTCTATTCTGTTGGGAAAGACTCTTCCGTCATGGTTCAATTGGCGATGAAGGCGTTTTATCCAGCCAAGCCACCCTTTCCATTGATGCATGTGGACACGACGTGGAAATTCCGCGAAATGATCCAGTTCCGCGAAGAATATGCACGCAAAGAACTTGGATTGGACGTCATCGTTCATATCAATGAAGAAGGCAAAAAGCTAAATATTGACCCTCTTGAGCACAGTGGAAAACACACGACCGTAATGAAGACGGAAGGGTTAAAACAAGCGCTCGACAAACATCAATTCGATGCTGCATTTGGTGGAGCACGCCGTGACGAAGAAAAGTCACGGGCGAAGGAACGAGTATTCTCATTCCGTGACCAAAATCATCGATGGGATCCGAAGAATCAGCGTCCGGAACTCTGGAATATATACAACACGCGAGTGAACAAAGGTGAGAGCATCCGGGTGTTTCCGTTATCAAATTGGACAGAGCTGGACATCTGGCAATACATCCATTTAGAGAACATACCGATTGTGCCGCTCTACTTTGCCGATGAACGACCGGTAGTTTACCGTGATGGCGTGATGATTCTGGTAGACGATGACCGTTTGGAATTGCTTCCGGGCGAAGAACCGGAAATGAAACGCGTTCGATTTAGAACACTTGGTTGCTATCCATTGACTGGTGCGGTGGAATCCGATGCAACGACACTTCCTGAGATTATTCAGGAGATGTTACTTGCAACAACTTCGGAACGTCAGGGTCGTGTAATTGACAATGACGATGAAGGCAGCATGGAAGATAAGAAAAAAGAAGGCTACTTCTAGACCTTTTAGAAACTAAATAAGACATTAACGGCAACTTGGCAAAATGAGCCATCAATCAGATTTAATTGCGACTGACATCGATGCCTATCTGGCACAGCATGAGCGTAAGGAATTACTGCGCTTTATTACTTGTGGCAGCGTAGATGACGGCAAGAGCACGCTCATCGGTCGATTGCTATACGATTCAAAGATGATCTACGAAGATCAACTTGCCGCCCTCGAACGAGACTCGGTTACGCATGGAACGACCGGTGGAGATTTTGATCCGGCACTTCTGACAGACGGATTGCGGGCAGAACGCGAGCAGGGCATTACGATCGATGTCGCGTACCGTTATTTCTCAACGGCCAAGCGAAAGTTCATCATTGCTGATACACCCGGGCATGAACAATACACCCGGAATATGGCGACCGGTGCCAGTACTGCTGATCTNGCAATCATCTTGGTGGATGCGCGTCACGGTGTGCTGACCCAAACCAAGCGTCATAGCTTCATCGTCTCANTGCTTGGTATCAAGCACGTGCTAGTCGCCATTAACAAGATGGATCTGGTTGAATACAGCGAAGAGNGATTTAACGAGATTCGCCAGGAGTACATGGACTTNTCGGCACGATTGGATATCCCTGACCTGCATTTCATTCCGATATCAGCGTTGCTTGGTGACAACGTTGTTGATCACAGCGAAAACATGACGTGGTACGAAGGTTCGACGTTNATGAATTTCCTCGAGTCAGTGTATATCGGTTCAGACCGAAACTTNCAGGATTTCCGACTGCCTGTTCAACTCGTAAATCGGCCACACCTGGACTTNAGAGGGTTCTGTGGCACGATCGCTTCGGGAATCGTTCGCACGGGCGATGAAGTGATGGTTATGCCATCAGGCAAGACCAGTAAAGTGAAATCCATCGTCACGTTTGACGGCGACTTAGACGAAGCATTTCCCCCGCTGAGCGTGACGCTAACGCTTGAAGATGAAATTGACTGTAGTCGTGGAGACATGATTGTCCGCCCGGGTAACACGCCCCAATCGAAGAAACAGGTTGGAGCAATGATTGTCTGGATGAGCGACGAACAAATGGTTCCAGGGAAAGAGTACCTGTTCAAGCAAGGTACCAAGATGGTCACTGGAAATATCGATACATTGCGATATCAGGTCGATGTCAACACGCTTCATCGAGTCGANGCACCCACGCTGGGGTTGAATGAAATCGGCCGGTGTAACTTGTCGTTNAGCGAATCACTCTGTTTTGATAGCTACAGGAAGAACCGCGGTACCGGCGCTTTCATTATCATCGATCGGATCACNAATGTAACCGTGGCCGCTGGNATGATCATCGACCGCACTTCAGGNGACTCNCAGGTAGACTTGTGGGAAAGTGACGAAGAATCATCTGGCGGCGAGCAGTTTAGCACGGTAGACGCGGACCAACGCAAAGCAAGATTCGGACAGAACCCTGCCACCGTNTTGCTCACTGGATTAACNGGTAGCGGCAAGACGACCATTTCACAGGCATTAGAGCGTCGCCTGTTTGACCAGGGTCGTGCTTGCACGGTTCTTGATGGTGTACAAATGCGTCGCGGGCTGTGTAAGGATCTTGGGTTTACGGCC
The DNA here is from genome assembly GCA_002714565.1 of Rhodopirellula sp. Taxonomy (GTDB): domain Bacteria; phylum Planctomycetota; class Planctomycetia; order Pirellulales; family Pirellulaceae; genus UBA11883. The sequence continues at coordinate 38,031 of PAXU01000075.1, forward strand.
GCCGAGCGTTCAGAGAATCTAAGACGAAGTGCAGAAGTGGCCAAGGTAATAAACAATGCTGGTCTAATCTGTATCTGTGCATTTGTCGCACCGAGTGAAGATGTCAGACAGAAGGTCGGTGCAAATATCGGTGAAGACCGGTTCTTCGTCGTGCACCTCAATGCTCCGATCGAAGTATGTCGCGAACGGGATGAAGAAGGATTCTACGACAGAGCAGATAGCGGGGAAATNACNGACTTCCCAGGTGTATCAAGNCCTTACGATGTACCCGAATCACCAGCNCTTGTGATCGATACCAGTGAACATTCAGTGAGCGAATGTGTCGATCAAATTGTACAAATGCTTGAAGATAACGACGTCTTGTCGTAGCTGATNACGAATCTTTGAAGCGTTGCATGTTATACGTCGTAGTACATGCAGAATTCGTAAGGGTGCGGTCGCAGCCTTAGTGCGTCCACTTCGTTTGTTCGCTTGTAGTCAATCCAGGTCGAAATCAGCGATTCATCCATGACACNGCCGCGCAGCAGGAATTCATGATCCTGCTCCAGTGCANNGAGCGCGTCACCAAGTGAAGCAGGCGTGCTGGGAATAGCAGCGAGTTGCTCTTCATCTAAATCGTAGATGTCACAGTCGAGTGGTTCACCAGGGCTGATCTTGTTTTGAATTCCGTCGATCGTCGCCATAAGTAGCGCCGTAAACGCAAGGTAAGGATTGCAACTTGGATCCGGACAGCGAAATTCTACACGCTTGGCTTTAGGGTTGTTGCTGTACATCGGGATGCGGCATGCTGCGGATCGATTGCGTTGTGAATATGCCAAATTCACAGGTGCTTCATACCCGGGCACCAGTCGCTTATAGCTGTTGGTCGTTGGATTCGTAAATGCGAGCAAGGCGGGGGCATGTTTCAAAATGCCGCCAATTGCGTGAAGTGCGGTTTCACTGAGACCGGCATANCCACTACCNGCAAAAACTGGGTCGTCATTTTGCCAAAGTGAAATATGAGTATGCATGCCACTTCCGTTATCACCAAAGATGGGNTTGGGCATAAACGTCACAGTTTTTCCAGCTTGGGCTGCCACGTTTTTCACGATGTATTTGTAGATCATGATCTGATCTGCCATCGTGAGCATATCCTGATATTTCAGATCTATTTCAGCCTGCCCGGCTGTTCCCACTTCGTGGTGCTGGCATTCCACGTCCAGGCCAGCTTTGATCAGCGTCCGCATCATTTGATTGCGGAGATCCATATGATGATCTGTGGGTGGTACGGGGAAGTAACCTTCCTTGTGCCGTATTTTGTGCCCCAGGTTGGGTGCTTCTTCCCGACCACGATTCCATTCACCTTCAATACTGTCCAGATGGTAAAAGCCCTGATTGGCCGTCTGATCAAAGGCTACATCGTCGAGAATGAAGAATTCAGCTTCGGGACCAAAATAAGCCTGATCCGCGACCCCACTGTGCTTGAGGTAGTTGATCGCACGCATGGTGATGGTGCGTGGATCTTTTGCATACTCTTCGCCAGTAATGGGATCCTGGATATTACAGATCAGGTTGAGCGTGGGAAGCTCAGTGAATGGATCAACGAACGCGGTATCTGCCTGAGGCAGAATCAGCATGTCACTTTCATTGATCGATTGCCATCCGCGGATGCTTGATCCATCAAAACCCAAGCCAGATTCAAACACGTCTTCGGTTAGGTGTTTTACCGGTATGGTCGTATGATGCCATGTTCCCGGTAGATCCGTGAATCGCAGATCTACCGCCTTGATGTCATGCTCTCGGCATAATGTAAGGACTTCAGTTGGNGTCACGGCTGATTACCTCCCGGCGGAATTCGGGTCTACAGTCANACAATAAGAGTTAGCTGCGTTCAACGCGTGCTTTGAGTTTGGCAACGGCGTCCTGGAACTCAGCTCTCAGTTCATTGAATTTATCAACACACTTATCACCATCTGCTTTGACATAATCCATGATGATGTCTTCGGTGGCGATAAACTCATCGNCGATGNCCGCGACTTCTTCAACGATGTCCAGTGGGATGTTTGTAACACCATTTGCATCGCCGTGCAGCAGNTCNCCGTTGTTNACCATCAATCCGCCAACACGGACAGGCAGCCCGAGATGTAGCATATGGCAATAACCATGTGAGACGATNGTATTTCCCGTAAATACCGGATAGCCTAGTGCTTTAACCTGTTCCAAGTCACGTCCGCCACCATTGGTGACCAGACCTGCTGATCCGTAGGCCTGATAGGTGGAGCACATAACTTCTCCAAATACAGCTGAGACAGCAGGATCATCCAGATCCTGAAANACTACGACTGGCGGTCCGGGAAGTTCTTCAAAGGCGGCTAGTTGAGCGCCGATGCTACCATATGCATCTCCACCCACAGGNGGTGCATCGCTTCTAAAGCATGCAGTGCTGGCATAGCCAACCATCGGTTTGAAGTCTGGAAAATTCGACTTGATTCGTCCATCCATGTAGCCAGTGTTTCGGGGACGTACGTTGAAAAGCTCAATGACATTGCAAATCGTCGGGGAGTCGAACTCAGCCAGCTTATCCAATGTTGCTTGGGTGATCGCCATGGGTAAATAACTTCCTTTCACCAATTAATTCTGCGTTTGTACGAGATTACCAAACTATTCAGGTGTGTGGAATTACCGTGACCGGTTTTCATGNGGACTTATGACATTNGGCGTTCTGGCTGAGGTAACATNAAACGGTTCAGCCATGAAATATCTTTACAGGTAATTGCACATTGATAATTAGAATTNCAACCCTGATGCTCNTGTTTGCCTTTGCATTTGCGGCAAACGAAGTCTCAGCAGCAGACATTATTGAGACCTTGGCGGGCACTGGTCAGCCCGAGAATAATGGGAATAGCGGCGTCGGTACNGAGGTCAACGTTAAGGACCCATTTGGTGTGGAAATTGGCCCAAAGGGCGGATTGTATATCACCGAAGTTGGTAATCATCGAGTCATGCGACTGGATCTGTTCACTAGCAAGTTGGTCACGATTGCCGGTACAGGTAAGAAAGGNTACAGCGGTGACGGCGGTCCCGCAACAGAAGCTGAATTAAACGAACCATATGAAGTGCGATTTGATACTTCGGGGAATATGTATTTCGTGGAAATGCAGAATCAGTTGGTTCGCCGTGTTGATGCAAAGACTGGCATAATCACAACNGTCGCAGGTACCGGTAANAAAGGATTCAGTGGTGATGGTGGGCCTGCCACCGAGGCGACCTTTAGTTCACCGCACAGTATCGATCTGGATGAATCNGGCAATATTTATATCGCTGATATTGGAAATCATCGCATTCGGATGGTGGATGCCAAAACTGGAATCGTTACGACGATCGCTGGCAGCGATGGACGGACNTTGCCTAAAGACGGTCAAAAAGCCGNNGGAAATAGCGTGCTCGGCCCGCGTGCGTTGTTTTATCAGGANTCTGTACTTTGGGTGGCACTACGTGAAGGCCACAGCGTCTTNAAGCTGGATTTGAAGGCCGGTATCTGGCATCACGTAGCAGGTAGCGGAAAGAAAGGATTCAGCGGTGACGGTGGTGATCCGCTCAAAGCGACATTCAACGGCCCCAAAGGCATCGCCGTAGGCCCCAAAGGAAATATATTTGTTGTGGACACAGAGAATCAGGCTATTCGAAAGATTGACCTGAAGAACAATGTCATCACTACGATTGCCGGACAGGGTCCTGAGCACCGCGGTGGTGCCGGGGATGGTGGACCTGCCACCCAATCGGAAATGGATCGTCCACATGGGATTTGTATTGATGCCTATGGTGGCGTATATATTGGAGATACGCTGAATCATCGCGTGCGGCGTGTTCGAGCAAAAAAACGATAACACTTGTGTGGTTCTACTGAATCAATGAACTGGAGATATAGAGATATGAATCGCAGACAACTTTTTACCTCAGCAATTAGCACGGCAGTATTGGTTGCTAGTTTTTGCAGCTTACCGATGCTGGCTCAGGCAGAAGATACAAAATCTTTTCGTGTCGGCATGATCGGTCTCGATACATCGCATTCGATCGCTTTTACCAAACTGCTAAACGATGAGGATGCTCCAGCAGAGTTGAGTAACTGCAAAGTTACCGTCGCTTACCCATGGGGTAGTCGTGATATCGAATCCAGTACCAGTCGAATTCCTGCATATACCGAGCAGGTAAAAGAAATGGGTGTGCGGGTTGTCGATTCAATTGATGAATTACTCAAGGAAGTGGATGTTGTATTACTTGAGACTAACGATGGTCGACCACACCTTGAACAGGCGTTGCAAGTCATCAAGGCTGGCAAACCACTTTTTATAGATAAGCCCGTGGCGGGGTCCTTAGCTGATGCCGTTGCAATTTATAAAGCGGCTGCTGATAACAATGTCCCAGTATTTTCGTCATCCTCGCTTCGTTATTCCAAAGGTGCACAGGAAGTACGTGGCGGTTCAATTGGCAAAGTACATGCGTGTTTCAGTTACAGTCCGTGTCATCTGGAAAAGACACATCCAGACTTGTTCTGGTACGGAATCCATGGCGTGGAAGCGTTGTTTACAGCATTGGGCGCTGGTTGTGAATCTGTCGTGCGCAGCAGTACGGAAGACTCTGAAATCGTGACAGGGACGTGGACTGATGGGAGAGTAGGGACATTTCAAGGTATCCGAAACTACAAAGGTGGCTATGGCGGCACCGTGTTTGGTGAAAAAGGTACTGTTGAACTTGGCCCGTACCAAGGCTATGGCCCGCTGGTTGTCGATATCGTGAAATTCTTTAGAAGTGGTAAAACTCCGGTTGCAGCTGAAGAGACTCTTCAGATCTACGCATTCATGGAAGCTGCAGATGAAAGCAAACGACAGGGTGGAGTGCCAGTGAAAATTGCCGATGTAATGAATAAGGCAACCAAACAAGCTGAAGCCAAACTGAAAAACTAGACACTCGTTTAAAGGACAACCCAAGTGGAATGGATGATTATCACAATTCTGCTTGGGTTGGCTCTATTCCCGGTTTTGGTTGAATCACGTCGTTTGTCAGTGATTCGATCAACGGCGCTCTCCACGATTCTCTTTGTGGGTGGAATAGCGGGAATCGTAACGATCGCGATTTTCAATATCGACCAACCGGATTCGGGAGAGAGCACTGTCGTAAATCGTCCGACGCGTGTAAAGAAAGACGGTTACGGTCGTAGCAAGCGATGTCAATCATGTCATCAGTCACAACACCACAGTTGGAGTCACTCGTACCACAGTACGATGACACAAGTTGCAGACGAGGCGGAAATCCTTGGCAACTTTGACCAAACCCTGCAAATTGGTGAGCAGAGATTCATCCTGTCGCATGACGATGATGGGTATTGGGTCGAGTTAAAGGTACAAGTTGCCAATGGTTTCTCGCCACTTTACGACAAGTGCAAAGTCGTGATGACGACCGGATCTCATCACTTTCAGCTGTATTGGTATACCTACCCGGCACAAATTCAACCCTTGGGTCCGAAGAAGATGCTTGGGTTACTTCCGTTCGCGTACAGCATCGAAGAGGAGAAATGGATACCGCGAAGTGCGACATTTCTCGGGCCACGGCATCATGTCGGTAACCAAGAAATCAGCAGATGGAACAATACGTGCATTCGCTGTCACACGACACATCCTCGGCCACACGTTGACGGTATCAAGGTCGAGTCGGAAGCGTCCGACTTTGGGATCTCCTGTGAGGCGTGTCATGGACCGGGTGACGCTCATATCGAACGGTTCAAGAATCCGATCACGCGATACGAAGCCCATTTGGCTAGTGAGAATACAGTTGATGACATCGTAAATCCGGCAAAAGTGGAAGATCACGGGCGACAGAGTCAGATTTGCGGATTTTGTCATAGCATGGCTTCGCTCACAGGGCAGGAACATCACGCACGGTTTCAGAAACATGGAACGGAGTATCGACCGGGAGATGATCTCACGAAGTTTCTCCACCTGATTCGTAAAACCGATGAGAATCATCCTATCACGCAAGAGATCCTGAAGAGTGACCCAACGTTTTTGGAGCAGGCATTTTGGCCGGACGGAATGGTCAGGGTGACCGGTAGGGAGTACACCGATTTGTTGGAATCAGCTTGCCACACACGCGGCAAGCTGACCTGCTTGAGTTGCCATAGTATGCATCACACCGATAATGGCGCTACATCATTGGAAGTCTGGAAAAACGACCAACTACGGCCCGAGTTAAAAAGCGACATGGCATGTTTGCAATGTCATGAGCAATTCAAAGAAGAATCGCATCTCAAAAGTCATACGCATCATTCGGCTACGAGTTCCGGGTCGCGTTGTTACAACTGTCATATGCCGCATACGACATACGGTCTGCTCGGCGCCGTGCGAAGTCACCAGATCACGTCACCAGCGATACAGGTAACCATTGAAACTGGCAGGCTCAATGCATGTAATTTGTGCCACTTGGATAAGACTCTTGGCTGGGCAGCTGACTATTTGACGACGTGGTATGACCACGGCACTGTAGATATCCCCGAAGAATACGTTGGCGTTTCGGCTGTTGTTAAACAGGTTTTGAGCGGAGATGCAGCGCAACGTGCTATCGCGGCCTGGGCCATGGGTTGGTCAAGTGCTCATGAAGCGTCTGGATCCAAATGGATTCCCATGATTCTCAAGGAGTTGCTTAATGATCCCTATGAAGCTCTTCAGATAATTGCCATCAAGTCGTTTAGGAATATTCCCACAATTGCAAGCGTGTCATTTGACCTTCTGAACGCTAGTGCATCGTTTGAAGAGGTAACCGTCATTGCCCGCAATATGTGGAATCAAAGTGAAAAAGTACAAGAATCTAACAACGCAATTCTGACAAATCCTGACGGCACTTTTTCAACTGAAGGGCTGAGGATGCTCATGGAGCAGCGGGATGAACGACGCATTATTCTTGCTGAGTGACTATAGAGAGTTCCACGAAGGCACGTTAGACGGAGACGATTGGAAATACAATGAGTGAATTAAATCCGAATTCGGTTTGTCGTCGGCACATGGTATTTGGCTGGTGGTCTCTGGCGGTATTCATGTCTCTTGGTGTTGTTCTGGAGTGCTTACATGCACTCGAAGTCTCGGAGTATTTAGCTAACGAAACGCGGAGGATGATGTGGCGGCTTGCACATGCTCACGGTACACTGCTCGGCCTGCTGAACATTGCGTTTGCATTGAGTGCAGATAGGGTTCAACAAGGAAGATTGAAGCTGGCATCACGGTTGCTTCTGGTCGGCACGGTGCTGCTGCCAGGCGGATTCTTTGCCGGCGGAGTTACGACATACGATAGTGACCCGGGGCCCGGTGTTTGGTTGGTACCTGTCGGAGCGATTGCGGCATTATCAGCGGTCGTGATTACGGCATTTGTGACAGGCAAAAACTCAAGTGATTGATGGATCGGCAATCAAATCCTGAATGGTCGCTTGTGTTACAGGAGCGATTACGCCACGTTCTGTGACAATCGCAGTGATTAGTTCTGCTGGAGTTACATCAAACGCCGGATTGTAGACGCTCACATCATCGGGAGCAGTTTGACGGCCCATTCCATTGGTAATTTCCACTGGATCACGTTGTTCGATCGGAATCTCGTTACCCGATTCTAATGCGAGATCAAATGTATTAGATGGAGCGGCAACGTAGAACGGAATGTCGTGATGGCGTGCAAGTACAGCCAGCCCATACGTTCCGATCTTATTGGCTGTGTCGCCGTTTGACGCGATTCTATCAGCGCCAGTGATAACAGCCTGAACAAACCCCTGACTCATTACATGAGCGGCCATGTTGTCACAGATGAGCTTTGTCGGTACACCGTGCTGCATGAGTTCCCACGCTGTAAGTCTGGAACCCTGAAGCAACGGCCGTGTTTCGTCCACATATACCGTAAAATTGCCACCGAGATCGTGGGCGGTGAACAGAATGGACAACGCGGTGCCATATTCGCTAGTAGCAAGCCCACCGGCGTTACAGTGCGTAATGACACCCGCGGCCGATTGAATCAGCGGCGCTCCGTTACTTCCGATCGCATGACACATCCGGCGGTCATCGTCATGGATGCGTTTTGCCATGGACAGCAAGGCTTTTCGGCACGCTGTAGTATCATCAGCCGTTTGATTCACGGATTCCGTCATCTGGTTTAGCGCCCAGAAAAGATTAACCGCTGTTGGGCGACTTGTGGCGAGATACTTGGCAGCTTGTTGGACTTTGCTTCGCAGTTCGTCCACGGAAGTCGTCTGTACATCAAGATCGCGTATGGCAACACAGATGCCGTAAGCTGCAGCGATGCCGATAGCAGGAGCACCACGGACTTTGAGTTGTTTTATTGCCTGCCAAACATCTTCCACAGTCTGGCAAGAGGTGGTCACCAATTCGGTGGGTAACCGAGTTTGATCAATTAGATCAAGATGACCGGCCTCATTACCAATCCATGAAAGTGTCTCAGCAGCGGGCACTACAGTTGTTCCTGCAGTGCAGCATTTTTCGCAGCGATCTTATCGACTAGTGCGTTCTTGAACTCAGCAAGTTTTGCACGCAGTCCTTCATCAGCAGTTGCAAGAATCTGTACAGCGAATAAACCCGAATTGCGAGGTCCGCCCATTCCAACGGCCATGCATGCTACAGGTACATCACCAGGCATTTGAACAACCGATAGCAGGGAATCCATACCACCGAGATCAGCGGTTGGAACTGGCAATCCAATGACAGGTAGTGTCGTGTGGGCAGCAACAACACCAGCAAGGTGGGCAGCGCCACCAGCGGCTGCAATGATAACCTCAAGTCCGCGGTCGCGAGCGCTCGTTGTATACTCCATCACGACTTCGGGTGTACGGTGTGCACTCATTACGTTTACTTCGTAAGGAACACCGAATTCTTCAAGTGCAGCAGCAGCCTTTTTGATTTTTGGCCAGTCACTATCGCTTCCCATCACAATGCCGACGCGTGGTGTAGCTTGATCGTTCATGTTTTACCTTCCATGTAGTCTTGTGGTGTCGATCTGGCAATTGATTTGGTACCGACCGACCAAATAAGTTGATTTTGCTTAGAACTCCTGTCAGGAGTTCCCTATAAGATGTCCGAGTCAGCGCATCGAATCAAGCAGGCGCACGCCCGGCATGACTAGATTTTCAAAGGAAATTGGAAAGAATCCATCGCCACGCGTGGATGCGTCTAGTCCACAACGGTGCCGCATGGCTAAGACTCGATTCTTAAAGGCGGATTACTTGATTTCGTAGGCCTTTTCGGATTTGGCATTTCCACCGAAGGAAGCACGGAAGGTGTCAGCGACGCCTTCGATCGTCTTTTTCGGACCAGTTAGCTTGAGGAAGTAATTCCCCTTGTCCTTGACCATCAATACAACGCCCAGCATCTTNTAGCCGGGAGTGGGAGCTGTCTTTCCCTGGATTGGGGGGCCAATTGGCTTGTTATAGATTCCACTCAAATCGATTATGTANTAGGGCCCTTGCTTTGATTTACCCTCGGTGACCTTCGATACGCGACCTTTAGAGCTGAACTGGCCTTCCCATCGTTCCAGGTTAGCGTTGACGCCACCGCCACCGCCACCGAAGAAGTAGACCGCTAATTCGCCACCTTCTTTGTCCCCATCTACAGCTGGCACCATAAGCGTGGCCAGTCGTAGCCGACTNCCGGTACCTGGTTTCCAGTTCTCGGGAACTGTAAGCGTGATATCCTTTGCTTCGACTTCCTTCGACTTAACCTTATCGTCTGCTGAGACAGAAGAGGTCACGGTCGCAAATAGTAAGGCAACAATGCAGGTTACAGGGAGGATTCTCATGAGTCGTTAATACTTTCGAATTGAAGTGGTTTGGATGTGGTTACATCTACTAATAATTTGGACGGATGAAGATAGCTTTGTCTACTNCGGAGAGTTGGATTTCACAAAAAAGATAATGATCATCACTAGTGTGATCATGGATAGTAANCCGAGTACAAGTACCATTACCTTATTCTGCTTGTTTCGATTGTTCTTATATTGCGGTAACGTTCGCTTTTCATCNTCGACAAAGTTGGCAAAAGGGCTGGCTACCGATTGGCGATCAAACTGTTGAAAGAAAGCATCATCTTCCAGTGGTGATGCCGCAGCTGGCTCAGCCGACGCAACGTGCGATGTCACGGGCTCAGCCGTAACCGNTGCGGCTGTTTCGACAGCTGTAGNTTGCGTGNTTGATATCGGTTCAAACGATACAGCCATCGAATCAAGCNATGGAATCTCATCGGATATCGATGTGTTGTCCGGTGGCAACGGCGNGTCATCCGGGGCATCNTGGGACGACGATACTTTCGGCGACTGCTCTGCGTGTTTGANCGGGTCTCCTTCGTTGTAGGAAAGTGGAATACGAAATCTCGATTTGCACCGGGGGCAAATACCGCGTTTGCCTGCCTGACTGACTTTGACATTCAGCTTTTTTTCGCATTTTGGACAGAGAAAACGGATACCCATGGCGTCAGGTGAATCTCGATGGCGGTGGTTAGTTTGTGTGTCAGGTAATTATACGATGCTCAGATGCCAGATGTCATGACTTGTTTGCTGGACAGATCTCTTTGCATGTACAGAGGAAGGAGTCGAAAAAGGGAGGGCTTAAGGTTGCACCGGCCACGTCTCATCCAGAAATAGCCCGTTTTCGCTAATGAGCTCACCGTCTACAAAAATCTGTCCACCTTGTCGCAGATCGCACACCATGTCCCAATGCAGGCCGGATTCATTCTTTCCGCCGGACTCCGGATAGGAAGCACCCACTGCAGCATGGAATGTGCCACCTATTTTCTCGTCGAACAAGACATTTTTCGTGTACTTCGTAATGTGGTAATTCGTGCCAATTGCGATTTCGCCGAGGATTCGGCCGCCAGCATCCTGATCGAGCATCGACATTAGAAACTCTTCACCGCGAGTTGCTGACGCATCAACGACTTTACCATCCTTGAATTCCAATCTGATTCCATCGACCTCCCGACCGCCGTGTACTGCCGGAAAACTGTAGTTCACAATACCCTGAGTAGCCGTTTCAATTGGTCCTGTGAACACCTCACCGTCGGGAAAGTTCTCACGACCATCGCAATTGATCCAGAGTCGGCCCTCTACCGCGAGTGTCAAATCAGTACCTTGTGGCGTTACGAATCTTATTTCACTTTTGCCATTTAGGTAGTCAGTTAGTCGCTGTTGGCGGATACTCAGCTCCTTCCATGCNGCAACCGGATCATCCAGATGTAACAGGCCGGCTTTAAATACAAAATCTTCATAGTCTTTCAACGACATCTCAGCATCCTGAGCATTGGACAGACATGGGAACTGTGTACCACACCACCGCAATTCATGATTGGCAGCACGCTTGAGAAACGTATCGAAGTACTTCTTTCTGCCCTGACTGCGAAGAGCCTGGCGACTAGGGTCGATTCCACTGAGGATTTTTGTGTTGGAACTGCCAAAGAGCGAAATCGAAACATCGATGTTCTCGATTTCAAACTGGGTGATCGGGTTTTCAAATCGCACCTGTTCATCCGTGCCTTCAGACAGCAGTAATTCCGCGCATTCATCCGGTGCCATTTGGATAAACGGATTTCCACCGGCGGCAAGCACGGTTTCATATAGCTGGACAAGTAGCGGTTCGGTGATGGCTGAGCCTGTAAGCCTCACCAGGTCGCCTTCTTTAACACCGGTGCAGTAGTTCACGACAACATCTGCAAGTTTTTGATAACGTGGATCACGCATTTTCAGCTCTCACTTTTCTTATTTGATCGTATAGCAAAATGCCAACGATCGATTTGGAATCTGTAATTGTCTGGTCCATCACCATTTGCACAGCTTCACTCCAGCTGACAACCATNTTTTCGATATCCTCCCCCTCTTCCCGACAAGGAGCACCTTCGGATAGTCCCGTNGCGACATACAGGTGCATCCATTCATCGAGAATTCCAGGTGACAGGAGGAATCGATGGATCTGCTCCATGCTTGAGGCATGGAATCCAGTCTCCTCGATCAATTCCCGGTATGCGGTGTCGATAGGTGGTTCATTCGGCTCAAGCGTCCCGGCGGGAATCTCGACAAGAGCTTGATTCACGCTCACTCTGAAGTTGCGTATCAGGCACACATGGTCATCATCCACCATCGGTAAAATCGCTACTGCACCCGGATGACGCACGACCTGGCGTTTCTTGCCGTCTGGCTTATCAGGCGAAGCAGGGACTTCAACAACGTTAAACCGGGAAGTTTCCAGCAGTTGTTCTTCTTTGGACATTGAATTGGAAACACATGAAAGGAATGACGGTCAGATACATTACTGTAAGTACAGAATGNCATGGCACGATTATAATGTGGTGCTGACAAGCGTCTATCATGCAGAGGNGAAAACCAGAATTAACACCATGGCCAAAGAGCAGAGTGACCGCGAAGACATCATGCGAGAGGCGAAAGCTCTTACGCGCCGCGTATCATTAGATGTCAGCGGTTTTCCGGAAGTCGTCATCGTCGGTTTTAGACGGAATTCGGCAATGTCCATTTTTATAGATCAGGATCCGGTGTATCAGTTTAATTCTGTGGGTGAATTTCGCCGTGGTTATCTGGACGGAAAGTTAATCAAGGCCGAACAAGGCAAACTGGCATCACTTACTCGGCAACATCTGGATTATCANGTTGTATTGATGCGTCACGACTTGGACGAAGCTGAACACGCGGNCTTCATTAGTCAGCTGCACTGTCACCTTGATCAACTTCATCAGAGTTTGTCTGATGGGAGTTTCCAAGTAAATGAGTGTGTCCCAGTGGAAGATGACGTTGTGACTGAAATCATCGCGGCTCTTAATCTGATTGGGACACCTGTCGTAATTGCCGACCAGCCAAATTGTAAATGAGNGAAAGAGAAATCCAACTTCCGATGCTTGTGACAGGTGTTGCAGGTGTTGCCGGTCTAAATGCATTTCNGCATTTTCACAACCTGTTTCCCGGGCAGGTAATTGGTGTTTGCCGTGAGGATCTATGGCCACTTCATGGTAATGGGATCATCGGTTGTGATATTACAAACGGTGATCAGCTNAAACGACTATTCGAGGAGNANCACTTCAAGTCAGTGTTGAGCTGTGAAGGTACATGTGCACTTAAGTCATGTGAGATGGATCCTCCGATGGCACAACGAGTGAACGTCGGTGGTGTGCGTAACTTACTCGATGCTATAGGCCAGACCGACGTAAGAATGATCCATCTTTCGATTGATCTGGTGTTTTCCGGAGATGGTNATGGCGGCTATGTCGAAACGGACACCCCGGATCCGGTAACCGTTTATGGAAAGACGATGGTCGAAGCAGAACAGGANATACTTACAAGGCGAAGTGATATTTTCGTTATGCGTATTTCACTGCCAATGGGAATTAGTTACAGCGGTCATGCTGGCGCCATCGACTGGATTCAGTCTCGGTTCAAGCAGGATAAGCCGGCGACTCTGTATTTCGATGAAGTACGGACTCCACAATACACCGATTGCATGAATGAGCTCTTTGAAGTGCTGTTAACGAACAATATGTCAGGGCTTTATCACGGCGGTGGTCAGACAAAGATGAGCTTGTATGAAATTGCGCAGGTCGTAAATCGCCTTGGCGGTTATAACCCAGACAATCTTCAGGGGTGTCCCAGGATCGAAGCTGGCCCGATGCCGCCACGAGCAGGGAATGTCACCCTCGATACGACGAAGCTGTGCACAGAGTTGGGCTATCAGCCGTTTTCACCATGGCCGTTAAGTGAGCANTGGTTTCCGAAAACGAGGCAGTGGCACTACGAGCGCGAGGNGATGGACGAAGCATTTGGTCACGAGTTTCTAGCTAGCGTCTTATACCACCGGCCNGGATAGAATTGCAGAGGGAATCAGGTGACTTAAACTCAGTCCCACCACCACGTTTCCAGCTCTCGCGGTGCACGTTCAGAATTCACACGGACAGCACTAATTGCATCGTAGTCGTCCGTTGCTTCCCACTTACTTGCCAACAAGGGCTGTAGGTCCATCTCCACTCCACCGCTGACACCAGCGATTAACATGCCGTTCTTCAGACTACGATGACCGACGACAGATTCGACTTCTTTGGGTGCGTTTGCAAGCTTAAGTTGGTAGCCCTGCGGATGAAGCAGGTACTGCATGTCCCACCCAACTTTTGAGGGCATGCCCTTTGATCGGATGATCATTGCTGCGAGCGATAAATCAAAGACGTTACGTAAGTCAGAGTAGATCGGATACTTGGTGGCCAGGTCGTTGTAGTTTTGGGTGAACATGTGTGCAAACACAGCTGCTGGTCCGCGAGCCTGNCCTGTCTGCTTACGGTTTCCTTGTGCGTCAAGGAATTCATTCTCGCTCATCAGCTTGACGCCTGGTCCCTTGATTCTGAATGCGTCGCCAGTCGGCGTTGCTTCGACAGCTCGGTAATTTGCTGCAAACCACCATCGCAAAACTCCCATGGATTGCTGTTTGCCACCGTTTCCAGCAACCTGGTCCAAGTAGCTAATCACGTTTGGTGTACCCGGTTCAATACCCATACCNATCAACTTCATGTGATAGTCAGCTTCGACAATGACGCGAGCCGCGTGACTGCGTGCATCGATGCCATCGACCGAGATGACTTGTCGGCCTAGTGAGCTTCTAAGACCTTCCAGCCACTGAGCGTCTTCGCCCGGCTTTAGCGGTTTGGCTTTACTTGCAGTCAGNTACTGTTGGACGCGTTGCAGGTTTGTCTTGGTAGGGTCAATGGAACAGCCAAAATGACTTGGAGTCTTGGAGTATGCATTTCGCAGTACGCTTACNAGATCATCAAGCTGTAGTGTTGGTTGACTGGTGCCGATGTTTACATTTCTGCCTTCGGCGTCCTGTTGCCAAGGTCCTGCAGGGCCCGCGATTACAACATCACCGGTCTCTGGGTATANGAGCACGTATTCGATACGGTAAATACCGGCCAGATTTAGCATGCTGGCGTCAGGGACTTTCCCTTGAGCTCTCTGCATTTGAAGTGCTCGTTCTAGGCGGTTTAGCGAGACTTTTCTGATGGCCGTGTCTTTTCGAATGTCTTGACCATCTGCGGAGAAGGTACCGACCATGTGTTGCTGTCGGAATTGAGCAAGTCCCTGAGCGTTACTAAAGTCTACTCGGCTNAATAGACCATTTGTGTCTACGTGAACACCGCTTCGAAATTCCTTGATGACTCCGCTGCCGCCGTTATCTTCCCAGGAGTCAGGTGCGATGGTTGTTGTGATCAGATCAATCAGTGACTGGAAATCAGCCATNGCAGCGCCACCTTGTCCACCACGTATCCCATCGCCGAGTCCCGGAAGCGAAGCTGTTGAACCGGATTGGAAGCCGGAGCCGCCGGACAGCCCGGAAAGTGAATGAAANGATGCCCGCTTATTTCCGGATCTGGCTTGTGCCCCGGCAAGTTGTTGCAGCATTTGNTTGCGCAGCTGAGGATCTTGCTGTTTGTTAGCCACGTCGCGTGCCGGTGCAAATTCCCCGGCCTTTATAAACTGCTCAAACTGCTGCTGAGCATCTTGGGCGGTCACAACCTGCGGTGCTGTGATAGAGAAGGACAGTAATAGTGCTAAAACGCTGCAATAAAATCTGTGGGGCATCATATACCTTTCCATATTCGTCAACTCTCAATTATTCACATGCTAAGTTGAAATTTCCAACCCCTTTCGGGAAATGATGGCGACAATTTGGCACTTAGCGTCATACCAATTCACGGTTTATACGGGCTACGGTAAAATGGACAGATACATACGAAGCGCATACGCAACTTGATTCGATAAACGATTGTTAACACCAAATGCAAATTGACTTTTCAATTGGGCCTAATCCTGCCGGGATCATGTCACTTAACACCCCAAATGGGATGCATGTCACCGCTGTGAATGCTGCGCAGGTCACACCCGTAGTCGACTTCGAGTTGGCAGTTCAGGAAGCACTGGCAAGCCCGATTGATTTTGTACCGCTAAGCCAGTCAGTTTTTCCGGGAGACACTGTCGCCATTGCAGTTGGACCGGAAGTGCCGGGGATTAACGAGGTGGTGATTGCCCTGCTTAAGTGCTTCGAAGATACACAGGCATCCATGGCGGACATTACCGTAGTTGTACCGTATGACGGAGAAACAGCAGGCCAATTGAAGGAAGCGATTGCATCAGACTTTTCGTCTGTCGGGTTTCAGGTACACGACGCTCATGATGACGAAGCACTTGCATACCTTGCGGCATCAGCGGTCGGTGACCCGATCATGGTAAACAGAACNCTGTGTGATGCGGATGTTGTAATACCCATTACCACTGTTCGACATGACGGAATGCTTGGATACAACGGTGGTTTTGATGGTCTGATTCCGGAATTTAGTGATGCCGCGACACAGCAGCGATTCTGCGAATTAATTAGTGCAACCGATGAAACAGGTGGCTTGCAGCGGCGCGGAGATGTTCGTGAAACCGCCTGGCTCTTAGGGATACAACTATCAGTAAGAGTCGTGCCTGATTCAATTGGTGGAGTGGCGTCTATTCTCGCCGGGATGGGTGGACAACTGGATGTTGCTGCCGAGGAAGAACTCAAACAAGCNTGCTCAGTTTCACCAGAGCAAGCTCCATTGGTGATAGCGTCGGTTGGCGGCAATGCTGGAGCAGGTCACTGGCGAAGTTTGGCAAATGCAGCCCACGCAGCAAGTCAGTTTGTTCAGGCAAACGGGGTCGTTGTTTTGCTAAGCGATCTGAACGAGTCGGTCGGAACAGCCACACGGTTTCTTGCCGATTTGGATGATGAATCGGCCGGACGACGCGTAATGGAATCACAGCAGCCAGATCAAATTATTGCCATGGAATTGCTACGGCTTAGAGGGATTTGCCGCATTTATTTTTGTTGTGGTGGAAGACAAGACGAATTGGAAGAAATTGGAGTCGGCTTCGCTGCAGATATTAGCGAGATAGAAAATCTCTGTACGGAATATGACAAATGTGTGGTGCTGCATGGTGCTGACAGAGTGATTCCCGTGCAAGCTTGATTTAATTCGGAACCAGTTAAGGAAAAATGGATGATGGATTCAACAGATAACAGTCAATCGGTTGCTGATGTGCAATTTGCTCCATTGGCTCGCACCATCATTAAGATCACGGGTTCTGACCGAGCTGCATTTCTACATAACTTTTCGACAAATGACATTGTGAAGATGCAGCCCGGTGACCGATGCGAAGCGTTCATAACATCCGTGCAGGGCAAGACACTTGGTCATGTGGTTGTTTACTGCGTGGAGGAAGCATTGGTGCTGGTGACGGCAGATGGTCAGCAAGAGACTCTGATCAATCATCTGGACCGCTACATCATCATGGAGGATGTTGAGTTAGAAAATTGCAGCGGTATAGCGTCTACATGGTTGTTATTCGGGGAAGGAATTCCTTCTGTCGCATCTGAGCTAAATGGCGTGGAATTCATGAGTCCGTATGGTTATTGCGGTGAGACGTGTCAGTTACTTCTTGGAGATGCTTCTACTGCCGAATCACTTGAACAATTGCAGGTGAGGGAAGCATCTAGTGATCAGATAGAGACCTTGCGGTTGGAAGCTGGGTTTGTTGAATTTGGTGTAGATGTGACCGAGGCAAATCTGCCTCAGGAAGTTGCCAGAGATGCAATTGCCATTAGTTTTACAAAAGGTTGCTATCTCGGTCAGGAGACGGTTGCCCGGATCGATGCACTTGGTCACGTGAACTGGTTGATGCGGACGATGACTGGCATTGGGCTCGCATCTCTTAACGCCGGCGATGAAATCGCTGGAGATGACGGGAAGAAAATTGCTAGACTGACATCGTGTAGTAACGCATCTGATCCCAACCAAAAAATCGCACTTGGATATGTCCACAAGGACTTCGCTGAATCCGGTACAACGATTGCAGACGGAATTCAGGTCGCATGAATTGGCCACGCTGTGAGTTGATTGCTCTTCTCGATTAAAGCGGTTTACCTGTATACTCCGACTCGCAGCAGTTGCTCGCAAACTCCATTCGCAACAACTCCAAGCTCCAATGCGGGAAATTGTCGCCACGGTGCAGGAAGCACAGTGAACCATCGCATTTATTCACCATGGAAGGTGAGTCCGCATGGATTTCCGCGTACGACGAGTTGTTGCCGGTCTCTTTATGGTCGCCATCTGTTTTGTGATGGCACATCGAACTTCAGTGCCGCTGTGTGCAGATGATTCCAAGCCAGAGTCCGAAGCGGTAAAAACACAGCCACCCAAGCAGGCACTCATCACGCGACTTAAATGGATGCAGTTTTTCGTGGTAAATGGCCATCTGGAACCACGCTACATTCGCCGCAGCCAAAATCGAAGCGTCACGGTCAATCACCACGAAAGTGACAGCCAAGAACACGCCGCTATACGCATGAGCGGTGCGAATCTGAGAATCACGTATCAGTTGTCTACGCCCAACTACGGTATCAACGTAGAGTATGTGCACCCTAACAACGTGACGATCATCCATACCCAACACAACGATGGCGAATTAGTGACAGTGCTTTCACAAACCCCCGACAACTTGCTTGTAGTTAAGCAGCAGAACGAGAGTTGGGAATCGGACCATTTATGGCTGCTGTTGTTATCCATCCCAAGAGACGTGCGTAACAAAGTCATTGACCTGGTGACATTTCTGACACCTGATAGTCAGGTGCAACGCAAGGCGGAACAAATCGAATCGGAATTGGTGCGCGTCGCTACGAGCGACGATGAGAGGATTGATATTCCCGTTATAAACCAGCTGGTGGAACAGCTGCAAAGTAAGTCATTCGTTGAGCGTCAATCTGCTGATGCCGAGCTACGTAAGATGGGAAACCAAATCAGCGGTTATCTGGCAGAACTCGACCAGCAAAGGCTTTCGGCGGAACAGCGACTGCGGATCCGGCGTATCTGCCAGACGAGTACTCCAAGGATCATGGATTCATCAACGCTGGTCATCACATGGCTAAAAAACGCACCAAGTACGTGGTTTGCATTATCGCAGCATCCCAATCGCGATGTGCGCATTGCATCCTCCAGACAACTTAACCTGATGTTCGACGTGGACATCAAGATCAACCCGGACTCTAGTCCGTCGAGCAGGAAAGTCCAGATCGCGGACTTTAAAGCAGCTAGCAATTTGCGCTAACGTGCGATAGCGCCAGTTCTGAATTGGACTGAGTGTGTCAAGTTATTTCACGTGTTCAGCAAGTTCTTTGACAAACTCGGTCACTTCATCCAAATGGCGTGAAACCTTTTCAAGGTGTTCAGCTATTTCGTCAATGCGTCGGTGAGCATCATGGATCGCGTCATGCATGGCTTCGACATGCTCGTGATGATTGTCGTTGTCATGCTCGTGGTGTCGGTCGTTGTCATGTTCGTGGTGTCGATCGTTGTCATGCTCGTGGTGTCGGTCGTTGTCATGCTCGTGGTGTCGGTCGTTGTCATGCTCGTGATGTCGGTCGTTGTCATGNTCGTGNTGTCGGTCGTTGTCATGNTCGTGNTGTCGGTCGTTATCA
>PAXU01000076.1 GCA_002714565.1 Rhodopirellula sp.
CCAATTAGCGGTCTTTGTACCGGCAAGAGAGTTGCAACGGACCTGGCCGCTTAGAGGCCATTGAGACAATGCTATTGTTCGAGCAATTTTGCCTATGTGAATTCGCGTTGCAACGGACCTGGCCGCTTAGAGGCCATTTTGCATCGACCAGCGTCGCTTCGCCCCTTGGACGACGCTACCATGCTCCCGACCTAACCGTCGTAGATGCACGGCACATTCCAAACTTACGTGGGCTCATCTTCCTCAAGTTGCTTTAGCTTGCGATAGAGATTCGACCGAAACACACCAAGTCGCTTCGATGCCTGTGACATGTTCCCGTCGCAATTCTCCACAACCTTAGTTATGTACTGATGCTGAAATAACTTCGTCGCTTCGTTCAACGAATAATCCAAACTCATCACCGGAGTACTCTCCGATGGCGAAAGCACAAATTCCAGATCTTTCGCATCAACCCGATCCTGATCGGTCAAATACACCACCCGTTCCATCACGTTGCGTAACTCGCGCACATTGCCAGGCCAGTTGTGCGAAATCAATTTGCTCTTTGCATCAGCGGAAAGTTCCGGAACCGCCCTNCCCGCCTTTCGTGAAAGNGTTTCAAGAAAGTGCTCCGCTAATAAAACGACGTCCTCACCTCGTTCGCGAAGTGGTGGCACCTCGATCGTCACGACGTTTAGCCGGAAATACAGGTCCTCCCGAAAACGTTTCTCTCGCACTAACTCTGTTAACTGCTGATTGGTCGCTGCAAGTACTCGTGAATCCGTGGAAATCGATTCGGAACCGCCCACACGTACAACCTGCTTTTCTTCTAATACACGCAGGAGCTTCGCCTGACCAGCNAGNCTCATATCACCGATTTCATCCAGCAGTAATGTGCCGTTACTTGCTAACTCAAACTTCCCAGCACGGTCGTCATGTGCATCAGTAAACGCACCTCGCACATGGCCGAACAACTCACTCTCGAGCAGCGTGTCCGGCAACGCCGCACAATTCACCGCCACCATCGGTTCGTGACATCGCTCACTGCGATAGTGAATCAGTTGCGAAACCACCTCCTTACCTGTGCCGTTCTCTCCCAAGATGAGAATGTGCAAATCCGTATTAGCAATGCGATCAATCGTGTTACGTATCGCTTCAATTGCCGGACAGTCACCGATTAACTGGACGGCATCTGCTGCCTGCTCCGTTCTCACCGCACGCGCACTTACCAGTGACTCTAGCTGCTGTGTCTCGTCTAACGCCACAGAAGCGTGCAACGCTAATTCNCTGGCTATGCTCAAGTCACTCAATATAAAGTGGCCGTCAATCTTATTAATCAATTCAAAAGCACCAATAATCTTGCCGTCGTGGTCAAACATCGGACAGCACAGTAAACTGCGCGTCACAAACCCCAGTTTCTCATCCACGCTATGATCGATCCGATCATCTGTCTCTCCGTGATTAATCACAACAGACTCACCCGTTTGAATCACGGAACCAACCACCCCACGATCATCTGGAAGGCGTAACTCNCCCGACTCAATACCTAACGCCGGCCTGGCAACGAGTTCACCACGCGCTTCATCTCGCAAAAATAAACTTGCCCGTTCGGCACCAACTAACCGAGTCGACGCTTCTGCAATTTCCTGAAATAACTGTCCGGTATCCTGATACGACAGCCAACGGGCTGCGATATCCACAACAGCTTCTAATTGCTGTATCCGCTTGTCACTGCACTGCCGCTCCCACCAAATCTGAAATGCTGCAATGGCCTCTTCACCAACGTGATCCGGAATCGACTCTGTAGCAGAAAACACGACAACGGGAATCGACTCGCCCTGCTGGGTCCCTGAGTAAACAAATTGCCGACCGTTTGACTGATTCCCCTGACTGTCAATGGCCGCATGCAACAAGTCCGTGTCTATCGACTCCATCGATAGATCCCCGCCACAGTAAATCCAGTCACCAACCTCAGCAATCAGGAATGCCACCTGCTCTACATTTGCCACGCGGCTCAGTATCTGTATCGCGTCCGTTGCAAAAGAATCATTCCTATTAATAGAAGCGAGTAAATCAGCCCCAATAGTGCTACTAGCCATAATGCACCTGTTTCAATCTATGATTCATCTAAAACACAACGAAACAACCTTACTGCATATCGTTTTGATAACATTAATTATAACTAATTGGTGTATAAATGATACACCCCTTCAGNATAATTGTTCATATGNCTNCAATAGGGGATGTATATTCCTGCTGGAACANCCACTGTNAACCACTAATGGTTTCTAGCTCATGACGAATGGCCTTACATCAAATAGACTGACTACTAGCAAGTCATGAAAATCGCGCAAACCTAGCAAACTGTCGGAGCTACACAATCAAGACAGTCGTAATTACCATCGATGGGCTATCTACCTCTGCAATTAGTGCATACGGCAACACATGGGTAAGAACACCGACTTTTGACGACCTTGCCGCCTCTGGTCTGGTGCTTGAGTCAGCATATTGCAGCGATCCTCGCCTTAATTCCTCACTAGAACACCTCTGGTGCATTAACAACCCACAACGCGGTACTACATTAACCCCAATCACCAGCCACCTAATTACGGATGACGCTGAAGCTGTTCGCATCGCAGAACAAGGCGGATACGACGCAGTAACACCGATCACACCTGTCATAAACAACGAAGCCGCTACTGAAGTGGAGGATACGGGATTCGCGAATCTCACTGCCGAAGTAATTGATTATCTGGAAACCGGTGAATGCGCAGATCTCCTCTGGATCCACTCCTTAGGACTCTCTGGAAACTGGGATGCACCTGAGACCCTGAGAGATCTTTACCATGACGAAGAGGATCCCGAAATAAAAATCGGAATAACAGCACCAGTTTCAGGCGTGGAGGACAAGATTGATGAAGACTACCTAGCTGCACTGCAACAAGCGTATGCCGCTCAGGTGACCATGATCGATTCGTGCCTGTCCGTTTTGATTCCTCTCCTAGAAGCCCGAGTTGATCGAATCATCATCACTTCGCCTCGCGGCTATAACCTTGGTCGTCACGGCCAAATTGGCATTAACACGGGCCAGCTCACCGAAGATGTAATCCATGTTCCGTTCATTTTGGTGGACAACACATTTCGCAATAACCTCGTTCGCAATCAATGGTTATTCTCAACAACACAGCTCGGTGAGTGGATCAATAGTTGTGATGATAACGAGAATCGAGATTTGAACTGCGGCGTTTTTCAATCAACAGACAGCGTATCACCACACATTCATGACGCTCCGGTGATGCATCAAGTGATTCAACTGCTATCTGCAACTGAAAGAGCGATTAGAACACCGGCCTGGCACGCGCGGTATGATCTCAACACTCATGAAGTCATCGGGATCTTTGCTAAACCGGATGATCGATGGGAAGCTAACGATATTTCGGATCGATGCGGACAGGCAGGAGAGCTACTTGCCGATCTGGCGACCTCCAGTGATAACATCACAGAGTTGGATAACAGCCTAATTCTGTTTTAAAACCAAATGGCGTGAGCTGCTATCACAGCTGGTACCACCCAAAAAATCACCTCTTTCAGGTACCATAGTTAGGAAGCATTAAAGCCAATTAACAAAGGTCCAGCCGCATGAAATTCATGAGCCGTTTGCTCGTCATAGTAGCCAAGCTACTGAGCGGCTACAGCGTGCGCTGGTTGGACTGTCAGCCGGACACTTGCCAGCGAGTCTACTTTGCAAACCACACAAGTCACTTGGATGCACTAGTACTCTGGGCGTCATTACCGAATGATGTGCGAACGCTTACACGCCCTGTTGCTGCCAAAGACTATTGGGAAGGTGGTCCTGTTAGGCGTCATGTCGCCGCATCGTTTAACGCTCTATTAATAGACCGGAAAGAGATTAAAGTACACCAAAGCCCAGTGGATCTCATGATCAGAGAAATGGGCAACACGTTTTCGCTAATCGTCTTCCCCGAAGGTGGAAGAAATTCGAGCGATGAAATGGGACGATTCAAGAGTGGACTTTATTACCTTGCCAAGAAACGGCCGGATCTCGAACTCGTACCGGTGTATCTGGACAACATGAATCGAATTCTGCCTCGAGGCGAGGTGCTTCCCGTACCGTTACTCAGTTGCATCACGATTGGTGAACCGATTTGGCTGGAAAACGGCGAAGGTAAAGCGGAGTTCCTGCGACGAGCGAGACAGTCCATCATTGATATCCGTGAAGCAACCACTTAATGCAACTCATTCCTAACAATCTGATAGGGTTCTTCGACGATCCGCTCAAAACGCTCAGCAGCGTGTTCGATGATACGAGTTTATTGCTGCTGATCAGTTGCGTACTTGGGCTACTGTTCATCGCGTCCTTCATTGGCAGGATGCTGGAGCGGCAAACCGATGACCGAGTCAATATAGCCGTTGTTCGCGCTTTTAATCATCGCATCCGCGCGTGGTGGTTGATGATCGCCATCTTGGTTGTCGGTTTCGTCACCGGGAAAACATGCACCGTTGTACTTTTCGGTTTAATCTCTTTCTGGGCACTGCGTGAGTTCATCACGATGACGCCTACACGCCGAAGTGATCATCGAGCGCTCTTCTGGAGCTTTTTCATCATCACTCCGCTCCAGTTCGTCATGGTTGGCATGAAAGAATATGGTCTGTTTTCAACCATCATCCCTGTCTATGCATCACTCCTAATCCCTGCACGCATTGCTGTCTCCAATGACCAAAAGCAGTTTTTGGAACGTTCTGCCAAAATACAACTGGCATTACTGATCTGCGTCTATGCACTGAGCTTCGCCCCGGCAACTCTATATTTAGAATTACCGAATTCTGACAACGAGGGTGCACGACCGGAAGGACTTCTATTCTTCTTTGTCCTGATTACACAACTA
The DNA here is from genome assembly GCA_002714565.1 of Rhodopirellula sp. Taxonomy (GTDB): domain Bacteria; phylum Planctomycetota; class Planctomycetia; order Pirellulales; family Pirellulaceae; genus UBA11883. Next base: position 4,887 of record PAXU01000076.1, read on the forward strand.
AATGACATATTCCAATACGGCTGGGGCAAACTACTGGGCGATCGCAGGGTTATCGCACCGAATATCAACGCTCGTCGTAGTTGGGAAGGATTCATCGGTGGTGCAGCCACAACAACATTAGTCGGAGCGCTGCTTCACTCTGTTACTCCATTCGAATATTGGCAAGCGGCATTGCTTTCATTAGTCGTCGCTATCATGGGGTTCTTTGGCGGCATGGTCATGTCTGCCATAAAGCGTGACCGGGGTGTGAGTGATTTCGGCACATTAGTACAAGGGCATGCCGGAGTTCTGGATCGAATAGACTCCATGTGTTTCGCTGCACCGATCTTCTACCATGTCGCCAAGGCAATACTGGAGCACTCTGACAAAGTCACTGGGTAAAGCAATTAGCTGTGAGCGTCATTGTCAGGAAATGGGTAAGGCGATTATCCTAAAGGACTAACCAACTCAGATTTCTAAGTCACTAATCACGGTATCACAAGAACAAATAGGAAACGCATCTCATGGGATTGTTCGAAGGCAAAAAAGGTCTGATCGTAGGCGTAGCGAATGACCGAAGTATCGCTTGGGCAATAGCACGCACGATCATGGAAGAAGGCGGTGAATGTGGGTTCACCTATCTACCTGACCGTGAAGACGACGAAAAGCAAAAGAATCGCCGTCGCGTCGAAAAATGCACGAGAGACTATCCGGAACAAACCAAGTTTCTTGTCCCGATGAATGTTGCAGACGACGAGAACATTAAGCAAGCCATCGACAAGACCGTTGAAGAATTTGGAAAGATTGATTTTCTGCTTCACAGCGTGGCATTCGCAGATCGTGATGATCTAAGTCGCGATACCATTGAAACGAGTCGAGAAGGCTTCAAGATGGCAATGGAAATTAGCGCTTACAGCCTGATTGCCATCGCTAATGCCGCCAAAGGTATTTTCAACGAAAACGGTTCGATTGCTGCGATGACATACTATGGCGGCGAAAAATGCGTGCCGGGTTACAACGTCATGGGAATCTGTAAAGCAGCTCTTGAAGCCAGTGTCCGCTACCTATCTCATGATCTCGGTCCGCAGGGTATCAGAGTCAACGCTGTCAGTGCCGGACCACTGAAGACACTTGCCGGTTCGGCAGCAGGTGTTGGTCCAATGCTTCAAATGTACGAACACATGGCACCGCTGGCCCGAAACATCACACATGAAGAAGTCGGTAGAACTGGTGCATTTCTACTCTCAGATTTTTCCGATGGTATCACTGGCGAAATCCTCCACATCGATGGCGGTTACAACATCATGGGACATCCAGGCCGTCTACTAGATAAGCTCGAAACCGAATAATACATCGGTGATTTGGTAAGTCCAGCCATGCCCGGAATAACAGACATTGCCATCGCGATCGTTGAGAACGATGGCTTGATTCTGGCTGGACCACGACCAATCGATAAACCACTTGGAGGACTCTGGGAATTCCCGGGGGGCAAAGTAGAAGGCACCGAATCCGTCGAAGAGGCTGCCGTTCGCGAATGCCATGAAGAAACGGGAATCGATGTGACAACTGAGTCCATCGTCTTAGTCCATGAGCACAAGTATGAACATGCGATCGTCCGTTTGCACTTTGTGAAATGTACTGTAAGCGACTCTCTCGAACCAAATTCACCATTTCAGTGGCTAGAAAGAGATCGACTAAGGGAACTAGACTTCCCTGAGGGAAATAAAGAAATACTCGAGTGGTTACTCCGAGGCAGCGACGCGCGGGACTAGCGACCAAAGCCTAAAACGGCAGTAGCTGATCGGGGATATGCTGTCTAAACAGGTCAAGCACATTGGTAGGTGATGCCGTATCGCCTGTCTCACGGTTCTCTTGAAGTTCATCGGGCACATTCGCAACTCTGGAGAGACCCAGCGGAACATATTGCTGCAGATACCGCGGCCAGTAGCTCTGCAAGTACTCCTCACATTCAAGAAGGTTTCCGTGTTCCTGAAGTGAATACACCAGAGCAACATCTTTAATAAGCCCATGGAATTCCTGTTGCTGGAACCAGATGTCAAACACTTCCACCTGATCTATCCACACTTCACCGGCGCTCATCAGGTCGAATCCCACGCGCAGCTCACTCAGCCCATCTTTGGGTAGATCATCGAGAATCAACACGAACCGCGACCATTTTTCACCGATAGCTGTAATATTTCTAGCTTGTTGACCTGATTCTTTACGGCCGATTGTTCGCGGCCGGTAATAGACCTGGCCATACAGTTTGCCTTCCACAGCAATCCGAAATGACGGTTGTTGAGATTCATCGGGAATCCGAACCCACGCAGAAACGGCTATTCGCCCAGTGTCAGGCGGTGAAAACGGTTCACTGCGGACCCATGTCACATCACGATCTGCCGGATGCCGATGTAGCACAAGATGTTGTTGCCCATGAAACGCATCACCGGTTCTTGTTTGGATCTTGTTCTTTGCAGATGCGTTGTGAACCCATCCACTTGGGAATAAATGTGTTTGCGTTGCTTCAAATCCAGGGTTTTGAAGCACTTGCATATGCCGCGGTTGAGTGAGGTTGTTTACACGGCGATTAACTTCTCTTATTTCTTTTTGGATTTTTGCGGCGATGGCCTCATCAGTGGTAACCCGCACATCAGCTACAGTTGGAACACCCCGCTCAACCTTAACCGCAACAATGTCATACGGTTTTAAATCAAAACTCCACGTAGCACCAATTCGATTCCATTGAATCGACTGTCTACCGTGGGGATTCGTTGTAAGCGGCATACGGTTTAAGCGGCTTTCCTGCTGAGCAAGTAAATTAATCCTCGCTGACGGTGCCACCTTGAGCTCAACCGCTCCTCCAATGGGCCACGGTGAGTTATTCAGTAAATAGTAGTATGTTGCATCGTCTACACGAAGCTCTCTCAACGTGATTGGACTCTTTCCAACGGAGTCCGGCAGTCGCACCGTCTGAAATCGATCCTTCGGCAGTCTCTTAATCGTCTCGAACATATCCCGTAGCGACGACTCGCTTCCAAGCGGCAATAGCCAACCACCCTGCAATAAGTGAAATGTATCTGAATTAACAAGCGATTCGATAAACGGTTTTCTCGCATCGCCATTCGTAGCAGCGAGTGTATTGATTAACCACGTGTCCGCCGATCCAACGCCAAATGGACTGACTTTATCAAAGCCTGGAAGAGATCTTGAATGAGGAGTGTGCTGTATAACCGTTGCCGACTGCATATGCGTTCCCGACCAGCGTGAGAATCTTGCATCTCGCTGAATGGCAACATCACTCGATTGCTTAGATAGGTCGTGAATGGGAACGCACTTGTTTGGGTGCATCCAAACAAGTGAGCTACTGGCTGGAAAGGCATTTGGCTTAATGCCTTTTTCCAACATCACTTCATCAAACGGCACGTCAACTGCCAGACGCGGTTGCAACTGACGCTTGACCAGCGGGTCGTTGAACAATTCCCCCGGTGACAAATACAACTTAGCTCCTGAAACCTGCTCTTGAACGGTTTCAGCGATACGCGAATAAAACTCACTTAGCTTCTGACTTCGCCAGGTTAACCACTGCTGTCGCAAGTCACCGTTAATTGCCTGCACACGTTGTTGATGGCTCATTAGTGAATCTGCACCACTAGATTTCAAATGACCCATGAACTCGCTGACTGTTTCGGTATCCTGACCCCAATGCGACGAAGGAAAATGGGTATAACCATTTGGGGTCATGGCGACCATAACACCACCAAAGCTCGGATGATGTCCATAGCGGTCAACCATTTCACGCACGACGTCGATCATGGCTTTTTGCACATGAATATTAAGTGGGTTGTAATAAGGACCGAGGCCTCGTTTTGTACTGAACCTCTGATTCCAGGTTCGTCCGACACCATCGCGCAACAGCACGCCTTCCATTCCGTCGCTACTGCTTGTCAGAGCCTCGAGTTGGGCCAGTGGCATGTTGAATTGGATCGAAGGAACGAGCTTTAAGCCACGAGCGTCGAACATTTTGAATAGCAACTCAACGACGTCTTTTTGGACAGGATCTTGACCGCTACTTAACAACGCACCGCTTTCATACTTTGGAGTGGACCCAATTTGAGCGGTGGGATAAAGCGTACTACCTTCGCAAACAACAGCCACCGATGCGCCGCTGTAGCCAGCATACTCCAGATAATCCGTGAGGCGTTTGCTACTGGTGTAAAACGTGTGCCAGTCATCTAAGACGGCTCGCGAAATTTCGTCCAAGGTACCCGATACACCAAAGAGTTCCGGAAAGAGCGGTTTTTCCAGCATTGCCAGAACATCACGTGAGTCGATTGTGGATCGCTCGAACTGACGATTAAGATCCCCGAGATTCCCGAGTACCTGCTTTACAACAACTTCTTTGAAAACAGTCGACTTGGACGGATGATGATTCGTAAGGAGCATCACGGGAGTTTGTGTTCGCGGCCAAAACACAATACTTTGGACCTGCTGCCCGTCTGAATTAGTCCATCGGGTTGAATCCTGAAAGAATCCGAAGTCACGATGTACAGGATGTAGGCTCCCGGATGCATCCGGCTCCAGAATGGAAATACCAATCGATTGCTGTATCCCCGATGGAAGAACGACCTCCAATACATGCGGCTGATATAAGTCTTCACAATGCAGGGGATATGATTGCCATCCACTTACACCGATCGCGGTAAATAGCTTGCTGTCAGATTCGGCTTTTTCCAATGCGACCAATTTTCCATTCAATTGGGCAATGGTCGAGGTTTTACCATTATTTCTCGGTTGGATTTTGACACCTGCCAGGACATTCAGATGATCTAGATGATGAAGGGCATTGAACTTATCCCACCAACTAACATCCGTTGGATCAAACCGCATCACTTCAACCAACTCTGGTCGCGCCTCGCTACGAACGTGTTGAGCAGGTACTACAACGAATTGAATACGTCGTTGAGCGATCGGGGTTAGCCTGACAAACGAGTCAACGAATCGACTGCTTCGTACACTCACGTCAATGTTGTAGATTCCCGGTTTATGAGGAATCGGCACCGTCACATTCGAAATCGTATTTCCGATTTGATTTGCGACCGTATTAAATGCGATGCTCTGTGTATTGATTACATCACTGCTGCGATACGGTATCACGTTAACATCCAACTGGTACTGTTGGCTTGGCCGCAGACCAATTGCGTACGGTTGAACATTCATGACGAGAGACTCGCCTGGTGAGAACACCAGGTTATTGCGTTGTAGCTGCACATGGATTTGATCGCCGGGCGACCGTCGCACTTTGATTCGATTACCTTCTTCATCAATCACACGTTGAAACGGCGTGGTGAGAATCTCGGTAACGGCCAGCTTATAACTCACGCGATTTGTTTTTCTGGCTTCATCAACAAGTTCAACCATGACTTTTGTATTTACCGATCCGGCAATAAACACGTCGAATCCGTCGTAGCTCCGCTCGCCTACTTTTTTGATAAGAATCGATGTACGTGATTCTTCGATCACAGCGGAAGAGTTCGCTTCCATGGACAACGAAGTCAGTCTGGCAAAACGGCCCGATTCCAGTGACAACCGGCCAGTCCAGGACTTCGGTGCCTTACCGCCCCACATAACACGCATCCGCACATACAAGGTGTCTTTGTTAGCAACATTACCTTCTCCATCAAAGACTGGAGTCTTGTCGATATAGGTTGCGGGAGACGCCATAGGCGGGCCGGCTCGACCACTATTTGCACTCGACTGCATTGGCGAGACCATCGGATTCTGAGACATGGGTCGATTCATTGGTTGTTGTGCAAAAGCTGCGTATTGGCTGACGAAAGACATTACACAAAACAAAAAGCATGCCAAGATGTATCGGCGCAGCGGTGGGCGCGTATCCGCGCACGATCGAGATTGGTACTCATCGAGAGTAATCAAAGGGACATCCTTGTCCAAATCAATGACCTCATGTCATAACCAGAGCACGAATTATATCTCGTCTGGACATTTTGATACGAGACCGATTTTCGACGTATTTCAACAATTCAGAAAACCGCTCTAGGTCAAACTACAGCAAATAGATTACCTTCTAGCATTAGCCGTGAGCGGTATTTGCCGTAACATGTGCAACTGCAAGCAAGGATGCGATGCAGTCCTATCCTCAGGGGGGGAATGAGCATGGAAGCTCGCTTTTTTTCATTCGTGTTAGCGCTCGTCGTGTGCACTTGCACCGGTGCCAGCTATCGCACAGCCAACTTCATTGTCACCGCCTCTACGGCGACAATGGCAAAACAAGTAGCTCACGCTGCAGAATTCTATCGCAAGAAACAGGCGATCGAATGGCTAGGTTACGAAATCCCGAAGTGGCAAACACCGTGCCCTATTCATGTCAAATCCGGTCGCGCGATTGGAGCTGCAGGTTCTACAAGTTTTTCGTTTGAACATGGTCTGCCATCTGATTGGGAAATGCATGTACAGGGTACACCGGCGAGAATTCTAGATAGCGTTATTCCTCATGAAGTCACTCACACAGTGTTTGCATCTCACTTTCGCCAACCATTACCCCGATGGGCTGACGAAGGAGCGTGCACGACGACCGAACATCTGACTGAACGTCAAAAACAGCATGTTCTACTTCACAAGTATTTATCCAGCGGTCGTGGCATCCCGTTTAACCGGATGTTTCGCCTCAGCCAATATCCAACGGACATCCTGCCCTTATATGCACAAGGATATTCCGTAGCGCGCTTCCTGATTGCTCAAGGAGGTAAGCAGATGTTCATCCGCTTTCTGGAGACCGGGATCAAATCCAGAAACTGGGATAATGCGGTAACAAAACACTACGGCTTCAGCGATTTATCGGATCTGCAGCTGAAATGGAATGACTGGGTAAGACGTGGAAGTCCTAAAATACAGCTCCCATCAGCCAAAACACAATTGGTGTCCAACAAGTTAACAAGCAAGTTAACAAGCAAGCCAACACGCGCACTCGTCCCAATCGGTTTTCGCAAAGAAAACGACTAGCCAGGTGGCCAGGACAATCCGCGACCTCCAAGCAGGTGAAAATGCAGGTGATCGACGGTTTGCCCGCCTTCTTTACCACAGTTCACGATTACTCGATATCCATTTTCAAGCCCTTCACCCGCTGCGATCTGCTTTATCACCAGATAGATATGACCGACCAGTTGTTCGTCTTCATCGCTGAGATGATCTATGGAAGGGATTTCCTTTCGCGGAATTACTAGAATATGCACCGGTGCTTGCGGTGAAATATCCCGAAACGCCAGGCATTGCTCGTCTTCATATACGATATCTGCCGGAATTTCGCCGTCGATAATTCGTTTGAAAATCGTCTTTTCAGTCATTGGAGTCGTCTTGCGGTTCAGAATTGGATAGTGCTAGTGTCTGCAAATCAATGGCATCGGTGGGATTGAGGTCAATGATTCTGCCATGTACTGGCGATAACCATGTCGCTGATTCGTTGATGAGGCCGCCATCGATCACATCATCAACTGATTCTCCGGTAGCATCATGAACCTGGCCATCTAGAATTCGCTGGTTTAGTAATGTGATCAGTTCGCCATCGGCAACGGATAACGTTTCACCGGAATTGGGGCAGCGAAGGATCGACAGAATATGTTCATCAACAAGTGGCATGAAGTAGATCTTACGCCGAGGATGTCCTTAAGAAAAGTATTTGATAGCGCGCAAAAAAAGGGGCTCCCATGTCGGGAGCCCCAGAGATTCTGGAGATGTTCTGGTAAACGAGAGAGTCGAGAGTCTACTGAGCAATCTCCATGTCATTACTGCTGGATTGACGACGACTCTTGGGAGCGGACATTGCCCACTCTTTGGTCATTTGTTGAAACACATCGGGNGACTCATAACGAACTGCCTCAGCGCCATCTAACAGAGGACCAACCAAACCCCGCAGTATGGGAAGTCCACGCATGCTCAGATCTGTGTTGTAATCGTCAACACCGACCTGGCTATAGTCGCTTATCAGTTTCTTTTCGCTTGAGTAATCTTGCATTCGCAAGCTACCGTCGCGTCCTCGGGTCACAATTCGATATTTACGTTTCATGATGTCAATCCAAAAACCTTGTTCTATGAGGCTCAGCCTCGTACAAGATGCAGAACGATCGATGCAAAAAGATGTCAGACCATTGGCCTGTTCCTTGTTGCGGCAGGNTTACTATCGACGCTGCAGTTCACAAAAAAACAGAATTTAGTTATTTGGCTTTACGTTACGACCATTTGCGAGAATCCGAAAAGCAATTGCCAACGGCGCGAACGGTACAGACGGACCTAATTGGGTAGCAAAGTAATATCTGGTCCGGTTATGACGTTCCGGTTATGACGACCGCACCGGACTTCGTATGCAGTCCGGTCAGAGCGGTTAGCACGGTCTGTCGTCTTGTTAAAAAGCACAGCTGAGATTATTAATAGAAGCACCGGAGGGTAGGCGAATTGGCTAGCAACCTGATTCGAAATCAGGCGCCCGTCTAACGGGTTGCGGGTTCGAGTCCCGTGCCCTCCGCTTCTTTNGGTCAATTACGTNTCAGCTCGATCNTTTGCACTGACCCTCGACCATATGCTTAATTGGCGCCATGCAATGAGTGGCTCACCAGATCGCATATTCGTTACAACCGTTCGCCGTTTTTTGCGCATTGCTGAGGTTGTATATCACAACAGCCTGAGTTCCATCCATCCGTGTTTATACTGAAAAAATGGCTGGAATCCGTGATATTCTCTACTTGCCGATCATGTACAGGATCTGGCAATTTCCATTTGCCCACCAAAAAATGAAACCGGTTCGCAAGGATCAATCCTTAGCTGAAGCGGTCAAAGTATTGGATGTGGGCTGCGGTCCCGGTACGAATGCACAGTACTTCACTCACGCGGACTATCTCGGACTGGATATCAATGAACGGTACATCAGCAACGCCAGACAGCGGTATCCCGGCGAGTTCCTTCAATGCGATGTGTGTACGTATCAACCGGAAGACGGGCAGGCATTCGATTACATTTTTTTAAATAGTTTTCTTCATCACATTGATGATGAAAACACCTGCAAAATCCTTAATTGTCTTCATGGATTACTAACACCCAACGGCAGCATTCATATTCTCGATTTGGTTCTTCCTGAAAATCGATGCATCGCGCAGTGGCTAGTAAAGAAGGACCGTGGCGACTTCGCAAGACCCATTAAGCGATGGCGAGAAATATTCTCAGATGTGTTTTCCACAATCCACTGTGAGCCATTTGCGGTAAGAGGACTTGGAATCAAGCTGTGGAGCATGGTGTACTTCAAGGGAGCACAACGTGCTGCGGGAGTTGCTGTATGAGTAGCATTGAAAAGATCTCCATCGCCATTCCGGTTTTTAATGAAGAAACTGTCTTACCGGAGCTCATCCAGCGAATCACCGAAGTGATCGATANATTGCCAAACGGTCCACATGAAGTCGTTTTGGTAGATGACGGGTCCACTGACCAAACACTCGCGATACTTACTGACGCTGCCAAACATGACGACCGAATAAAGGTGATAAAACTATCACGGAATTTTGGGCAACAACCAGCGTATGCGGCCGCACTGGATTACGTTACCGGTGACGCTGTGGTTCTGATGGACGGTGATCTCCAGGATCCGCCGGAACAGATTNCGAGAATGCTCGAAAAGCTCAACGAAGGGTTTGATGTTGTTTACGCCATTCGCGTCAAACGCAAAGAGAATTTCCTGAAACGTACGTGCTATCGGCTGTACTACCGTTTGTTGAAATGGCTCAGCCGTACTCCGTTACCAACAGATAGTGGAGATTTTTCAATAATTCGCAAACCGGTCATTGATGTATTGAGGCAATCTTCNGATCGCCATCGGTATTTGCGTGGCATTCGAAGCTGGGTTGGTTTCAAGCAAGTTGGCCTTGAGATTGAACGGGATGCTCGTGCAGCCGGGACACCCAAATACAATCTTCGTGGGCTACTGAAGCTGGCGATGGACGGAGTTTTCTCCTTTTCATTGCTTCCACTACGCTTCGCTGCATACCTAGGCGGGCTGACAATCTTATTCGCTATCGGGTTTTCAATTTACGCGGTCTTAGTGAAATACTATGGAGACGCCGGAGACGCTCCTACAGGGTTTACGGCAGTCTATATCCTGCTTTCGTTCTTCGCCGGAGTGCAATTGCTATTTCTCGGGATCCTTGGCGAGTACATCGGCCGGATCTTTGAAGAAGTTAAGGGGCGCCCTCCGTATATCGTGCAACAAGTAATAACGAGCTCTGATTCGTGGACTCAGAATACGCAATCAACTACAGACAGCTCTACGACCGGCACTGGTGGTGGCGAAGCCGCGAACGCTTCATCTTAAACACCCTCAGACGTTGGCATGAGCAAAGTGATCTAAGTACCCAATCCAGAGAAATCCTGGATGTTGGGTGTGGTGACGCTCTGTTCTTTCCCAAACTCAAGCAATTTGGAAATGTGTCTGGCGTCGAACCCGATACAAACTTAATTGATCCAGGCAATCCAGACTGCNCCGCCATCTATACCGGGAATATCGACGAGACTTTTGAACCTGGTAAGAAATTCGATTGGGTGATACTGCTTGATGTACTTGAGCACATTGAACAACCAGCAGAGGTATTACTTCATATCTGCAAGCATCTGAATCCAGGTGCACGACTGCTGATAACCGTACCTGCGTTTAATCTCCTCTGGACGAGGCATGACGAATATAACCATCACTTTACGCGGTACAACAAAAAGACATTTGCACGCATGGCGAATGGATCGGGTNTTAGCATCGAAAAGATGAAATACTTTTTTCACTGGATGTTTCCGGCCAAGATGCTTGTTCGCGCCAAGGAAGCCGTTCTCCGCGGCGACCCGAAGCCCGCTGAAGTACCACACTCCATCATAAATACATGCTGTTTTGCACTCTCCAGGATCGAACAGGCTCTTATTACACCACTACCAATTCCATTTGGCAGTTCCTTGATGATCTCCGCCACAGTGAATCACGCGACGGAAAAATAAGTGCACTCAAGTAAATACAAATCGCTCAAACTCGCACTGCCGCTGATTTGCGTCATGGTCATTAGCGGCAGTTATCTGTATGGAAAGCTAGCGTATGAGTGGATTCCGCACGATGAAGGACTGCTCGGCCAGTCAGCTCATCGAGTATTAAACGGTGAATTACCCCACCATGATTTTCAGGAAGCATACACCGGTGGGCTGTCTTATTTGCACGCCGCATCAATGTCAGCATTTGGTGTTTCGCTGTACTCCATCCGTCTTTGCTTGTTTATCACAGCCCTACTAACAATTCCGGCATGGTATTTAATAGCTGCACGTTTTCTTACTCCGATTGCAGCAGCGACGACGTCGCTTGTTTGTCTGACCTGGAGTTTTCCAAACTACCTTGCTGCACTACCGACGTGGTACACACTTGCACTCGCGAGTTGGACGCTATTTGCACTACTAAAATACGGTGATAGCCTGGCATGGAAATGGCTCGCGATTGCGGGGCTGCTGTGCGGAATCAGTATCTGCATAAAGATTGTCGGTCTATATCCACTTGCCGCCACCTTGCTGTGCATTATCTTTCGACAACTGAATTACCAAGATGAGCANGAGGGCACGGCAGTCGATGCAAGCAAATCGACAAAACTGCTTGTGGCTGCCATGGGTCTGGCACTGGTTGGGCTTGTCGCCTTATTGATCAAGCATCACCTGGGTATCAATGAGTGCCTGATGCTTGTCCTACCGGTAGCCATCACTAGTATTTTACTCATCCATGAAGAAGGCACGTCAGCTGTCGACCTGCGTGTTTTTACAGTTCGATGCGTAAAACCATTATTAATAACCTTGGGTTGTACAGCTGTTCCCATCCTTGTCTTTCTCATACCGTATTTAACGCATCGTGCTGTTGGGGACTTCATCCACGGAGTTTTGATATTACCTCAACAAAGACTTTGGCATGCGGAAATGGCGTTGCCGCCAATCTTTTACATACTTCCTTGTGCTCTTTCACTGTTCTGTTTCTACAAGAGCAATAGAAACTCTAACCTCGATGACCGACTGCTCGCCGCAGGCTTGGGAATCGTCGGTTCGTTGTTGTTTCTCATTGCGTACTTCATTTTTCCCGGTACTGACTTTGCAAATAGCGTATACGTTTGGACATTTCATTCGATTCGTATGATCGTTCCAGCCTTGTGCGGTCTTCTTGCATTTCAGGTAATCAAACACGGTAAGACGAGCAACCAGCGGTACATTTTGTTCGTTGGATGTGCAATGACCAGTTTGACTTCTCTCGTCCAATACCCGTATTCATTTGGAATCTACTTTTGCTACATCGCCCCGATTGTTCTCATCACCGCAAACGTCTTATTACATGCAGAGTCTGGCACCACNTCNCGGCCGAGTCCTAACAAGACGTGGTGGGCNACACAAACACTGCTACTGGTGTTTGGCGTGCTGTGGCTAAATACGAGTCACATTCGTGGCTTCGGCGTAGAACATATACCTACGCCGCTCGCCAGATATACGCAAAGNGACGAGATCCCAAGGCTCGGGCTCGCTGTCCACCCAACAGATATCGCCGAGTACAAATTCGTTAGGACGCTCATCAATTCATTAACCGCTGACAACGACTCAATTCTGGCATTCCCTGATTGTCCGGAAGTATATTTCCTATCAGAGAAAAGCAATCCTACGGTGGTAATATATGACTTCTTTGCCACCGCTGNGATGACAGTTGACGAAACAGAAGACTACTACATTGGATTATTAGACGAGCATCAACCTGCTGTCGTCGTCCTAAACAGGGTTCCGGAGTTTTCCAGTAGGGTGCCAGTGCTAATACCACGAATACTCTCTTCGCGCTACAACAAGTCAGCAAGCTCACCTGGGCGCCAACCTAGATTCACCGTTTACTTCCATGATCCTGAATTTTGATCGTCGGATGAGTCGAGCAAAGGTCTTTCGGAACAGGTGGTGACGGCTTCCGATTTAGCCATCGGCCAAAACGTGACCGAAACGATAATTGGTGATTTAAATCTACTAGCAATGCACCTACGCTCTGGTAGCGTGCATCCGGCAAGTACGCCAGGCATCTGGAGATGATTGATGAGATACCATTAGAGGTATGCCTTCGCAAAAGATTGATCACCCTTTCGCTGGATAGTTGTTGCTGCACGAGGACTCGCGCATGTTCGAAGGAATCAGCCATGACATCGGTGCATTCAAATGGGCGATGTCCCATGATCATTTCAAACAGCATCACCCCAAACGAGTAAACATCACTCTTTTCCGACAGCGATCGCGTTTTGCCATGCTTGAGCACCAATGACTTGAGTTGTTCCGGTGCCATATAGTGGAGAGTACCACCAACATGAGAGTGTTTGGTGAGTCTGTCGGACGCCAGGTTAAAGTCCATTAATATAGGGCGGTCATATTGGTCAATCAGGATGTTATGGGGCTTGAGATCCAGATGTAGCACATGGCGGGAGTGAGCGTGTTGAAGCGCCTGTGCAATCTCAATGGCAAATCTCAAAGTCGTCGGCATCGAAAGCGGTCCAACTCTACGAATGGTACTCCCGAGTGTATCGGTTCCAAGAAACGGCATGCAGATAGCAGATCGCCCATCTGGAATATCAAAGACACTGTGGACTGGCATAATACCAACGTGATCTAACTGCCCGAGAATACGTGCTTCACGATCACCGAGTGACGTCACTTTGAGCACGACGCGTCGCATGCCAAGTCGCAGCTCCAACGCTTCATATACGACCGCAAAGCTACCGCGGCCAATTTGTCGTACGATTTCAAACCCCGGAATCAGTGCACTTTCCACGACACAATCCGGCTGCAGATTTTCTGAAATCATGCAGTGAACATCAATTCGTCGATAAAGCGATTCTTGAAACACCGAGGAAAAGAGATCACAAAACTGGCTCGTGTCTATGGACTCACCCGCCTCAGTTCGTAGGCAGTACTCCTCATAAGCCAAGTCGATCACAGTCGACTTATCATCGCGTAGCCAATCAAACTCGGTAATACATTGTTTAGCATCCGGTCTGATACCGGATCGCCAACTGCTTATCAGATTTGCAACGAGACCTTGCCTCTGGCTTGGAGTGCTCTCGGCACTCATATCTAGTTCCATGACATCAAATGCCTGTCGATCAGATCTGCCCCTGTTTGATCTTGCTGGTATTCTGACAAAGTTTGAGATTCTGGCGAGTGATTTGTGAGGTCGAATTCACAAAGGTGACATCACCTGACAGGCCATGGATTGAAGTAGATTCTCAGGATGATGTTGGAGAATTAAGGATTTGATACGACTGCTTCGCTAGTCTGAAATCCTATGCGCGTGGCCACTGCTCTCACCTGTCCTACTGTCTTAAACGATCCGTTATAGAGTCGAGCTGGCATATTCGGCTGAGTTATTTGAATCGATGCGCCCGGCGTTGCACACTTCACAGTTACTGTGTCACCCTCACGGACTATTTCAGGCTTAGCCGTTCGCTGCATTTGATTCCCAGGTCGCATGTTCTCCATCATGATGGGTTCAGGTACAAGTCCAAGGTCGCCAATTTCATCCTGCCATGCGATCGTTTCATTTCGCATTTTGGTTAGTACGTCTTTGTATTTAGCCTTAGCAGCAAGATTAACCGTCTCATGTGGGTCATGCACTATGTCGTACAATTCCTCAACCGGCTTGGACTTGCGCATAAAAGTTACCTCAGCACCCTTGAGCGTGCCTTCAATATCCATCCGTCTTAGTTCACGGAGCGTCGGCATTTTGTCCATATAACTGATGTGTTGTGCATAAGGTTTTTGAGGTTCGTAATTCCTTATGTATTTAAACCGATGGTCTCTACATCCTCGCATTAGCTCGTAAGCTTCATCCATACGGTCACGGTGAAAGTAGATGTACTCCGGTGCAGGGTCTTTTTGTTCACCAACGATGACCCGGCCATGCATGTAATCAGGTCTTTCGATGCCTGCCAGTGCAAGTGTCGTCGCTGTTAAATCTTCGGTATTCACCAATTCATCATTCACCGTTGATGGTTTAATCTGTCCTGGCCATCGCACGATAAATGGAATGTGCGTACCCGAATCATAGATCCATCGTTTTCCCCGGGGTAACCCACGCCCGTGATCACTCCAAAAGATCACAATCGTGTTATCACTCAGGCCATCTTCATCAAGTCGCTTGAGCACTTGACCAACTTGTTTATCCATTGCTGAGATGTTGTCCTGATAAAATGCCCAGTCCATGCGCGTCGCAGGAGTGTTGGGATAAATCGGGGGTAAGAACTTCCCAGCGCGATTTGGGTCATGATGTTGCGACGAATCCAGTTGAGCGAGTACCTGTTTGTGCACTTCATGGCTGTGCCGTATCTGGCTCTCATGTGAAATCGTGAGATTAATAATGCTGAAGAAAGGCTGACCTGGCGCGCGGTCTCTCCAATCCTGATGATTGCCACCCTGTCGATCCCAGGCCGTAACGGGTGAATCGAATTGATAATCCGTCTTAGACTTATTTGTGCAGAAGTATCCGGCTTCCCTTAGATATTCACTAAAACAACGCACTCCATCCGGTGTCACAATCCGTGACCTCATGTGTTGTGATCCGATAGAAATCGGATACATTCCGGTGATGATTCCGGAACGTACCACTGCACAAACGCCTGCAGGCGTAAAGGCCTGTGAGAATCTCATACCTTGTTCTGCAAGTCTGTCCAGATTCGGTGTTGATGCATATTCATCTCCGTAGCAGCCCAGATTTGGGCTAATGTCCTCGCAACTGATCCAGAGGATATTTAGGCGCTTGTTATCGCCAGCGAGTTCCGGACGTGGTACAGATTTAGCGTTTAACCATGTACGGTACCTACCGCCCATTTTCGGGCGTTCAGCAGGCTCTGGCTTATATGGATTGGACTCAACCGTTCTAAGGGCATTAATTACCGCACCCTTTACGTGGTAGTCATTGTTTTGTTGCGCAGCTTTTAAAGCAGCCAATGCATGCTGACTGGCAGCCGGACCAATGCGCTGGTACATCTCTGCCGCACTACACGCTGCACCCCGCTCTTTCGAAGCTAATGCGGAATTTAAAACAGCTGCGTATTTTTCTTTGACACCGTCAATTCGACACAACGCATATGCGGCAGCTACCTGAACCGATGCATGTTCGTGGCCAAGCAACTTTGTGAGTTTCCCTGCCACAGTGTCAGACTTCACTCTCGAATCTCCGATATGGCTAGCTGCGTGATAAACGACGCTGACATCATCATGATCCAGCATTTGGTTAAACACATCGCCGGCTGATTCACCGAAGATTCCCAAGGTCTTGGCAGCTCTCAAACGCGTCGTTTGATTTTCTGATTGCAAATCGGCAGACCACTGCTTTAGTGACTTGCCGGCAACTGTCTCAGCAGCATCTACAACACTGACAATGGAAAGCAAAACGAACAAACAAGCAACAAAGCCAAAAGCACGCATTAACAAAACACTTTCAATAGAAAACCACGAACACAAATGAGCACAAAGTACGAATGCGGCACACCGGCGTAGCTATGAACCGTAAAACACTTCCAAAAGCTTACACTTCAATATCGGCTTTTACCTGAACCTGTAAAGCACCAAGCATCCGTGTAATCTGTTCTTCTTTTTTTCCGACGAACAGTACATTGTCCAGAATGAACACGCGAGCCTCGTTACTCGGATGAATAATCAGGCGACCGCTGCGAAGCAACATGAATTCAAACACGTCATTTATCTCTTTGTCGATTCTCACGTGCGGAGCTGAGAAACGCTTTACATTTCTCGGAAATCCCTGCACATGCAGAATCTCATTTGGATGAACTTCCCAGTAGTCCAAAAAACGACTGCTTCGAATAGCAATCCAAATCAATAAAAGGATGCTCGAGAACACCCAATAAAACGTGGCATTAGCAATCGGCTCCAAGTCCTCGAGCCACCCGGTAAGGAATGGCAGGATATCTGGATTGGCACTTGCGAGTATGGCTAAGCCAATGACCGCTAGCACGATGATGAGAATCAGAATGAGTGAATTAGCTCTGGGGAAATCAAATGCCATTACGATCATGTTGATAAGGAACATACCCAAGAACAAGATCGATACAGTAATAGCTCCATCGCGAGGGACGAGAGATGGAGCGTCTTCAGAAACTGCGTATGCATCACCCGAAACCGTCATCCAAATGGCCGCAATTACGGAGACGATAAACGTTGGGTATAGAAAAATGACTTTCGGGTAGGTTACCAACCTTACACGATCGAGAATTCGCTCGCGTTCAAGATCACTTAAAGGTTCTTTAACCTCTGAGTTCTCGGGAGCAGCGGCTTCAGCTTCCTCGGTAATTTCAGCCGAGGTATCGTGTTCTGAATTCATGACTAAAACCTAGTTCAATCTAGTGCAATCCCAACTCCATCCGCACTCTGGAAACTGGACCGCCTAAACAGCCTGTATGCTTATATACTGATTTTACGGTCTCGTGCTGTGATTTCCCATTGGTCCACCACTTCGCCGTTCTCTATCACGTAAACGGATTTATGCAAAGCAGACGTCGGGCAGACATGTGCTGGAATCGCGAGGATTTCATCGCCCGGAGTAAATCCTGCATGCCCGTCAGTCTTGATCACCAAGTGTTCTTCATTTTGAAGCACCGCATCGGCATCACTGATTTCAGGTATCACAACACGACTACCTGCCGGAGGATCAGAGGCGCACGCTTTGTATCCGAGATCGAATGTTACCCTGCCGTTACTTGGACAACTGATTACTCGCGAAAGTATCCGCATCGCTGGAATGTACTTCAAGTCCGGGAACATTCGTCCATAGTTTGAATCAAAGAAGATATTTGTGCCTGGACTGGCCTCAACAACCGGATCACCAAGTGACGCATAAATTGGAAACGACCCTGTCCCGCCCGCGACTACACGCGGTACTGTCAGCCCAAGTGCTTCAACGTCACTCTTCAAAGCATTGGCCTGTTGCCAACATTCATGAACGGCGTCTGTTCTCTCCTGCAAATCTGTTTGGTGATTTTGCCCGTCGTACAGGTGTATGCCACCCGGAATAATTCCCGGTAAGTCACCCATTAATTGATACAACTCAACAGCACCGCCGCCGTATTCAATTCCCGTACGATGCTGCCCGGTATCCAGATCAATCAGGACTTCTATATCCTCACCAGCTGCCACTGCCGCTTCTGAAAGTTGTTGCAGGGGCACAGCATGGTCTGCCGTTACGATAAATGTCACATCAGGATAAGCACGTCTGAATTGNATNGCTCGGTCAACATTGGGGCCAACCANGTTGTATGCAAGACAGATGTCCTTTACACCACATTCAGCCAGCATTTCAGCTTCAGCAAAAGTGGCACATTTGTGTTTTGTGATTCCACGACCAAGAAGAATCTTGATCACTTCCGGCATCTTGTGAGTTTTACAATGTGGTCGTAATCGATTTACGTCGCCCGCCTGACGCGTCATTTCATCTAAGTTAGACTCCATGATCTCTCGAAAAAGTACGAGTCCAGGAGAAATGATCCCGGATGTGTCTGAAATGCTGAGTGAAAATTCTTCTGTCATGGTTGCAATCCAAATCTAATCGGTTTCTACGTACACCCGTATGATATCAACTTTGAAGCAGCAAGCTGACCTACTGCACGAGCACATCTGCAAGTTCAGCAGCCACGATCGCCGAACCTCGAGCATTTAAGTGCGTGTCGTAAATGAGATTAAAGGGAATCTCCCCGTCCCTGGCAGAATCTATTAACGCTGCAGTGGTATCAATAAAGGTCACATTATTTTTCTGACACTCACGGTTAACCCATTGNGGCAAATCAGATGGCATCCACGCCTTCAGCAAAGGATTAACATCAACATCAAATCGTAGTCCAAGTGGGTAAAGTACTCGATGTTTACACGGTAAGTACACGAGCCACGGTTCAAGGCCCTGGCTCTGACACATCTGGGCCCAGTCGCTTATAGCCGTTTGCATCATGNCACCGGCTCCGCCAAGCTGAATTTCATTGAGCGGCATGTAGTTAATACCAACTCTCGCAGTATCGCCACTGGGTAATTGCACTTCAGCGTTGTCACGAGTGATCGCTATTTTTTCGACTGGTGAGTCTGTTATTCGATCAAGAATAAACCCAACAAGAGATGTTTGTATCAGGTTATCTCCGAAGAAGTCATTTAGCGACAATTCTCCCAGGTCAATGTTGGCTTTACGACGCACTTCGCTAATNGTCTCTTCAATATCGTTACCCTCGAAAAATGCCAGAACTGCAATTTTGGTTGTATCAGACTTACCAAAAGACGAGAGGTACTGGATCTGCGTTCTTGTACCTGTATAGGATGCTCCTAAATTCTTTACTCGTTTCCCAACGGTACTAGCTAGAATCGACGTGAATAGCTGATCGTCAGATAAGTTTCCCAACTCAGTGAATGAATCTCCTACAACCACGATTTCCCAGTCATCAAGCGTACTAGGATTCCTAAACCCATCTGAGTCATAGTTAAGGGCCACCGTTGCTTCATCTTGATAATCGCTCGAGTCGATTCCTAATACATCCATCTGAGACCGAATTACCTGACCAGTCCAGAACGTATTGGCCGGACGCTTAAAGAAATACTTGGCAAAGGGCTCAGTAGGGATGCGGTAAAACGGAGGGATCGTCTCCAAGCGTGCCGACGTCTGATTAAAGTCATATCCAATGACACGAAAACAGACTTCCGCGATGCCAACGCAACATAAAAACGCCACGAAGCCGAATAACAATCGTTTATGTACTGGCAACTTTAGAGATGTGTCGGCTATGTGTGATTTATCGTTAGTCATGTTCTCACGCGGCAATGCAAAACGCGAAGGTTTTATAATCGCTATCCTATAGCACCATGACAACACCAATCCTCGTATAGTCACGTTCCTAAATGTGGATTAGGATGCACGCATTCTTGAGATCATCATATTCCATTCTCTCCTTGCAATATTGATTTACACCACGATAGTCAATTGAACGTATCATCTGAGCAAACATCGAACCTGAATGCGAAGGAACTCGAGTCGCCCAGAATGTCAGTGGCAGCCATTATGCTGACACTACTCACCTGTGTACTGTGGGCAGGAAATGCAGTCGCAGCCAAGTTCAGCGTCGATACTATTCCACCCATCACGGTGTCCGGTATTCGATTTTCTATGGCCGTCGTTGTAATGTTGATCTGGTGTCGTTTTGAAAGGTGCACATTACGCATTTCGAAAGAACAAATTCCGTTGATACTCATCGGCGGTTTTTTGCTGTTCAGCCAAATAGCGCTATTCACAATCGGCGTGGCTGAATCGAACTCTTCTCACACTACCCTTTTAATCAATACATTCATTTTCTGGGTAGTACTGTCAGATCACTACGTTTCTCGACTCCATAGACTTAATGCATCACGAATGATCGGAATTGGTTTAGCTGCGGGTGGAGCGATTCTAGTTATCCTTACAAAGCCGGAACCGGCAGGAGAAACACCATCGGTTGACGAAGCTACCTTGCTCGGCGACATATTGTTGATGGCCAGCGGATTCGTNCTGGCTGTGAAAATNCTGTTTACCAAATACGCTTTAAACAAGATGGACACGGGGCCGTTCATGGCATGGCATGAATTGATTGGTGTTGTGTTCTTTTTTNNCGTGGCAGCATTTACTGAGGATNTACAGGCTGAGCAATTCACAACANCGGCAGTGTTGGGGCTCGTTTACCAGGGAGTACTCGTGGCAGGCGTTTGCTTTGCGATACAAGCGGTATTACTTAAGACATATGCCGCTAGCCAAATATCCATGTTCTCATTTCTCACACCCGTTTTCGGGATCGCCTTTACTGCAATGTTCCGAAATGACGAAATGAGTTCATGGCTGTTCGTGGCATTGGCCATGATTGCGAGTGGTCTCTTCTTCACCAACCGCGATTAGCAAACGTTCTATGAATAGACAGACAGGAGGTTATTCTTCCTNGTCAGAGCCGCGAATATCATCGGAATCTTCAAGTTCACCGAGTAGTTGTTGATAAGAGGTCAGGCATTTTTCTACGGCACTTTTAAGTTCGGAAACACCTTCCTGATTTGCCTGGCTTACATCCATCAGAGGCTTTAACCAACCTCGCATAATGTCAAACTGGTTTTCCATTACATCGAGTATGGATCGCGGAACCTTGTGCATTACAGCAACACGCTGCACAGGCTGATTTGTGTCGACTGGCACACTGCCGGTTGTGTAGGCTCGTAATTCCTCTGCTAACAACCGAAGTGCCTCTGCTGTTTCTCCACCACTTTCGGGTGCCACTTCGGATTGATCTGACATTTTGGAGATACCACCGGAAATCGTATCTTTGATATCCTGCAAGCCGCTGCTAAAGTCCTGTAATTGAAGCAGGAGGGCAGCCGTTTGNTCATCGGAACCGATTCCTTTTAGCTTGACCGCCTGGACAAATGCTTTCTTTATGTCNTCCCAGCGTTGTTGCTCTGTTTCGGAAAGGAGATTCATCATTTCCTTGATTTTGAGCATGTTAGACTCTGTGTCAGACGTAAGCGTCTGAGAGTCATTTTCGTAATTACTGAGGATTAGCGTTTCGAGTTCCTTGTCATTCATAATCGGCACGACTTTTTCAGCGATGCGATTCATATTTCGGTAGGAACCCTGAAGCTTAAATGGNGGCTCTGTACGGTACTCATCCGCTTGCGAAGCACTACGGATGTACTCGCGATTAACTGTGAGGATGAGATCTCGCACTGTCATAAGTTTTTTCATGGTGTCGACCATTTCATTCACTTCGACAGCAGAGTAGCTTCCTTCAAGTTCAATACCTTCACGGCTGCCTGTTTGAGCAATCTTGATGACTCCATGCACATCTTTCTGACTGCGACTGGCAAGCGGGTTAAGCGCTGGATTACTTGTTAGGCANTTTTCGAGATAGCTGAGTTTAAATACTTCTGCGCTATCACCAATGATTTCACCGAGGTTATAGATATCTGCACGGTTGGCAAGCATATCTGGAATCTGGAACTTCTCTCCACTTTCCGTATATGGGTTTCCAGCCATTACAACGCAAACTTTACGTCCACGCAGATCATATGTTTTTGTCTTACCTTTATATACACCTTCAATTTTTCGCTGAGCATCACACAACGAAATGAACTTCTGCAGGAATTCCGGATGACAGTGCTGGATGTCGTCGAGATAAATCATGACGTTATCACCCATTTCCAACGCTAGATTTAGCTTTTCAACTTCTTCTCTTGCCCCTGCATTAGGCGCTTCTTCCGGATCTAACGAAGTGACAGCGTGACCGATGGCCGGGCCATTAATCTTCATGAAGATAATACCCAGACGATTGGCGACGTATTCCATCAAAGTCGTCTTACCATAACCTGGTGGCGAGATGAGCAACAACAAACCCATTAAGTCTGTTCGTTTGTCTTCACCAACAACGCCCATTTGCTTGGCTAGGTTGTCACCAATAAGCGGTAAATAGGTTTCGTCAATCAGGCGGTTACGCACAAATGAAGTCATGACTCGTGGTGTAAACTCCTCGAGACGCATCTCATCGCGTGCAACATCTACAACAGACTTTTTAATGTCGATATAGTCCCGGTATCGAGGGATAACTTTGGATTCGTATTGATTGAGCTTCGTTACGAAATCGTTGAAGTTCAGTTTGTAAACGCCGCTGTCGATTGTTGAGTGCGATCCAATCATGCCCTCAATCGATTTATCAACCGTTCCATCAATTACGTGCTTACGATCCGGTTGTCCGGCCATCAGGATAACAGCCAGTTCAGCGATATAATCCTCTGCACGTTCATGCTGTGGATGTGCAGCCAGAAATGCTTCGATCCAGTCGCAAATGAGCACGAATTGGCTAAAGGGATCACCTTTGACACCATTTAGCGATTCCTGAAATTTCCCAACAAAGCTATTTTGTTTCAGATGGCGTTCAAACGCATCGAACAAGTCGATAGCCTGACGTGCAATTATAAAGAAGTCGTTCGTTGTCAGTTCTTCGTATAGGTAGTTTGNGACCTGCGATGCAAATTTCGAATNTATAACGCCNGTCGTCTCAACGAACTCGTCTACGAGTGGTTGGAGTTCTGCTACATATTGTGCTTGTTCCTTTACATCCGGAAACAGTTGNCCAATNGTACCCACACCTTTGAGGCGTGCTGTCATNAGATTTCGCTGTTTCGGATCACAGAAGTGATTCCAAAANAATCGGGCGGCCGCACGGGCTCTAGCGTCATACCTGAGTAACCCGATCGTTGCATCCATCTCGATTAGGCCAAGCAGGATCTTCTCGGCATCGAGATCATGTACACCTTTTGCATAGGCTTCCGTATAGCGCGGCCCCATGAATTGCTGTAGTGCGGACAGGCGTTCATCTTCACCAAGCCGTGCATAGTCTGACTTCGACATCTCAGCGGACTCAGATAGATNTTCGAACATTTTTGATGCAAGATACTCTGCTCGGTAAACGTCGCGATTCTCTGATATGACCTCCTGGTCCCAAACATCCCGCGTTGATTCAAGCGTCTCATCGACAAGTCGTTCAAAGAAATTCGTACCTGTTAGATGCAGATACATATCGTCGTTACGCATCACCGTGGTGAGGTCCAATGCCTGAACATTTACCGAGAAGTGGTGTTTTCCAAACTTAATGACATTTTCACCATCAACAAACAACTCTTTTCGGTCCTTGAGTTGCCGAACTGCATCTTCGCGAATGGACTTAAGACGACTTTGAACGTCATCAACTTTGACTGTATCTTCCAAATCCCTAAGCTGGTCGACTAAATCACGAATCTTCTCGATCATCAAGTCTGATGCAAAGTACGCATTGATGTCGTTTACCGATTCAAGGCTATCAATCCGGGACTTAATACCNCCAAGGATTCTATCCGCTGCTCNCATTAGTGCTTCTGCACGTTTATTGCGTGCTTCAATCAACGACAGCTTTCGAGTTTCAAATGCGTTGTAGATTTCCTCACGTTTATCTGTCAGTTGGACAACAAATTCATCAAACTCAGCNAAGCGGCCTTCCAGCTCTTCAAGCTGAATCATCACCTTGGTCAGGAATTCTTCGCACTTGTCCGGCGTATCGCAGATATCCAGATAATTCACGACTGCTTGATTGAGCAGTTTCATTTGCGAATTAAACTCCGCAACACCTTCGACGCTCATCAAGTCTTTGATCTTTGTCTTCAGCGTGGCACGAGCGGTATTTACGCGGCCAAAAATACCAGAGATATTGTCGATGATCTGGGTGCGATGCGTGGCATCTTCGATATTCAGATTGCTGACAATATCGACCAACATTTCCAACTCGCTGGCACCGCTGGCAATATCTTCTTCGAGATCACGTGCGTCTGTGACTTTCTTAAGATCATCGATGGACGCTGTTTGTTCCTGGATACGGTTTTCATAAGGCGCCAGAGCATCATCTCGTAACAGAAACTCAACACAACGTGTCGCCAGGCGGTCACTTGCTTCGGAGATCTCTTCCCCGAGTCGCTCCACCAATTCCATGTCGATGTAGCGTAGTTCTTTTAGTGAAATTATTTCACCGCGAACTGTGCGCATTTCTGCCAGTGACTTAACGAAGTCATCAATGTTATCAAACCGTTTGTTCTTGGCTTCACGCAGCACTTCCGACGATCGCTGTTCTACTTCGGCAGATTGCTTTACGGTGTTTTGCTTAACACGGACAACTTTTTCGAATTCATCAATTGCGGATTCCGCAGCGATGCGGATTTCTGCTAGCGGCGCCGAGAGATTAGCACATTGCTCGTCAGATGCCCAAAAGTAGCTGTCAACAATGTCACCGGACTTCTTGACCAGATCGACATAGAGATCTGCATACGTGTCGTCCTTCTCAATCAGACCGATGACCTCATAACATTCAGCCATTCCGCGAACGATTTCTTTGTTTCCGATCTTAAACAGGAAAGAGTCGGATTGAGATTCCGGACCAAGACCGTCTTCAACGTACGGGGTTTGCCAGATCTGTAGCGTGTGATGTTTTTGTGCATCAGGTTCTGCCCTGAAGCAGATCATTTCACCGGCTGGGAAAAATGCAGCACCATGACAAATTACAGGGGTGTCTACTTCCTGATTAATCAGGTTATATCTCAACTGAACGTATACACCGGATTCAGGATTGTAGAACACGTACAGGAAATCTTCGCCGTTTGATGCTTCAAGTCGCCTGTCAAACAGCATTCCCTGTAAATCGGTGTCAAATGTCTTATGTTCTCCTGTGACCAGAGAGTAGCCATTGGAAAAAATGACACCGTGATCATCCGGTAACAAGACGCAACTTGTTTCCAACGAATCAACTCGATAGACCGATTGCACCTTCTCATTGAAGATAAAGTAGCGATATACATCTTCCTGGTATGGTCGAATCTTGAGTAATACCAGGCTGCCAACGATCGCATAGTAGATCTCTGAATCATCAAGCGTTTGATCGGCATGCTGAACAGGTTCTGAATACAACCCGACGCCATCCGATGTGTTGTTTTCAACCTTGATCGTCAAATCCCCACCAATAGTTTCCACGAAGACATGATCTTCGATCGATACATGGGGATGTTCACCTTCTACAAACAGATCACGTGATACACGCTTCCAGCTGAAATCGTGTTGATCAGGGAATCGAACCTCGTGATCACTTCGGTTGTCGATGTAAATCAGCGAGTCATCTTCGATTCGCCACTTGAGACTTTTCAGCTCTGTGACATTCTTCCCGACCTGGAAGGCCATATAAAGGAAGGGTCCGATTACGAAGAACTTGGCAAACTCTGCGTTCTTGTAGTATTTGTAGATCTCTTCAAAGTCGCGCTGAAACTGCGGATCCTGTGAGAATTCTAACTCGGTCGCTTGAAAGTGCTCACCGTTGAATTTGTATGTGGCAAATACATCGTTCGGATGGGTTGTTGCTTTGAGCCCAAAATGGATGTTGTATCCAAAGATGAAGTGGTCGCCGATGGCGATCATATCGCGGGGCGTACAATTATGCTCCGTGGTTACCCGGTCGGTGCCCTTTAAAGTCGTTTCGATTGCCCCGAACACATCTTTTCGGGAAGCATTTAGCTTACCGAGTCGGTCACGCAGGTCAGATGCGTGATTACCCAGCCGATTTCGAATGATTTCGTACGTTCCGCTCTCCAATTGCTGGGATTGCGGTTCGCCATCCGGCTGTTGTTCAGGTGTTTGGTCGAGATCTGCTTGTGACATCGAGACCGTTCTTTTACCGACATATTTGAGACAATAACCAGCCCGAGTTACTACACAAGCTGGCAACCATGCCTCAGCCTGGTGGTTTACACGTCAGGCTGAGGCGATTGGTTACAAATTCAATTAGACATCCGAGCTTTCATCAGTAGCCGGCTTAGTTGGAGCCGATGCAGCTGTGACCGTTCGGATAACAGACGAAGCCTTGTTATCAGCTACACCAGAGGTGTGTGCTAATCCAAGCATTCGTTGGAGTTCTTCCCGCATCGAGTTATTGCTGGTCAGGCCAAGCATCTTGGCGATCAAAGCAGCGATGGAGAGATCTTTCACGTCGTCCGTGCTCAGGTTGAAAGTATCGGTAAGTTCGGTAATTCGAGCCTGGAAGTATTCCGGATCGCCATTAAAGAACGTGTCCTTGATATCGGTAGCAACCTGACTGTTGTAGACGAATCTATCAACTGCCTTACCACCTTTGACCGAGTCAACGATTTTATCGAAGAACGTAGTTTCACCGCCGACGATATCGATACGGGCGGACTTAAGAGCCTCACCGACGATATTCGACTGGGCTTCTGCGATTTGGCGTTGAGCGTCGATTGCAGCTTTTTCGATTTCCAAATCTTTGTTCAGTCGTAGCTTGAACTCTTCATGGTCTTTACCAACTGCATCGAAGAGCTTCATAGCACCAGCTTTCTCTTCGATACCGTTCGCTTCACTTGAGTACTTAAGACGCATGACTTCTGCTTCCGCTGTACCGTGTTTTTCGACACCAACAGCCTTGGCTTCCAGTCCTTTTGCTTCGGCTTCGGCTGTACGTTGTACGACGGCAGCTTCTGCAAAACCTTCTTTTTCAAGAGCGGTTGCTTTAGCTTCCTGNACTTGTGCTTCCGCNAAACCATCTGCAGCCACGTCGGCTTGCTTTGCTTCAGCAAGCATTTTGATAGCCTGCGTTTCCTTCTCAGCTTTCTGGCGATCTGCTTCTGCAATCGTTATGACTTGATCAGCAGTGAAGATAGCAGCTTTCTTCTCTGCTTCCGCGGCTTTCACGTCTTTTACCAAAGCTTCTTCCGCGTCGCGTTCTGCATTAGTAATGGCAACTCGCTTATCACGATCTGCTCGCTTGAACTCTTCAACGTCACGGATGTTTTCTTGTTCTTCCACGACGGTTCGTTCAACGATCACACGCTCACGAATAACTTCCTGAATATTTCGTTTCTCAACTTCGATCTCTTTGTCTTTGTTGATATCAGCCAGGGAGACGACTCGTTCACGTTCAGTAGCTTCCAAGCCACGATCCCGTTCGACGCGTTCTGTTTCGACCGCATCGGTACGTTCTTTGTTCTTGGCAGCAACAATGATCTGTCGCTGTTTATTTTCTTCACGAACAGCAACTTCTTCCTCTGTAGCAANTCGAGCATTTTCAGAACGCAGGAGTTCTTCCTGTTCAATNACTTGCCCCTGAGCNACTTCGCGTGCAGTGACTTCGGCGATTTCACGNTTTTGGCGTTCNTCCGCTTCGACCTGTTGACGTTCAAGTGCGAGAATGGCTTCCCGTGCTTCTACGTCCTGCTTTGTAATTGCTTTTTCTTTTTCTCGTTCAATGTCGTTTGAGCGAATNGCCTCACGGCTAGTGAGGTCGGTAATCTTCTTGATACCTTCCGCATCGAGGATGTTGTTGGGGTTTAGCATCTCGAGCGGTGTTTGTTCAAGGTAATCAATTGCAACGCTGACCATTTCGTAGCCCTGCAAATCTTCCGTATCTGTACCGATGATGTTCATGATCTCANCCTTGAAGCGATCACGTTCGGTNTACAGTTCCACGAAATCAAATTGTTTACCAATTGTCTTAAGTGCTTCTGAGAACTGAGCGTCAAACAATTCGATAAGAGCCTGACGATCTGAAGCACGGGCAGCGCCGAGTTTCTTAGCGACGTCTTTCACGCCACCTTCTGAAACACGCACGTAGAATGCAACTTCAATATCAGCACGGATGTTATCGCGGCAAACTAGCCCGTCTTCGCCCAAACGCTTAATTTCAATGCGCTTTACGGACATGTCCATGAATTCCTTCTTATGGAAGACTGGAATTACGATCATGCCTTTTCCAACGGCTTCCTTGAGACCGCCGAATCCCGTACGGATCACCGCACGTTCTGGTCCAACCTTGACGTAGAATCGCGAAAAGATCGCGACCAGGATAATCAGGAACAGGAACACTGCTCCAATTCCAATACCAATGCTGGTTAATGTCTCAACCAGATCAGCGAACAGACTTGTTGTAAACATCGTACTAAACCCCATATTACGATTTATGAAACATCCGTCGCTGTGTCTCGGTTCTCACTCGACTCAACGACAATATGAACTCCACGTGATTCGTCATAACCCACAATTAGTACCGGNTGACGTGATTTAATCTCACCTTCAGTCGTAACAGCNTTGAGGATTACGTCTGAGTTATCTTTTGGCTGTCGCACGGATACTCTCCCTACTTTCGATGAATTCACAGGCACACGTGTCATACCAGTCATATCAACAAAAGAATTCGGATCAAACTCATCAATCCTGAACCACTCCCGCATGGGATTCGTCAGGAATTTGGTCGGTAACAACGCAATAGCAGCATTTCGCAAGCTCAGCAGGGTTACGTCCCAGGTTGTTGAAGCATCTGTGTAGTGATCGAATCCCATACGCATGGCATAAGAAACGATAAACCAAAAAATTCCAAAAATAGTCAACCAAAGCATCACAGGAATCACACCCAGATTAAGCCAACGCAGTGGCACCAGGCCGATCCCCATAAACATGTCGCCGGCATCCAATTCAGCATCTACGTCAAAATCAAAGTCGATTGCATCGAATCCAATTCCACTGACGAGCGAAAACAACCAGTAAGCGACAATAAATAGAATCGACGATGTAGCCGGGATCAATTCACCGCTAAGCGCTGTTTCTGCGAATTGTTTGAAAGCGTCCATAAGGTTCCTATTTTCCTTATCTAGTATGAATTACCCCAAAGAAACACTCGGAAAATCCGATTCGTAGCAAGCTACAAAGTCTGGAAAATCTATGATTCCTTTTCCAGTCGTGCTGGTTGTACGGGTTATTTCACGCCAACGCGAACTCNGGCTANACCTGGGTCCACGAATCAATCCGCATGATTTGGTGAAATTCAGCNAGGACGTGGTTAAGAGAGGGATTTCCAGAGTTTTTCAAATTCATTGAGAAACTCCCTGGTGATCCTGCTGTCAGCAGTGATAACGAAGTTTTCCTCGTTGTACTCGGCTGCACTACGCGTCCAGTTATAACTGCCGGTTAGAGTTGTTTTTTCGTCGAAAACCGCATACTTGTGATGCATGTGGTAATTCGTGCGATCTACTCGTACAGCGATACCGAGGTTCTCAAGACGTTGGATATCAGATCCCTCATCATGAGATTTGTCATTATCACTAATAACACGGATCTTGACCCCTCTCGCATGTGCATCACGAATAGCATCCGAAATTCGGTTGTCTGTTATCGTGAATACACANACGTNTGCCGAATGCCTAGCCTTTTCAAACTGGCGGCGAATGGCGTTTAAACACTCGCTTCCAGGACTGAAGTAAGCCTCCGCATCAGGTAACGCAGATTGGTCACGAATCTGAAACACCTTAACGACATCCTCGAGCCAATCGATCAATTGCAGCGTTTGCGGTTCGGTTGTCTCAGCCCGTGCCACATCAAACGCCCGGCTCCGTAGAACACCAATCTGATGATCCGCGTCGCCATATTGTCGAATAAGCCCTTCNAGCAGCTTTCGTTCACCCCGGGAGACCCGGAAATCACTAAGCGTCCGTTTTAGGACATCATCAATCTGATTCTGATCCATACCGTGCTATTCGCTATTTAGTAAAGAATATTAGATAAAAACCGGTGATTTATTTCTTTAATGAGTAGAAGCGTACTGCCGATGGATGAAATCTTACAGAAAACTCCCTCGCTAAAGGACGCTTTATTAGTCCTAGTTTACTCACTACCGATTCACCGTCGATTTCGTCATACAATGTATGCAATGTAGATTCCACAAGCGCGTCTGAGCTATCCACATGCGTAATTAGGAATGCCATCGTTGAGATGGTGGGTATTCCTGCTGGACCAACCAATTCGGGAAAGTCTCTCGATATTAAACGATCCCGGCGGTATCCTGTTTGCAGAAGTTTCTCAATTTGTTCGAGTGAAAATGTGATCAACTGAAAACGTGAATCGGCAAGTAACCCATGTAACACCGGATTCGAACTGCTCGTCGTGATAATCGCCGCTTCCATTTGTGGGAACGTNATTAAATCCTCAAAGGATCTGTCCTTTTCTCCGATTGTCGATGTATCCACTTCGCACACCCTTAAGATCCTCTCTGAGGTAAGCCGCATACCGGAATTCGGTAGTCCAAGTGATACATTTCTACCTTCGAGATCCTCCAGAGAACGTATATTGCTACCCTGTTTCACTACAAAGTGGACTTTATCAAGGAAAAGCGGAGCAACGATTGCGATTTCTTCCGATTGAGGAATCGTCTCCCATTGAGCAATGGCCAGATGCACTGAACCGTCGACTACCAGATTGACGTTTTCCTGAGATCCTGCTGTCGTTTGCACGATGAGATCACGCGCATCTCTGAGTGCAACAGCACGATGNAAGCTTTCTCCAACCTTGTGGTAAAAGTGGTGACGCTGACCGGATGCAAGCGTCATCTCTGCCGGCACGAGCATATTCCGAATCATTCCCCAGCCAAAGATCCCAAGTACAATCAGGAGCGGTACGATCCACAAACAGTGATTAACCACACGATGAGCCCGCTTTGGTCGAATCATTGTGTTTCCCGTAATACGCCCGATTGCCGGAACATTTCTGAACCAGCGTAGTCCTTGAAGCAACTTGTTCGGTAATTCCGCCAATACCGGTGCACCGGACAGAAATCTACTAAACTCCTCCGCAAGTTCCTCCGCAGATTGATATCGGTCCGCTGGGTTTTTTTCAAGACACTTAAGACAGACCGCTTCTAACTCCGGACTGACTTTACTCTGCACCTGGCTTGGTGGTGTTGGGTCNAGATTAAGCACTTCCATGACCGTACTAGCAGCAGACTCTGCGTGAAATGGAGGTCGCCCACTAAGCATTTCGTATAGTATGGCTCCAATGGAATACACATCACTTGCCGCACAAAGCGCATCGGTCTTAGCCGAAGCTTGTTCCGGTGACATATAACTCGGAGTACCGACCGTATCACCCGGACGAGTGAGGTTTTCCGGATTGGTGACCTGCCTTGCTAATCCNAAATCAGTGACNAGCGCGGATCCGTCGGAAAACCGTATCAGGATATTGGCTGGTTTTAAATCTCGATGCAGTACACCATGTGTGTGGGCCGCATGTATACCTGCGGATACATCCCGCAAAATTTCCGCAATACGGTTGTTTGAAATCTTGTCCTGTCGCAGTANTTCGGCAAGGTCTGTACCGTCAACAAACTGCATCGCATAGTAGTGTCGGCCATCAAGTTCACCAATCTCATATACAGAGGTCAGGTTTGGATGAACCGCCCTACCAGCTTTTTGAGCCTCGCTGTAAAAACGGCTGATTTCATCATCAAGAGCGAGNCTCCCNACACGGATCATCTTCACGGCAACGATTCGATCTAANTTTCGCTGTCGTGCTTTGTAGACGATTCCCATTCCGCCCTGCCCAATCACNTCNAGCANTTCATATTCGCCAAACTGATAGCCTTCTGGTTCGGCGGGTTCCTTTCCTGGTAAAGAACCAGATTGGTTNGGANCCCGTGCTNTCGTAGACACCACTGTTCCCGTANCNACNCCCGTTGCAGANGGTGCNTCATCTTCTAATTCGCCAGNGGCCAGANTGGATNCAGATATTTCATTAACCTGNTGGTCATATACNGAGTCTTCNTCTACCANNGGCCCNGCCATNTCCTCNATTACACGACCCATATCAAGCANCATCCGGAGGTCATCCGCNAATTCNNNNTTCGCTGNNAGAAATTTCTCCTCNTCGTCGGACTCGCCTTGATCACGATCACGCAGGTATTGCGCCAGTAACTCGCTGATGCGCAGTTCTCTGTCTGATGGTTCGTCTTTAAATTCCCGCATAGAGTCGTCAGACATTTTCTCTCAAATACATTTACGATGATGAATGAGATGAGTATCCCGGTAGTCTTATTCAATACCGAGAGTCCATTGCGCCGACATCCGAATCATCCCTGAGATTGCGTAAACCGCGTTTGAGCAATCCGGCCACTGCCGTTTCACTGCGGCCGAGACTTTCTGCCAACTCCTTAAGCGATCGGCCTTCCAAATACCGAAGTCGAATTGCCTCGCGTTGCGACTCTGGTAAGTTATGGAGCATCAAGGCCAGTTTCACAGATCGTTCGGAATTCAACGCACGCTTACTTGGCGAATTTTCTCGTGATCGTAGTCCACCTTTTACTGAATGAACCGCCGAATTGGATTCGTCCAGGTAGACTTCACGCCGTGCACTGCGCTTCTGTGTAAGAAGATGACGTCTGATCGCTTGTGCCGCATTGTTTTCAAGGATTTTTCGTACCCAGGCTACCCATTCCCCTTCGCTATCTCCGCGGAACCTGTCAATTCCGCGATGTGCCTCTAAACTTGTTTGTTGCACAACATCCGATGGATCTAATCGAACTCGAATTGCCGCATCCATGTGCCGCTGAGCTAAAATACGAAGATATGGTCGATATCTGATCAGCAGTTCACCAAGTGCATTCTTGTCGCCTTGTTTGGCTTGTTCGAGTAACTCCAGATTCGTTTTTGACTCCATTCCGAAGTAGTGCTTTACCTAAGAGGTACGTATACAGCGCCCGATGGGCGGCGTTTTTTAGAAAAAACAAGTAATTTGTAGCTGCCTGCTAGTGCTTTGATTCAGCATAACGCTTCTGTCTATGAAACACAAAAGGATTTGTTGACGCGTTGAGCGGTTGAATACAGGAGATATATGAAGCTGGATCGGAATGGATACTGAGGGTAGGCCCTACGGGTTCGACTGCGCCGAGCCGCGCGGTTGCGTATATCCAGCCTTTCCTACATCCAGTCTTCCAAGCCCAGACCGTCGTCCTGGCTATCGGAAATGTCACCAGCAATGTCGTCCAGTAGATCTTCTAGCAAATCACCGCGAACTGTACTCAATCCAGCTGCACGTTGCGACCTCAAGTCAGTTACACTTTGTGACTGATATGGACTATCAACCGTATCGAGGACTTCAGCCGTTGCCAATTCGAGAATTGATTCTGTTTCAATCTCTGCGCGGCGTTCTACCGGCTGTTGTGCATCCAGTATGGCATCAGTGTAGATCACTGCTGGTGCCGTAGCCTGAGCAACGACCGGAGTGAAGTATTCGCCTTCTGGTCCATCTTCACCTTCACTATTCGCAAGACTGTTGAGGTAATTGATAATCATCAGTGCATCCACTGGGTCGACCGAATTGTCACCATTTGGATCCAAGAACGGTGGCGGCGAATTGCCAGTCGTCGGAAGCGGCAGCGTGCGGTCATCCGGGTTGTCATTCATGTACGTGATGATCAACAGTGCATCAATTGGAGAGACTTCACCGTCCCAGTTGACATCCAGTGGATTGAGCTTGTTTTGCCATGGGTATGGGTCAACGATCACATCGATTGAAACCGTGGCNACATTCGACCAATCACCATCNTCGTCCTGGAATTGATATGTGAATTGATCNGAACCGATGAAGTCGTCATTAGGTCGATAGACGACAGTACCATCCGATTCAACGGATTCAATAACACCGTCGTCTGGTGAATCCACGATTATGACTGTCGTGGCATCGATCACACCGTCGGAATCAGAGTCATTTTCAAGAANATTNATATCGGTCGGTGTGTTTTGAATATCCTGATAAGCTTGTACAGTATCATCAACAGCAACCGGATGATCATTCACTTCGATCGTAACAACTGCCACATTACTTNCATCACCGTGGTCATCCGTCACCGTATATGAAATNACTTCNCCGCCGCTGTAATCAACGTNTGGCGTGTACTCAATATTCAGTCCGTTAACGACTGCTGTTCCATTNACCGGTGTTCCGACAATTGTCACTACGCTTGTACCGCTAATTGGTGAACCGGAGTTTNCNTCGACGTAATTATCAGCGTCTGTATCATTCGCAGTTACGTCGATTGAAATCGTGTTCGGATTCGCAACNGTNTTNCGTTCCATGCGAACAACATCNTTCACCGCGTCAGGAATATCGTTAAGACCCTGNACTTCAATCTGCACCGTCGCAGTCGACGAACCGCCNTGATATATCTTTCCACCGTTACCATCGTCTACGTAATCAACGATTGTNTANGTGAAGGTATCTATAAGTGAATCNCCATCATCAATTGCTTGAATTAGTGGTGACAGGAATTCACCAGTCTGTGCATCTCGTTGNGTTGGATCGTAAACAAATCCACCGGAGGTATTTACACTTACAGCAGCTCCAAGTTGGCTAACACCAATTCGACTGGTCGTGCCATTGATCACTGAAACTTCGATACTGTCAGTTTCCGGATCTATATCGACAATGCCGTCACCGTCATCATGGTTGATGACACCATTTGCCGCATCGATAATTATCGCCACATTTTCAGTATTCGTTCCATCGTCATACAGATCGGGTTCAGCAATTGGATCCTTATTAACACCAATCACCGAGATCGTAACCGTCGTTTGGGAAGTGAGTCCATCACCATCAGCGATGGTATAGGTGAAAGTATCATCGTCGGAAACACCGCGGGCGATATCTGGCAGCGTAAACGCGGCGTTCGGGTCAAATGCCGTGGTCGGGTCATACGTCATGTTACCATCCGATGTGATAGTAACCGTTGCGTTCAAATCTGTACCGATAGTAATGGTACTGTTTTGGAGTGCTGAACCCTGAACCTGCGAAACACTTATAGAGTCGCCTGCATCATCATCGGTATCGTTGTCGAGAATTCCAGCAAGAGCTGGATCGATCAGCGGTGCAACCAATATCTTGTCCTGATCCACAGTGTAAGAATCCGGGTTTGCAACTGGAGCATCGTTGACACCTTGGACAACGATCGTAACTGTGGCGGAGCTAACCTCTCCGTGAGGATCTGCGATTTCATACTCGAATGAGTCATTTTCAGATTCACCATCTTTCAAGGCCAATAGTGTAGCTGAACCGCGTGGATCGTAATCAAAACTACCATCTGAGCTAATCGTTAGCACAGCACCTTTGTCTGTCGTAACAGTTGTCTGCCCTGTGAAGGCTGTTCCGTTAACCTGTGTCACGACAAGACCATCATTGTCATCAGGATCGATGTCATTAACTTTGATCACACCGGAAGCTTCATCTACATTGAGCTCGTTATTCTGAACCACACTATACGAGTCATCTGCTGCCACTGGCAGGTCGTTTTCGCCGGACACCGTAATCGTTACAGTACTATCGACGCTGACACCTGAGTGCCTGTCTGTCGCGTTATATGTAAACGTTACATCCGTTGTTTCTGGTCCAGTAATAGGATCAACACCCAGCCATTGGAAATCGATTTGAGCCTTTGGATCAAACGTAAATGTTCCGTCGTTGTTGTTTGTCAAGCCACCACGGTTTGCCGGTAACCCATTGATAACCGTATAGGTAAGCGTGTCGATATCGTCATCGCGGTCAACATCATCACCAACGAATGAAGCGGTAATCGTATTACCATCTTCGTTTACTGCAAGTGCAATATCTTCAGAGGTCGGGACGTCATTTACACCGGTAAGCGTGATAGCAACAATCGCACGCGTTTGAGATTCAAATCCGTGTGCCGATCCTGGATCTCCAGGT
>PAXU01000077.1 GCA_002714565.1 Rhodopirellula sp.
GGATTTGCCAGCTTTATCGGCCGTGAAGGTCTCTTCCGTTTGAAGGTAACCGGGACGGGTAAGATTTGGTTTGGCTGTTACGGTGGCATCTTTGTAAAAGAAATTCAGGATACCTACGTAGTCGATAGTGGGCACCTCGTTGCTTATGAACCGAGTATCGGTATCAAGGTCGGCATGGCCGGCGGTATCTTTTCCAGTTTCTTCAGCGGTGAAGGACTGGTGACGCGAATAAAAGGTCCCGGGCGAATCTATATGCAAAGCCGTTCCACATCCGGTCTGACTGGCTGGATTAATTCACATCTTTGGTAAAGGCGTACAGCTTAGGAGCACGTAATCATGCAATATAAAATTCTGTGTCAACCAGCTTCCGCCGTTGCCCACTTGGTGCTAAATGCAGGTGAGGCAATCACGTGTGAAGTTGGCGCAATGATCGCTATGTCGTCTAACATCGGTGTTGAGACAACTTCAAGAAGTCGTGGTGGCAAAGGTGGAATCATGAAGGGGATTAAGAGGATGTTCTCCGGCGAGAGCTTTTTTCTCAATCACTTTGAATCTAAAGCCGACGGCCAATCACTGTTAATCGGCCCCGCACATTTGGGAGATATCGTCCATCATCAATTAACTGGTGGGACAATCGTCGTACAAGGTACTAGCTGGATGGCCAGCACACCAGGCATCGAAATCGACACAACCTGGCAGGGCATCACTTCAGGTATCTTGAGTGGTGAAGGGCTGTTTTGGGTCAAATGCACCGGCGTTGGAGATGTATTCCTTAACAGCTTCGGAGCCATTTACGAAGTGGATGTAAATGGTGAATACACTGTCGACACCGGACACATTGTTGCCTTTGAAGACACATTGCAATTCAATGTTGGAAAAGCCGGAGCATCTCTTATCGGAAGTATGCTCGGCGGCGAAGGCCTCGTTTGCAAATTCCAAGGACAAGGAAAACTGTATTGTCAGTCACATAATCCACCTAGCTTTGGCAAGGCGTTATCGCCGGACCTCAAACCTCGCTAGAATTTCGAGCCCAGCCAAACCAAAAGGATAGAACAATGCAATCAACGCTCAATTTTGAATTATCTCAACGGCCGGACTTTACGCTCGTCACGGTCAATCTCGGTGATGGTGAGTCCATCTTCAGCGAGCCGTCTGCTATGGCTTCGATGGATAGCAATATCAATCTGAAAGCCGGTTTTAAAGGTGGAATCAAAAAGACACTTGGCCGCGCATTTGGCGGCGAAAGTATGATCATCAATACGTACACGGCAGAAGGTGGACCTGGGGAAGTTACTTTTGCCGCGGGTCAACCCGGGGATTCGGTGCACTACTACCTCACCGGTGCCAGTGATTTGATCCTGCAACGAGGTGCATACATGCTGCACACTCAAGGAGTAGAAATCTCCGGAAAACTTCAGGGATTAATGAAGGGCTTCTTTTCTGGTGAAGGTCTCGTGCTTCTTAAAGCATCCGGTACAGGAGATATATTCTTTAATTCGTACGGAGCTATTCTGGAAGTCGATGTAACGGACCAGTATTACGTCGATACCGGTTATGTCGTCGCATTTGAATCCACCCTCGATTACAGAGTAACCACCCTGCCAGGACTACGAGCTGGTGGCACAGGTATGAAGAGTTTCTTCTTCGGCGGAGAAGGGTTTGTCTGCCAGTTTTCAGGCCAAGGAAAACTCTGGATTCAAACCAGACAGGTCCCAAGCTTGCTAAGTTGGGTTAATCGGTTCAGGCCCGTAAACAGCGACTAAAGATCCAGCTACTTTCGTTTATACGTTATAAGCACTACGCCGGGCCGCCCTGCATCGAAGGCTTTGGGGCGCATCGTGTCTTTACCGATTGCGTAACATACAATCAGCTGACCCTTTTCTAACTTGTAAATCGCCTGTAGCTTGCCATCAAGTTGCTTGCTCACGAGATCCATGCGCCACGGCTTCTGATTCTTGTTCTCAATATACGTACCTTTATCTACGACATTTCCACTCATTCTGGTTAGATAAGTCTCTTTACCGAGCGTAATTTCAGCAGCACCTTTGGTAAGCACTGTACTTCCTTCGGCGATGGCAGATTGTAGCACCCATGTGCCTTGCACAGTCTGGCCCTTGGTATCTGCAGCCTCATCGTCAGCCATAAGGGGTAGGGTGAGGATCAGTAATATAATGGCAGTAAGTAGATGGCGCACAGTTTCTTCTTTTACTAGGCTATTACCTGAGTTTCAGCACGGTGCGTATCATCGTGCCATGACAAAAATCGATCAAGACCGATTTGATTGCTGATAACTGCAAACCTTCGCGACAAATTCCTGTCGCAAATGAGTTGAATTCAACATCGTCTCATCTACCACCGGTAGCTCAGGCCACTTGCTTAGTACCGTTTTTGCAAATCGACCACTAGCTGTCCTCGGCTCTTCACAGTTGTGCACATGTACGTTTGCAATCCCGCAGCTAGGTGATCGTGATTTCAGAATGAAACCACAAAGGTCAATACTATCCAGCGATTCGCAACGCTCTTCAGCATATTTGGTCATTAACGATGTCCAGTTCTTACGGGAATCTATACCAAACAACTGAACACCATCTTCGGACCACTCAAGCTGAATTTTCTCTCGTGGTACACCCATTCCTAGTTCAAACTCCGGGCACACTGGAACAAGCGATAGATCATTAGTAAGTTCGCCTATCCAACCCTGCAGCTTGTCATTGCCATCGTATCTCACGCGCTGCCCTGTAAGGCAGGAAGAAATACCAACTATTGGTTTTTTAGGCATAGTCTCATACCAAAGGCGTTCAATCATCGAAGGCGGCTAACCGTATATACAACAGCATACGCCATAACGGTATACTCGATTAACTTTTCTCCCAATGATGGCACCTGAAACGCAGATGAATCGTAGTCAAAAAACCACATGCGTGACCTTTCTTGTGAGTTTGGCCTACGCCATCATCAGGTATTGCTGTTTCGGAGATGTTTCTATTCACGACATTCCGTTATTCGTTACAAATAAGGCGATCGCAGTTACCGGTTTGGTGTTGTTTGGAATTGCTGGCCTGATGCAATCCAAACAAGATCGTCGCGACTTGGGCTTACTGGCCGCTGGCTGCATATTTCTTCATGTCATCGCAACGCTGATCTTGTTTTCACAGAATTACTTTGAAAAGCTCAGCGACTCGATAACGCATCGACTGCATTGGTATGCCCAGGTTTCCATGCTCGCCAGCATCATGGCGTCGCTTTGCCTACTGATTCTGATGAGAACATCGGACAGTAGTCAGAGTGCACAAATCTCGAAAAGCCTCATACCCGGGTTAGGGACATTGGTGCTGATCTTAACTTTGCTACACCTAGCATTTATGGGTTGGCAAGGTTGGTTAGACGTCGCATCATGGCCTGGTTCATTTCCACCGCTCACACTACTCGGAGCCATCGCATGCGTCGGGTTTCTCTTAAAGCGAACCTTAGCAAAGCAGTAGCCGGACAAACTGGTCACACAAGCCATGTTGTCCGTTGCGGGTCAAAGTCATCTTCAAGCGGATAGAGTGGATCACGGCGGTTCTCATAATGAAGATGTCTCATATCCGCTGTCGTAACGCCCGGCGTATTTACCCGTAGCATGTTATTGCAAACCGGTTGGTATGCAGCAATCGGTGCGTTAACACCTTTGGCCACTAAGATATGATAATCCGATGGTTGAATATCAAATGTCGTGAGTTGGCTAATGCTAAATGGGAATTGACGCCGCGACGTGATCATTATCGTTGTGCCGTGATCTGTTTCGACAACAACAGTGGGGCCCTGATCACAATGAGTCATGCCACCGTGACGAGGCTTGGATTCTGTGAATTTCCCATCATAGAAACCAATAATCTTTACATCGCCTGTCCACGGTTCTCCATGCAGATCATCCGTTTTTCCACCAACGGTGATCTTTGCCGAGTCACCGGGACTTAGACCATTGAGCTGCTCAACAGTCTCTGGATCGTAAAGACAGATAAACGACTTACCTGGCGGATCATCTTCAATCGCATGTAATAGAAGCGTACCATCGGCAGTCGAACCGCCCCCGACATTATCACCCATATCGAGTAAACAAATTGGTCCATCGAGAGTGCGACACTGCTCGAGACACTCGTCAATGCTCAGAAGATCGCCATCAAATTTTTCACGGTGCTCCCAGAGATAGTCTGATAATTCAAGAACCAAATCTTCTCCGAGCTGATCATCATTATTGGTCACGACAATGAATGCAGATCCCATCTCTTCCACATCTGCATATGGAAAGCCGAGCATAACGCTGTTACTCAACACGTTTGGTTGACTGAGTTGCTCATTTGCAACTTTGTAAAGTGACAAACACGGCTCGGCCGTGGTTTCCTGCTTTTGGATACTAATAGCAACTGGAGGCAGTGCGGCCGACATCATCGGAGTAATTTTACCGGCAAGCGTATTACCCATCATCAGAGCTGCATCGCGACCAACCTTGAATTGATCCAAATGAGGATTAGAACGGTAGGCAATCAAAGCATTACAGCTTTTCACCATGTCGGTTGAGAGATTAGCGTGTGGATCCAAGGTACCGATAATCGGAATGTCATTTCCCACGACTTCACGTACACGGGTAAGCCAGTATCCGTCCGCGTCTGGAAAGGCCTCACTAACTGTTGCACCATGAGGAGCAACCAGTAGCCCGTCAAGCGGCATGGCCTTCTTTAGCTCGGTAAGCAACAGTTCGACTAACTGGGAGAAAGCTTCTTCCGTGATCGGACCATAGGGAGTCGTTCGGGCAGCGAATAGCGGAACCGCAGTAATGGCCTGCTCATAGTCTTCGAGTCCCTTGAAGAAACCAGCAACTTCATGGTGAGTGTCTGCAATTTGCTTGCGCACCTGCTCACCTGTAAACAGCCAGTCACGCTCAAATGCTTCAAACGTCGTTGGTTCACTGATGAATGTGTTTGATTCATGCAGCAACGCCAGAATGCCAACCCGCATGTGTTACAGTACCCCGTACTTTTCATAGACCTCGCTCGCCAGCATTCCATCTTTGATGGCGTCTCGGGTCACGTTTTCACTATGTACTTTCATCCAGGCCGCTTTAATTGCCTCATCTTCGATCTCACGAGGTATCACCACTACCCCATCACAGTCGGCAATGACAATATCCCCGGCACTGAAGGTTACGCCGTCAATCTTCACGGGCTCATCAACTGCAATCACTCTCTGGCGATTCAAGCTGTCATAAACGCACGTGGACCGGGCGTAGACGTTAAAACCCATCTCAGTCATCTTCGTAATATCACGTACAGCGCCATCGATGATGGCACCAACGCATCCGCGGTTACTTGCAGCTGTACTGAGTAATTCTCCCCATATGCCAGAGTGCATCGATCCGTTTGCAGCGCAGATCAGGACATCATCCTGTATACACTCGTCGACGGCCTTGAGTTCCAATTCGTAAGGTGAAGGATCTTGGAAATCGATATCTTCCCAAGCGGTCGTCTTGCAGCGCCCCACAAGTACGTCGCCAGTGGTTCGTGGTGGGATCTGTATCCGTGGTGACTGGTTCTTGTAACCGAGACCATCTAGTGCATCTGAGACGACAGCGGAATACAAGACTTCCCTCATCATCTCAAAGGTAATTTCTTCCGGTTGAGCTTCTGTCATATTCTTGTTGGGATAGTGAAAGTAATTGTCAAATGCTATTTGTCAGCCCATGGCCGATCGGTTTTAGCCTGAATAACCCGTATAGCTGGCACCATTGGGCCCCACACACATGTTAATACACTGTGAGTATTAGAACCAAGCAGCCAAACATAAAAACACGTCGATATCAGAAATGGATCACTATCGCCCTAACAGGTAGAGTCGACGTTCATTGCAAGAATTAAACTCACAATCTGCTGTTAATTCGCCGCGCAAAAGCCAGCCGCTACTAGCTGCTATTTTGGTCGGTCACTTGGTGTTGCTTGGATGGTTTAGCTCCTTCACGGCAGAAGATTCTTTCATTGTATTTCGATACAGTGAGAATCTCGTTGATGGCAATGGGCTTGTGTTTAACGAAGGTCAACCTGTTACAGCCCTAACATCGCCACTGCATGCCATCGTGGCGGCAGCCTTATATGCCATTACCGGTACATCGCTTTGGTCTCATAAAATCTGTTCGGTACTAATTCACTTGCTGGCCGTTACAACGGCGGTTCGAATTCTTGATATCAGAAAGCAGTTGTGGCCCATCGCGTGGCTTTTCATCCTTTGGTCTCCCTACGTTGTATTCTGGACGGTCGGTGGATTGGAAACGATGTATCTTTCAAGCGCAGTTGTACTATCCTTTGCGCTTTCACATTCCATCACACAACAAAAATCAACCAGCCACATCATCTGGTTTTCTATTTTGCTGGCAGTCGCTTTTCTGGGTAGATATGACAGCGTACTCATTACTGTGCCTCTCTGGTTTCATGTTGCTGCATCAATCATTAGTCAGAGCAAACGATCTGGCAAAAAGTGGCTCGGAGATATTTACCGACTGTTGTTTCCCGGATTGCTGATCGCACTCACGTGGTTGGCGATCTCTCAATGGTACTTCCACGACATCATTCCAACCTCCAAGTACCACAAACCAACGCACGGTGAGGAACAATGGGCCGCGATTCTCTACATGGGCCAATTCATGATTGCCACCGGGCTTCTGCCCGTGATCCTCTGGATCCTCATTGATCGGACTGGCAAATGGGGAAATGCATGTACATCGATGGCATCGATTGCGAAAGAACATCTCGGAGTCATGACCGGGCTGGTTATTTTCTTTGGCTACTGCACCTACACCGTCATGTCCCACATGATGTTTTCATATCGGATGTTACTTCCATATCTACCGGTTGGAGCACTGCTTGTTACGAGATGGATTGAGCGTACGATTCCAGACACTAATTCAGATGATCAATCAACTCTCGGATCTGGCCGATTCGGTGCAAAGTCGATTTCGATACTCATGGTGTTTATGGTTATTGGCCAACTAGCTCAAGCGATCGTCATCGACCGCATTTCGATAAACCCCGGCAAATTT
Source organism: Rhodopirellula sp. (assembly GCA_002714565.1). Lineage (GTDB taxonomy): Bacteria > Planctomycetota > Planctomycetia > Pirellulales > Pirellulaceae > UBA11883. Next base: position 7,070 of record PAXU01000077.1, read on the forward strand.
GGAGAATATCGTCGTCTTTCCAGAATAGACTACACGAAGTTCATGCAATTGCTTTCCGATCAGGCCGATGAAATCAAACATCACTGGGAGCAACACGGTGACCAGAATCGCAAGCCTCGAATATTTGTCTATGCCGCAGGAATCGTGCCATACAAACTTCGAGATTTCCATGTTCTCGATTGGGGACTCGTCTCCTACAGAAAGAACGTAAAAGTATTCTCCATCCAACGTGGACTCCTGTATTCCTCAGATTACATCATGACGCTGACGCCACGACACCACTCTCTTAAGTATCAACTGCAACGGAATCCAGATGATCTCGAAGTTGTAACCGAAACAACAATGCCGTTTGATGGAACACAGCAAACGTTCGCTACACATTTCAACCGGAATCCTATCCAATACCGATTACCGGACTACATCGACGGGCTGCCTGTGGATGAAATCCCGGAAAAGATTGAAGACTAACGACTACCGATGCTCAGTTCCGTTGAAAATCACGAGAAGACGTCGATTACTCTCCCGGTAATCCTGCTGGTAGTGGTGGTTGGTGCCGGAATCTATGTACAACGTAACTTCTATCACGATGATGCATACATCACACTTCGATACGCTCAAAACTGGATAGACGGAAACGGACTGACGTGGAATGTAAACGAAAAACCTGTGGAAGGCTTCACCAGCTTCCTACATCTCGCCTGCCTATCAGTGCTTGGCATCGTTGGCATGGATCTGCAACTGGCATCACAATGTATCGGGCTTGGTGCACTGGCCGGGATCATTTTCTATTCGTGGCGATACAGTAAAACGCAAAACAACGCGTGCGATCAAATGTGCCTGATGTTGATACCAAGTAGCTTTGGAATCACCGCATGGGCACTCGGCGGGCTGGAAACGACGCTCTTTATACTTTTGCTGCAAATGGCGTGCTGGCAATTTGCAGCAAGCACAGCACCTAATACCAAGCAATCGCTCGCTACGGGGTTGCTGTTTGGAGCAGCCGCACTAACTCGACCAGAGGCTGGGCTATTCTGGGCACTTGCGGTTCTATTTACCCCTACAATGCATCGCAAAACCTGGAAACCATCGTTGGTGGGCCTCATCACTGGCTTCATCGTATTAGCTGGGTCATACGTGTGTTGGAGATGGTCATATTTTGGTGAATTGTTGCCAAACACATATCACGCGAAACTCACCGGATTAGATTCTGAGCGATTGCGGGATGGATTCCATTACTTACACACATTCGTCCGAACACCGGCATACCTGTTAGTCCTGGCCGCTGGAATGACATTGCAACATTGCTATCGGAAAACGCTCTCAGCATCNGTGCTGTACATGTTTGCTTCANTGGTAATCTTTTGTTGCTACATCGTATTTGCAGGCGGTGATCACATGCCNGCTCACCGNATGCTACTGGTCACTCTTGTGCCTGCCACATGGCTGATCAACAGCCGCGACCATGANCGTTGTCCATTCAAAATCAATGGCAANAATCTGGCAACAATCATCTTTGCAATTGCGTTACTGCAAATATGGNTGCCCATAACGCCCGGTCAGTGGCTAGAAAANACNCGACATGCTGATCGGGCAGCTGTCGATGGCCGTGANGTAGGAATCTGGCTAGAAGCGAACGAACCTGAGTCGCTAATTGCGGTCAATACTGCCGGCAGTACGCCTTATTTTGCGGCAAGTCATCACTTCATTGACATGCTTGGGCTAAATGATGCAACCATTGCACGACGCGATGTATCCGGGATCAAACCGACAACCCAATGGCAAGAACTTCCGGGNCACGGTAAAGGTGANGGGGATTATGTCTTATCCCGCAATCCGGATTTAATCATNTTAGGGCCGGCTCTAGGCGTCAGCATGGCCGACCCNTGGTTCCTAACAGATGTCGAACTTGCGGATTCACCTACGTTCAAGGAACTCTACGAGGAGGATATAATTCAGTTCACTGGGCAATCCGGCAAGCGTCGGACACTCAGGNTGTATCGCCGAAAGCAATAATTCACATACACNTGTCCCGANAGGTCATTGTCCATTGCGTTGTAGATATCTTCCCTATCAGCAGTGGTTCACTCAATTAGCGCTGATATTTCTAATCGCGCCCTCAGCCATATACGCTCAGGAAAACCCAGAAACGCTGACCGATGAAATCAGCTCGATCATCCAAAAATACTGTGTTGATTGCCACGGACCAGAGGAGTCACAAGCACAGTTGAATCTGCAGTCCTTATCTCGCGATTTGCCATTGGTTAAGCATCGACGCACCTGGTTGACCATCGTGGATCGCGTCGTCGGTGGAGAGATGCCACCTGACGATGCTCCGCAGCTAAGTGAAGACGAACGAGATCAACTGACATCATTCCTTTCGGACTCGATCGAACGATTCGATTATGAAGCGATTAAGAATCCTGGATTTGAATCCATACGACGATTAACAAGTCGAGAATTGGAATTTACATTGGGCGACCTGTTTGGAGTTTCGGTTGATGTTGCCAGTAAATTCCCTGTTGATTTGAGTGGAACAAGCGGTTTTGACAACAGTGCCAATACACTGTTCATACAGCCACAGCTTCTTGACCGATATATTTCAGCGGCTGATGAAGCAATTCGTGTAGCGTTGAGTGACTATCCTGAGTCCGCAGAACAAAAAGCATCGTTTGACCGCTTTTTCCACACCAAACCAAAGGGTGATCAAGAGGAATCTGAAACTGCTTCCAAGTTGATAAGCACGTTTTTGCCAAGAGCTTATCGCAGGCCAGTGACACAAGCTGAAATGGATACACTCCTGACTCGATACAAAAAAGCCCGGGAATCGGGAAAGTCATTTAATGAATCGATGCGATTGGCTGTCAAACTGGCTTTGATCAGTCCGAACTTTATCATGCACATTGGTGAAACTCCTGCTGACAGCAAGCCAATGCGAGTGAGTTCAATAGAACTGGCAAACCGATTGTCGTACTTTCTTTGGGCATCGATGCCCGATAATGAGTTGCTCCAACTAGCAGCCTCTGGCAAGCTTCACGACAACGCAACTCTCATGAAACAAGTGGACAGGATGATCGATGATCCACGTGCACAAACGCTTGGCACTGTATTCGCATCTCAGTGGCTTGGCTTTGAGGATCTTGGCACTCGAATCCGGCTGGACCCGATTGATAACCCCTGGTGCACAGAGTCTCTCATGACAGCTATGCGAGAAGAGACCGCGATGTTTTTCGTTTCACTTATTACAGACGATCGCTCTGTGTCTGAATTAATAAGTGCTGACTACACATTTATGAACGAAGAACTGGCATCCCATTATCGTATTGAGGGTGTCAAAGGCATCGAAATGCGACGTGTCAGTACAGCAGAGAATGTCCGCGGTGGAGTACTTTCGCACGGCAGTGTTCTCGCAATCACTTCGTTTCCTTACCGAACCAGCCCTGTGATTCGCGGTCGCTGGATACTTACCGATCTGCTTGGCACACCACCGCCACCGCCGCCTCCAGGTGCAGATGAAATCGACGAAGAAATTGCCTTTGATGAAGGGCTAACGGCTCGTGAGAAACTGGAACTACATTCAGACTCACCGCGTTGTGCCTCCTGTCACAAACAAATCGACCCGCTTGGATTCGGGCTCGAAAACTTCGACTTTTTTGGTCGCTACCGGACACGGAACCGAAGACAAGTAATTGACTCCAAAGGGCAACTCCCGGACGGTACGGTATTTCGCGGCGCCGACGGACTGAAAGAAGCCATCGTCACACATCGACATGATGATCTGGTGCATCAAGTCATACGTAAGATGCTCTCATATTCGCTTGGACGACAGCTAGAGTACTATGATGAAGCCGCCATTATTCGAATTGGTAAGGCACTGGAAGCGAATGAGTTTAGAATGAAGACGCTCATTAAGCAGATAGTGCTGTCATACCCATTCCAGTACAAACAGCATCAAACAGAGAATTGATTAAGTACAAAGGTCTGATCCATGAGCAAAAAGAGCTGGCAGCTATCAAGACGCGCAATGCTAACAGGTATCGGTGCGACAGTCTGTCTTCCGTGGCTCGAGGCCATGGAATCGGAATCCAAGGCCTCAGACACTCCAGCATCTCCGGCACGTATGGCATTCCTTTACTTCCCGAATGGAATCGCTAGAGGTAGCTGGAATCCGGCCAAGAGCGATCAAAATGGCAAGCTTGTAGAACTCAACGAGTGGATGCATCCACTTGAATCTTTGAAGGATGACTTGCTCGTCTTCAAAAACCTTTGGACGCCACGCGGAAACGGACACCGTGCAGGAACGGCCACCTGGTTAACCGGTGGCGAATACGACGGCGGACGAGTGAGTGCCGGGGGTAAATCAGTCGACCAACTAGCTGCAGATGAGGTTGGTCAGCAGACGCTATTGCCATCATTACAGATTTCCATAGAAGGTGAGGGCTTTTTCTCTGGCAGCTTGCCCCGCAATACGATTTCCTGGACCGACAATCGTACACCGGCCAGTCGGGAAGTCGAACCCCGCGTGGTATTTGACCAGATGTTCCGCACATCGACGAAGTCCGGAATTGATAAAGGAGTAGTTGACCAGGTTAGAGAACAGGCTCGGAGTATTCGTCAACAACTTGGCAAAAATGACCAACGCAAAATTGACGAATATCTGGACTCAATACGAAGCATCGAACGTAGACTGGCATTTGCCGATCGACAGGCGGAAATTGCCGCCGAAAACAAATTGCTCACCGACACGCTTAAACGCCCTGCACCGGGCATTCCAACTGACCATCGTGAATACATGCGATTGATGATGGACATGATCGTGCTCGGTTTCTGGGCAGATGCAACTCGCATAAGTACTTTCATGCTCGATCATGGGCAAAGCAATCGATACTTCAACTTTATTGATGATGTGAAAGGAACTTGGCACGCACTTTCACACTACCGTGATATCTCTGGTCGCACAGAAGATGATGATGGTGTGACAAGCTGGACGTCGCTGGATGAAAAACGCGACATGTTCAATCGCGTTACACGATGGCACCATGAACAACTCGCTTACATGCTCAATAGGATGAAGCAGATCGACGAAGGTGAACATACGCTACTGGATAATTCAATGATTGTGTATGGCTCAAGCCTGGCCGATGGGCATGAGCATTCCCATGAGGACTTACCTGTAGTATTTGCCGGTGGTAGTAACCTCGATATCCAAACCGGACGCTACCTGAGATTCCGCGATGATGTGCCGATGTCGAATCTGTACTTATCAATGCTCAATCGCATGGGGATAGAGCGAAAACGATTTGGCGCTAGCCGCGGACCACTTGATGATCTGCGAGGATGAACATGCGACATAAATTCTTCCCGACTCTAGCTGTGATGCTCATCGCGTGTCATCCGCAAGCGATTCTAGCCGAGCCACAAACTTCAAAACCGGTGACGTCCGATATTCGAGCTGACCTGAACGAGGTGAAGCTGCATATGGTCTTCGACGGCGAGACAGAGAACGATGCCGACATGTGGCAGCAGGAATTCAGAAAGAAACTCCATAACCTGATGGGAGAATCCCGGCCACCGGAGACGTTTACCGCCAAGGTGATCGAGTCAAAACAACTCGTTGACCACATGCGTTTAAGTATCGAGTTGAGCGCACCGGGTCGTCACACNCTGCCTCTCTATCTGCTGACCCCCAACGAAACAAGAGANGCACCGTTACGANCCGGGATCCTCGCCGTACACGGGCACGGGGACTACGGACACCATACGGTCGCCGGCCGGCACGACATCGAGGGAGTTTCCGAAGCAATCGAAAAGGCGAATTACGATTATGGACTGCAATTCGTCAGACGCGGCTACATAGTAGCTGTACCATGCATGATTCCGTTTGGACAGCGAGTCGACAAAAAGAGCTATGGTGGAAATGACCCGTGTGCCGTCACGTTCGTAAGGATGCAGGCTCTAGGAAAGCTGCTTATCACTGAAAACGTGAGAGACTTACGATGGTCTATTTCTTATTTACAAAGCCTTCCAACTGTAAACAAAGAGAAGATCGGATGTGCCGGTCTTTCCTACGGCGGTCGCATGACGATGATGGTCACAGCCGTCGATCCTAGAATCAAAGTTGCTGCGGTCAGCGGAGCACTAAATCTCATGCAGGAACGAGTTTCNCACCGATACAGTTGCGGTGCGCAGATCATTCCCAACCTACTTAAGTANGGTGACTATGCCGAAATCGGCGGATTGATAGCACCACGACCATGTGTCTGGGAAATGGGTAGTACTGATGGGCTGATCGTCCCAAAATGGGACGCCGTATTCAAATCAAGACTTGAACGTGTATACAAAGCGCTTGGCGTACGTGACCAACTTCATTACGACCACTTCGATGGCGGTCACCGATGGAACGGCGATGTGGCCTTTCCATTATTCGACAAGGTCTTGAAACACTAACGGCTTACGTGACAGGCATTATCTCGCCGTCCAGCCACCATCTACCGTGACCATGCTTCCGGTCATGTAACTCGATGCATCGCTGGAGAGAAAAATAGCAGCGCCCTGAATCTCATTTAGTTCGCCCCAACGTTCAAGGGCGACTGCACCGACGATTGACTTCTTCGTCTGTTCATCATCCTTNATGGGAATATTCATTGGGGTAAGGAACGGCCCTGGACAGATGGCGTTGCAGGTGATTCCAAAGGATGCCAGTTCAAGACCAAGCGCACGGGTCATTTGTACGACAGCTCCCTTGCTCGATGTGTACGGTGTTCGGTTTGATAGTCCGACCAATCCGAGTGTGCTGGCAAGATTTACAATTCGACCGTAGCCGGCCTTCTTCATATGTGGCACGACTGCGCGAGCAAACAACCAGACGCCGTTTACGTTGATATCCATGACCTTTTGGAATTCATCAAGTTCCAATTCATCCACCGCGCCACGAATGTTGATGCCCGCGTTGTTAATCAGTGCATCGANCTTTCCAAATCTCTCGATAGTGGCATCCACCACGCCTTGAACTGCATCAGCGCATGATACATCGGCACTCATNCCAATNGCCTGAACTCCGTAACTATCTGCGATCTCCGTTGCCGCAGCAGTTACTTCTTCTTCATTACGGGCTACAAGTACAACATCAGCACCGGCGGACGCAAGCCCTTCCGCCATGGCTTTACCAAGCCCTTTTGATCCACCAGTAACAATGGCAGTCTTTCCGGTCATTTCAAATTGTTTGATTCCAGGTAGCATCGATCCAAGATCTCCGTTTTTCGAATTAGGNCGTGTATTACGCCAGATGTGTACTTTTTCAAAAAAAAGGCCATTAGCCGCAATGTAGACAGCTAATGGCCTTCAGTGTTATCACTTGCCGATGAAGCTTATTCTTTTTTCTCTTCTTCGGCTTTCTTTGCAGCTGCTTCTTCTGCTGCTTTCTTTGCAGCTGCTTCTTCTGCTGCTTTCTTTGCAGCNGCTTCTTCTNCNGCTTTNTTNNNCGCNGCTTCTTCTTCAGCNTTNTTCTTCGCGGCTTCTTCTTCAGCCTTCTTCTTTTCTTCTTCGGCCTTTCGAACTGCTTCGGCTTCAGCCTTTGCCTTTTCAACAACCAGATCAGGGATGATCTTCAGCTCAGGACGTTTTTCCTTGAGCTTGGCAACTCCGTCAATCGTGATTTTTGTTTGCCAGATATAAACTTTTTCCAGTCCTTTAATACCAGCAATGGTATCGATCGCAGCGTCAGTAACTTCCGTACCGTAAACATTCAGGTACTTCAGATTTTCAAGCCCTGTTAAATGATTCAGTGCTGCGTCTGTAACACCGGTCTTTTCAAGATGTAATCTCTCAAGGCCAGACATACCTGCCAGCAAGGCAGCGCCTTCGTCATTAACTTGGGTACCACGTAGGTTCAGGCTCACAATAAACGGGAGGTCTTTGACCAGGCTTACCTGTTCGTTGCCTACTTCTGCAGTGGTCAGATGAAATGCGACGTTCAGTCGATTGTCATTCTGAGCAACTTCCAAAACGAGTGCTCCGGCTTCTTTGATTTTGTCGACAGCCGCCAAGTCTGCATCGCTATATTCGATACTGACGCCTTCGTCCTCTTCCTGAGCGAGTGCTCCGGAAACAAGAACCATACCCATCATCATGCTCAAAAAGAGTCTTTTAATATTTCGCATTTTTCATTCCCCCTGAGATTTCGATAAACCTGGGAAACCTCCTCGTGACTAAGCCGGATCTACTACCGCCAGATCGGGCCACCTTGATAATTGTTGACTTATGTAGATTCTACCAAATTGCATGCCTGAAAAAAGCTAGTGGACCAAATCTACCACTATAGATCCCAGCCTTTGCGGTATTCCTTGTGAATTAAATTCTGAGCCTTCTCGCTGTTTTTCACCTGTAATCGCTTTGAATCCCATTCAATTGCCTCACCAGCGCGATATGCGACCGTACCAAGCAGCACAGATTCGGTTAATGCCCCTGAATAATCAAAGTTACACGTAGTTGTTCCACCATCGCGAATCGCCTTCAACCATTCGGCATGATGCCCTATCGATTTCGGGATGCTCTGTTCCGGCCGTTTAAAGTCGGTGAACTTCTCTTCAGGTAACAGGAGGTGACTTCCATAATTACTCAGAATCATGCCTTTACTGCCAATAAACAACTGGCCTGCACCCCAGTCGAGTACGTTGCCATCCTTATCCTTAAGTGTTTTTAAAATCTCGGGTCGCTTTCCGGAGTCGTACCATGTTAGGTGCACGCCCGGCAACTTACCACGCTTGGGATACTGGTAATCAACGATTGTATATGCCGGTGTGGATACTTCATCCACTTCTGGCCCTTTAGCACTCACGTGCGTTGGATTTCGCAGGTCGAGGGCCCAATGAACCAAATCCATGAAGTGACAACCAAAGTCGCCAAGCGAGCCTGTACCGTAGTCCCAGAATCGTCGCCAGTTGAAAGGATGCACGCCTTCACTATATGGCCGTTCCACTGCTGGCCCGAGCCACAGGTCCCAGTTTACATTTGCTGGTTTCTCGGTGTATTTGAACTTGGCGCCGGTATAAACGGCGTTCGCCCATACATGCACCCGGTCAACATCGCCAATGGCACCAGACTGAACTAATTCGACCACGCGCCGGTAATTATCTCCGGCATGAATCTGTGTTCCCATTTGTGTTTTAAGGTTGTACCGCTTCGCTAGTTCAGCAAGGACGCGTGCTTCCTTGACAGTGTGCGAAAGCGGCTTTTCACAATACACATGCTTTTTCATTCTTAATGCCATGGCAGCGGCCGGGGCATGGCAATGATCCGGGGTCGACACGACCACTGCATCAATCTTCTCGTGCTCTTTATCCAACAATTCACGAAAGTCTGAATACTTCGCAGCACCTTCAAATCTCGCACTTCCCTTTTCAAGCAGATTCGTATCGATATCTGCGATAGCCACTATATTTTGGCTTGCAACGCCATCTAGGTTTCCGGCTGCTCTACCGGTACAGCCAATAGACGCAATGTTCAGCCGCTCATTCGGTGAATTGGATTCCTGTGCTGCACTCGGATTAACGAAAACACCACTAGCAACAACTGCGGATGTTTGAATCAGTCGGCGCCGGGTGATTTGACGATTTACTTGCATTGTGAATACCTGAGTCCTTTAATTGTGCTATGAGGCTATTTTACATCAGTAGCTTCGAGCTTGCTTACACCCCAAGTATAAGCGAGCGACCAGCACTCATTCCACAATTAGATGACAAGACTTGTGATAAAGAAAATGTACAACCACAACTCGATGACGCGCCGATCAGCGATGGCAGGAATCGCAGCCGGCACCTGCATTGCGCCAGATTTGTTTGCAGGGCGACGCAACCGGCCGCGTGTTGCCGTGATTCTGACTGAACTCAGATTCAGAAGTCACGCATACAACATTATGGAAAACTTCATCGCACCCTTCCTATTCCGTGGCAAGCTCGTCGATCCGAGTGTGGATTTAGTTAGCATGTACGTTGATCAACATCCTGACGGCGACATGTCGAAGGTTGTCAGCGAAAAATTTCAAATCCCTATCTATGACTCAATCGCGGAAACAATCAGCAGCGATAACAGCTTAACCTGCGATGCCATTCTCCTTATCGGTGAGCACGGCACCTATCCACTTAATCAACGCGGACAAGTCATGTACCCGCGCCATCAGTTTTTGAAGGAGTGTGTGGATGTCTTTGCCAAGTGCAGTAGCTCGGTACCGGTATTTAATGACAAACATCTGAGTTATCAGTGGTACAAGGCCAGCCAGATGTACCAGTGGTCAAAACAACTACAATTTCCAATGATGGCTGGTAGCAGCGTACCGCTCGCCCAACAAATCACGCCTCTCAACTTGAAACCTGGTGCACCAATTGCAGAATCTGTTTCGGTCCACGGCGGTGGGATTGAATCTTATGATTTCCACGCACTAGAAGTATTGCAATCAATTGTTGAATCACGACAAGGTGCTGAAACCGGAGTAGCAACTGTGCAGTTGCTAGAACGTCGTNNAGCCAGAGNTAAANTGCGTGATCAAGTCAANACAATGAAACTANTNGTGGAAGCNATGAAGGCTGAANCNAATGCCGANTTCCAACCGCGGTCNTGGCCTGGACGTGAGATACCCACTAGCCTCCCTCCGGTACCCGTTACTCCCAATGAGATTCTCGCTAATCTCAATCATGCGATTTTCGTTGGCTATAAAGACGGCACATCCGCTACAGTGGTCTCCATAGGAGACGATGCAAATCGTTGGAATTTTGCGTGCGATGTAATGGGAAATCCGGAAACTCAAAGCACTGCGTACTATAACGGNCCNTGGGGAAATCGCTGTCTATTCAAAGCACTTTCTCATTCCATCCAGCAATTCTTCATTTCCGGACGTCCGGTCTATCCGGTAGAACGCACTTTACTTGTCAACGCGATCATCGAAGCATCACTGATTTCCAAAGAGCGGGGTGGTTTACCAACNGAAGCACCTTTTTTAGACGTGCAGTACGATGCGCCCCGTTGGCATAAGCTCAGAGAAAATGGGAAGTCGTGGGAGATCATTACAAGCAGCACGGAGCAACCGGTCGAGTTTTCACCCGGTGATTCACGGTTCTTATAAACTTCACTTAAACGTCNTGACGTTTCTATTCGCTNACCCAATGCGATGTAATCTTTTTGGATTGCGTCCAGAACTGGATGGATCCTTGACCCGTTATATCTCCGACCCCAAATCGGGATTCATTCCAGCCGCCAAATCCAAATGGCTCTCTCGGCACGGGCACTCCAACGTTTACTCCTATCATTCCGGCTGATGCAGCATNGGCGAATGCCTGTGCCACCTGGCCATCCTGTGTGTAAACCACGGCAGCATTGCCAAACGGTGAAGTCTGTTCGATTTCAATGGCACCTTGAAGATCGTCCGTTCTCATAATTGAAAGTACTGGACCAAAGACCTCTTCATTGGCGATTCTCATGTCCGATGTCACGTTATCAAGCACCGTTGGTCCNACGTATGATCCTTCTTCNCAGCCTTCCACAACCGTGTCGCGACCGTCTAGCAAAGCCGTTGCNCCCTGCTCTATTGCCTCAGTGATATATCCCTCGATGCGTTGTTTGGCTGATTGCGAAATTACCGCACCCAAATTATCACCCGGCACAATTTGCCGGGAAGCTTCCACCACTTCGTCAATGATGTGGTTCACTTGCCCGACAGCGACGAGCGTGGCGGCCGCCATACACCGCTGCCCTGCACAGCCACAAGCGCTGGCTGCAACATTACTGGCAGTATGGGCGACGTCTGCGTCCGGCATGACAACCAGATGATTCTTTGCTCCTCCCATGGCCAACGCACGCTTATAGCTTCCAGTTGCACGCGCATATACGATCTTGGCCACCGGTGTCGATCCAACAAACGTCACAGCTTTGATATCCGGATGATCACANATCCCTTCAACCACCGACTTGTCACCATGGATGACGTTAAAAACACCTGCAGGCAACCCTGCTTGACTTAGCAGTTCAGCAGTCTTATTACCACTTAAGGGCACCTGTTCTGATGGTTTAAAGACCATTGTATTTCCCAGAGCTAATGCCATCGGGATGGTCCAATGCGGAACCATAATCGGAAAATTAAACGGAGTGATACACGATACAACTCCAAGCGGCTCTTGCTGTATGGAACAATCGAAGCCTTTGCTTACCTCTAATACCTTTCCAGCAAGTAGATTTGGCAGCGAGCATGCAAGTTCAGTTAACTCAATCGCCTTAAGAACTTCAGCCTTAGATTCAGCTATCGTCTTTCCATTTTCTTCATGACAAATACGGGCAAGCTCATCCATGTTGTCCTGAAGCTGATTTCGATAGCGATAAAATACATCGCAACGTTCACGAATGGTCAATTGAGACCATGCGGGAAACGCAGTGGCAGCAGCCGCAACAGCAGCATCTAGNTCCGCTTTACCGGAAACTGGTACGGTAGATAATTGCTCGCCGTTTACCGGTGAAATAACTTCTATGGCGTTCTCCGCAGGTGAAGATGATCCGCCAATGTAATTTTCAAGTGCTGAGTATTTCATGATTGCCCGATGGACCGTTGGGGTGTTGATCTTGCTATTAAATATTCTTACTGCAATTCTACCGTTTCCGCTTCGAACCGTTGTAGAATCGCAATTGCTTACCAATCGAATATACATGCAATGAGTTAGCACCGAGGACTAAGATGCAAAAAGATACAGCCTTTCAAATGGCCGCTTCCAATATTCGCTACGGCCAGGGCATCACGGCTGAAATTGGCATGGATCTTCAAGACATGGGTGTNAAGCGCACACTCGTCATCATGGATCCAAATCTGGTGGGCTTGCCTACTGGGCAAGCTGTCGTTGAATCGCTAAATCAAAATGACGTCGGATACGACCTCTTTTCTGAAGTNTCCGTTGAACCTACAGACTCGAGCTTTAAACGCGCTGCGGAAGTTGCNACCGAAGGAAACTATGACAGCTTTGTTGCTGTNGGTGGNGGTAGCACGATGGATACAGCGAAGGCCGCAAATCTGTATTCAACTTATCCTGCTGAATTCTTCACGTACGTGAATGCGCCAATTGGTGGTGGTCAACCAGTACCCGGTCCTCTCAAGCCACTGATTGCAGTCCCTACTACGGCTGGCACAGGCAGTGAAACGACAGGGGTTGCCATTTTTGATTATGTGGAGAAGAAAGCAAAAACCGGCATTGCACATCGCTACATGAAACCGACGCTCGGTATCATTGATCCCGACAACACAAANACGATGCCGGCAGCAGTTGCTGCAGCAACAGGNCTGGATGTCCTCAGTCACGCACTGGAATCTTTTACGGCGATTCCATTTGATTCACGGCCAAAGCCAGATCGACCCATTCAACGACCGGCATATCAGGGAACAAACCCTATCAGTGACATCTGGTCATTGAGAGCACTGGAAATGGTACGTGACTACTTACCTCGCGCATATCAGGATACTACAGATGATGAAGCCCGAGGAAACATGCTCCTCGCTTCGGCTATTGCCGGAATTGGTTTTGGAAACGCTGGCGTACATCTACCTCATGGCATGTCTTACCCGATCGCAGGTATGGTCAAAGACTTCTATCCGGATGGATACGATGTGGATCATCCTATTGTGCCACACGGAATTTCTGTGATTCTCAATACTGCGGCGGTTGTTCGATTTACCTCGCCAGCAGATCCACAACGTCACTTAACGGCCGCTAAGGCANTGGGTGCAGACATTACTGATGTACCGGATGAGTCGGCAGGCGAAGTACTGGCAAACCAGGTTATCCACTTCATGCAGACCCTCAACACACCGANTGGTCTGCGAGCTGTTGGCTATGACGAAAGNGACATTCCAGCTCTTGTTGAAGGAACACTACCTCAACACCGGGTAACTAAACTCTCGCCAATTGAAGCGCACGCAGAGGAGCTGACAAACCTGTTCACAGACTCACTGGAGATCTGGTAGACCGATTATTTTTTGTCCGGTGGAAAAACACCCATGACACGCTGAGAATAATCCATACATGATCCGGTCAAGATGCCCGATTCATCACTGAGCAGGTAATTGCTAAGCCGTGCTACATCAATCGGTTTTAGAAGTCGACCAAATGGGGAAATCTCTTCAGCTTGTTCCAGCCAGTCCTCCGGGCTTCCCTGTGATCTTTGAACAACGTGCTCAGCTGGTGTATCTGTCCAACCAAGGTTGATTCCGTTCACTCGAATTCTATGCTTCCGCAATGCGTTGGCATTATTCTTAGTGAGCGTCTTTAAGGCACCTTTTGTAGTGCTATAGGAACAGAGAATATCCATACCACAGTAGCCTGCAACNCTTAGGATATTCACGATGGATCCGGGGCTCTGCTCGCGTTGCATGATTCGTACNGATTCCTGAGTCAACAGGAAGGGTGCACGTACATTCACTGCAAATTGGTAATCCCAAAACTCAACAGTTGTNTCCTCCACTGTACCGCGACTCGTATCAGCAGCAGCATTTACCAACCCATCCACTCGGCCAAATTCCTGATCACAAACGCGTACCACATTGCGGCAATCCTCTTCCAGGGAAAGATCCGCTCGCACGAACACACCTCGCGAACCTAAATCAGTGATCTTGGCTGCGACTGCCTGGCCACGCTCTTCCTGTCGTCCACAGATGACCACGCCCTCAGCACCTGTTTCTGCAGCGAGCAGCGCACAGGCTTCACCGACACCCTGTGTGCCACCGGTACAAATAATGACTTTTCCATCTACACGTGCCATCGGTCACTCCGTCGTCAAACTTTTACTTGTTGATTGGGTTGGTCTCGCACCTTGCGATACAATGCAGTTGCCTATTGTAAAGGCTACGACCTGCAAAACTACCACGGTACCAGCATAGCACCACCACAGGANCAGCAATGACACGACTGCCACATGCCTCGCCTAAAGAACTGGATCTTGATGAAAGCCGAATCAAGCAATTAGAAACGCGAATCCGCGAATGGACAGATGGACCTGATGCACCGATACCCGGAGCGGCCATCGTCATTGGACGCCATGGCAAGATTCTCAAACCTATATTTGCGGGAAATCAAGGACCGGAAAAAGACGCAGAACCCATTCGAAAAGATGGNATGTTCTTACTCGCNTCCATTACCAAGCCCATTGTCTATATGAGTGCCCTGAAACTGGTAGAGCAGGGCATGCTTAACTTAACCGAACGCGTTACCACGTATATTCCTGACTTCGCAGCACATCACAAAGATAAGATTGAGGTGCAGAATCTGTTCACACACACGTCCGGTCTCCCGGACATGCTTGATAACAACGTTGAATTAAGAAAAGCAAATGCGCCGTTGAGTGAATTCATCCACGGTGCGATATACGACACCATTCCTAAATTCGATCATGGAACAAAGGTGAGCTATCAAAGCATGGGCACGCTGACAGTGGCGGAAATCGTGCAACGGTTGAGCGGTCAGTCAATCCATGACTTCGTAAGAGATGAAATCATCAAACCTCTCGGTTTGAAATCCACCGGTCTCGGCAGCAAAGGATTCAAAAGAGAGCGGCTTGTCCGTGTAGAGACTCCAGATTATCAGGGCATGTCCAATTTTGGCTGGAACAGCTCCTACTGGCAGGAATTGGGTGTGCCATGGGGCGGTATGTTCAGTAGCGCCGAAGATATGGCCGTCATNGCTCAGTGGATGATGGACTATGGCCATGGAAACGGGAATCAAATCCTCTCACCTCAAATGGTTCAAATGGCTACAACAAATCGACTCAATGACTACCCGGATTTACCAGAGTCATACCGGCGATGTGAACCNTGGGGACTCGGTTGGCGNATGAATCATACCGGCCAACGCGATACTTGGGGCGACTTNTTAGACCAAAATGTCTTTGGNCATACAGGTGCGACTGGCACTACCATCTGGATGGACCGTGAACGTGATGGATTCTGTGTTTTGCTTACAACCGCCATTCGNAGTAANGCTCCCTGGCGATTGATTCAGCTTTCAAATATCGTAGCCAGTAGCTTCAGATAATCNTCTGATCTACTTAAATACGTCGTGCTCGGAATCCCCTGCCGAGAGTATGTAAGCCAANAAATCGAGAATCTCTTCGCGAGTTAGCGTATTCAGTAGTCCTTTTGGCATGAGGCTTGTGCGTGANACTTTTTTTGCTTCGATCGATACCGTTGGAATCTGCAAAATGGACTCAGGCTGTCGAGGGTCGACAGCCAACGTGACCGTGTCATCACTTTCACTGAGAATCCGGCCTTCAAGCAACTTTCCTTCGTCGGTAATGATTACGTGATTCTCAAACTGATCTGACACCTGTATTGATGGATCAATTATCTCTCGCAACATCACTGCCATACTGTACCGCTTGGCCGAACCTGTAATATCCGGACCCAGAATACCTCCGCGATTTGCAAATCGATGGCACTGAATACAAGCAGCATTTCTGAANAACTGCTTACCAGCATCAAAAGAACGACCCCCGTTCTCCAGAGAAGCCACATGCGGTATCAGTTCATCAACCGTCCAGTTCTTGATGAATTTCCTCGGTGTTGGTGAGCCACCGGGAATGGCACTTGCAATCTCAGCATTGATGACTGCATCCAAGGCGGTTTTCGACTTGTCATTTAACAACGCCACGGCATCTTTGCGCATGTTTTGGACATAGATTTGGTAGTGGCCCCCACCGATAAAGTCACCGACTGCAGCACCTTCCTCNGCTCGATTGAGATTCTCAAAATAGCTCTTNCGCAGGCTTGAATCCCATCCTTCAGTAGCCACTCTCAATNCCATTCCATAGAACANCAGGTCTTCCTGAGTAACAGATGNAGATGCGATCGTCATGGCATCTGTTACAACTGACTTGGAATCGAGATAAACCAGTAGTCTGGTAAGCTCATGATTGCCGGCACTCGTTGCCGTTGGGAATCGGCCTTCCGCCTTTTCACGTAATACGACACGTGTCGCAATATCNGTCGATTCGCTGCGAGCAAGTCCAACGCCAACTGTGCGCAGCCATTCAATCAAAACAGAATCGTCCATCGAAGCCACGTCTAACTGAGACAATCGCTTCACTGCAGCGATTTGATCAGCCTCTGTACCGCTTCGAATGAGACCGAGTAAACCGTGGATTGCCGTACGTGTATCCGGCTCTTTGATTGCTTTCTCTCGCCAGCCTTCTAGATCCTGATGTTCAACAGCAATGCGTGCTGCGTAGCGAATGTGTCGATCCGCATGGCCTAGATATGGCCACACCACGGCTACTGCTGATGCATCCTGCAAGCCATGATACTGTTCCAGTCGGCGCCGTAACTTTCTCAACTGAATAGAGCGGTTNTTGTCGGTTAGTTTCGTGTGCAGTTCACCGCCACTGTACGTTACACGGTACAAACCGGACTGAGTGCGTCTGCCACCGATGGTAATGTACATGGCTCCATCTTTTGGGTTTGCTACCAAGTCCGTTAGNGGCATCGGTGTGCCCGTGATGAACTCTTCCAGATGCGATGAGTACGATGCACCCTCCGCTTGAAAATGAACCGCATACAGTCTGCCGTATGTCCAATCGCANACAAACAAGGCACGTTGATACACCATTGGAAATTTCAGCTGTGTGCCAAATAGAATTCCCGTCGGTGATCCCTGACCAATTTCAGCCACAGCAGGCAAACTGTCCGGCGAATAGTCAGGCCATTTCCCCGTGCCGTATCGCCAGCCGTACTCACCACCGCTGACCACATGATTAACACGNGTNGGTCGATACCATGGTGTGCCGANGTCCATTTCCATATCAGCATCGTAGGTAAACAACTCTCCNACATCGTTAAACGCTATATCAAATGGATTACGGAAACCAGCAGCAACCAGAGTCCAGTTCTTACCATCCGGATCCATGTTGCACACAAATCCACCGGGAGCCAACACGCCGGTGTTGTGATTATTCGAACATGGCTGACGTGGTAACAGCTGATCTTCGTCCCAGTTCTTTGGTAAACGATATCGCTTTATGTCGTCAGGCAGTTTAGTGCTGTTGCCACAGACAACATAAAGTGATTTGCCGTCGGGTGATTTAATAATCGAGTGAGGCCCGTGTTCTCCACCACCATCCAGTAACTTGAGTGTTTCAAGACTGTCAAACTGATCGTCNCCATCTGTATCCCGGACTCTGTACACACCACTTGCGAACTTCTTGCCACGATTCACTACTACATAAAGACTATNAAACGCATANANCAACCCTTGAGCCTCTCCAATCTCAATCTCAATAGGCTCCACCTGAGTTTTCTCCNTTGATCCAATCGCCGGAGGAGTAACCCGATACAACTTGCCATATTGATCACAGGTAATAAGGCGACCTTCATCGTCGACAGTCATACTGACCCAAGATCCCTGNTCAGCTGCTGGCACGCTGTATAGAAGCTCTACCTTGAATCCACTAGCCACTTTTAATCCGACTGGGTCCGTGGCTGGNTCTGCGGGAGGTGCATCNGTTGCTGCCATGGTGATTGAGTCTACTTCCATCGTCATNGGTGCAGAGTGTGGATCGAACCTCAATTGGGTGATCGGATGCTCCGTCTTCAAGAAAACATCTATATCTGTAAAGCGATCTCCTTTACCAATCATCTTGAAACGGACGCTTAGGCCTTCGCTCGTACCAGGCTGCTTCGTGGTNGTCCAAAACANTTGTGAATTAAATTGGCCGGAAAACTTGGCGCGAATCGAAACCTTGATCCATCCGGATGGTCCCTTAACCGGTGCGATAAAGTGTGGATCATTTCCAGTGCCCTTAACGGTTAACGTCGTATCGCCAGCCGTTAATTCAACCTGCGCAAGCTGTTTCCAGCCATCTGTCGCGCCATTGAAGCCCCAAGTCTTGAATACTTCATCTGCTTGAAGTGCCCCACTGATACACGATACGAGTACCAACACGCTAGAGAGTATTAAACAGGAACGAGAGATTAACCGAAGAATCTTCATGTGCGTTTCCAGAAATAGGTATTCAAAAGTATATCGGGAGTGCTCGTAACGACTTAAAGGCTGGCGAACATTCCGACGAGATATAAGANTATTCTAATACGACCAAAGAACAGCATCGACTAGTTATGGGCCAAAGGCAAANAACTGCTTAGCATTGCGCGTCGAAATAACTGCGAANTCCGAAAGNTCCATTGCATGCTGTTCNGCAACACATCTCGCCGTATGGATCACCATCGCCGGTTCGTTTGGTCGCTGTCCTCTATGCGGATGTGGTGACAAATAGGGCGCATCGGTTTCAATCAGAATTCGATCNATCGGAACGGATGCTGCTACGTCACGTAAGTCTTCAGANTTCTTAAACGTCACCATCCCAGCGAANCTAATGTACATTCCTAATTCGACGCACTGCTGTGCCTGCTCCACGGTGCCGGTAAATGAGTGCATCACACCATTTAGCGGACCGCTTTCTGATGCACGTCGCAGCATTTNGATAATATCATCACCACACTCTCGCATGTGCACGATAAAAGGTAATCCAGTTTGCTGTGACAATCGCANGTGCCGATCGAAGAAATCCTGCTGCATCTCGAATGGAGTGTAATCCCAGTAGCGATCCAGACCCGTTTCGCCGATGGCGATTACTTCTGGATGATTAATCAATTCGACTATTTGCTCCCAGTCGCCATCGTTGGCTTCTGCACAATAGTTGGGTTGAATACCCACGGCAGCCTTCACGGATGCAAACTGCTCGGCAATTTCAATGGTCTTCTTACATGATTCGAGTGTCGTGCCGATTGTCAGCATGAAATCGATANCGGCATCCAATGCCCGTGTAATCACCGCGTCNCGAACCTNGTCAAATTGCTCATCATCGAGATGACAGTGTGTGTCGATGAGCATAGAATCTCTCCCGGAAAGCAACAGTAGAGAGTAACTACACGTGCGGACAACTAAGCAGTAGCTGCGCCATCCTGTAGTTCCTGTAACATCTCAAGATGTGCTTTGTCATTACCCAGCACTTCTTCAGCAACCGCACGAAATTCAGAGTCTTCCGGTAGTGCGTTTACACACTTCGTTACCTTCTCGATAATCTCTGTCTCATTTTCGATGAGCTTTCCGAGCAGATAGTCGAATCCCAGATCATGATAGCTGGTGTAATCCAGAGGGAATTCGCCACCGATGACCACTTCCCGCATATCAATAATCATGGCACCGATTTTATCGACGGTTCGTTCCTGATCAGCAATGATTACGTCGAG
This sequence comes from Rhodopirellula sp., assembly GCA_002714565.1. Classification (GTDB taxonomy): domain Bacteria; phylum Planctomycetota; class Planctomycetia; order Pirellulales; family Pirellulaceae; genus UBA11883. Next base: position 27,330 of record PAXU01000077.1, read on the forward strand.
AGTCTCACGTTCTTCTTGCTGCTCCGGAGCAAAATATGGTGCTGTCCAGCGCAGATAGGCTGCAAGCGAGTACGTGTGAATCGCTGAAATGTGATTAAGAATGTCTGATGTTGAAATGCTCATGACTTCTTATCGATTTCCCTTAATGGTTATACACNCAGATCAACTGATTAACGCTTTTACTGCATCAACCACGTATGCGTGAACGGGATTCCAGAAAAAGATCAACAATGCTGTTGGNAGGGTAACGGCCACGAGATAGACAGCTTCTAAACCCGCCTTTGGATACTGTTCAATATCTACGCCTTCTGCCGGTTCTTCCATCACCATGATCTTCGCNACCCTCAGATAATAGTAAAGGCTCAGGGCTGTGTTAGCACCACCGACGAGAAGTAATACAAGCAAGTAAGTTGCATCTGTTGCTCTAAATGCATCGGCAATCGACGCAAACACGGCGAACTTACCAAGGAATCCTGCTAGCGGTGGCAAGCCTATCAGGCTAAACAGAGCCAGTACCAAACAGATGACAATATAAGGTCGCGATCGAATCATGCCGCTGTAATCGGCAATCTCTTCGCTGGCGATGTAATTTCGGAGAAACGCAACCACTGCAAATGCGCCAAGGTTCATAAAAACGTATATGACGATGTACAACAACAAACCGGATAATGCACCTTCAGCAACCCCGTAATCACTGCCAAGTGACGACATCAATGGTGCAATAGCCATCATCATGTAACCGGCATGGGCAATCGTTGAATAGGCTAACAATCGTTTTATGTTGGTTTGTGAGTATGCAGCCAGGTTTCCAAAGGTGCAGGTAATCATCGCCAGCAGCGCGATGAGTTTGCCGATAAAATCCCTTACCGGTTGCAATGCTTCGTTTACTGTGACTTCTTGCTCAATTGATTCTTCGGTCGGCTCCACCGCTTCTTCAGCGACAGGCAGTAATCCAGCAATGACCGCTGGGCCCGCTTCAACCTCGTGTGCAACTTCCTGCTCCAGACCCGGAACATACCCAACACCAATTCCAATTCGCACCAGCAATCCCAATGCCGCTGCTTTTGAAGCAATACTCAAAAATGCGTTGACTTCAGCACACGAACCATGAAATACATCCGGCGCCCAGAAGTGGAAAGGAACAGCAGATAGCTTAAATGCTAATCCAACAGTTATTAGTAGTCCTGAGAGCACCAATACCAATTGCTCACTACCTGACATCGTGCCCAGATTCCCAGCTAACTGAAGTGCGATCGTCGGTAGATGCGCCGAGCTGGTCAGCCCAGCTAGTAAACTAATGCCGTAGAGCATGACCCCAGCTGCACCAGCACCGTAAATCGCATATTTCAGTGCCGCTTCGCTACCACGCTTTCGACCCTTTAGCATGCCGGCCAAAGCATATGAAGGAACCGATGCCATCTCGATCGCCAGGAAAACCATCAACAAGTGGTTTGATGATACCATCAGGCACATTCCGACAGTTGCACCGAAAACGAGCGTGTAAATATCCGGCGAGTCATCGCTATCGGGAATGCCGGAAATCTTTGTAAAGATCAGGAACAGCACTAGGAACAGCAGAATGATGGATCGTACCGCGATCGTGAATCCATCAATCACCAGCAGACCAGTAAAAATCTCCGTGCGTTCAACTCCTCCACCACAAACGAGCCAGGGCTGTGAGAACAAAAAGGAAACTACCGATCCGGCAATTGCAACAAACCACAGATCTAGGCGTTGTTTACCATCAAAGAGGCGAACAAGTAGCAACAACATAATCACGCCGCAAAGTACGATCTCTGGCAAGAACCACGACAGACTTTCTGTCGAGTCATTCACAAGTTGTTCAATTAACTGTTGCAGGTTCATAACGTAAATTCGTGTTGTTTAATGCGTATCTTGTATTTATCCGGATGCTAAGGAGCTAATGCTGAAAGCTGCTCAATAGCGGGTTCGCTGCGATCAGCATTTGACGCTTCAACCGCATCTTCTGCTTCGCCATCTGCGGCATCTTCGGTGTCATGAGAATCACCGTGATCGGCTTCTTCTGCATGACCTTCATCGTCCGCAACTGCTTCAGACTCATCTGCTTCTTCAGCATCCTCGGCGTTTGCGAGCTTAACTTCCTGCGTCCAGGTATTTAGGTCACTTACCTGAGCCTTAATCGTGTCATCCATTCGACTGATCAGGATATTCGGGAACACACCGAAGATGATTGCTAATCCTAGTAATGTGCCACCGATGGCAAATTCGCGAGAATTAATCGGTTTGATCTCTTCTTCATGCGGACCGTTGTATTGAGGTCCAAGGTATACACGTTGCAAACACCAAAGGATGTATGCAGCTGTCAGGATTACGACAGCGGCGGAAAGAATGGCAAGCCACTTGCTAAAGTTCCAAACGGAAAGCACAACGAGTACTTCACCGATAAATCCGCACAAGCCGGGCAGTCCAAGACCAGCGAAGAACAAGCCCATCGCCAAAGCCGTGTATCTCGGCATCTTGCCGTACAAGCCACCAAATTCGGCCAGATTTCTGTGATGCACACGGTCGTAAATAATTCCGACCATGAAGAACATACCGGCGGAACTAATACCGTGACCAATCATCTGGTACATCGCACCAGTTATACCCATGGCCCAATAATCACCGTTGTATTCGGGTGCGTAAATCGACCACACACCCATGCCGAGTACGACATATCCCATGTGACTGACAGAACTGTATGCAACCAGTCGCTTAAAGTCGGTTTGGGCAAGTGCAGCAAAGGCACCGTACAACATACTGGCGACACCAAGGAAGCAAACCAGATATGCAAGATCATAACCACCATGAGGGCAAATCGGATAACAGATTCGGATAATACCGTATCCACCCATCTTCAGTAAAACACCGGCAAGAATCATCGAAATCGGTGTAGGTGCTTCCACGTGTGCATCCGGCAGCCAAGTATGAACCGGAATGGAGGGTACCTTGATAATGAAACCAATGAACAACAACAGGAATGCCCAGCGTTGAAGCGTCACACTGAACTGTTCTGTCGTCTGCCCAATGCTAGCCAGTGCTCGCAGATTAAAAGTGTGAATTGGATCGACGGCTTCACCAGCTGCTGCGTTATTCACATTATCAGCAATGGCTACATAAGTCGTTTCGTGCAAATGCAGATTACCAAGTTCAGCCTGGACAACCTCAGCGGTTACATCACCCTCGATATGCTGTGCCAATTCCGTTACATCGCTGCTGAAATACAGCATGAGGATTGCGATCAGCATCAACACACCACCAACGAGCGTGTAAATGAAGAACTTGATGGCGGCGTACTCACGTCTCGGGCCACCCCAAATGCCGATTAGGAAATACATCGGCAATAGCATTACTTCCCAGAAGATATAAAACAGGAAGAAATCCAACGCCATAAAGACGCCGAGCATACCGGTCATCAGCAACAAGAACAGTACACAATATGCTTTCACATGCTTGTTGATCGACCAACTCGCACCAATTGAAAGTACGCTGACAACAGATGTCAACAATACAAGCGGGAGACTAATCCCATCCAGTCCCATCAAATACGAAATATCAAATGATGGAATCCAGGCAAGATTCTCCGCCATTTGGATCTCACCACTGCCAGAATCAAAACTGGTCCAGAGTACAAACGTAAGCAACATCACCACGATAGATGTAACTAACGTAATACCCAGAAACAGGTTCTTGTTTGCAGGATCGTTGACGCCGTCTTCATCTTTCTTATTAGGCATGAACCCAAGCCCAAGAGCGATGACGGTTGGCAGGAAAATAATTGTGGAAATCAGAGCTGACATTTTGACTGATCCGAGTTATCTCTTTCGAAACGAAAGTAATTTAGTATTTCAAAATTCCAATTTATTGTGCTTGTATCGACGAACTGAAGAACACGGTAATCAGCAGGAACAAAGCAAGTGCTCCTATGGCGATAAACAGCACATATTGTCGGACATTTCCGGTTTGCACCTTGGAAAGCCCGCGACCTAGCGAGTGAATCCACCCAGCTACAACATTTGCAACACCATCGACTGCCTTTTGATCGATGTACTTATTCCAAAGGTTGGAGAAAGCACGAAGAACAACCGCTGATCTGTCGATCAGCCAGTCAAAGATGCACTTATCTATTGCGGCGACAAACTTGCCGATCTTGTGTGCCGGACGGACAAACAAGGTGTCGTACAGTTCATCAAACCACCACTTATTCCAAAGCAGTCGATAGATCGACTCAAAGTTGTTTTTGACATCGGAAACATCAAGCGCCCGTTTCCAATAAAACGCCGCGGCTAGTAGAAATCCAATAATTGCAGTCGCCGTAGCCAACAGTGTTACCGGGAAAACGATCGACCAAGCATGGCTCGCATGCTCATCGGGCCAGACCATGCTCGAAATGACTCCCGCTTGATCCACGTGGCTAATGGCTACCGGACGGGACGCTTCAATCATATTAGAGAGGCTAAATGGTAGCTCCCAGAATCCAACCGACTTCCATGCAACGCCAACGGCAAATACGGCAAGAATGACCAATGGCCATACCATCTTGGAGTATTCATGGGCATGATCGAATCGCTCCTGATTACGCGGCTTGCCGACAAAGGTCATAAACCACATACGGAACATATAGAAACTTGTAATTGCAGCACCGGCTGCAGCTAGGAAGAAGAATAACCCAGACGCAATACCACCGTTTACTCTCCAGAAGCTAAACGCCTGTTCNAGNATAGCGTCCTTTGAATAATAGCCACTTGTACCGATTAGAAACGGAATACCTGCACCAGCGATCGCCAGACAGGCAATGAACATCGTCCAGCAGGTACCTGGTATTTTCTTGTAAAGACCACCCATCTCACGCATGTCATTTGTATGAACAGCATGGATTACACTTCCAGAACCCATGAATAACAGGCTCTTGAAGAACGCGTGAGTGAACAGGTGAAGCAAGCCGGCGAGCCAACCACCAAGACCAAGCGACATCATCATATAACCAAGTTGGCTAATCGTTGAGTACGCCAGTACCTTCTTAATATCNACCGCTGTAATNGCAATGGTTGCCGCAATGAATAAGGTAATTACNCCAACCACGGCAATCACCANNAGNACTTCNGGNACGAACATCGGGAANAATCTACCCGTCAGGAATACGCCTGCGGCCACCATCGTTGCTGANTGCACAAGTGCGGATACCGGTGTGGGACCTTCCATCGCGTCAGGTAACCAAACGTGCAATGGGAATTGAGCACTTTTACCAATACAGCCACAGAAAATACCAATGCCGCCNATGATTAGCAGCCAATAGCCATACGGTATGCCNCCTTCTTCAATTTGTTTCGCCTGCACAGCCTTNGCTGCCACGCTTTGATCCACACCATGCTCTTGCATATATGCGTTCACTTCTTCGCGAGCTGAAGCGATGACTAGTCCTTCTGGTACGACGACCTGAACACGTGCATGATCATGCCCATGTCCGTCGTCATGCCCCTCATCGTGTCCGTCTGCATGTGACTCCGCATTATCGCTCTCGGTGTGTCCTTCGTCGTGACCATCTGCATGCTCACCGTCCTCATGTGATTCCGATTCATCGTGATCTGCGGTATCAGCTTCTTGCGACTCATCTTCAGCTGCAACAAACGTCAAAGCACCAGCTGTAAATTCTGAATTAGGTGATGCTGCGTGAGCATCCGCGTGTCCGGCATCTTCGGAAGCGTGTACGTCATCGGCAAGTCGCTCAATTTGTGAAAACAGTCCGAGCGTTTTATGGCCATCAATGTCGGTGTCTCCAAAGTCAAACGTGCCAAAGCCTGTCCAGATGACCATTAAGCCAATGATCATCCCAAAGTCACCAACACGATTTACGATAAAGGCCTTGTTAGCCGCTGTGGATGCACTATGGCGTTCCACGTAAAAGCCAATCAGGAAGAAGGAACAGATTCCNACTAACTCCCAGAAGACGAATGTCATTGCCACGTTACCAGCAAGGACAAGGCCAAGCATGCTAAAGCAGAACAGCGAGAGTGCCTGGAAAAAGCGATGATATCGCCCACGGCGNTTCAGATGACTTCCGTCTTCCATGACCACTTCGTGGTCAACGTAGTATTCATCAAAATGACCCTGCTCTTNATGCTCATCATGTCCATGCTCATCATGTCCATGATCGTCATGGTGATCATCACCGTGGTGCTCATCATGTTCGCCATGACCATGTTTTCCGGCCCATGGCCACGGGAAATGGCTGTGATCATGCTCCTGAGCCGGTAGTTCATCATCCATGTACTTCAGGGCATAGATGTGAATGAGGGTCGCAATCAGTGTGACCATCGTAAACATGCAGACGGTCAGAGAATCGATGTAATAACCGATCGACAATTTGAGGTTATCGCCAAACTCGCCAAGAACGTAGTATTCACCGGAAATTGCGTCAAAGTGAGCATGCTCACCGACCAATAAAGCGTTTAAGTTTTCCCAGTTTTCCCCACCACCGAGCCAAATGAATAAGCTCAGGAATGACAACAACGCGGAGAACGCGATCGCAATTGTGCTCACATATGCACCAACGCGTATCTTCCCCGCTTCGCGCAATTTGTTCCCGCACGTCAGGTTAAAGAAAAACGCACCTAACGGTATGAGCGTCGCAAGTCCTAATAATATATGAAGTGTGTCCATTAACCCTTCAACTCATCTGCACGATCAATATCGATTGTGTTGTGGTTGTTGTAAAAGTTAAGTGCAATCGCTAATGCCACCGCAGCTTCTGCAGCAGCCAAAACAATTACAAAAAGTGAAATCAACTGGCCATCCAGACCAAGGTTATCATCTCGCAAATAGGGACTACCAAATGCAATGAAATTGATATTTGCACCATTGAGCACCAATTCAATTCCCATCAGGATACCAAGTGCATTACGCTTGGTTGCCATGCATACAGCACCAATCACAAATAAGATCGCACCTACAATCAGATAGTGCGAAACTGTGATCGCTGCGATAACCGGTGTGATTTCCAATCCAAACATTTTGTTTCTTCTTCTGATGCCCGTTAAGGGACTGCCAACCTTATTCTTCTGCCTCGTCAGTGGACTCTTCAGCCTGGTTCTGATCGGAATTAAGCAAGCTCGAAGATGATTGCTTTGATGCTGAGTAAACAACATCATCCGTTTCATGTTCCATTTGCATAATGTTCAGCCGAGCCCGCTCCGCACGTCCAACAGGTGCGGTTGCCGATCGTTTGGTTCGTGCCATATACGCTGCACCAATAAGAACGACCAGCAAGTGAACGGAGACTATGATAAACGGCAGCAAATAACCACTCTGACCATTTGTCAGTGCAGAATCTGAATCCAACTTATCTACTCGAACACCGGTGAGAGCCAAACCTAACGGCGTAGCCGTACGGGCATCATCTGCATCAAGTGTCGTCAACGCCTTCGTCGATGCACTTGCATCTTTCCACGAATCAACACCTGTAGCTGCACCAATGAGCAATACCAACAGGGAACCACCAACAATGGTTGCCAGCACCCAATCGGTGGGATGTGTATTCATCTTGATGTATCGCTGTTGTGCTGTGAGCATCACTCCAAAAATCAACAGCACTAACGTACCGCCAACATAGATCATCAGTTGCATGGCACCAACAAACTCTGCGCCTGCCAAGAAGAATAGCCCGGCCGTTGAACCTAATGAAAGCACGAGGTAGAACGCCATGCGAACAATGTTTTGAGTTAGCAATACACACACGGCAAATACGACCGATATGCCGGCAAACAGCATGAAGAAAAACTCATGCCAGTAAACGCTATTCACTGCTGCCAAGATTCCCATCGTTATTCACCCTCCTGAAGCAACAGCCCGTTTTGTACTGCAACACTGTCTTCTTCGATCGGTGCCTCTTCACCATCCATCACGTCGGATGATTCGTCGTCGTAGTTTTCGTCTTCCGGCAAATCAGGATCTACTTCATCCTGTCCCGCTGTGCTGACAGCAAGATCTTCTGACCAATCTTCATGAACTTCATATCGGTTGATGGTGTTCATGGACGGCAAGTCCAAAGTTTCCCAGGTCATCGAACCAACAAAACACACGGCTGCAATTGGTACGCAATACTTCAGGCACGTTGCCATCACNTGGTCAATTCTTAACCTCGGGAAGGTCCACCTTACCCACATCATGACAANAACGCCGATTACCGACTTGGCCACGAGNGTTGCAATCCCAATCAGCATAACCAGGAACGTAACTAAACTCGGTACCGCATCTTTCAATGGACCTGCTGCTACCAAGTCTGGATCAGCGAATGCTTCCAAAATCCAAATATCAATTGGAATCGGGGGATGCCATCCGCCAAAGAACAAGATTGATGCCAGTGCACTCACTAGGAACATCGAGCCGTATTCAGCCATNAAGAAGAAACTCCATCGCAATCCGGAGTATTCTGTATGAAAACCTGCAACNAGTTCGCTCTCTGCTTCAGCCAGATCGAATGGAGCACGGTTTACACTGGCAGTTGCACATGTGAANTAAACAATTGCTGCAATAAACGTAAATGGATCATGGAACACTAGCCAGTTGTTGAACCAACCAGCCTGCATCTCACCAATCGTCGTCAAATTCATAGTGCCTGCAACGAACACCGGGATGACGACGCACATGCCAAGCGGGACTTCGTAGCTAACNACCTGTGCTGCTTCTCTCATCGCACCAAACAGAGACCATTTTGACCCTGATGCATATCCTGCCAAAATGACTCCAAATACTTCTAGCCCCAGTACAGCTAACACAAAGAACACTGCTGTATTCACTTGATGAGCAACCGCTCCATCTGCAAAAGGCAATGCAAGAAATGCTGCAAAACTGGCTGCAAATGCTATATATGGTGCGACCTTAAACAGCGGTGCATCGGCATCTCGCGGGACAAAGTCTTCTTTCGCTATGAGCTTTACACCATCAGCCAAAGTCTGCAGCCAACCAAATTTGCCGCCGACTCGCGTTGGACCAAGACGGTCCTGGATGCGACCAGCAATCTTTCTCTCTGCCCAGATAAAGAACAAAGCACCAACTGCAATTACATGTAATACGAGCACTGCAGCAATGACACCGCAAAGCAGATACATGAACCAGTTAGGATCATCGAGTCCAAATATGTTTTGTGAAATAAATTCAGTCACGGTTGAAGCCCCGGTCGAAACCAGGCTCCCTCTCACTTTCCGTCCAATTAACGGTCAATCTCGCCCATTACCACATCGAGACTTCCGACGATCGCCGGAACGTCTGCCAGAAGTGTGCCGCGGCACAATTCACTGGTTACAGACAAGTTGCAAAAACAACTACTGCGTGCACGCACTCGCCATGGAATACTGTCACCTGTACTAACCAGATAGAATCCCATCTGACCCCGTGGAGCTTCCGTTTCCAGATAGGCTTCACCTTTAGGCAACTTCTGTGTGAGCTTAATGGGTTGACCCCAATCACCACTCGCAGATTCGTATTTATCCAAGGCCTGCTCGACAAGGCGAATTGCCTGCACCACTTCCAGCATTCTCACGTAAAAACGATGCCAGCAGTCGCCCAATATGGCTTCTTTGGGGATTTCCGGGTAATCCAGATCATCGCCAAACTCTTGTAGATGTGGGTCTGGATATTTACCAGTTTCCGGATCCTGAACGATCACATCGAACTGGTAGCCTTCGTACATCTCTGTATATCGCTCTTCACCATTAAACCGTAGGTCATACGGCACACCGCTACCACGCAGCACGGGACCTGTACAGCCGTAATTAATTGCCGTCGCAGCTGACATGACTCCGATACCAGCAGTACGACCAATGAAGATCTGGTTGTTTGTCAGTAATTCATGAAACTCCGGAATACATGGCTTGAATTGAGCCAAGAAGTCACGGCATTCGTCGACCCAACCTGGTGGCAAATCACCTGTTGCTCCACCCGGGGTAAGATAACTGTAGGTAAGACGTGCCCCGCAAGCTTTTTCAAACAAATCGAGAATCTTTTCTCGTTCGCGGAATGCATAGAGGAACGGGCTAAAAGTTCCCAAGTCCAATCCATAGGCACCCATGCCTACCAAGTGACTGGCGATTCGACCCATCTCGCTAATGACCACTCTCAGATGGCGTGCCTTCTCGGGCAAGTCATGCTCAAGTAGCTTTTCGACCACCAGCGCCCAGCCAAGATTCATATTCATCCCNGCCAGGTAGTCCATACGATCGGTGTATGGAACCCATTGGCGAGGAGTTAAATTCTCACCGATCTTCTCAGCACATCGATGCAGATAACCCAGATGAGGCTCAACTTCAGATACGATTTCGCCATCTGTGCGCAGAATCAAACGCAACACACCATGGGTGCTCGGATGTTGCGGGCCCATGTTGATCAGCATTTCGTCCGTTCGGACGTCAAACTCGATTATTCTCGGATCATCAACTTTCGTCGACATTGCTGTCATTCCTCGATTCTAAAAACGAAACCTAGCGTCCCCGGATACCGTGATACTCAAGCGGCATCTCGTAATCTTTGCGTAGCGGATAACCAACCCAGTCATCCGGACAAAGGATTCGCTTCATNTTCGGATGGTCTGTAAACAACACACCCGACAAATCGTATACTTCGCGCTCGTGCCAATCTGCTGTTCGCCAGATTCCGGCAACCGAAGGAACTTCTGGAAGCGACCCTTCTTCACCATTTTTCCAGCGATCAACTTTTACTTTCAGCACTAGCGTGTGTTTGTGCTCAATACTGCTTAGGTGATACACCACCTGCATATGCGGATCGAAATCCGCTTTGGCTGCCTTTTTTGGATCAGTATGCAGGTAATCGACGGCAGTAATGCAATTAAGCATGTCCAGCTTGATTGCTGAATCTCCCGCGAGAAACTCGCAAACATCAAGCAACACATCTGGCGTTACTTCAATCCAGTCGTCGATCGTCTCAGCGTTGACATCAACGATGCCATCACCGAATCTCTCTTTCAATTGACTTACAAGATCACTCATTTTGTTGCTCTCGTTTTGTCACCCAAATAATATTCTTACGTTCTGATTAACAGGTCATTCATCAGCAGGCAACCTTGCCAACCGCCGCTGCTCTGTTACCGCTTTCACCCAATCAAGGTCACCGCGTTTCCAAACATATGCAAATCCTAAAATAAGCACTGCAAAGAACACACCAATGTCAATTANCGTGATGCGGGCAAGCGTCTTGGAACTGGTGTATACATCGTCATTTGTCATATTACTAACAGCGCCGATCGAAGTGTCTCGCACTCCCATTTCACGGTAAAGTCGCTTGGCGTCTGCAGACAACTCATTACCCTTAACGGCCTGTTCAACTTGTGCCATCTCGCTCAATTGCTCGCTCTTCCCAAACACAGTCGCCCAAGGAAAAAAGAAAGCAACCTCTACATCGAAAATAATGAACAACAATGCAACGACGTAAAACCGCAAGTCAAACTGAACAAAACTCGAACCGATCGTTGGCTCACCACACTCGTAGATATCACCCTTTTCNGGATGTGCATCAGGATTGTGAGGTCGNACAAACCGGCCAACCAGCAGATTGACAAACAGAAAGACCAATCCGATNGTGACAAACAACGCAAGNNTTGCCACNGCACCGATGGAACTGCCTAGTGCGGTTGATTCTGCTAATAACATTTACTCACCCGATTACCAATCAATTCATTGAAGCATCCACTTCCGGATCTGAAAATTCTGGAAGTACTTCATATCCCGGTAATACCNGCCGACCAGCAAACCCTGTATCGAGTTCGTGCCAGTGGCTAACATTTGCCTCACCAAGNTGCCAACATAAGTAAACCATGCGGCCATCCATATCAGANGGAAAGTCTACNAGATCAATTCGACCACCCGGTCCATTCTTCGGCTCAGCCCCTAACTCTCGAAGCTCGTCGATCAACTCATTTAACCGCTGCATCTGAACATCTAACTGCTCTTGAACGAGCATGAGNTCTTCTGAGTATGGGTCANCTCCAGTTATCTCGCGTCCACTGGCTAGGCGTGACAAACGCTGCTGCCGCTGAAAGACNTCTCCTGAGAGCTCTGCCAGATCTTGCGTAATCAGGCGCACTAAGGGAAGAGCTTTATTGGCTTCCTCGATAGTGAACAGCTTGGTTACCTGATTCGTCACTGCCTGACCCCTAATTTGTGTTGTTTGGCGAACCACATTGCTTTAGCAAGTTAAGCCCGCATNTTGTCTCTTAATTTAATACCTANTGATTTGGACCGCCNTGAACGGGATCCACAATCACCTTCGACTGAGCCACTGCGGTTGGATTCAGTGATGAACGCCCCCAACCCACCGAAACCGGCAATCGCGAGAAGTCGACCATNCAACCGTCGCGACTGTAGCAACTAAGGTCGTGTGATGCCCCCATGAAGATGCAGTCCACAGGACATGGCTCCACACACAATGCACAAAACATGCACTTGCTGTAGTCGATGGTAAATCCGCTTACCTTGAAACCNTTACCANCGGTCACCTTCTCTTTACCAATGTAGATACAGTCCACAGGACATGCTTTGGCGCACTGGTCACATGCAATACATGTCGTCAAATCGTACCGATGAAAACCGCGATAGCGAGACGCTACCGGAATTGGTTTCTCCGGATACTCGTAGATCTCGGTAAATGTCCCGCGACGATATGTCCGTAACCAGTAGCGACCAGTTACAAACATCCCGCTAATCACGGTCTTCACAGTTCGCACAACATTGGCAATCCATACCTGAAGTGGCGACCGTGTCGTTTCTCCTGACGAAGCCATAAGACCCTTATACCGTGGCTATTTATCTTGCCGTATATTGNCCACCTAATTTGACACCGGTGACAGGAAAAATTGCAACCTGCAAACCNGCCTCAAGCGGCCAAATGACTCAAAATGCCATATTTTCGGAATCACAAAACAATGGTGTATTAAGAATGCAAAGGTATCACCTTGCGCCTTTATAGAACACCCCCAAGCTGCTCAAAAACCTGAAAGAACCGGCGGTTTTTAATCTAATCATGGACACCCACTCTCTACCAAATCCGCAATTCTAACAACCAAACATGGACACCCACTTTTCCTGTTTCCATCTGGATCCTGCCGGAAATCTAANNCNGGCACGTTTTCAACGGGTTTTTGACCACTTTTGAGGCGCTCAACTATAGACTGCCCATGATTTTGTGATGNTTTCNTGTGCGGCCAGGAGCTTGTAAGCCATTTACACCACTGAAAACCAAGGGGGATTCTAAAACAGGCATAATTTGAAATCAGCAAATCGCTTAAATTGCAGGGTCAAATAGAAAGCGGGTGTCCATGATTGGTGAGGGATTTGAGGATCATAAGGGTTTGAGGGGTGTTTGGTCTAAAAAATGACTAAATCTAATGCCAGGCTTATAACTTTTCTTGACTAGTACTTGGCACATCGTAGAGTGAAGGGAGAGATTAATGCGCTTATTACTTAGAGATCGCTCTAAATAATGAGAGCTTAAGAACAAGGACACCCACCTAGTTAACGCTGAAATAAGTCAAGAAATGGCACCGGGTGTCAACAAAGGAATGAATCATGTTAGTACTGTCGCGAAAGAAAAACGAAAGTATCGTAATCAATAACGATATCACGATCGTCGTTGTCGATATTCGCGGCGATAAAGTGCGTCTGGGTGTCGAAGCCCCTAAAGAAGTACCCGTACATCGCCGTGAAGTGTTTGATGCAATTCAACGCAATGATAGTAGCGTTGAAGAATCCCCGTCAAACGAGAATTAATTCGGCAAGACCCTGAAAAAGCATTGTCAGTGGTGATATCAACTTCGGTTTTTTCCACCCAATTCGACTTTGCAAATGCACAACAAAAAACGCCTGTGAAGAATTAACTTCACAGGCGTTTTTTTTATGACCCCAACGGGACTCGAACCCGTGTTGCCGGCGTGAAAGGCCGGAGTCCTAGACCGCTAGACGATGGGGCCGTTTTTGCAGGCAAACAATGCTCACCTGCTGTGTCTATTAGTAAAATCCGCTCGTGGTCTTATCGTCAAGGGGAGACTCGCCGAATGAACATTAAATCTAAGATTTTTCACTGTCTTAGCGTCACTTCGACCACAATTCGATCCGCTAACCGATAAATTCCGGCACAACGAGATTTTCAATCACGCCGGTCTCATACCCACGCCGCAGCAACTCCGTTACCGCCTGACGACCTCGCTCACCAAAATCGATGGTCCAGTCGTTCACGTACATTCCGACAAACTCATCAGCCATTGAGCGATCCAGACCGCGGCCAAACCCGAGTGCATAATCCAACGCGGCATCCCGATTTTCCAGACCATATTCAATACTCTGTTTCAAAAGTGCTGTCACCTCTTCCATCGCATCCATTCCGAGGTCACGCCGAATCGCATTTGCACCAAGTGGGAGTGGTAAACCAGTCTCTTCAAACCACCATTGACCGAGGTCGACGACGAGTTTTAGATTTTGAGATCCGTATGTCAGTTGGCCTTCGTGAATAATCAATCCTGCCTGGACTTCTTTGCCCTCATAACTTCCCGCTTCGACAACATCCAGTATTTCATCAAACGGAACAACGACGTGATCAAAATCCAGTCCTAGGCACATGCGTAGTGCTAAATAAGCTGTCGTAAGGGTACCAGGCACAGCAATCGTAAACTGCTTTACATCTTCAATCGTGTTTTCTTCACGAGAAACGACCATCGGGCCATACTTATCGCCCATACTCGCACCACATGCACAGATGGCATACTTGTCCGACAAATATGCATACGCATGGAGGCTAATCGCAGTAAGCTCCAATTCACCAGTAAACGCACGTCGATTTAGAGTTTCGATGTCAACCAGTTCGTGCTGGAAGCGGTAGTTGCCAGTATCAAACGAGTCTTTCGCCAATGCATAGAACATAAACGCATCATCCGGATCGGGGCTGTGCCCAACACGGATCAACATTTTTTCGTTGTCACTCAACGGATTTTCCCCTTTTGTTTTGGATGTTAATTACTAGTTTTACCGACAAGCAACTCAGGATGTAACCGGACGTAATGTATGTATACAAGTATTCGAATCCAAGCACAGCTTCCAACGAGGATAATAGAAGTTGGGCATTATACGAGGCAGCTTGATAAAGCGTCCCTACTAAGACCGATCCCAACTATGCTGCATCTTGCCGTGCAGCGACGGAATCACGCGACTGTTCCAGAAGCAAGCCAAGTGCATCCCAGTTGCCGGTACATTCAATCTCACCTAATTCACTGACGATTTCACGTATTGAATCTGCGCTAACCCGACTACCATCGGTCGATAATGGTGCCAGTTCGATTATCAATTGCTCAAACAACAGGCGACTTCTTCGCAATGACNCGAGGGNTCCTNGCGTGTCACGAATAAGAGATTNGTCATCGGNGANCGATNCCAGCCTAAANGCGCTATCTATCAGCAGAGATCTGGTCGGATGGTGCGCGCTGATGGTGTCATTAAGGNAAGTCGAAAAAAAGATCTTTGCAGCCCATAAAAACGGCTACAACTAGCAGCAAGATCGACAGCATGCACTGGGAATTTTAACAATTCAAAAATCTCATCAGGCGCCGTATTCGACGCCGCTGTCCCGAATAAGATTTCGGGGCACAACGGATCTATTCAGAATTCGATGAAGTCTGGCTTTCTACTTCATCAAGGATGGCCTGAAAAATCTCTTGTCGATGAACAGGCACATCTTTCGGTGCATTGATCCCGATGCGGACTTTATCTCCGCGCACGTCAACAATGCGAACTTCAATAGATTCACCAATCATGATGCTTTCATCACGATGTCTGGAAAGAACCAACATATCCCGGCTCCAACAGCTTTTCTTTAATACTCGGTATCTGTGTACACCTAAGTATCGGTCACCAATTGTTAGAAGAACGGATCAGAAAAACAAACGAGATGTTTTTATGCTCTGTTTAAAGAATCAGAGGTCGGTATTAGGCACTTTTGCGGAAGTTGACGGCAAATCCGATTAGTTCCAATTGCATCGGTTGTTCGTCGTTGGTAACCACCTGGACACCTAGATGCCGGTCCAGATTGATAAGCACTGGAGCTCGTAAATTGGTACAGATCTGATTAAGGCCGTACGCTTCCACTACGCTATAGACGCCCAATCGGTCGGAATCTGCTAGTTGCAGCGGTTGCAGCAATTCTGGTGAAACACGTACATCGTACTGCTCAATTTCATCTTTTGGCCGTATGAGCGGTAATGCGATCTCAAATGATCCCACACTTTGTAGCCAAGAAATTCGATGGTCTACCGGATCTTCAATAAGAGCCCACTGGTGATAAGAAGATAATCCAATCATCCCTGTGGGGAACTCAACGACTTGGTCGTCGTTGCAGTTTAACTCACCGAGAAACCGCGAGTTTAGCAGCATCCCTGATCTCCTGAGGAGAGGTTGAAGTAGTTCACCACAAAGTCCCTTTTGCAGTAAAACCCTACAAGTCTTTGTATCGGTACAACCGGTACTTAAACTGAAGACAATCGCGATGCGACTGTAGTGATGGCAAGCAGGACTCTATTGATGGGCTGCATCAATCAGTCGTTTTGCACCCTGACCAAGCAAGTCATGGGCTACACGTTCACCAAGGGAAACAGCATCTTCACTTCCCACATCAGCAAGTGGCACCGAGTCGCTTGCCGCAAGTCGTTGCTTGCCGTCAACGCTCAACACCGCGCCTTCAAGGATCAAGCTGCCATTTTCAAATCTGGCGTGTGTACCTACCGGTGCAAGACAACCAGCCTGAAGTGTGAACAGCAAAGCACGCTCAGCTAAAACGCTTAAATGCGTCTCCGAGTCGTTAAGAAGTGCAAGCGCTTGCCTTGTAGCATCATCATCGCTACGGCATTCGATTCCGAGCGCCCCCTGTCCAACCGCAGGTAGCATTATCTCCCGTGGTATTAGCTGGGTTATGCGATCCTGCAGTCCAAGCCTGCGAAGCCCCGACTCCGCCAGAATAATGGCATCAAATAGACCTTCATCAAGTTTGCTGATGCGCGTATCTACGTTTCCACGTATGCCTCTTACAACAAAATCTTCCCGGTAGTGAAGCAATTGTGCTTGGCGACGATTGCTACCAGTACCAATAACTGCACCTTCAGGAATATCGTCTATCGAATCGAATCGGTTGGACAGTAATGCATCACCGGGACTCTCACGTGGTGGTACTGCACCGAGAGCTAAACGCGGCACCGGTACCGTCGGCAAATCCTTGAGGCTGTGAACAGCGAGATCCACTTCCTGATCAAGTAGTGCTCGCTGAATTTCCTTAGTAAACAGCCCCTGCCCGCCAATCTGTCCAATCGGTTCAGAGCGAACATCTCCCTGTGTCGTAATCTGAACCAGTTCCACATCGTATCCATGCGCTGTTAATTGGCCGGCTACCCAACTGGATTGCCACATCGCCAATGCGCTGCTTCGTGTACCTAGACGCAAGTGGATTGAAGTCATCGTGGATCGGAAGCAGTTAAGAAAAACAAAAGATTAATACCTGCTCATATCAGCAGGATGCAATGTGAAATACTAGCGGTCGTTACGACGGTTGGTCAGCTGTGTTGGTCAGGGTAGATGAATCGCTTGAGTCATCTGACGAGTCATCGATCAAACCAGCAACGACGGATTCAACTGCCCCTTTAACCTCACTTGAATCCCCGTCAAGCACTTGCTCGTTGATTGGAACAACAACACCGCAACTTACGACAAACTGAATCGCCTGATCAACTGTAATTCCCAGATCAATCGTTCTGCTTTTTGGCACAGTGATGGTGAATCCAGTCGCCGGCATAGGTGAAGTTGGCATCAGGACGCTCAATACTGGCTCACCGATCGAATCATGCAGCGACTGCATACTCTCGCCTGTTACAAAACCGATCGACCAAATCCCCTGACTTGGATACTGCACCGCAACCACGCGATTAAATTCCATTTCACGTTCGGTAAACAGAAAGTCAGTCACCTGTTTTACACTCGAATAAACATTGCGAATGATCGGCACATGATTAATGACTCTCTCGAACAACCGCAGGGTCATTCTGCCAATTCCTGCGGCAAGGAATTTTCCGAGGATGTACAGGACAATTACAAACAGGCACAGGAATACAACAATGACCACTGGTCTCTTGAGGTAATTCAGCCTGACATATCGAAGGTAGACATCATTGGCATTTGCCTGGCTTAGATCGGTATCACCAGGATCGCTCTTTACTGATCGATAAATCTCAACGGGAATCCACTGAGTTGTGGATAGCTGCACAAATTCAGTGCTATCAATCAGCCCGGTCTTAACTTCTGTACTTCCTATCTCCGAAGATTTGACCTCTTTCGGGGATTCGTCATGCACGTCATCTATAAAAGCAACTACAGTAGACCGAGCTGCCCAATCAACTGGGTCAAGCACATACGATTCTACAAGTGACCAAGCCCACAAGAATAATGCCAACGTCAGCAGCGGCGGCAGTAAGACACCAAGTCCCGCGAGCACTGCTCGTCGAAACGGCCTTGGCTTACCATCTTTTTTGGCCATCATTTACACTCCGTTATATCGTTGTCTAGCAAAGTCTAGCAAAATGCACATCCTTGCCGCCTAGTGCACTCGCCTTGTATTCTTTCGCGGTTCCATATGACTTTCAAGCAGTGCAATCACGATTTAAACAAATCAACTGAGTACTATGCTGCACCACGAGCCACCGTTGCACATCGAACCTGCCGCACTCCGTTACGAAGCAACAACAGCGACAGTTCATTGAGTGTTGCACCGGAAGTCATTATGTCGTCTACCAAGAGAACGCTTTTACCACGATAAGCGTGCATGTGTTTCTTTTGTCGAATAGCAAACAGGTCTTTGACATTAATTCTTCGCGAAGCGGCATCGAGTGTGCCCTGCTTGCAAGCGATCCGGGTAACCTTGAGAAAACGATCTGGGCACCGAACACTCAACGCGGAGGCAATCTGTTTGGCGATGATGTCAACACTGCTACCGCGTCGTACCAGCCGGCGCTTCCAATGCGTCGGCACGGGAATCACCACATCAACCGGTTCGTCGTAATACTCAATATCCAAACGGACTCTTTTTGAGAGCAAGGCACCAAGTGCGTTAGCCAACGGTCTACCCGACGACGACTTAATTGCCAGTACAGCTCGTTTCAGATGATTAGCATATTCTCCAAGAACCCAAGTCCTCTCAAAGTGGTAACGACGTAATTCACAGATATGGCACCCAAGGCGCTCCAATGGTCTGAAGAACCCGCATCTCTGGCATGAAAAACCGGCACTGAAGGTTAGCCCCCGGATGCATCCTTCACACAGATCGCAATCTCTCCTGGCTGCAAATTCATCCGGGATTGGCTTGTAACAAAGCGTGCAAAAGCGGGGATAGATTAAATCTGTCAAACAGCGGGTGATACGTCGGAGTTTCAAAGTGGACATGATTGACATGATGAACTAGGTTGGTCGCTTCCTTGCTGGGGTTGAGTTGGGGTTGACGAATCTCTGAATCCACTTGACGCTAGTGGCAGCGATACCTACCTTACGCACGCGCCAATTGAGATTGTTCTTTGTAACCCTGTCGCTGGAGTGACAGAAATGACTTTCAGTAGCCGATCAGTACAAGCCGCCGGGCAACCGGTAAGTGAATTAATGGCGGAAGCTCTTGCACATCCGGAGCTCATTTCCCTGGCAGCTGGGTTTGTAGATCAAGAAACGTTGCCGGTCGAAATCACTGCCCGGGCACAGCAAGCAGCCTTTGCAAATCAGGATGCAGCTCGCGCATCACTGCAATACAGTAATCCACAAGGGCTAAACGAGTTGCGTGATGCTTTATTACGACAAAGCTGCCAATGGGATGACAGTGGCATTCCTGACCAAGTGTCCAATGAAAACGTTGTCACAACACCGGGCAGCAATCAATTGCTTTACATGCTCGCAAACATCCTTCTTGATCCGGGTGACATCATAATCTGCGGATCTCCGACCTATTTCATTTTTATCGGAATCGTAAAAAACGTCGGTGGTGAGACGTACGGAGTTGCAATAGATCAACATGGCATGATCCCGGAGTCTCTCGACGATGCACTGTCGATGCTCAAAAAGCGTGGTGACTTAGCCAGAGTGAAAGCGATCTACCTGGTGCCGTATTTCGATAATCCAGCGGGAAGTACACTCACAAAAGAACGTGCCGGCGAGATTCACGAAATCGCTAACCGATATAGCGAACACAACAAGATTTACGTTGTAACTGATGAGGCCTATCGATTGCTGGATTTCAATCAAACGGCACAACCTAGCCTCTGGGCCGGCGACCGGAATCTGAATCACACCATCGTTGTTGGAACATTTTCCAAGTCCTACTCGCCAGGTATTCGAGTTGGCTGGGGCATTCTGCCACCCGAGTTGATAACACCTGTAAATGATGTCAAAGGGAATATCGACTTTGGATCACCAAACATCAACCAGTACATCATGTACGAAGTGTTGCGTAACGGATGGTTGCAGGAACATGTATCCAAGCTATGTGACCATTACCAACAAAAGCAAAATGCCATGCTCGATGCACTCGACGAACACATGAGCACTATCGATCATTGCTCATGGTGGAATCCCGGTGGCGGAATGTACGTATGGCTGACCTTGCCGGAAATAATCGATTCTGCCTTTGATAAGCCACTTTATCAGGCGACTAAACAAGCTGGCGCGATGTATGTACCGGGACATTACTGTTTCCCGAAACAGGGAGAACCTGTACAACACAATACGATTCGCCTTAGTTTCGGCCAGCAGACTCCGGCAAAGATTGCCGAGGGTGTTAAGTGCTTGGCAATGGCGGTCAACTCTGTGCTTTCAATCGCATAGGACCCGTGCTCAAAACCCATAAACATTAGTTCGTCCGCAGGATGTAAGACGATAATGTCAATTCTTGACCGCTACATGCTTCGCCTATTCATGAAGATCTTTGTGATCTGTGGGTTAAGCCTGTTTGGGCTTTATATTGTCATTGACATGGTGTCCAACCTGGATGATTTAATTGAGCAGGGAAATCAGAATGGTTCTCTGTTCGAAGTACTTTGCAAGTACTACGGTGCCCGCGCCTTCTCATTTTTTGACACGACGAGCGCCCTAATCTCGGTGCTTGCTGCGATTTTCGCAGTCACTTGGGTCCGCAAACACAATGAGCTAACCGCGATCCAAGCCGCCGGCATACCAACAGCTCGCATCGTGATGCCAATTATTGCTGCGTCGCTATGCATTGCCTTACTCGCCGCAGCCAGTCGTGAGACCCTGCTACCCAAGTTTAAGGATGAGATTCTACGGTCAGCGCAAAACTGGGACGGTCTCGCCAAGCAGTCCGTTCGTGCACGTTTCGATCATAAGCATGACGTGTTGATTGGAGGACGATGGGCGCTCACCGGCAA
Organism: Rhodopirellula sp.; assembly: GCA_002714565.1. Classification (GTDB taxonomy): domain Bacteria; phylum Planctomycetota; class Planctomycetia; order Pirellulales; family Pirellulaceae; genus UBA11883. The sequence continues at coordinate 48,805 of PAXU01000077.1, forward strand.
CCGGGAAATTATACAGCCGACATTTCACCTGCATAAACCACTTGGAGCGTTCCAACGCATCATTGAAGCCCACCGAGCCCGATACATTGATGCCCAATCAGATCGACCGTCAGGTTACTTACTCGAGGATGTTATCAAGCCCAAGGACTTGAGTGACATGCCGTCAGCTGTGATCAACGGGCGAACTGTGGTTTATAGCCCAGCGGATACAACGTGGTTAGATTCCGACCAGTGCTTTGTTTCAAGCAACCTAGAATTCTCACAGTTGCTAGCGGAAAACTCAGACACGTCGTACACATCCAGCCGTGATCTGATGAGAAATCTTCGCAACGATAGCCTAGATTACGGAGCGGGCGTCAAAGTAACGATCCACGGTCGTTTGGTTCAACCGCTTCTGGATATTTCACTAATCCTCCTCGTCGTACCCGTCGTGCTTTCCAAGAAGCTACAAGGCCTCTTTCTTCCAGCAACTCTGTGTCTTGTATTTACTCTCGGATTCTTTCTGCTCGTTCTAACAGCCCGTGCGATGGGCGCTAACAGTTACATGCTGTCTCCTGCGCTGGCTGCATGGCTACCACTATTCCTATTTGGTCCAATCGCATACATTTCCTCGTCATCGCTTTGGCGGTAATGACTCCAACAGAAGTACATCGGGCGTTAGCCTCGTCCAACGTACAATTGTTTTGTCGGGAGCACGATGGCATCCAGCATCTCAACGTGCGGCGGCAGCGTTGCCATAAGCAATGCCACCTCGGAGATTTCCTCAACACTCATCATCGGCTCCAAATCGGCCTGCTCATCGCTTGCGGCGCGGCGTTCCGTCTCGATGTTTCCAGGGTGTAGTGCACAGCAAGTGATACCGTGATCCCGGCCTTCAAGCGCTGTCACTTGGGTAAGTCCCCAAAGACCATGCTTGCTGCTTGAATATGGTGCGGAGCCGTAACGTACTCTCTGTGCGGAAATCGATCCGATGTTAATGATTCGTCCCACACCCTGCGGTTTCATAATTCGAAAGGCACGTTGAGTGCACATAAATGGGCCACGGAGATTGGTGTTGATGACATGGTCCCAATCTGCCAAATCCAATTCGTCAATTGGTCCGCCGTTAAATGCACCGGCATTATTCACAAGTAGATCCAGACGATCGAAGTGTTGACTATATGTATCAAACATCGTTGCGACACTTTGCTCACAGCCAACATCACCAGCGTGGATTACGACCTTTCGATCCGGTGAAACGGTTTTATGGATTTCTGCTGCGACTTTTTCCAGCTCTTCCTGCTTGCGAGATGAAATCAGAAGATCCGCACCTTCTGCAGCCATTGCCAATGCAATGCCACGTCCAATACCCTTACTTGCGCCGGTGATCAGCGCACACTTGCCTTCAAGTTTTCCCATGTCGTTCTCCGGGTTTGTATGACCACGTTTTAGTGGTGATTGTATGATTTTTTCCGATTATTTGGTTGTTGGTCCGTAAAAAACCATCGACTTACAGGCTAACCGCATCGGCTTACCAATAGCAAGAACCCTTAAAAAGAAGATAAGGGTTCTGACAGGCTCTTAACTGACGGATTTTACTCGATCATACGTCACGGAAAACCACTGTATTTAAGAGGTAAACCAAGGGTTGTCAGCGGTGACAAAAGACCGTAGGTTTCGCTCGACACATCACGTAGTGAGTGCCATAATTATAAAGTCAATAAATATCGGAATTCAAATCAGCTGATTATGAGAATTTGATCTCGGTCATAAGTAGTTTCTCAAGCAGCTGAAAGTGGGATCCGTACAGTGATTTCGCAGCAGCCACATAGGATGTGGCAGTCGCTTAAATCTCCATATAAGGCATACGCTAATGCGCGCTATTCAGTGGTTTTCCTTTATCGCCATTCTTCCATTTGTTACCGGTTGTGGCGGCGACGAAGGTGCTGGAGCAGGATCAACCGCAGCACCTGCAGCAGGCGAAAGTGTTGCATCAAATAACAACGGTGGTGGTGGTGAAGGCGGCCAGGCCGGCGGCGGTATGGGCGGCGGTATGGGCGGCGGTATGGGCGGTATGGGCGGCGGCATGCCCGGTATGGGTGGCGGTGAAGGTGGCGAAGGCGGCGGTATGGGCGGCGGAATGGGCGGCGGCA
>PAXU01000078.1 GCA_002714565.1 Rhodopirellula sp.
ATTTGGAATGTCGTTGAGTTCAACTTGCGTTTGCAACTCACCATTGACACTCAAGGAAACAAGCTTTTCATCTACCTCAAGCTCGAGCTGATAATTGGTATCGATTGCTAAATCCATCGATGCGGACGCTAATTCCTCCAACTCTCCGTTCTTCATCTCCAAGATGACCCACTTGTTTTGCCCAAGGTAGGTACCAAACATCTTGAAGTTATCGGCATCAATGTATTGGAAAACGCCGAAAGCATTTTTGTGCATTCCACTCTCAGCTTCGGGCACATTAATCGTCAAACCAACTTTGTATTTCTCGGGTATCGCGTCGACTAAGTCGACCGTAGCAAAAGCCCATTCACCGTCTTCGGCTTCTCCAACGTAGCGTTGTGAATCAACAGTCCAACTACCGTCAAGAATCACAAAGTCTTCCGCATCGTTATCATCAAAGTCCTCATAAAACGGGATCCTGCCTGGCTCGGTAATCTCGAGCTGATAGGATCCAAAAGTAATCTCATTCGCTCCAATGGCGTTGTTCTCGTTATAAACAAGCACATGATGCGCTGGTGTATCGTCTGCCACGTTGGTCGTGAAAACAGCAGTACCTGCGGCATCTGCACGCATGGGTATCGAGAACAGTAGCTTTTCATCACTTCCGAGTGTGCTTAAGCTCGCGATAGCACCAATTTCATCTAGCACACCTGCGTTATTTAGGATCGCTGATTTAGCATTTAGATACGGAGTAAAGTGAGTGGGTGTACCGATNCGGCTAACGTAGTCGGTGTCATAAACGACATCAAAATATGCTGCAAATACCCCATCAGCATTTGAAGTACGCACATCCTGCGTGTAACCGCGCAGTTGGAATGAATCCCCTTCCTTAACCTCGGAAATAGGAGTGCCATTTGTCGTCGTCGCGGCAATGCGAAACACAACTTTAGCATCTTCACCTTCGGCAACATCCGCCACGTCGGCAAATGCATTGGCTGCCAATAACTCTCGGCTCTCGAGCGATTCAGTCATCGGCCGAAATTGATATGTCTTACGTGAGCTAGTATTACCACGTCGATTTCGTCGCAATCTCTTCATTTTGCACTTTTCACTGACTAAGTTTTCTGTACCTGACAATTCCTTTTGTCACAGAGCGCGCATAGCGGCACCACGATGGTGGTATCGAAAAANTACCAAACCATGGTAAATACTGCAAACAAATGGTTAAATCCATTTTTGCCCTGATACTCTCGCGCATTTTGCAATACCTGCAATGTGTTACCACCCATGAGTATGGGTACAGAAATACTAGCGCTTTAGAAGCAGTAATCAATTCCAAAAATGCGGAATACACGCTTGCTTCCCGACAGTGCTCACTTGAGTTCCTTGATCCGGATATGGCGATAACTCGCTTCAGCAGGTGCTCCACCATGGATTTGAAGAGCAATTATGCCATCGCGCTCAATTTGATCATCCTTTTCACGGTAATTGACCGTCTGCACTCCATTAACCCAGATTTGAACCTGTGCCCCTTTGCAGACAATCCGTAGGTCATTCCAGTCATTGGTCTTGAACTTCTTTAATAAGGGAGCCTGTTTCGCTTCAGCGAGAAACTTTCCGCGTCTGGACTCATCATACAGCGACCCCCAGATGTTCTTGGCACCCATCAATCCCATATCACATTGATAACCGATTACCTCGTGATGATTCGGAATCCGTTTGGTTCTAAACTGCACCCCGGCATTCTTACCTTCGCCAATCAGCTTTGCCTGCAGTCGTAGCTCAAAGTCACCATACTTCTTTGAAGTGCTAAGGAACTCATTATTGGGAATCCTTTCTTTTAGCGAGCCGCCGATGATGGTGCCATTTTCCACTCGAAAGATCTTCTTGTTCCCATTCCAGTTTTCGATCGATTTCCCGTCGAACAATGACACGAAACCATCTTCTACTTTTTCATCAGCTGTTACCGAACAGGCCATGTAACCGACAAATACGAGAGAAACTGCAAACAGAATCGGTAGGTTTTTTAACATCATTCAAACCTCAAAAATTACAAGTAATGCAAAACAGGTGTTTGAGCTCTGCGCAAGGTTTAGTTTCCGGAGCTCACGATTCAATAGCGGCCTCCGTATTTTGCCATATATCCGGCAATAGACAATTACGCCAACGGATAATCGCATAATGTGACTGCCTGTAATTGTGTGAGGTGTTAAATGTGCAAAAATGTGTGTACTAAAACACGCATGCCCATAGATCGTAAAAAGACAAGGAATCACCGCATGACCGGGCTAAACAAATACAGCTCAAGAATCACTCAACCCCGCAGCCAGGGTGCATCACAGGCTATGCTCTACGCTACCGGGATGACCGAAGAAGATATGAACAAGCCTCAAGTAGGCATCGCAAGCGTGTGGTATGAAGGGAACCCGTGCAATATGCACTTGCTCGATTTATCTGCAGAGGTGAAGCAGGGCATTGTTGACACGGGAATGGTCGGCATGAGATTCAACACAGTCGGCGTAAGTGACGGAATCAGCATGGGGACGGACGGCATGAGTTTCTCACTGCAGTCACGTGACTTAATTGCCGATTCGATTGAAACGATCATGGGCGGCCAGTGGTATGACGCCTTGATCACCATCCCGGGATGTGACAAGAACATGCCAGGCTGCGTGATGGCTATGGGCAGACTAAATCGACCGGCTTTGATGGTTTACGGAGGTACGATCAAGCCCGGTTGTTTAAATGACCAAAAGCTGGATATCGTCTCTGCATTTCAGAGTTATGGCGAATACCTTGCTGGCACCATCGATGACGAAACCCGCAAAGCGATCGTCCAGAAGTCTTGCCCGGGTGCTGGTGCATGCGGTGGAATGTACACCGCTAACACCATGGCCACAGCAATTGAAGCGATGGGCATGTCGTTACCCTACAGCGCTTCGATTCCGGCAGAAGACGAAGACAAGAAGGACGAATGTCGACGTGCAGCACTCGCGTTGAAGCACCTGATGGAACAGGACATTAAGCCTCGCGACATCATGACGCGAGAGGCATTTGAAAATGCCATGGTAATGGTCATGGCACTCGGTGGATCGACAAATGCCGTGTTACATCTGATTGCCATTGCCCGCAGTGTCGACGTCGATGTCACCATTGATGACTTCCAGAGTGTAAGTGACAGAGTGCCGTATATCGGAGACCTCAAACCATCCGGTAAATTCCTTCAGGAAGATCTTCACACCGTGGGTGGTACTCCTGCAGTCATGAAGTACATGCTTGAAAAAGGATTCCTCAATGGCGACTGCATCACGTGTACCGGCAAGACACTTGGTGAAAACTTGGCGGAATTGGATGGCCTTGCTGATGGCCAGACAATCGTACAATCGGTCGAAGAGCCTATCAAGGCAAGTGGACACCTTCGGATTCTTAAAGGCAATGTTGCACCGGAAGGAGCGGTCGCAAAGATTACGGGCAAGGAAGGTCTGACGTTTACAGGGCCGGCGAATTGCTTTGATTCAGAAGAAGACATGCTCAAGGCACTCGAGGATGGCAATATCAATGAGGGCGAAGTCGTAATCATCCGATACGAAGGACCAAAAGGTGGACCTGGAATGCCCGAGATGTTGACACCCACCAGTGCAATAATGGGTGCCGGGCTTGGGGACAAAGTAGCACTGATGACGGACGGTCGGTTTTCCGGCGGGTCACATGGATTTATCGTTGGACATATAACGCCGGAAGCACAAGTCGGTGGACCGCTCGCCTTGATTGAAAATGGTGATGTTGTCACAGTCGATGCTGAAGAAAATCGAATTGACGTTGATGTATCTGACGAAGTGCTTACAAGCCGGCGAAATGCATGGGCAGAGCCACCATACAAAGCCACACGCGGCACGCTATACAAGTACATCAAGAACGTGAAATCCGCCTCCGAAGGTTGCGTCACAGACGAGTAAACTTCGCGCAGCATCTCCACTTCTTAGTCGTAACCAAGGGCTTTACCGATCATGACCGTATTTGACTCTTACAAGGAAATGTTGGATTTCAGTCGTTCACGCGTTCACGCGATGTTGGACGACATCGAGCAAATGGATAAACCAACGGACAGTATTCTCAGCTGGCGCCCCGGTGACGGTCGTGCCCACATCGGCTGGCAAATCATGCATGTTGCTGTTACCGAAGAAATGTTTGGAACGCAACGACTCGCAGATCGTGCCACAGATGCCCTGCATGCCAACATCTGGGATGACTTTAAAGGTGGTAGTACACCTGCAGATGAATCACCTGAACTCGATCACATTCGCGATGTCTTAAATGACGGTCGGCAGGCAATGCTGCAAACGCTGGATTCATTCAGTGAATCTGATTTAGATGCATTTACATGGACTCATCCACGACTTGATGTTGAAATCAGTCTGCGCCGCACACTGCAGATTATTGCTTATCATGAGTCACACCATCATGGCCAAGCACACATCACCCTGAATCTCTACAAGAACCGGATTCAGGATTAAAGGCCCCGGCAGTCGTTCATCGCATCCCACTTCACGGAGCATTCCATGACAACGCGTCCAGATAATCTCAGGGATTTAAAGCAAAGCGGATGGCAATCACGTGATGTTAAAACTGAGTTGCGTGAAAACTTCACCAAGCAACTTGCCGAATCCTCAGATCTCTTTCCCGGGATCCTAGGATACGACGACACGGTCATACCGGAAATCACACTGGCCTTACTTGCCGAGCATGACATGTTGTTTCTGGGTGAAAAGGGTCAGGCAAAAAGCCGCATCATGAGGAATCTGGTTTCTTTTCTGGACGAAGAGATTCCATATATCGATTGCGAATCCATTCCCGTTCATGAAGATCCGCTAATCCCGATCACTCAGCAGGGACAGGCGTTCATAAAGGATCGATCAGACGAAGACGTCCCGATTGCCTGGTGGCACCGTGACGACCGCTACACAGAACGATTGGCCCCAGGGACGAAGTTTGCTGACATTATTGGTGAAATCGATCCTGGAAAACTAGTCGGCGGCACGAGCATGTCCACCGAAGAAGCGCTGCACTTTGGCCTGATCCCGAGAATGCATCGTGGAATATTCGCCATGAATGAACTACCAGAACTCGATGAACTTGTTCAGGTAGGGCTGTTTAATATCCTCGAAGAACGTGATGTTCAGATTCGTGGGTTTCCCATCCGATTCGACGTCGACGTCCTGATTCTATTCTCGGCTAATCCATCGACCTTCAATCGTAGTGGCAAGGTTATTCCGCAATTGAAGGATCGGATAGGGTCATTGATTCAAACCCATTATCCAAGAACTCGGGAACTGGGAATCGACATCATTGATCAGGAAGTATCTACAGAAGACTCCGATAATGAGTTTACCGTCACCGTCCCGTATTTCATGAAAGAAATCATCGAGCAAATTACCATTCAGGCTCGCAAGAGTAAGTTCGTGGATCAACAATCCGGCGTCAGCGCACGATTCAGTCTCGCGAATTACAAAACCATGGTTGCCAGCGCACGTCGCCGTGCCATTATCCTCGACGAATCACCCGCAGTACCCCGAATTAGTGACTTGGGACATCTTGTTTCCTCAGCACTTGGCAAATTGGANCTCGATTTAATGAGCAGCCACCANATGACCGAGTCTCAAGTACTTGATGCAATTGTCACCGAGGCCATTGAAGTCGTATTTCAGCAATATGTTGACGCACATGGACTGGAGGCTATTTCAGATGTCTTTGCCAAGGGTGTGAAAATTGAAGTGGGCGATATGCTGCCAAGCAGTGCCTATGCCGAACGTCTTCAACGCGTACCCGAAGTTTGGGATAAGGCGTTTGAAGTCAATGCATCCACCGATGATGCGGTACGCGCAAGTTGCCTGGAATTCATACTTGCCGGATTGCATGCCGGTGACATTATTTCGCGATCCACACAGCACGGCCGAATTGTATACGACATTTTTAATACTGAGGATTAAGGTACAGATTACTCAGCGGTAATACACCTCCAGCCACACATCTATCTTGCCAACGAAAAGACATGAGCAGCGATCGTAAAAAGCGCAAGCGGCGAAAAACAAAGGCTGGAGGAATCATACACACATATCAACGGTATGACCCTGTGCGATTTCCCGGCCCGACGCAGCCGGCACCGGATCTCATCAGCGGTGCATTTGATCACATGCTCATGTATGGCAATCGCCGGGAATTAACCAGCGAGGAACTGGCACGCGCTATCAGAATCGACCCAAGCCAGATTCAGGGACTCGGACCGAGTCTGGACGGCTTGATTGCAATGCTGGAACAACGCAAACAGAAGATTCTCGAAACATACGAAACCGGTCAGGTACTAGAGAAAAGCTGGATGGCATACGCTAATCTTGCAACGAGCGCTACTCCGCCACCGCTGCTCATAGATCGTTATGAACATGCCGTAAACCAAGAACAAATCTACGACCTCGAACGACTTTGGTATGCGGTCGAAAATGACCGCAGCCCTTTTGCGCGGCACTTAGTGCAACTGATCGAGGTNCTNGGAAACAAGTATCAAATCGAAGATCTGGCCAGTCGTTATACATTTGTTGGATCCGAGACGTTGGAAATCGATCAGGCGATCGTGGTGAAGGAAGAGCTTGAAAAGATCGATGAGTTGCTAGAGCAATTGAGACAAGCACAGGAAAACTCCCAGATCTATGTAATTGATATGGACATGCTGTCTGAATTTGCAGATGAACCGGATCTGGAACAACTGCAGAATATCCAGCGCATGATTGAAGATTACGTCAAAGACCTGGCTGAATCCCAGGGACTAGATGATGTCAGCGGTCATTTCAATCTGACACCCAAGGCATACAAGGTATTCCAAGGAAAGCTCCTTGAGCGGATCTTCTCTAACCTACAAGAGTCGAAAACCGGTCGTCATTCGGGACCGATTGAGGGTGAAGGTTCGGTAGAGGTACAGCAGACCAAGGCATATGAATTTGGTGATTCTATAGCGCATATGGATTTACCACAGACGTTCATAAACAGCCTCATACGTAGTGGCACTGGTGACTCCATCAAACTACATCCAGACGACATCGAAGTGCATAAAACCCGTAACAGCCCTAAGTGTGCTACCGCCGTAATCATGGATATGAGCGGCTCGATGCGATATGAAGGGCAATACATGAATGTGAAACGGATGGCATTAGCACTAGATGGGCTGATCCGTTCGGAGTATCCGGGTGACTTTGTGCAATTCATCGAAATGTACACATTCGGCAAGCTTTGTCATCGTAGCGAGATCATCAACCTACTGCCCAAACCAGTGACAATCACCGATCCGATTGTTCGATTCAAGGTCGACATGAGCAATCCGGAAATCAGCGAATATCAATTACCACCGCACTTCACGAATATTCAGCATTCACTACAACTCGCACGTCAACATCTTTCCGCTCAGGACACACCGAATCGACAGGTAATCCTCATCACCGATGGGCTGCCAACAGCCCACTTTGATCAAGAATGGCTCTACCTGCTCTATCCACCAGATCCATCCACAGACGATGCAACGATGCGTGAAGCAATGCGNTGCCAGCAGGAAGGAATTTGTATCAACATTTTTCTGGTACCGAGTTGGTCTCAGTCCGAAGAGGATATACGGTTTGCGTACCGCCTAGCTGAATCCACATCCGGGCGTGTGTTCTTTACCGCTGGAAGTGATTTGGATCGATTCGTCGTTTGGGACTACGTAGAACAGAAACGCGAAATTATCGGGTAGGCGTTCAGCAAGACTAGAAGTTTACCCCTGTGCCCTTCGTCAACATCATGAATGCCTTCTCTAGGTTCACGGACTCTTCCTGGAATAGCAGGATCCCGTGCCCCGCTTCCACAAGCAATTGGGCGAGCACGCTGTAATCGGTTTCATCCTCATGTAAAGACACAATGATTTGGTCATCAACCAGTTCCACCGTATCGACGCTTGCGTGATTGCTAACGATTTCGGCAGCCTTTTGTGGATCACCTGTAACGCGGATATGTAATCCGATCTTNCGCCGAATCTGCTGCATTACGTCTGCAACATCCGAGTTCACGGTCATTACGCCGCGGTCAATAATTCCAATCTTGTTACAGATATCTGCTAACTCCGGCAGGATATGACTGCTAACGACAATCGTTTTTCCCATTTGGCCAAGCCGCCGCAGCAATTCCCGCATTTCGATCCTGGCACGCGGATCCAAACCACTCAGCGGTTCGTCAAGAAGTAACACCTGTGGATCGTGAAGCAATACGCGTGCCAACCCGAGTCGTTGCGTTTGCCCTCGTGAAAGCGTGTTGGCATAAGCATCACGCTTGAAATCCAAATCCACGATCTCAAGCATCTCATTGCATCGTTTTCGCCGCTCTTCACCCTTGATACGATAGGCAGCCGCGAAGAATTCGAGATATTCAATCACCTTCATGTCGTCATACACCCCGAAAAAGTCCGGCATGTAACCAACCAACCGGCGTATTTCCTTGGGCTTGGTATAAATCGAATTCCCGCAGACGTATGCTTCACCGGAAGTTGGATTTAGCAGCGTCGCAATAATGCGCATCGTCGTGGTTTTGCCAGCACCATTGGGACCAATGAATCCAAACAAATCACCTTCATCCAGATCCAGATCAATATTCTGAATGGCATACATATCACCGTACTTTTTCGTTAATCCGGCGGTCTTAATCACGACATTGACTCCCTGACTTCACAAACTCAATCACCCAGCACGGCAGCATCCGTTTTCGTTGCAACGTCGTCCGACGACAAGCTCGGAAAACTGACGCGATAAAACGACCATTGANTATTTACAATCTCACCACTGAAGTTCCCAGAGATGGAGATTTCCGATTGGTGGTTCTTCGTTGACCATCCGAATAGAACGACACGGTTGGTACCCAANAAGTGTGACAGGTCCAGAAAGCCGTCATATCGATGAACCAGACCGGTGTATGATTTTCCGCCNACTGCTTTGTGAAACATCATCGCCTGAACAAGTCGCACGATGNTTTCATCATTGGTCGACCACGGTCTGGCCCGAGAGCGGCCGCCTTCGACTTTTGCCCGAGTGAAATATCCTTCGATACTTACAGAATCACCGGCAAGATCATCTAGGTCAATCACGCCATCCGGTTCCAGAACCTTCACTGGATATAATCTTCCGCGGTAGTACACCAGAACATCGCGNAGCTGGAAATCGAACGGGTTATGAATCGTGCCACGAATTCCGATACGGCTTCTATCTGGCTTAAGTTCAAATCTCACTCCGCTCGGCTGCTGCCGCGACCAACGGGATTGAACATACCGTGTGCCACCGTGCGGAATCGGCAGTGATCGCAACTCTCCGTTTTCCGGATCNGCCTGATACTCATGATCCAGTAATTTTTGATAACTTCGACGAGACAATCCACCAAGTCCGGTCCCCGGCAAACCATGCCATCCAATTATTTTTTCGGTGGGTTTGGTGTCATCATGTATCTGCAGGTCCACATCAACCGCAGATGCTTCTGGTGCATACAGCATCGCCCAATTAGTGCCTCGCAACTGACCGGATGGAATATCATAGTCAACCACTTCTATCTGGCGAATTGATGTTGGAGAAGAATGCAATGAAGAGTGCATTAGCAGCGGGATAATACTGAAGATCACAACNAGCGTGGTAAACGTCAGCCACGACAACCGCAATCGGTTAAGTCGTTTCAAAACGAAGTAATCTACCGGTCCAATAAGCAGGATAAAGAGAATCAGTAGTGATGCAATCCACGAAAACCGAATCGGTGCAACATTGTCAAAGTGATCAAGCTGAGATCGCAACTGTCCGGACAGATCATCAAACCCGGCNTGAGCTCCGCGCGCCTGATCGCTAAACACCTCTGAATTCGCACGACCGCTCTGTTCACCTGCAATCATCTGGTGCAACAATCGCTGCGTATCTCCCCAGCTGGCAAACGGTTCCAGGTCAAGATCGACAGCTGCAAAAGCCACCTTTCCAAATCCGAAGCGGCTATGGATCAGTACGGGAATACGACCTGTATCACCCACCCCGTCCATGGCTTCCACGTGGCCTGCGACGTCTGTCAATTCCAACATGGGAGACGTGCGGCCAGGTATCCTCGTCGAGCTAATCGTCTCACGGGCTTTGATATAGTTTTCGATGCCGGTCGCTATCCATTGCTCATGGGTCTCTTGAATATTGCCTGGGATTAAGGCGTGAATCGGATTACCGCAGCTTACTAGGTATTCTGCATTGCGTGCAGCCGACAGCACGATTTGTCCGCCCTGCTTTACCCAGTTAACCAATGCCGCAACCTGGCTCTCAGTCATGGAGTCCAACAGAGACTTATCACTTGTACCAAGCACGATGACATCAACTCCATCGAGTGCACGGGGATGGATCGGTAATTGTTGTACGTCATCGAGCGAGGTGACGTACACATCGGTGATTTGCTCATTTTCCGATACGAGGCGTCTGATAGACAGTTGATTGATATTTGTCTTGGAGCCAACCTGCATAATCCAGTAATCCGTTGCGCGGATCGCCTGCATCCCTGAACCAACGGAAACGACTTTCGAATAGACGACTGAATCCTGTTGCAGCACTTCGACTTCGATTCGCCATGGTGCACGTCCAACACGTACCAACATGGATTCGATGCTCTGTTGCGATGGAGCCACCGACACGAGCTCTGAACCACTCGTGTATGTAACCTTGAAACCGTCCCCATCAGAGACGANAACCTGCCATGAACCATCGAATGTCGACTCACCGGCATCCACATGGAGTTGTATTTGCGTCCATTGCCCCAGTTTGACCCGCCCGTCTATTCCGACCGTCACGTCAAAGCTGGGACCAGAGTGACCCGGGTGTGCATCAACATGGAAATGTGCCGTTGCCATGCACAAGAACGCAAGCAATATCCTGCTTGTCCAGCAGCCTGAATCCATCTTTCGACCTGATGCGTTCAACCTATGATGTCCATATGGGGATGATCTTGACTGCTCGTTTAAACTCTCAAGTTGCGCAGTGATTCCTACTCTTATTCATCGGTCACTTCAGGTAGTAAAGTACCACGAGATTCGAAAGGAATTGTTGTAAGTCTGCCATAAATAAAGTCGTTATGGCTTGCCGGCATCATCACAGCTACAAACAAACTGACCACACCCGGGACAACCATGACCGTATTTGCGACGAATTGCATCAGTCAAATCCACGCCAGCTACGTTGGCAATGGTTGTTAACCAAGCCAGACAATCCGCAAACTCTTCGGTTTTATCATCAAGTGTGCCTGCACGTAGTGCGGATGCTAGCTCGCCGACCTCTTCCATTAACCACATGAATGTACCGTCTATNCCCCGCTCGGCATCTTTCTCGAAATACATCTCCTTGATCAGATGCTGAAACTCTGAAAATGTGATTTTATCCTGGTTCATAAACAGTCCCTCTTCTACGGCAACGATCCGTTGCGAGTTCAGTTAATCTATGGACTCTCGAGGAGGTACAGATACCTGAACGTTGTCACCATCTAAACGCACATCAAAGGTGTCAATTTTCAATTCCGGGTTATCCGTCCAGGCGCCATCATCCACGCAGAATCGCCATGCATGCCAGGGACACACGACCACGCCTTTTTCAAGGTANCCACCAGCGAGCGATGCCCCCATNTGTGGGCAAAGATCATCTGTTGCCTTGAANGCTCCGGCTTCATGAAACACCGCAATCATTCGGCCGTTGACGGTATACATCCTTCCCTGACCGTCCGGAATCTCGTCAACCTGTGCGACCGTTGTATATTCTGACATCAAGCTTTCCTTACTCCGGCCGCGAGTTGCTCAGTGTTACCTTCGTGGACACGGTCTGTGCCACAGTGTTTTGCCCGATGACAGCTTCCGTCTCAACAACTGTCTCAAAACTGAGTTCATGGATGCTTCCTTTATAATTGTCAAACAACAAAGTACCCTGCCCTTGCTGTTTGCGAATGGATACCTTTCCTCTGGCAGTCTTGCCATCATTCTGTATCGTCAGTCGTGGCTTTATATCTAGCACTTCAAGTTGTTTACCATCGCGTTCTGTATTGCCTTTGTACGTAAACTCAAGCGCCATCGATGCNGGCAACGCTGTCGTATCGAAAGCGAAAACTTGCTTCCAGCTATCACCNTGCTNTACGGGTTTGGNAGGTAGCACAATGGTTGCACCCTTGACCATTTTGGTCAGTGAACTCTCGTTCACGACGGCTGCACCGTTGACGATCGATGAGCTAATCTTGTCCAAGGCNGATTTATCCACCGCCAGNTTGGTTATGCGACCAATGGCATCCGAGTCATACTTAACCTCTAGACCTACCATTGCTTTAATGGAATCCAATAGTTGTGATGCCTCCTCACTTTCAGCGCTGTCTGTGTCATACTCAACCGATTGCAATCCTGGCGCGCTAATGGCAATTTTCACGCCCTCAATCGTTCGACTGATCGCCGCTGACGATTCATCTGAAACATCGCTTATGTTTACCCGCCAGCGAATAGTGTGCGATAGAGATGACGTTATCTTTTGATCCGCAACCGCAACCGACACATCGCTCTGCTGCACAAACTGCTGTTGTGCACTGCTCCCCGCTTCATACTGATAACGCAATTGGGTTTGCCCAAATGCGATTGAACTACAAATAGAAAACAACATCACGAACAGACCACGACAGATCGTTCGCCTTTTGTTCTTTGTTTTCATTTATTCTCTCCTTAAGGCTCCGGAGGTGAAGATTCCGTATTCATTATAGCTCGATCGTTTGGCCACTTCCCAAAACGATACATTCAGTGTCCGTTTGTTCGTTCACTCGCTCGGCCCAGGCAGCAGGGTCCTGTTCAATCGGCGGCCATGTATTGTAGTGGCATGGCACAACCCGTTTGGGGTTTAAAATCTTGACCGCCTCGAGTGCATCATCCGGGCCCATCGTGTAGTTGTCACCGATCGGAAGAAATGCGAGATCAATTCCTGCCCTAGCAATTAGCTCCATATCTAGGAATAGAGCAGTATCACCAGCGAAATAGACCGTGCCTTCGGGAAATCGGATAANAANCCCTGCCGGCAAGCCGCCATAACTGCCATCTGGTAACCCGGACGTATGCACCGCTGGCACCATCTTGACGCTACCGAATGGTAATTGAACGGTGCCACCAAAATTCATTTCGTGCAGGTTGGTTAGCCCGTGCTTCTCTCCCAACCATCTTGATATCTCCACCATAGATACAACAAGCGCATTGGTATTGCTCGCCACTTCAACCAAGTCGGCGATGTGGTCTCCATGACCATGCGTGACGAGTATGGTATCCACCTGTACGTCAGCNGGTGCCAGCTCCGTTGCGGGATTATCCGCGAGAAACGGATCAATTAAGATTCTGGATTCGCCCGATTCAATGAGGAAAGTGCTGTGNCCGACAAACGTGACTCTCGTAGTCATGAGTTAGTTCCTTCAGTGGGTATTAGCTGTCCATATCCAATATGGACTTCATGTTTTGTTTATATGCTTCTACGCCGGGTTGGCCATATGGATTGATTCCCAGCAGTTTACCTTCAGCAACAGTTGCGATCATTAGAAACTGCAGGAGTTGTCCCATGTGGCGTTCATCTAATTGTTGCATGTTCAAATCGATGGTCGGACGATTTACATCGTTTAGCGCCCGGTTCGTTCCGTCTATTGCTGCTCGCAACAACTCCGGATACGTCGTGCCCGCTACCTGATTTAATTGATCCTGGTCATTTTCACATTTGGGGATCACAATGGCATCACCGCCTGATTGTCCGATAGTCAGATTCACAACTAGTTTATCTCGACGCCCTTGCTGATGTTGTTGAGAACGTGAATGTAAATCTCGGGTATTCACNGCAGTTAAAGGAGTTGCACCTAATTCTCGTTTGCCAAGGCTCTCTGCCAACAGTTGGTCATACCAAAACCCCGTCGATTCAAGAGAGTCACTCCAGACGCTCGTCACGCGTATCGTGCAACCAAGCAACTGCTCCATAAGCGATTCAACAGCAACAAATCTAAGGACTGGGTTTTCAGCCACGGCTGTTTCTTCAAAACACTGATTTGCTTCTGATGCACCTCGCAGCAATTCCAGAATATCCAACCCGATTACTGCGGCAGGGAGAAGTCCGACGGCTGAAAAAACGCTGAATCGGCCGCCGACACCATCTGGTACCGGAAAACGCACATCACATCCAAGTTGATCCGCCAACTCCTGTAGTTTCCCCGAGCCGCCGGTGACGGGAATAACNCGGCCGCCTAAGCCCGCAGCTGAATCTCGCATTCGCTCGACGATGACCCGCAAGGCAGCGGCTGTTTCCAAAGTGCCTCCGCTTTTGCTNATAACGATCGTACACCACCTGTCGCCAAACGAATCGAGGTGACATAGCAAATCAGATAATGCACTGTTATCGAGGTTGTTACCGGCAAAGTAGATTTTCGGACACCCATTCCGTTTCTCGGCATCGAGCTCGTTATAGTAAGGTGATCTCAAACCCTGCAGGAGTGCCCGGGCGCCCATGTAAGAGCCTCCGATCCCGAGAACAACCACTGCATCAAATGAAGTCTGGATCCTCTTTGCTGCATCGAGAATCCTTCCAATTTCACTGCTATCACCGCCNGCTTCAAATTCTGATAACAGCCTAGTGGGCATTGAATAAAACGCCGCATCAAGTGGTCGCTGGTGCTCGAAAATTTCTCCTGAAGCCATTGNATTCAGATCCGTCACAGCNATTTGGTCACGAATCTCTGACAGCGAGTCATGTAATCCTGTGATTTCATCGTCTGTGAGAGTTGATACAGGCGATAAGCAACCTGTTGTATTGAGGCTGATTCCGATTGAAGACATTGAGACAATACCCGAGTGAAAATACTGTACTTATTTGGTCAATCGTGAAGCGAATTGCCCTATCCTGCAATAGTGGTACTTGTGGAATTCACAAATACGGCAAAAATGCATTTATTACCGACGAACACCTGAGTCCGTTTAAAACTATAACGGCCTCAACGATCGGCCATCACCACACAATTAGCATAAAGAGTCACACAGAACTGTCGCATGGATATTCACGATCTCACCCGCAAACTACATGCAAAAAACAATTCCAAGATCATCATGATGGTAGCTGATGGCCTCGGCGGTTTACCCTTCGAAAAGGGAGGTCCGACTGAGCTAGAGGCAGCTGAAACTCCCAATCTGGATGCCTTGGCAGTAAACGGAGTTCAGGGTGCCAGCATTCCTGTACTGCCTGGTATCAGTCCCGGAAGTGGCCCAGGCCACCTTGGGCTTTTTGGATATGACCCCATCAAGTATCAAATCGGTCGCGGAGCACTAGAAGCAACAGGAATCGGGTTTGAGTTGCAAGATGGTGATGTCGCCATTCGCTGTAACTTCTGCACACTTGACGCTGATGGAAACATNTCCGACCGNCGCGCTGGTCGAATCCCGACGGAAGAGAGTACACCGCTGGTGGAACGACTTCGTCAAATAGCGATAGATGGAATTGAGATCTTTGTTGAGCCAGTCAAAGAACACCGCTTCGTTGTCGTTTTTCGTGGAGAAGGCCTCGGTGGTCACGTAAACGATACAGATCCGCAGGCAACAGGCGTGCCACCACTGAATCCGATTGCATATGACGACGATAGTCACAAAACAGTGGAAGTTGCCAAGGAATTCCTGCGTCAGGCACGCGAATTACTGGACGGCGAGGAAAAAGCGAACTTTCACACCATGCGAGGGTTTGCTGCAAAACCAAATTTGCCAACGTACCNAGAGGTGTATGGGCTACGAGCCGCTGCAGTCGCGGTTTATCCGATGTACAAAGGTTTAGCTAGACTCGTGGGAATGGACATCGTTGGAAACGCTCANAATCTTGAAGAACAAGCTGCCGCTGTTAAAGAGAATTGGGATAACTACGACTTCTTCTTTGTGCACTTCAAGTACACGGACAGTACTGGTGAAGACGGTAACTTCGATGCAAAAAAAGCCCGTACCGAAGAGTTTGACNCTGCGATACCATTATTCACAGAGCTTGATCCAGAGGTGCTCATTGTCACCGGGGATCATAGCACGCCGGCATTCCTTTCAAGCCACAGNTGGCATCCGGTACCAACACTGATCGCTTCAGATTGCTGCCGAGCGGATAACCACACTGCATTCAATGAGACGACTTGTATTACCGGTGGGCTAGGTCAATTCGAAGCCAAGTACTTGATGAGTCTTGCACTAGCAAATGCCGACCGTCTTGGAAAATATGGTGCTTAGTTTTCNCAACTAGTTCGGCTTCACCACGATATACGGCCTTAACCAATTGACGTGATCTAACACATCTCCGTCATTCGCATGGTTCACGACAAGTGAGATGTGCTTGCGNCCACTAACAGGAACTTTAATCGGCAACACCGCGTCGCTCCCGTGAATGACATTGCTTGTGTAGACTTCATCCCAATCCTCACCGTTGTCGGACAGTAAGATGTGAACGCTCACACTCCCACGGCGACCGGCGCTATGATCCATCGCCACTTCCGTTACAAAGTCGACCGAATTAGATGGCAATTCAAACTGAATGACACTTGTCGGGTGCATGCCTATCCCTCTGAGGTAAGAATCTCCAGCACGAACTCGCAAATGGAGGCCCTTAACACTTCGATTGATATTAAAACGCCAGTTCAGCCCAAGTAGAGGAATGTGCCGAAAGTGACTTGGTTCGATCGTATCAAGCCAGACGATTTTTTCACTGGTCGACTGAATGAAACATAGATAATCAACACCCGACGGATCGCCGGATAATAGTGGTGACAAAGTGGTTAACCGTATCTCTTCCGTCGTCTCAACCTGCAATGTGTCAGCATCTACTTCAAGCCGTTTACAACGGATAATTGAGCCATCACGCGTGCCAACGACACGGGATTGGAGCAGGTTATCAATACCTTCTCTTCCAAAAGCAACNGCTCGTACTCGTTTACGTTCTATAAGTACCGGCAGCGTTCCCAATTGAATTTGAATCGTGTCACCATCGACAAAGAGTACACTTCCGGAAACCTTGGAACCGTCTGACATGATTAGCAAGTCGGTTTTNTCCTCGGAGTCATGATCGCACACATCAAATACCANCTTATCGCGATCTTCAAGTCTGCGAGGTAGTTGTAGTACTACTGCTTTTACGTTCGCCCACGGCAGCTCAACACTCTCGAACACTTCAGATTCTATATGCAACGACTGTTTGTTTGTTTGAAGCTGTGTAGCTGCAATGCGTGATCCATCAGCCAATACGACAAGATGAGGAGTGCGGACGACAGCCATCGATCCCCATGAAACGAGATCACTCCAACCAACAGCAGCTNGGAATTGCTCACCGTTGTCAGTTGTTGATTTAAATGCGAATTCACTATCCGGCGTTANCGCCTTTAGAGCCACATTACTCACCGTTTTACCTGTCAAATGCAGCCGTTGTGACAATGCAGACGGAGAGATTAAGAGCAAAATGAAAACTGCAGCGATATACAAACGCAATTGCCAGCACGCATTCGTTGCTGCTCTTTCGGACTTCCGCGCGGGTTGCTGACAGGTAGGCATGTTTCTTTCGTTATCGCCGCAGAATTGGTAGGTGGTTATTCGGCATTTGCAGCGATAAGCAGGCCATCGCAGTCGAGTATTCATTACAAACATGCTCATCACGCCAGTTGCCATCAGATTCCTGCCGATCCGTCAGTAGATCTCTTATCGACTTGTACCAACGCGACCATCGTTCACCCCCAGCTTGCCAATATGCATGAGATGCATAGTAAATGCCGTAAAAGTAGTGCGGTGAACTACTATAGTCAGACTCTTCCGGCCAGTTTTCATCCAAGAACGCCAATCCTCGTTCAACAAGNTCACCTTCGTAGATTCCGCAGTTGAACAAGCCGACCAAGGCAGCACCCGTGCGGGGAAATGCACTTTCGCCTCCCTGATGCGTATACATAAATCCACCATCTGGATTCTGACATTTGCTGAGATAGGATTTGCATTGCATGACTGTGTCAGGAGGCACGCGAAAGCCTGACTTCACTGCACCACGAAGTGCGACTGCCTGACAGACTGTCACTGAAATATCCGCATCTGACTTTTCAGGCTGATAACGCCAGCCACCGTCAGAATTTTGAGTCGCCAACGTCAACCCAACTGCCTTCTCAAGTACCGTACGCACCAGCGGATTCCTTGTCATACCGTAGACTTGCGATAGGAACAGTGTTGCGAATCCGTGCCCATACATCGGCCGTTTGTTCTGCTCTGCCTCCGATGCAATCAAGCCACTCGAATCACTTTGCGCCACTACGTAATCCACGCAACGTCTGAGCACGGATCCAAACGGCCCTCTTCCCGGCACACTTCCACTAGCCAGCCAACTTAACCCGGCAAGGCTAATAATGGCGGTACTGTCCTGATAAGCACTATCGCCGAACGTACCGTTCTCCTCCTGTGCCAAGGAGAGGTACTTTAATCCAGATTGCACTGATTTCCTGGCGACCGAGTTGTATAACTTCCTACCGTCTTGTGCGTGCANTCGAGCCCGCATACACGGCACGGCTCCACTCAAAATCAGCATGGGGAATAGCTGTCTTCTAGTAAGCAATGGTCACTCCTCNTCGTCTTTCATCTGTGGAGTGGCCAGTCTCAAGTAGAATCTCTCGAGCAGTTGCCTGTATTGTGGAGCAAATTGATTAAACAGGCTGCTCCTTAACTGNTCCCGAATGCGTGGTGGAAGTTTTTCCCAGCGATCATCCAGAGANTCCATTGGNATGAGTNCTGGAGTTTGCTCGGGCGTATCTGTGGAATTCACATCCAACATTGCTGAACCAACACCGCTGCGAGTAGACGATGTTCCTNCACTTGCATCATCACCCTGAACAACTCTGTTTTTCAGGACTCCATTNAGTTGCTCCAACACACCAGCTTGAATTGTTTGAGTTTGCCGACCGGCATCAAACCCGCGTAAGCGTTCACTAACACGACGCATTTGAATCTCTGCGTTNAGTAAAGCACTCGATTCACCGGCGGCACCAATATCTTCGCCGGACTCCGTCGCTTCCGTTACTTCACTGCTTTCACGAATCTCCGCCTCCGCTTGTCCAGGCCGTGTCGGACTGCTAAATAGCCTCAGTTTAAGTTCGTTATTGAGTGGNGAAACTTCACCACGTCTACCTGTTAATCCNTCGTCANCATGCAGTCGGCCGAACAGACTAATCACCAGCACAAGAAGAAGTAACCAACGTTGATTCACCGACTGTCTCCTTGCTTCGTTCTATTTTTCAGATCTTGCTTGCGTATCTCAGAAACCAAGTCCGCAATGCGGATCTGATCTGCAGCTAACAACTCAAGTTCATTGCGTTGTTGATCTGTCAAATCTTCAGAGTTTCCGTCGCCGTATGCCTCGTCCACGCGTTGGTTGATATCGGCCTGAAGCCGTATCAACAATCGAACTTGTGATAACAGGAGAGCTTCACCCTCAGTCGATTCACCGCCTGGGACTCGAACCTCCGTTTGATTTGCGATCTGTGCTTGCATGGATACTGAATTGGTCATCACGTGTACCATGTGCTCGAGCAATTCTAGTGAAATCACCTGATGTTTGATGGCAACGAGTCGATTTGGCACGGTCAGATTATGCAAAGCCTGACTCAGATTACGCTCCAGTCTACTTAGTGCAAACTGAACAGCAGATTGTCTAAGATCGCGGCCAGCAATATTTGTGACTGCATCCAACACCGCTTCTTGTCGGAAAACTAATTCATCTCGAATACCATTTACTTCGCCGTCCCACATGGAAGTTGCCTCATGCAATGCTTTAAGGTCACGATAAATTGCATGCATATCTTCCGCCGAAATCGCAAGTAACTGTGAATGCGTTTCGTGACGCACTATCTCCGTAGAGGCACCCTGCGCATCGATCATTTGCTCAAGATATTGCATGACCAATTCGTGCTGCTCTAGAGACTCCTGTACTCCGGCGCCATGGATCAGNCGACTGATTTGCCTCATACGTTCTGAAATTGCCCAGCGGCTATGGACTTGCAGCATATCAGCAACAAATCTTGCGTCTTCTCTGGAAACAGATTCGCCTATAAGCCACTGCTTCATGTTATCTACGATTTGAGTGAGCTCTTGCGCAGAGTCGCCCTGAAGTCTGGCTGTTTGATCGATNCGTTCTTTGGCAATTGATAAACCAACGAGTTGTTGCCCAAGATAGTTTCGCAGATCCGTTCCAATGCCTTCCTGAATTTGCCTCAATTCAGAAATGCCAAGCGTAAACTGTTGATAACTAAGTTGCGAGCGATATCCGGAAAGTGCATTTTCCAAGTCACNTTCCGNATCGGTTTGCAGGNCATAGATTCTTGCCAGTTGTGCCTGCACNTCGCTTGATTCCAATTCCGTACCTGACGATGTTGTATCAACCAAGTCGCTCAAGAGCTGTGACAAAGCAACCAGACGCGTCTCGTGGATTGCATCAAGTTGATCAAGCAATCCGGAAAGACGCTTTCGTTCGGCGAAATTGCTTAANCGATTGAGATCACTCTGCTCGACGACCCTCCGGATTTGCATCCGCACGCTGCCATTCTCAAGCGAGCACGCGCGTTTTATATCGCCTTGATGTAATTCGACAGATTGCAAGATNCCTGACACGTCCGCGTATGCTANTTGTTCATTATCCAGTTGCTCCATCAACGTGCCGGTATTGGAAATCATGTCTTGTTGCACCAATTGAAGGTCTCTCAGTGACTCGATTAAGTGCACACGTTTTTGTTGCANTGAGCGAATCAGCTGTCTCGATGACACAAGCCGCAAGTAAGCGGTTGGTGACTCTGTAACTTGACCGTGAATATCTTCCGCCACGATGTGGTATGCAATTCGCTGACCTGGGTACAGTCCAGCAATACTGGAAAGATCCCATAGCAGTTCGATCGATTGAGACTGATTGAATGTACCGGCATGAATATCCGCTGCCTGTTCAAGCGTCCAATTCGGCAACGCAGCAACGGGTATCGTCATTTGTACGAATTCATCACTTTCATCAAGCGAAAATATCAGCATGGCCCGTTTGACGTGGATATCATCTCTCAATTCAATTGTGAGATTTGCAGCACCGGTCAATCCAACATCCAATTCAGATTGCGGCCATGTGACATTAATACCTGGTGGCTGATCGTCGTATGTTGCAATCACTCTTTGTGGTCGCGTACTCGTTTTTGCCCCCGCGATAGTTACGTACTCTATCCAGTATTCTCCTGATTCATCGACTTGCCACTGTGTATCGCTTAAGTGTTGGCGAGCACCCGATACATCGTCTGTGTCTGTGAGAGAGACCTTGCGTTTAAGATCAGTCGATTCAAACCAAATGTGCGCAGAGTCAACGGCATGTGAGAATTCAATCGATGGTACGATTTGTGAACCGGATAGAATTCGAAGATTACCATCTGATAAAATCGGAGGTAGACCCGTGTATTCCGGTGCAACAATCTCAAATTCAATGCGTTCTACTCGTGGCGGTATCTCCACCAGAACTTCATACCATTGCTCACCAGGATCATCGCCGCCGCTAATCCGGAATTCAAATGGTTCACGCACGTTCACCAATGTTACCTCGGCGATATTGGGCATGAACGACACNTCGGCCTCAATCGAGGAGAGATGCAGTGAGTCCTTCCACACTTCAACCCAAATCTGTTTTGGTAAACGGCCGTTCTTGTCCTCTATTTGAACCGTAAAATCTTCACCTAAAGCAACAACAAACTGAGTTGGGTTATCTTGATTTGAATCGCCGACCGGTTTCAGTGCATGTCTACGCGGCCAGTTGGGCGCATCCCAAGGTGAGATTAAGCGTTGGGCTGCAATTGAAATTACNGTGGGCTGAATAACGGGTAGAAAAATCAAAATGAATAAAAACACCAACACACTAATACCCGATCGCCGGACACGTCGCATATCGACCATCCCGGAGATTACCTCTTCGGTCAACTCGGTATTTACACGACTCAAAAGCGCATTAGTAAATTGTCTGGTTTCCATCTCATCAGATTCACTTAGAGATATAGCTGAACTGAGNCGTTGCCCAAAACCCGGATGCTTACGTTCGATGTGCAAGGCCATTGCAAACGGTGACAACTCTGAATTCATCGATGGCAGCACAGACCTAAAGAAAGTCCATGTAGTACTCATGATTACAAACCCAGATCCCAGAATTGGTGCTATCGGATTCGACCAACGCACCAGATAGTCCAGAAAAAGACAAAGCATGGACGATGCAACGGTCACGACGAATAACACTGCCCATGCACGGAGCAGTGCCAGCCTGCGAATTCGCTTCGCAAGCATTAAAAGACGCTCATTCACCTGTTGAGAATTGTGTTGCATTGCTCTTCATTATATTCAGTCGACACAATTGAATATCGCAATTCACGACGAGTGGTTCATTTCAATTCGGCGTCGAAGAATCCACTCGCAAGAAATAAGTAAGAAAAGAACCAGTGGTACAAGCGAGTGGTTCCATAGCGGAAACGGTGGCTTGGAATCAATTGGCACGCGGCGACCTTCCGGCAAATCTCTATCTAGTTCTCTTTTTTCTTGCCATTGGTAGTAACGACCACGCGTAATTTCTGCGGCTGTTGCTAAATCCTGCTCATCGAGACTGGTCTTAGACATTTCACCATCCGGAGCAACGATGGTAAATCGGCATTCTGGTGCACCTTCGGAAAACACAGGCGAGACAACCCGTGCCGACCAATTGCCGACGGACAATTGACCAACTGCGGTGACGAACACCTCTGGACTATTAAGAAGTCTCTCAAGTGTAACAGTGCGTTTTATGCCGTTATCTCGAATTAAGCTAACCAGTACTTTGTTTGATGCCGGCACTCTTTCGCCATCAAGATAATGCAAACGCAGCTGCACCTGTGTGCCAAACAACGATTCCGCTCTGTCTGTTGTAAGCTCCGCAGTTCTAGTCTTTCCTAATAACTGCGATCTGCATAACTCCCGAATCGACTGAATCCAATACCTGTTATAGACAGCTTCACCATCCTCATGACCACGCCATCGCCAAGTCTCATCAGTGAAATGAAAGAGTACGCGTCCGGCCCCAATAAAACTCTGCGAAATAACCGATTGATCTGAGCCATCCTCGTCAATATGAACCAATGACTGCACACCTGGTTTAATAGTCTCCACCTCGAGCCACCAATATAAACCNGGCATCTTAGACCAGATTTCGCTGGTGTGACTTTGTGTCTCTGCCAATTGCAACTGGCTTGCCGACACACCGAGTTCTGTCAACGAGATATTTTGCAATTCCGCAAAGTCGTCGTTCATAGGAAGTCGTACAGCGGAGTCTATGTCAAACGGCACCAGAGTCGCTAAAGGTGTATCTGCAAACTCATGTGGCATAAAGCGTTGGCCTGAACAAATAACAATACCGCCACCACGTTCTGTAACAAATGTCTCGAGAATCTCCATGCTACTGTTACCAAGCCATTGAGGATCAGCGTCACCCAGAATGACCACATCAAACTCATATAGATNTTCCTGATCGGATGGAAATACCGAACGGTACAAATTGTCATCACTACCCTGTTGGTCAGAAGATTGCAAAACATGCGTGACCTCAAAAACAGGTTGATCGTTGGAACCCGGGTGTCTGGCTCGCTGCAAGAGATCACTTAATGCNCGGAATTCAAAACGTGGTTCTGAGTCTACAAGTAAGACCCTTATCGGATCATCACGTACACTAACACTAAGCGGATAGTAATTGTCGTCCTTAGTCGATTCAGCATCCAGCGGAACCACTTCAAGCAATAACTCGTTATCACCGGTATTGCTCGGGATGAACGAGATCTGATCCTTGAATTCAATTTCACTTCCGACAGTATGGTTCGCGGACGCGAGAATCTCATCGGTGCCACGGTTCTTCACGTTGACTGTAATTTCCTCACCTTCGCAATGCTCTGCGCGGAGTGAATATCGGATTGAAACATGATCACCTATGAACGAGCTATCACTCATTAGCGCATCGGAAATCGCAACGTTTTTTACTTTGGAATCTGCGCCTGCTGCCAAAACATACAACGGAATATTTCTTTGTCNCGCATGTTCTGCAACACTACCAAGCGATGGACCGAGCGTAGTAACACCATCTGAGATAATAACAACGCCAGCTACGGGCCGTCCCCGATGATTTCGAAGTGCCGACACAAGGCATTTACCCAACTGGCTTGATTCACCAACCGGCTGGCGGGAGTTCAACACATCACTTAGCGACTCAGTTGTAGTAGTAAGCGACTCCAACTCGTCGCTCGCAAGATACAGTCTTAACCGATATTGCTNTTGCCATTCATCCAAAACTGACAGCCCAGATTCGCTGCCTGTTAACCATGTCTTTGCTGCAGTCCAACGGTCAATCGCAGTTTCGTTATTCGGCAAGTCGTCAGATATTAGATCTTCGATCGTCATGCTCCTTGAGTTATCAACGATTACGACTAGATCCGGTAAATCGGTTGCATGTTCTTGCTTCGACCAACCCAGAAACATAATGCAAACAAACGCAATGATCACCATACGGAGGACAAGAAGTATCTTNTTCCTGCGGGACTTAAATGCTCCGATACTATGACGACTTGTAACCCAAGTGATCAAAAGAGATATTATCAAGAAGCCGATCCAGACCGTCAGCGAATATGGCCATGATGAAAAGTATTCAACATCATCGAACGTGATTACACCGGAATCCTGAGCAANCAGACTGTATGTCATCCAACTACTGATCACCTAGGCACCCTCCACGCCGTGAGAGTCCGGCCGTGAATACCACTCTCCAATCAGCAGTACTACGACAACGCCAAGGACTATNCTGTACCACTCCGACGACGTAGCTGAATTGACACTCAACGCAGGTTCATTGGTGATATCGAATCCACCTCCCGCTATATCACCGTCGTATGGCCGGATATCAGATTCTTCATTGCTAACATTCACAANGAATTGTTCTTGTTTATTGATCGGTTCATCATATTCAACGAGATACACACCACTTGTTAGCGTCTCCTCGAAACTCCAGTGTGAGCTTTCCTGAAACGGCTCTAAGATCGCCGACCGTTGTTGTTCATTCGGTAGNGTTAACTGAAGTCTTGCATTACGAGTCGGCACGCTTACAACGCGCCGCACAAGGTCACCGACCTTGAAATTCCNGGACTGATCACGCCTTTGCATTGCGTATTTAAGAGATTCGTGGATGAGTGGTAAGAATACCGGCCACGTCACAACCTCTGACCATTCTGAACCGGATNAAGTATCAGTTGCCAAAAAGAACCCCGTCCCCGCTCCTGCTCGAAACACTGTGTACAACACTGCTGCATCCTCAAACACCAGTAATGACTGGCAANCATCACTATTTGGTGTGAAGGATCTTATTCTCTGCACCGGAAGTTGTTCGAGGCTTCGCAACAAATCATCATCGAACCGCTGCAAAATGGAGTGACCGTTTTCAACAATACTGAGCGATTGCGGGGCCACATCCACAGGACCACCCAAGTCGCCAGGTATAAGGCCTGTTCTGAACGGCGGTTCCCACGACCATTGGTTATAGTTCTCGACATTCACCGAATCCCCGGCAATGATGAAAACCGTACCACCCCGCTGAAGAAAGTCTGAAAGTCGTGCGATGTCGCCCTGGTCAAACGATGGCACATCACAAAGTACGATTGCATCAAAAGAAAAGACTGCNGTCGATGCAAATAATGTCTTATCGATCCGTCGTGTAACTACGGTTCTACCTCGAGGAAATTCAGGGTCGAATACCAATTGCAAAATCTCTGCATCACCCTGTGTGCCTTCAACTAATAACACCTTGACTTCCGAACGTGTGGTGAAAGACAGCCACCTGTGATTATCAATACTGACATTGTCACCATTAATATGGCATTCAAGAACATGACTACCNGTGGGAATCGCATCAACCTGTAATTCTACAGATTGAGATTCACCGGGCTGAAGAGCGATTGACTCCCGCTCCAGCAACTTACCATCTAATCGCCAGGTGAGCTGAACGTTTGAAACAGGGTGCGCGGAATAACTCTTCACCGTTGCTGAAAACCGACTGAAATTTCCGGTACCACCCGTATCATTGACCCCCGTTAAGCCAGTTATGGCAAGATTATTCTCTGTGACCTCTCTAACGATATGTACGTGCATCACAGCCCGCTCGTGTATTTCATCCAATACGCGTTTACTCGCCTCGGATTCAGCCTGGCTCCACAACAAGTGATCACCATCTGTTATGACAATGAGCTCGATTTTCTCGAACCCAAACCCTCCGAGTGAATCTGACGACATTAACTCCAACGCACGTTCAAGTGTTGGTTGAAGCTGCGCTGATCCGTGGAGCTGTTCAAGCGCCACAACTTCTGCCACGACATCATCATGATCAAATGCGGGTGTACTAATGACAAGTTCCGGAGCATCTGAAAGTAAAATAAGTGATATCCCATCGCCCTCATCACTTACCCGTATGATTTCTGTTGCTTTCTTAATGGCCAAGTCAAATGTGGATTCGTTTCCTTGCATCTCAGACATGGAAAACGAACTGTCGATCACAATGACCCGATACGTGCGTGCCTCTCCAGATATATCATTCTGAGCCGAATTCGACGCGCGAGGACCTGCAAGTGCCGTAACGACCAACAAGATCACAGCCATGCGGGTCAATAGACGCAACCACTGATTCAATCTCACCCTGGCTTGCGACTCTGCTAATGCGCGTTCTATAAACTGCATTGCAGCCCAGTCCATCTGCTGTGATCTCGATCGATGGAGCAGGTGTAAGATGATTGGAATAGCAACAGCGACAGACCAGGCCCACATACCTGGAAACTGAAACCCCATCGCAATGATATTGATCATCATTTAAACAATCCCACACTTGTGTCACACTTTTGCCACTGCATGAGCGGCGTGTTGCATGAGTATCTCCTGAATTACCTGATTCAGCGGTTGATCTGAGTTGATCGCATGAAAAGAAGCACCGGCTTTAAGCGACATCTCCGACAGCGCTTGACGAAATTGAGTAACCTGTGCGCAATACGCTTTTCTGAGGTGCCGCACGGGAACAAATCTCGACCCGGTTTGTTCCAAGCCGTTCAAAGTTACATCTGCTCGTAGTGTAAGATTTACTTCAACAGGATCCATGATCTGCAACAGAATGACGTCATGCCTGTGCTGGCAAAGCATTTTCAGCTGATCATTTAATCCAGAAATATCGCCAAAGCAATCGCTGATTATGACCACCACGTTTCGGCGTGTTAGCTTGTTGTTGAGTGCACGCAACACAGCAGGAAGATCTGTTTGTGGATTAACAACCGGATCTTCGATCAGATCTAAAATGGCGTCGAAGTGATTGGAGCCGGCATGAGCTGGAATCTCACTGTGAATCCTTGTATCAAACAACATGGCTCCTGCAGCATCAGATTGGCGCAGAATCAACCATGACCATGCAGCCGCTAGGCATTGTCCATATTCGTATTTACTGAGNCTGCTCGAANCAGCNTTGAAGTGCATACTCTCGCTCGTATCCAGCAGGATGCGACAAATCAGATTCGATTCATCTTCATATTGCTTCACNAAGAATCGATCTGTTCGNCCAAACACCTTCCAATCAATATGACGAATATCGTCGCCCGTTGTGTATTCCCGATGTTGGGTAAACTCNATTGATCGCCCGTGATACGGACTCCGATGCAAGCCAGCCAAATAGCCATCTACAATATGACGCGCTCGCAACCTGATACCGCTTAGTTCAGCTAGCGTCGTTGGTTCTAAGGATTTCGGGAGCTTCTGCACTAAGTCGATCCTGATCGGTGATGTTTTGTACGTGATCCAGAACATGCTGAATCACATCGTCAACGGTACGCCCCTCCGCCTCTGCTGAAAAGTTAAGCCGAACACGATGCCGCAGCACGCCCGGNGCCACAGCAAGTATATCTGCATATTCTACCGCGTGTCGGCCTTCAAGTAGCGCATGTGCCTTAGCACCTAATACCATAAACTGACTTGCTCGCGGACCAGCACCCCACTGAACCCACTTTTCAACACTCTCGGTCGACAGTTCTGCGTCGGGACGTGTGGCCCTGGCTNCNTCAATTGCAAACCTNGCAACGTGATCTGCAATCGGCATGCGACGNACCAACTGGATAAACGACTGAATCTCATCAGCNGACAATACCGCATCTAACTCTGCCTCGTTATCANTGGTCGTGAGCTTAACGATTTCCAATTCTTCTTCCGCCGTTGGATAGTCGATCACTAACTGGAACATGAACCGATCCAATTGTGCTTCNGGCAAAGGATAAGTTCCTTCATGTTCGATNGGGTTTTGCGTAGCCAAGACAAAAAANGGCGATGGGAGATCATGNCGCGTTCNCCCGATCGTTACCTGCCGCTCTTGCATGGCCTCCAAGAGCGCTGCNTGGGTCTTCGGGGGAGTGCGATTGATTTCATCTGCAAGAACAATATTTCCAAATACCGGTCCACGCATAAANNCTAACTCGCGTTGACCGGTCAATTTNTCTTCCTGAATTACTTCGGTCCCGGTGATNTCCGCNGGCATTAGGTCCGGTGTAAATTGAATTCGGGAAAACTCCAGCGAAAGCACCTGTGCAAGGGTTTGAACCAGCCGAGTCTTGGCAAGACCCGGCACGCCAACCAGAAGCACATGGCCATCGGTAAATAGCGCAATGAGTAACTGACGAATGACCGTTTTTTGCCCGACGATGCGCATTGAAATCTGCTGCTCAATCTGTGCAACTCTGTCGAGTAACTCTGTTTGAGTTTTGAGGTCGTCGTTATTTCCAGTTTNTGTCATCTGAAGATGCTGCTCAGTTTTNATTTTGTCAGATCTAAGGTACACGCTCATATCCGGTTAATGCATTGTCACTTTGAATGACAACCTGACCACGTGTTAATATCAGATTAACTACTGANGATGCTGGTTGCCCAGTATCAATTACGCGTCGAATCAACCATCCTCCCGATTCGCCCGACCTATCAAACACAAACAACCCGGCATTGGTTGGCCAAATCAACTCGCCATCGAACCAGCGAGCAGCCCCTTTGCCGGTAGGGAATTGCTCGATCGTCGCAAGTTGATTGAATTGAAGTGGAAATCGGGTCTTCGTCACACCTCGGTATAAGTCAATTGTTTTAAGTTGTTTTCCGCACAGGATAACTTCATCGTTTGAAATACCTGTTACCTGTGTCGTCTCATCGACGATTTCATTGTCCCGCATCCAGAGAATCCTGCCTGTAAGACATTGCAAACANAACACAATNTCCGAATCACCTGGCGCAATTACTGCCAATTCAGATTCCAGCTGCCCAGTCGTCAATCTGCGTTTGGATTGCTCTCTCTGGGAATCATGTGGGTATGTCGTTATCCAGTCGATGTCACCTGTGGTGCGTGAGACTCTCGATACAATTCCCAGATTCGTACAGATCAATACTCCATCGGCANATGGTCGCAACCATGGCTGATTGATCTCATTATGGCGTCCGGACATNCGCGCATTGACACTACCAATTTGAGTAATCCACTTCTGCTGACCATTATCTATGTCGTAACAGGCCGCAAATATATCCGACCTCACCGTTCCGTTTTTACGAAGGACAGTCAATACGTCGCCGTCAACTAAGAGAGGATTGCCATCAAAACACCATTCGCTTGATGGCGGACGCACAGGGAATCCAGGCAGNAACAATCCTTCTGATTCCAAATCCAGTGCAANGATTACAGAACCAGGTGNAGTCGCCGTATCACGACCACGACGATAACTCGCAACAGGNCTTCCTTGTCTCGCGACAAGCACTCCATCGTCGATCGACACNGTCGGATGCATAACGCCGGAATATGGTTCACTGTCCTCGAATTCTTCTGCAGCAGTTGGGACTTGAGCAATCAGGTAATTCGGGCTCCATATCCCCTTACCCGTGCGGATATCACTTGCGTAGATGCCACGTAAGTCATTGAACAGGATTAATTCATCCGTCCTAACTCGTGCTGATACCGGCTCGATGACGACCCCCGTACTTGCTGTCCTCTCCCAGGGAATGTCGTCCAGGGTCCATGCCGGTGTAAGCCTAAAGTCAAATTGCATACGCATGNGATCAGCGTCGCGTAATGCCTCACGCTTAGNAACGCGACTNATCAGCAAGTCCAAGAGATTGCCTTGCTCTCCATATACGTCACCCGGTAAATCAAGTTGATCNCGAAACCGCAGAAGATGTCTTCGAGCAACTTCCAAACGGCCGGAGTACACTTCACATAGCACAAGCCGTTTGATGACTTCTGAAATCCCAATAGATCCACGATTCACGGTTAGGTGAGAATATTGCAGAGGTGGTCCGGTGGTCGTGGTACTTTGTCGGACTGTATCTTCCTGAGAAACCGCAGCTTGATCCGGTAAATCTTGATGGACTAGGTAATGCGGAATTCCCTTGTTGTTCACTTCTGGAATCAATGACAA